>CBIHOI010000196.1:0-1716 GCA_966211925.1 uncultured Hyphomicrobiales bacterium | reverse complement strand
CGTGTGGTGGCCCTGATGCACGGATGATACATTTTGTATCGTGAGTGCTGGCCGGGGCTGGCCCACGTAATGTGGGCCATGACAATCGGGCTTGGACTAGCAGAAGGGCGGGACCGGCTTTTTCTCGCCGGGGCTGATGCCGCCGAGATGGGATTTGATGCGGGCGTAATTGGGGTCACCCGGCCGCACCGCGACCACGCCATCGAGAGGCGAGCCCGGCTGGGGCGCGCGAATGTTGACCGTGATGGTGCCGTCGGCGCCCATCAGCGCGGTGCCGATGCTGCCGGGGCCGCGGCAATCCTGCTGCAGCGCCGGCGTGGCCAATGCGGGCGCCGTGAGCAGCAGCAGGATCAAAGCCGCTTTCACTTCAGAAAGTCCGTCACCAGCTTCACGGTGGCGTCGGGATTTTCTTCCATGATCCAGTGGCCGCTGGCCGGGACAATGCCGCCCTTCACGTTGGAGGCGACGAACCGCAGTTCAACCGCCTCCCCCGTGCCGAAGGATTTTTCCGCGCCCAGCGCCAGCACCGGCATGGGCAGCTTGCCGTTCTTCTTTAGCCACGCCGCATTGTCGACCGCATCCTGGTGGAAGGCGGTGAACTGTTCGAAGGCGTCATGCATGGCACGCGGCCGGGCATAGAGCGCGGCATAGTGATTGCGGGTGTCCTCGGTGATCTTCTTCGGGTCGGCGGACAGTTCGTTGTAGAAGCGGTCGAGATAGATGCGCTCACGTCCCGCGATCAGGCGCTCCATGTCCGGTCCGCGCACATTGAAATGCCAGAGCATCGGTGTCAGCAGGATCTTGTCCCAGTTGCCGATGCCGGGGATCGGCGCGTCGATCACCGCCCATTTTGTGATGCGGGGGGAATATTGGGCGGCCAGCGCATAGCCCACCATGTTGCCGATATCATGGGTGACAAGCTCGGCCTTCTGCACATGCAGGGCATCCATCACGCCGGCAATGTCCCTGGCCTGGTTCATCTTGGTGTAGCCGGTATCGGGATGGCCGCTGAGGCCCATGCCGCGCAGGTCGGGCACGATGACGGTGTGGTCCTTCACCAGCACCTTGGCCAGCGGCGCCCACATGTCGCCGGTGTCGGCAAAGCCATGCAGCAGCACCACCGCCGGGCCCGTGCCGCCGGAGCGGACATAGATTTCGGTGCCGTTGGTCTTGATGGTCTGGGTCTTGAAGGATGCGGGGAACGGCTCGACCGCCAGCGCGGGCGCGGCAAGCAGCAGCGCGGTCAGCGCCAACGGGAAAATCCTGAGCATATGGCCCCTCGAATGGATTCAATATCCGTCCGAGATTGGCCCGGCTTTGGGGCGAAAGCCAGCGCTGTTATTTGACGGTCGCCCCCGTCAGCCGGGCGGTTGTCGCCAGCGTGGTTTGTGCCGCGTTCAGGCCCAGCAGGAAATCCTTGTCGTCATAGGTGGCATAGACGTCCGTGGGCTGGTGCCATTGCGGGTCCCAGCCATTGCCGACCTGGGCGCCGCGTTCATTCTCGCGCAGGCTGACGGCGGGGGCGATGTCTTTGAAAGGGTGCGAGTCCGTGTTGGTCATGTGACGGCCCACCGTGGCGGGATAATCGGTGGCATAGTGCTCGTTGCCGTCCTGCAAGGCCCAGGCGAGCTTTTCGGATTCGGCGGCGAATTTGGAATCCACCTGGAATTCGACATTCACATCGGCTTCGGGCCGCTGGGTCTTGCTGAGACTGCC
>CBIHOI010000195.1:0-1748 GCA_966211925.1 uncultured Hyphomicrobiales bacterium | reverse complement strand
TCGCCCTTCATCAGTTTGGGCAGCTTGCCGACATCGCCGCCGGCGTGGCGCATGAAGAACTTCCGCGCGGGCGCGATGCTGTCCACGATGCCCAGCCCAAGATCGCGCAGATGTCGGATGGGGGCGATGTCGTTGGAGAAGAGGCGGTTCAGCGCATCCATGGTGCCGCCCATCACCACCGAATCGAAGCGCCGCCAACGTTCGTAGCGCTTGAGCGTATCCAGCGCGCCGATGTCGCGGCCTAGGCGCGCCGCATCCAGCAGCACTTCGGCCAGGGCGGCTGCATCTTTGAGGCCCAGATTGAGGCCCTGCCCCGCGATGGGATGGATGCCATGCGCGGTATCGCCGGCCAGCGCAAAGCGCGGCTTCACGAAATCGCGCGCGATGTGGAAGCTGAGCGGATAGGACCAGCGGGGGTCGGCGGATTTCGTTTCGCCCAGATGCCCCCCAAAGCGGCGCGCCAGTTCGGCGTTGAAGCCGGCTTCGTCCAGCGCCAGCAGCGCGGGGGCCTTGGCTTTTGTTTCCGTCCACACCAGCGACGAACGGTTGCCGGTCATGGGCAAAATTGCGAACGGGCCTGACGGCAGGAAGTGTTCATAGGCGACACCATTGTGCGGCTTTTCATGCTCCACGGTGGCGACGATGCCGACCTGCGGATAGGACCAGCCGATCACGTTGATGCCCATCTCGGCGCGCAGGCGCGACTCGCGGCCCTCGGCGGCGATCACCAGCGCGGCAGCGACCTGCGAACCGTCATCCAGGGTCACGACCGCGCCGCCATTTTCCGTGGTCACGCTTCTGGCTGTTGCGGGCGCCAGCAGCGTCAGGTTCGGCGTCTGCCCCACCGCATCGTACAGGGCGGCGCGGATGTGGCGGTTCTCGGCGATGTAGCCCAGCGCTTCGGAGCCCACTTCGGCGGAATCGAAATGCAGCGAGAAGGGCGATGTCGGCGCGGCGATCTTGCCGTCAGTGACCAGGATCTCGCGGATGGGCTGGGCGTGACCGCAAAGGCTGTCCCACACGCCCAGCGCCCGCAGCATCCGCACACTGGCATAGGCCAGGGCCGAAACCCGGCCATCGAACTGTGGCGCCAGGACGGTGGCGGGCGCCGCCGTGTCGATGATCAAGGTCTTCAGCCCGCCCTGCGCGCAGGCCAGGCCGAGGGTGAGGCCGACCATCCCGCCGCCAGAAATCAGAATGTCCGTTTTACGCATGATCATCATTTTATACCGAGCTTGCACGTCCCGCCGTCCGGCCTCGCGTCGCGCTTGGCCGCGCGACACTGCGGCGTTCGGCCGGGTCAAAGGTCCACAGGACCTTTGGCTTATCCGGCCTCACCCATCCCCGCCGCCAGAAATCAGGATGTCAGTCTTGCGCATTGTCCGTGCACTCTAGGCCAATTGGCGTCGCGGTCTTGCGTCGCATTTGGGCATGCGACGCTGCGGCCTGGCGGGCACCCATAGGCCCGATATGGCGCTCCACAATTTTGCTCCAATCGAGCCTGTTTTTTATGCAGAAATGGTTTTCTGCATAAATTAAAGGCAAAAATGTCTGCCTGTTTTTGAGTCACGCCAGGCCGATTTTTCGCCATTTATCTTTGAACATCAAAGGCTTGGGTAACCGTCCGCAAACTGGCCCACTTCTTGATACTTCGTTAAAGCCGGACCCGGGGGTCCGGCAATGGCTTAAACATGGAAGGACGGCAGATGAAGCTTATTACGGCGATCATCAAACCCTTCAAGCTCGAT
>CBIHOI010000194.1:0-2050 GCA_966211925.1 uncultured Hyphomicrobiales bacterium | reverse complement strand
GGCAAGGTGATCCGCGAGATCGTGGAAAAGACCGGCGCCAAGATCAACGTGGAAGACGACGGCACCGTGAAGGTGGCTTCGTCGGACGGCGAGTCCATCAAGGCGGCGATCAAGTGGATTCGCGGCCTGACGGCGGAACCGGAAGTCGGCCAGATCTATGACGGCAAGATCGTCAAGGTGATGGACTTCGGCGCCTTCGTGAACTTCTTCGGCCCCAAGGACGGCCTGGTGCATGTCAGCGAACTGGCCCAGGGCCGCGTTGCCAGCCCCAAGGACGTGGTCAAGGAAGGCCAGGCCGTGAAGGTCAAGCTGCTCGGCTTCGACGATCGCGGCAAGGTGCGCCTGACCATGAAGCAGGTTGACCAGACCACCGGCGAAGACCTGTCGAAAAAGGCCGCTGAAACGCCCGCCGAATAATTTCCGGCACGCATGAAAAGAACCGCCCGCGCAGCAATGCGCGGGCGGTTTTTCTTTGTCCGCTTGGTTAAGGCCGGGGCCGCGATTTCTTGTTTCATCGCGCCGCGCGCGCTAAACCACGCCATGGCCGTAACCATGCGCTTGATCAGCCTTATCCTTATCGTCATCGCCCTGATGCTGCTGGGCGCCGACGCGGTCACGTCGCTGGAAAAAGGCGGCGAGCTGACGGTGCGCAGCCTCGACACCGTGTGGCAACTGGTCAATCCCGGCAGTCTTTTCTGGCTGAAGACCTGGCTGCACGACCACGCCGCCTTCGCGGCCCAGCCGGTCTATTCGTTCCTTGCCTCGCCGGGCTGGGGCGTGACGGGCGTGATCGGTGTCATCCTGGCCTTCATCTTCGGCCGCAGGCTGGGTCCTGAATAGTCACATTAATTCCGCGCATATGGCGGGCAATTCACGCCCGCGCCCGCGTTTGCTTTCTATCCTGCGCATTTTGGGAGGATGCAGACATGGCCTTGCGATGGATTTTCCTTGGGTTGCTGCTGCCGGCTGGCGCGGCGCTGGCCCAGCCCAGCGATCATGACAATGATCCACCCGTATTGCCCGATCCGCCGGCCGTGGTTCAAAACGCCATTCCGCCGTCGCAGGTAAACGCCGGAACGGCGGCCGTGTCGCCGGCCATCGGCGATGCGCAGGCCGAGGTGAAAAAGTCCGGCTGCCGCGTCGTCGATTCCTGCGCCACCCCGACGCCGGAAGCGCGCTAGCGGGAGAATCGCGCTAGCGGGCGCAGCCTTTACAGATCGCGCGTAGCGCCGGGGCTCCACAGCACATCGGCCCTGCCACCATCATTCGCCGTGCGTGCCATCACGAACAGGTGGTCGGACAGCCGGTTGGCATAGCGCAGCGCCGCCGGGTTGATCTCCTCATGCTCCGCCAGCGCCACCATCGCCGCCTCTGCCCGCCGCGCGATGGCGCGGGCCAGGTGCAGGTGCGCGGCCAGCGCGGTGCCGCCGGGCAATATGAAAGACGTCAATGGTGCCAGCGCGGCATTCATGGCGTCGATCTCGCGCTCCAGCCGTTCGACCTGCGCCTCTGCGACCCGCAACCGGCCTTCGGCCTTGCGGCCATCTTCCGGCACACACAGATCGGCGCCCAGGTCGAACAGGTCGTTCTGGATGCGCGCCAGCATCGCGCCGGCGCCGGCGTCTGCGTCCAGCCGTGCGATCCCGATGGACGAGTTGCATTCGTCCACCGCGCCCATGGCGGCGACCCTGAGACCCGCCTTGGAAACCCGGCTGCCGTCGCCCAGCCCGGTTTGGCCGGAATCGCCGGTTTTTGTGTAGATTCTGTTGAGCGTCACCATGTCCGCATGCCCGGTCTTGCTCCACAAATCTTACCGGCTATGATCCCGCCCGTCCCGCTTTTTTGGAACTTCCCATGCCCGTCCAGGCCCCCGAAATCATCGAAACCGACAACACCCGCGTTGCCTGTGACGGCGATGGCGGCGCGCTGGGCCATCCGCGCGTCTATCTGGAAATGGGCGACGAAACCGCGGTGGAATGCCCCTATTGCGACAGGCGCTTCGTGCTTAAGGCCGGGGCGACGCATCATTGACCGCTCTGAAAAAGGGCGA
>CBIHOI010000193.1:0-2091 GCA_966211925.1 uncultured Hyphomicrobiales bacterium | reverse complement strand
CCAAGTGCTATGGCGGCGACATCAGCCGCAAGCGCAAGCTGCTGGACAAGCAGAAAGAGGGCAAGAAGAAGATGCGCCAGTTCGGCAAGGTCGATATCCCGCAGGAAGCGTTTATCGCCGCGCTGAAGATGGACGACAACTGACACCTCGCCTATGGTGCGCCGCGAGGCGCACCGGGGCATTGCATGATTTCCCAGAGCCAGAAGCTTTTCCTGACGCGCCTGGTTATCGGGCTGGCGCAGGGCGCGGTGCTTTACCTGCTTTATCAGGCCCGGGAGTCCGAGGTCTGGCCCGCCACCCAGGGGCTGGTTTTTTCACCGCTGCTGCTGGTGTTCATCTTCATTCCGCTGCTGCTGAACCAGGCGCTGGGCGAAATGCCCGTGCCGCGCGCCCTGCGCTGGGCCGGCATCGCGGCGACAGTGCTTTTGGGCCTGGCCCTGTTCGACAATTGGAGCGCCTGGCCGACCGAGACGTATTACGGCTTCTTCAGCGGTGTCGGCGCGCACCCGCCGCATCTGGTCCCGTACATTCTGCCGTCCCCCCAGCTTTTCTTCTTCGGCGGCATCGGACTGTTCATCGCCCATGCCCTGGTGGTTGGCGCGGCGAATGATGGGCGCTTCAAGGCGAGCTATCTCACCCATTTCGATGTCGCCTGGAAGATGGCGGTGCAGGTGGCGCTGGCGGGCGTGTTCGTCGGGGCTTTCTGGCTGCTGCTGTGGCTGGGCGCCGGGCTGTTCAATCTCATCAAGCTGGATTTCTTCGAAAAGCTGATCACCCATGAATGGTTCGCCATTCCCGCCACCACGCTGGCGGCGGCCGGCGCGCTGCACCTGACGGACATACGCCCTGCCTTGGTGGTGGGCGCGCGCACCTTGCTTCTGACCCTTTTGTCCTGGCTGCTGCCCGTCATCGCGCTGATCACGGTGGGCTTCGTCGCCAGCCTGCCTTTCACGGGTCTCTCCGCACTGTGGAGTTTCGGCCATGCCTCGATGCTGCTGCTGGCGGCTACCGCGGCACTGATCGTGCTGATCAATGCCGCCCATCAGGACGGCGCGGCCGAGCGCATGCCGCCGAAAATCCTGCAATGGGCCGGCAGCCTGGCGGCGCTTCTCACCCTGCCGCTGGCGGTGATCGCGGCCTATGCCCTGTATCTGCGCGTCATCCAATATGGCTGGACCTCCAAGCGCGTCTTCGCCGCCACACTTGTCACCATCGCGCTGGCGCATGCGGTTGGGTATGCCCGCGCCGTGTTCGTGCGCGGCCGCTGGCTGGCGCGGATCGAGGACTGGAATTTCTACGGCGCGCTGCTGACCCTGGCACTGCTGATCGCGCTGTTCACGCCCATCGCCAGCCCGGCCCGCATTTCGGTGGTCGACCAGATGGCGCGGCTGGCAAGCGGCAAGACCGCGCCGGAGAAATTCGACTATGCCTATCTGCGCCGTGAAGGCGGTCATTACGGAAAGGTGGCGCTGGAAGCGCTGGCGTCCGGCAAGGCCGGCCCGCTGCAGCGCAACGCCCAGCGCGAATTGCGGAACGATCTTCCCGGAAAGCAAAAGGAAACGCCACAATTCCTCGCCGACCGCCTGACCGTCTATCCGCGCGGCGCGCAGCTTCCCAAAAGCTTTTTGAACACCGACTGGAACAAGGGCGATGACGGCACGAATGCCGCCTGTCTGCGCACCACCCAGCACTGCGACGCGGTGATCACCGACTTGGACGGCGACGGCCAGCCGGAAATCATCCTGCTGCCCAGAACCGCCTGGCGCAGTGATGTCTTTGCGCAGGAAGACGGTCATTGGCGTTTGGTGGGCCGCGTGATGGATTTGTCGAGCTGCGGTAGCGACGACGCCCTGCGCTCCGGGCACTTTGCCCTGACGGTGCCACAGCATGCCTGGAAAGATATTCGGATCGGCAAGCGGCGGCTGCGCATCGCCGATACGGATGCTGCGACCGGAACACCCGGCTGTGCGCATTAACCACGCTTCTTAACACCGCGTGCCCGTTTGCGGCTTTGGCGCTAACCAAATGCGATGGGCTTTTTCCGCAAAGATTCGCCGCGCTGGGTGGACGCGCTGGACTGGACGCCGGAAC
>CBIHOI010000192.1:0-2094 GCA_966211925.1 uncultured Hyphomicrobiales bacterium | reverse complement strand
GGGTACCGGCCCATATGCCGAGGTGATGGCGCGACGCTTCCACATGGCGATGCGGCGCCTGGGCATGAACCGGCCGGTCGCGCCGCTGGCGGTCCACAAGTTCCGGCGCCCGGTCCGGACCGGTGACCAGCTGGCGCTGTTCTGAAAAATTGCGCGGGTGCTGTTGGCCGCAGCTTACCACTTCCGGCTTCGCGCCGCGGCGCGCTATAAGCGGCCATGCCGCATTACATCTATGAGTCCCGTCTGCTGAAGACCATGGCTGGTCCCGTCTGCGGCGTGGACGAAGCCGGGCGTGGCCCGCTGGCCGGCCCCGTGGTGGCGGCGGCCGTGATCCTGGACAGGAAGCGCATTCCAAAGGGGCTGAACGATTCCAAACAGCTCAGCGAAGAAGACCGCGAGATGCTTTTCCCGCAGATCATGGCGATGGCGATCTCGGTCGGCGTGGGGGAAGCCAGCGTGGACGAGATTGACCTGCTGAATATCCGCATGGCGACGCACCAGGCCATGGCGCGGGCGGTGCGGGCGCTGTCCGTTGCAGCCGAGTTTGCGCTGGTGGATGGCAATGACGCGCCGGCCCTGCCCTGCCGCTGTGATACCCTGATCAAGGGCGATGGGCGCAGTGTTTCCATCGCCGCCGCCAGCATTGTCGCCAAGGTGACGCGCGACCGGCTGATGGTGCGGCTGCATGACCAGCATCCGCAGTACAATTGGAAGAACAACAAGGGTTACGGCACACCCGACCACTATGTCGGACTGAAAAGCCACGGCGTCACAGTGCATCATCGCCGCAGTTTTTCGCCCGTGCGCAACATCGTGCTGGGCGAGGCGATTTCACCCGCCGACCGGGAAGCTCAGCTTCTGGATTCGAAACTGTAGGCGACCTTGCGCCAGAATCCCTTCGGCGTGTAGCAGTGGACGTCGAAGTCCACATCGTCGATGCATTGCGGATCGCCCAGGCTGTGCTGGTAGCCGCCGCGGCGCATGCAATCCACCACCGTCTCGCCGATGGCGTCGTGGCGCTCGTCCGCGTCACTCAACCCATCGACGGGTGTGGCCTTGCTGGCCTGCGCCACGCATCTGGCAAGATCCTGTTTCTGGTCGGGTCCGCATCCCCCCAGGGCCAGAAGCGGGGAAAGAAGCAACAGGATGGCCGACAGGCGCACGTTCAAGGTCTTTCATCATCGCGCCGGACGGCGCGTCTTGTTGGCGGGTCGCCGGATGGTTTTGCTGTACGCTGTTGCGCACCGCCACCCTATTAGACCGGCCCGGCCGACGCAGGCGGTTTTTTCTCCCCATCACACCACATCTGGTATGGGGGTGAATCTGGGACTCAAATATCTAACACTTTGATTCCACAAGACTCTTGACGCGTGAGTCGCGGCGAATCACTGTGAATCCCGCTGTTGATAAGTTTGCGGGGCTCGACAATGACTTCCTTGAAGCTGGACCAGGTGATCGAAGGCGACTGCGTGGAACGCATGCGCGCCCTGCCCGCGGGCTGTGCCGACCTGGTGTTCGCCGACCCGCCTTACAACATGCAGCTGCGCGGTGAACTGCGGCGTCCCGACCAGTCCAAGGTGGATGCGGTGGACGATCACTGGGACCAGATCGGCAGCTTTGCCGAATATGACAAGTTCACCCGCGACTGGCTGTCGGCCGCGCGCCATGTGCTGAGCGATACCGGCGCGATCTGGGTCATCGGCAGCTATCACAATATCTTCCGCGTTGGCGCGATCCTGCAGGATCTGGGCTTCTGGATCCTGAACGACGTGGTGTGGCGCAAGTCCAATCCCATGCCCAACTTCAAAGGGCGCCGCTTCACCAACGCGCATGAAACCCTGATCTGGGCGACCAAGAATCCAGATCAGAAATACACCTTCAACTATGAAGCCATGAAAGCGCTGAATGACGAGCTGCAGATGCGCTCGGACTGGACGTTGCCGATCTGCAACGGGCATGAACGCATCAAGGGCGCCGATGGCCAGAAGGCCCATTCCACCCAGAAACCGGAATCCTTGCTGCACCGGGTGGTTGTGGCGTCCACCAAGCCGGGCGATGTGATCCTGGACCCCTTCTTCGGCAGCGGCACCACCG
>CBIHOI010000191.1:0-2207 GCA_966211925.1 uncultured Hyphomicrobiales bacterium | reverse complement strand
TCGACGGTGAATTCGAAGAACAGCGGGTTGCGGCTGGTCATCTTGAAATTGGTGATGTTGCCGCCATTGGCGGCAATGGCGGTCATCACCGCGGCCATGGCGCCGGGGGTGTTGGAAATACGCACCAGAATGCGGGCCACCGACTGGCCGCTGTCGGCGGCGCCCTGGCCCCAGCTCACATCCAGCCAATCGTCCATGTCGCCGGCCTTGTCCAGCTCGCCGCAGTCGATGGTGTGGATCACCAGGCCGTCGGCCGGGGTGGAGATGCCGACAATGCGGTCGCCGGGAATGGGGTGGCAGCATTGGCCAAGCGTGTACGAAATGCCTTCGGTCAAACCGCGAATGGAAATCGGCCGGGCATCGCCGGGGGCGCCGATCTTGATCTTGCCGGTGCGTTTCAGTTCGGGGAAGACGGCCTGCAGCACCTCGTGACCGCGCAGCGCGCCACGCCCCACATCGGCATAGACATCTTCCGCCTTGGCCAGGCGCAGCTTCCTGGCCACCTCCTCGATGGCCTTTTCCGTCAGTTCGCGCTTTTCGTCGGTGAAGGCCTTTTCCAGGATCTTGCGGCCGAAGCGGACATGCTCGTCCCGCTGCGCGTGGCGCAGGAAGCGGCGGATTTCGGCGCGGGCGCGGCCCGTCACCACGAACTGTTCCCACATGGGCGACGGCGTCGCGTCCTTGGTGGAGATGATTTCCACCTGGTCGCCATTCTTCAGGGGCGTATGCAGGGCGACATGGTTGCCGTTGATCTTGGCGCCGACGGCGCTGTTGCCCAGGTCGGTATGCACGGCATAGGCAAAGTCGATGGGTGTGGCACCCTTGGGCAGCGCGATCAGGCTGCCCTTGGGTGTGAAGCAGAAGACCTGGTCCTGGTAGAGGGCCAGGCGCGAATTCTCCAGCGCCTCTTCCGGGCTGTCGCCCTTTTCCAGCAGGTCCACCATGTCGCGCAGCCAGCCATAGGTGGCGCTGTCGCCGATATTGGCGTCGGGCACATGCTCGCGGTAGCGCCAGTGGGCGGCGACGCCGCGCTCGGCGATGTCGTGCATTTCCTGGGTGCGGATCTGGATTTCGACGCGCTGCTTTTCCGGGCCATAGACAGTGGTGTGGATGCTGCGATAGCCGTTGGGCTTGGGGGTGGAGATGAAATCCTTGAAGCGCTCCGGCACCATCTGCCAATTGGTATGGATGATGCCCAGGGCGCGATAGCAGTCGGCGGTGGTGCCGACAATGACGCGGAAGCCGAAAATGTCGGAGAGCTGTTCGAAGCTGAGCTTCTTGGTCTGCAGCTTGCGCCAGATGCTGAAGGGGCGCTTGCCACGGCCATAGACCCAGGCTTCCAGCCCCAGCTCGGCGAGGCGGCGCTTGATCTGGTCGGCGATGCGGCCCACCCGGTCGCCGCCCACCATGTCGAGGCGGGCAAAATGCGTGACGATGGAATTGCGTGCCTCGGGGTCCAGCTCGGCGAAGGCCAGGTCTTCCAGCTCCTCGCGCATGTTCTGCATGCCGATGCGGCCCGCCAGCGGAGCGTAGATGTCCACCGTCTCCTGCGCGATGCGGTGGCGCTTTTCCGGTTTCTGGATATAGCCTAGGGTGCGCATGTTGTGCAGCCGGTCGGCCAGCTTGACCAGCAGCACGCGGATGTCGCTGGTGATGGCCAGCATCAGCTTGCGGAAATTCTCCGCCTGCTTGGTGCGCTCGGAAAAGACTTCGAGCTGACTCAACTTGGTGACGCCGTCCACCAGGTTGGCGATCTCGTCGCCGAATTTTTCCTTTACGTCCTCATAAGTGACCAGCGTGTCCTCGATGGTGTCGTGCAGCAGCGCGGTGACGATGGTCGGGACGTCGAGCTTGAGGTCGGTGAGGATGGCCGCCACTTCCAGCGGATGGGCAAAGTACGGATCGCCCGAGGCGCGGAACTGCTTGCCGTGCGCCGTCATGGCATAGACATAGGCCTTGTTGAGGATGGCCTCGTCCGCATCGGGGTCATAGGCCAGCACCCGCTCGACCAGATCGGTCTGGCGCATCAGCCGGCGACGGCCGCGCGCGGGCGGGGCCGCAGGCGTGGCGGCCGGTTCCGGTGGCGGGGCGGGAGCGTGCGTGCTCATCCAGCAAATATAGGCAGATAAGCTGGAAATCAGAAATGAACCAAAAAGCAAAAAGGCCGGACAATGCCGGCCTTTTTGTCGAAGTTCGCAGAGTGGCCC
>CBIHOI010000190.1:0-2219 GCA_966211925.1 uncultured Hyphomicrobiales bacterium | reverse complement strand
GCGGGCATTCTCGTCCAGGGTGGTCTCCCACAACTGTTCGGGGTTCATCTCGCCCAGCCCCTTGTAGCGCTGCAGGGTCAGGCCCTTGCGGCCCCACTCGAAGATGGCGTTCAGCAGTTCGGACGGGCTGCGGATTTCTCGCGTCTCGTCCTTGCGCTTCAGGGTGCCGGCCTTGAGATAGGCGGTCTGCAGCTCGGACGCCATCTTGTCCAGGCGGCGGGCGTCGGCGGAAGCGACCAGGCTGCCATCAATGGCCACGGCCTCGCGCACCCCGCGGATGTCCCGCCAGAACCGCAGGCCGCCGTCGCCGGTCGGCTCGCCCTGCCAACCGCGCTCATATTCCTCGGACAGGGTATCCAGCCGGGCCGCGATATACTGGGCCGCATCGGCCGCCTTGGTGGCGTCAGACAGGATGTCTGGGTTCAGCGCGCCGGAGATGGCGGCCTGCTCCAGCACAAAGCGGGGATAGTGGCGCGGAAAGCCGCCCAGAGCCGCCACCGCGGTGCGGGCGTGGGCGATCAGCTCGTCCAGATGCGCCCCGCTGATGGTCTCTCCGGTGTGCAGTTCCAGCACCGCGCCAGCCGCGCCTTCGGCGATCAGGTGATCCTGCAGCTCCGGCTCGTCCTTCAGATAGCGTTCCGACTTGCCGCGCGCGGCTTTGTACAGCGGCGGCTGGGCGATGAAGATGTGACCGCGTTCGATCAGCTCCGGCATCTGGCGATAGAAGAAGGTCAGCAGCAGGGTGCGAATATGGGCGCCGTCCACGTCGGCGTCGGTCATGATGATAATCTTGTGATAGCGCAGCTTGTCAGCGTTGAACTCCTCGCGACCGATGCCGGTGCCAAGCGCCGTGATCAGGTTCACGATCGCTTCGCTGGACAGCATCTTGTCGAAGCGCGCCCGTTCGATGTTCAGGATCTTGCCGCGCAGGGGCAGGACCGCCTGGTTGGTGCGGTTGCGGCCCTGCTTGGCGCTGCCACCGGCGCTGTCGCCCTCGACGATGAATATCTCGCACTTGGCGGGATCGCGTTCCTGGCAGTCGGCCAGCTTGCCGGGCAGGGAGGCGCCATCCAGCGCGCCCTTACGGCGCGTCAACTCGCGCGCCCTGCGGGCGGCTTCGCGGGCGCTGGCGGCTTCCACCACCTTGCCGACAATGGCTTTCGCTTCGGACGGATGCTGCTCGAACCAGGCGCCAAGCTGGTCAATCAGCGCCCCTTCCACGATGGGGCGCACTTCCGACGAAACCAGCTTGTCTTTCGTCTGGGACGAGAATTTCGGGTCCGGCACCTTCACCGACAACACGCAGGTCAGGCCTTCGCGGCAATCGTCGCCGGTCAATGCCACCTTGTCCTTCTTTGCGGACGGCATGTCCTCGGCATACTTGGTCACCACCCGCGTCAGGCCGGCGCGGAAGCCGGCGACATGGGTGCCGCCGTCGCGCTGGGGAATGTTGTTGGTGAAGGCCAGCGTGCTCTCGTGATAGCTGTCGTTCCAGGTCATGGCGATTTCCACCGTCACGCCGTCTTTTTCGGACACGATCATCACTGGTGCCGGGATCAGCTGCTGCTTGGCGCGGTCCAGATATTCCACGAAGGCCTTGAGCCCGCCCTCATAGTGCAGGGTGATTTCCTTGGGCTCCACGCCGCGCTTGTCGGTGAGCGTGATGGAGACGCCGCTGTTGAGGAAGGCCAGTTCGCGCAGCCGGTGCTCCAGCGTGCCGAAATCGAACTCGGTCTTGGTGAAGGTGGCGGGCGAGGGCAGGAAGGTGACTTCCGTGCCCTTCTTGACCCTGCCGTTTTCGATCGGCGCATCGCCCACCATCGCCAGCGGCGCCACGGCATCGCCATGGGTGAAGCGGATGTAATGCTCTTTGCCCTCGCGCCAGATGCGCAGGTCCAGGAATTCCGAAAGCGCGTTCACCACCGACACGCCCACGCCATGCAGACCGCCCGACACCTTGTAGGCGTTCTCATCGAACTTACCGCCAGCATGCAGCTGGGTCATGATCAGCTCGGCGGCGGAAATGCCTTCCTCGGAATGGATGCCGGTGGGGATGCCGCGGCCATTGTCATACACGGTGCAGGAACCGTCGGGATTCAGGATCACCTCAATGCGGTTGGCATGGCCGGCCAGCGCCTCGTCCACCGCATTGTCCACCACTTCATAGACCATGTGATGCAGGCCCGAGCCGTCATCGGTGTCGCCGATATACATGCCGG
>CBIHOI010000189.1:0-2237 GCA_966211925.1 uncultured Hyphomicrobiales bacterium | reverse complement strand
CGCTGGCGCAGAAAATCCCGCCCGGCGCGCTGGCGCCGCATCGCCGCCGCATCCAGACGATCTTCTCTGCCGTGTCGGTGGAAGCCATTCTTGAAAGGCTCGACCGCGACGGCAGTGACTTCGCGCGGGGCACCGCCCAGACCATCCGCGCCATGTCGCCGACATCGCTCAAGCTTACCTTCGCGCTGCTGCGCGAGGCCGCTGGTCTGGACCTGAAGCAGTGCCTGGCGCTGGAATACCGCCTGGCGCAGCGGGTGATCGTCTCTCACGATTTTCGCGAAGGCGTGCGCGCCGCGCTGGTGGACAAGGATCGCGCGCCGCAATGGAACCCCGCGTCATTGGCGGCAATTGGCAATGTCGATCGCTTCTTTGTCTCAACGCAGGACGAATTGTTCTGATTTTCGCGGTGGCGTTAATCGGTTGTTTGCCATGCGGATACAAGATCACCCGCACTGGGAAAGCGTTGCCGCATGAGCAGCGCATTTTACGCGTCTTTAAGACCTCCCACCTAATCTGGCCGTAACAACAAGGTGGGCTCCGCAAAACGCGGGGATTGAAGATGACGGCGATGACCAAACCGCAGACCGCGGTGGCGCTGGGTAGCGCGCCTGCGGTACGCAAATATTATCTCGAGACTCTCAATCTCGTGGAGAGGCTGCATCGTCAGCTGCTCGACGTGATCAAGGACGAACTGGATCGGCGCGATGAGCGCGAGATCAATTCGGTCCAGGCGCTGCTGCTGTTCAATGTCGGCGACCAGGAACTGACGGCCGGCGAGCTGCGCACGCGGGGCCATTATCTGGGCTCCAACGTGTCCTACAATCTCAAGAAGCTGGTCGAGGGCGGCTACATCCACCATGAACGCTCGGAAGCCGATCGCCGCTCGGTGCTGGTGCGCCTGACCCGCAAGGGCGAAGCGGTGCGCGACATGCTGCGCGAACTGTTCGACCGCCACCTGGGTTCGCTGGAAGCGGTGGGCAATGTCGGCTCCACCGACCTGGACAGCCTGAATGTCACCCTGAAGCGACTGGAACGTTTCTGGATAGACCAGGTTCGTTTCCGCCTCTGAGCAGACTCGGCTAGGCTGGCGCCATGAGGGCTCCCGCCGCGCTGACCAGGCATATCCGCTTCTATATCGCGTTGACCTGCGGCGTCGCGGCCTGGGCGCTTTGCCACGTGTTCGGCATGGATGTGGCCCTGTTGGCTGGCGGTGACGTATTCTATCTGGCGTTCCTGGCCGCCTGCATCCCCATGCTCGGGCAAAAGCCGGCGGCGCTCAAGAAGCGCGCCAAGAGCCAGGACGAGGGGATCGGCGTGGTGATGTTCGTCACCCTCGCCACCATGATGTTTTTCATTGTCGCGGTCTTCATCGCGCTGGGCAAAAAGCATGACATGGAAGTCCTGCCACTGGTGCTGGCCGCCATCGGCGCACCGCTGGGCTGGTTCGTGCTGCACACCGTAATGGCGTTCCATTATGCCGATCTGCATTATTTCGACGACCCGGAATGCGCCGGCGACGAGAAAGACCTCGACTTTCCCGGCCGCAAGGATCCGGGTCCGTGGGACTTCCTCTATTTTTCCTTCGTGATCGGCATGACGGCCCAGGTCAGCGATGTGCAGGTCAAGACCAGCGTGATGCGACGCGCGGTGCTGTTGCACGGCGTGGCATCCTTCTTCTTCAACACCGTCTTCATTGCCATGGCCGTCAACGCAGGGGTCACTTTGGCGAGCTGACGGCCATCATTTTGGGCGCTCATCCGCACGCGGGGCGGTAATGCCGGTGTTAACGGCGTGTCCTGGGCGGCATCGGCACAAAGGCGCTGACGCGGCGCTTGTACGCGGCGTACCCCGGACGGCGGTCTTCCATTTTATCTTCCATCAGCGTAACGCCCGACACCTGCAGCAAAAGGAACGTCACCAGCAGGGGCGACAGAACCAACCACCATTGATGGACGGCAGAAAAGCCGATCAGGAAGAATCCCCACCACATCACGGCTTCGCCGAAATAGTTGGGATGGCGCGACCAGCCCCACAGTCCACGATCCATCACCTTGCCCCGGTTGGCGGCAACGGCGCGAAAGCCGGCGAGCTGGACATCGGCGATCGCCTCGAACAGCAGTCCTGCCGCCGCCAGTCCCACGCCTAGATAGCCCAGTGCCGTCAGGCCCGTCCGGCTGGACAGCATGGCGGCCACCAGCGGGGCGGGAATGAACCAGATGAGAATGGCTTGCAACAAG
>CBIHOI010000188.1:0-2248 GCA_966211925.1 uncultured Hyphomicrobiales bacterium | reverse complement strand
CGGTGCTGGACGCCTATCGGGAAACACTTTCAAGCATTTAGCACGGCCCGGCGAAAAATCGGCCCGGCGCTCTTGAACCACTTGTTTCGATAATCATCTAACTATCGAAACAAACGGAGTGGCTTTCATGAGCAAGAAACTGAACGGCAAGGTGGCGGTGGTGACGGGTGCCTCCAAGGGCATCGGCGCGGGCATCGCCAAGGCACTGGGCGCCGAAGGCGCCAGCGTGGTGGTGAATTATGCGACCGACAAGGCCGGCGCCGACAAGGCGGTGGCGGAGATCGTCAAGGCCGGCGGCAAGGCCATCGCGGTACAAGGCAGCGTGACGAAGGAAGGCGATGTGAAGCGGCTGTTCGACGAAACCGGCAAGGCCTTCGGCAAGGTGGACGTGCTGGTCAACAATGCCGGCGTCTACAAGTTCATCCCGATCACGGACGTAACGGAAGAAGAGTATCAACGCCAGTTCAACACCAATGTCTGGGGCGTGCTGCTGACGACGCGCGAGGCGCTGAAGACTTTCAATGACGGCGGCACGATCATCAACGTTTCGTCCACGGTGACGCGGCTGGCGCTGCCGGGTGCGTCCGTCTATGCCGGTACCAAGGGCGCGCTGGATGTCATCACCCAGAGCCTCGCGGCCGAATTGGGTCCGCGCAAGATTCGCGTCAACGCCGTCAACCCCGGACTGGTGGAGAGCGAAGGCACGCACACGGCCGGCATCATGGGCAGCGAGTTCGAGACCCAGGTTGCTTCGACCACGCCGCTGGGCCGCGTCGGCCAGCCCGACGATATCGGCAAGGTGGCGGTGTTCCTGGCCAGCGACGATTCCGGCTGGCTGACGGGCGAACACCTGTATGCCGCGGGCGGCGCACGGTAATCCCCTCCACTATCGTTGAAATGACCGCATGCCCCGTCTATGACGGGGCATGCGCTTTTCTGGAAAACATATCGTTGTAACGGGTGCCGCTTCCGGGCTGGGGCTTGCCATTGCGCAAGCGGCAGAGGCGGAAGGTGCCACCATCACCGCCATCGACCGCGGACCCACGCCCTTCGCCAATACCCGCATCTGCGACATCAGCGACGAAGGCCAGGTCAGTCGCGCCCTCACCGGCCTGGCGCGTATCGACGCGGTGGTGAATTCGGCCGGCATCGCGCGCCGCGCCACGGTCACCGATACCGACATGGCCGATTTTGACGCCGTGATGGCGGTGAATGTGCGCGGCGCCTTCCTGGTATCGAAATATGCGTTGCCGCATCTGCGCGCCTTTGGCGGCGCCGTGCTGCATCTGTCGTCGGGCGTGGCCACCACGGGCACGCGCAACCGCGCCGCCTACAGCGCGTCCAAGGGCGCAATCGTCTCTCTGACTCGCAACATGGCGCTGGATTACGCGAGCGACAATGTGCGGGTGAACTGCATCTGTCCCGGCTTCGTCAACACCCCGCTGCTGGCCACCTTGCCGCCGGACCGCCGCGCCAAATTGACTGCCTTGCATCCGCTGGGCCGGTTGGGGGAGCCCGAAGACATTGCCCACATGGCGCTGTTCCTGATCTCGGACCAGGCGAGCTGGATCACCGGCCAGGCCATCGCGGTGGATGGCGGCTTCAACATCGGTCACTCAGAAGACATCTAGGCCGGTACATTTGCGACAAGACCTTTTGCCGGATCGGACGTTACAGTCGCACTTCTTTCACGGATTTTCGCTTTGACGGCACCGATCGACGCTCGCACGCTTCCCTCCGGCACGGTGCTGACGCCCGACCTCGCCATCATCGGCGGTGGGCCGGCCGGCATCTCGCTGGCGCTGGCGCTGGCGGACACGAAACTGGATATCCTGCTGCTGGAATCCGGCGGGGAGAATTTCGATCCCGCCGTGCAGAAGATGTATGCCGGCAAGGAAGACGGCGTCCATTACATCGCGCTGGATGCCGGACGGCTGCGCATGCTGGGCGGCAGCACCAATCACTGGGGCGGCTGGTGCCGGCCGCTGGATGCCATCGATTTCGAAAAGCGCGACTGGATTCCCCATTCCGGTTGGCCCATGTCGCGCAAGTCGCTGGACGACTATTACCACCGTGCCCAGAAGCTGGTGGAGGCGGGGCCGTGGATTTATGACAAGGCGGACGCCCTCATCGCGGCCAAGGGCGAGCTGCTGCCGCTGGGCGAAGGCGGCGTCTATACCAGCTGGTTCCAGTTCTCCAAGACGCGCGACAGCGACCTGCCGACCTATTTCGGCCACCGCTATGAAGA
>CBIHOI010000187.1:0-2374 GCA_966211925.1 uncultured Hyphomicrobiales bacterium | reverse complement strand
TGGTACAGTTGGGTGGGCTTGAACCACCGACCTCCGGATCCACAATCCGGCGCTCTAACCAACTGAGCTACAACTGCGTGCGGCGTGCCGCGGAAGGCGCGTTCTATGGGGCACACCTCGCAAAAGCAAGGCTTTAGGCAGCGCGCGGCGGCAGAAGTTAACCTTTCGTTAACCGACTGGGGCGACCTTGGGCCCAAAATCCGAGGGGCTTTCCATGCGCGTGTCCAAGTCACTGATTGCAGGTCTTTTCCTGCTTTCCGGCGCTGCGGTCGCCCAGCCCATCGACGCCTATCCCGGCTACCAGACCGCGCCGGAAGGCCCGGTCGAGGATGGCCCTGGCTGGCGCTCCGGCGCCTATGTCGGGCTTCGTGGCAGCTATGCCCTCAATGCCAACCGGTCCGAGACCTATGCCCCCACATCGCCGCCCACGGCGCTGCGCGCGTCCTATGCCACTGGCGGCGGTGGTTCGATCTATCTGGGCGCCCGCCTGCCCCTGAACCTGCGGCTGGAGCTGGAAGCGCTTTATCGCTGGCAGCCTCTGTCCACCCTCAGCCTGAACGGCGTGGGAACCGGGGCAACCGGCAGCACACGCATTGCCGCCCCCATGCTGAACCTGTTGTGGGATATCCCGGTGCCCGATGACCTGGGGATCCAGCCTTTTGTGGGCATGGGCGTGGGCGCGGCCTACACCGACACAAATATCAGCGGCGGCGGCAACACCTATATGCGCCAGAACCGCTGGGACCTGGCCTATTCCTTCATCAGCGGGCTTGCGGTTCCGCTCAGCGATTCCTCGCGCATCACCGCCATGTATCGCTGGATGCAGGTGCGCGACGCCGGCCACAAATGCGCCGTCACCGGAACGCTGCAGAGCATCTGCCTGGACAACAACGTCAACTCCTCGGCTGTCGATCTCGGCCTGGAAATGGACCTGTAAGTTTCACGAAGCTCGGCTAGTCTGATCGGCGATGACATTGCGCCGCTATTATCTTCCTGTCCTCGCTGTCCTGCTGATCGGGGTCGTTGCGGGGCTTTACTGGTTTTCACGCCCTCTTCCCGTCCTCACCGTCACCACCTGGGCAGGCCCCTATGGCAGGGCCCAGGCCAGCGCGCTGATGCGCCCCTACGGCGCCGAACGCTCGGTGGATGTGCGCATCGCCCAGTGGGACGGCGACCTTGCCGAGGTCGAGCGCGCGGTGTCGGCGCGCAAATACAAGGGCGACGTGATCGACTTTGAATTGCCCAGGGCGGTGGAAGCGTGCCGGCGCGGCTTGCTCGAGAAGATCGATCCGGCCACCCTGCCCGATGGCGCGGATGGCAAACCGGCGCGCGCGGATTTCGTCCCTGGCGCCCTTGGCCCCTGCTGGGTGGGCAGTGTCGTCTATTCCCAGGTGATGATTTTCTCGCCGAAACTGAAGCGCGCGCCCACGACCCTGGCGGATTTCTTCAACACGCGGAAATTCCCCGGCCGCCGGGCGCTGTCACGCGCCTCGCCCAAGTACAATCTGGAAATGGCGCTGCTGGCCGACGGCGTCGCCCCCGGCAATGTCTACAAGACGCTGGAAACTCCCGAAGGCCTGGACCGCGCCTTTGCCAAACTGACCGCCCTGAGGCCGATCTGGGCGCATGACAGCGTCGGGGCGCTGGGCTGGGTCAAGAACCGGCAGGCGGTGATGGCCACGGCACTGAACGGTGACGTCTATGACGCCCGCAAGGAATTCGCGCCGGGCGTGATCTGGGACCACCAGCTTTATGAGCTAGACGTTTTCGGCATTCCCTTTGGCAATCCCAACAAGAAGCGCGCCCTGGATTTCATCGCCTATGCCACCGGCTCCGCGCCGCTAGCGGCGGTCGCCGGCTGGGTGCCCTATGGCCCCGCGCGCTATTCATCGCAGGCGCTGGTCAAGACCAATCCCGAACTTGGCACCGCGATGCGTCCGGTCCTGCCGACCACGCCTGAGCATTTCCGCAATGCCTTCGCCGTCGATTCCGGCTGGTGGCTCACCCATGAAGCGGCGATCATGGCACGCTGGCAAGAATTCGTCAGCCGCCCCTGATCGGATCAACGGACGCGCTTGACCTTGTAGTGCTGGTTCTCGTCATTCACGACCAGGTTGAAGGTCCGCATCGCCGCCTGGCTGATGGTCACCCGCATGCTGCTGGCGGGCTGGCGCCAAGACACGGAATGCTTTTCGGCATCGGCGTCGGTCTGGGCCCACACCTGGCCGTCCGGCAGGGTCACGGTGAACCCGCCATGGCTGAGGTCGTAGGACGCGATCGGGGAATTGTTCACGATGTCCTTGCCGCCCCACACATCCAGCAACCCGGCGGTCTTGGGCGGCGGCGGCGGGCCGGTGCGCACGGTGGCGCGGCT
>CBIHOI010000186.1:0-2525 GCA_966211925.1 uncultured Hyphomicrobiales bacterium | reverse complement strand
GCGACCGCGGCGCCGCCGAGATCATGGCCGAGCAGAAGATGCTGGCGACCATCCGTGCCGTCTATGAAAGCTATGGCTTCGAGCCATTGGAGACGCCGGCCTTCGAATATACTGACGCCCTGGGCAAGTTCCTGCCCGACGTGGACCGCCCCAATGCCGGCGTCTTCTCGCTGAAGGATGATGACGAGCAGTGGATGAGCCTGCGCTATGACCTCACCGCGCCGCTGGCCCGCCATGTCGCCGCCAATTTCCAGCACCTGGCCAAGCCCTTCCGCCGCTACCAGACCGGCAGCGTGTGGCGCAACGAAAAGCCCGGCCCCGGCCGCTACCGCGAATTCACCCAGTTCGATGCCGACACGGTGGGCAGCGCCTCGCCGTCCGCCGATGCCGAACTGCTGATGATGGTGAGCGACGTCATGGAGGCGCTGGGCCTGAAGCGCGGCGACTACATCATCAAGCTGAACAACCGCAAGCTGCTGGACGGCGTGCTGGAGGCCAGTGGTGTGGCGCTGGATGACCGCGAAAAGCGCGGCATCGTGCTCAGGGCAATCGACAAGATCGACCGGCTGGGCGTCGAAGGCGTGCAGGCGCTGCTGGGCGAGGGCCGCAAGGACGACAGCGGCGACTTCACCAAGGGCGCCGGCCTGTCGCCGGAGCAGGCGCATCGCATCCTGGCCTTCGTCGCGCCCGATGCCGCTGATGAGGAAGAACATCTGCAGCAGATCGGCACCCTGATCTCCACCAGCGCGATCGGCGCCGCCGGGCTCAATGAACTGGAACAGATCGTCAAGCTGTTGCACGCCTGTGGCTACGGTCCTGACCGCATCCTGTTCGATACCGGCGTGGTGCGCGGGCTGGACTATTACACGGGCGCGGTGTTCGAGGCGCAACTGACCTTTCCGATCAAGAATGAAGACGGCGAGGAAGTGGTGTTCGGCTCTGTCGCGGGCGGTGGTCGCTATGACGACCTGGTGGCGCGTTTCACCGGCCAGGCCGTGCCGGCGACCGGTGTCTCCATCGGCGTGTCGCGGCTGATGAGTGCGCTGGCCTCGCGCGGCGCGTTGGCGGCGGCCAAGGCGCCGCTTGTGGTGGTCACCGTGTTCGACAAGGCAGAAGCCGCGGCATCCTTCGCCATCGTGCAGGAACTGCGCGCCGCTGGCATCCGCACCGAGGCCTATGTCGGCACCGGCAAGATGGGCGACCAGTTCAAATATGCCGACAAGCGCGGCGCCGCCATTGCCATCATCGAAGGTGGCGACGAACGCGCCCGCGGCGAAGTTACCCTGAAGGATCTTGCACTGGGCGCCGAGCTCGCCAAATCGGTCGAAAGCCGTGCCGAATGGGTGGGCAATCGTGAAGCGCAGAAAAGCGTGAAGCGCGCCGACCTGGTGGCCGAGGTCAAGACGATGCTGGGAACCCGATAGTGGCGGCCTTTCCCTATTACGACACGCCCGCCATCGAGGCGCTGAACGGCCAGGCCGTCGCGATGTTGAAGCTGTTCGCCGCGCACGGCTACAGCCGCGAGGAGCCTTCGATCCTGCAGCCGGCGGAAATCTTCCTCGACCGTTCCGGCGAGGAGATCCGCCGCCGGACCTTCACGCTGATGGACCCCAGCGGCCGCGATCTCTGCCTGCGGCCCGACCTCACCATTCCCATTTGCCGTGATGCCGTGGGCGCAGGGCGCAGCTTTCCCGCGCGCATCTCCTATAACGGCCTGGTCTTCCGCCACCAGCCGGGCGAACCGCAGCGGCCAACGCAATTTTTCCAGGCGGGTGTGGAATTGCTGGGCCAGGAAGATCGCGCCGCCGGTGATGCCGAAGTCCTGTCGCTGACAATCGAAGCGCTGCGCGTGGCCGGGCTCAAGGATTTTTCCGTCCGCATCGGCGATCTCGCATTGTTCAACGCGCTGGTGGACAAGCTGGACCTGCCGCGCCAGTGGCGTTGGCGGTTGAAGCGCCATTTCTGGCGCGCCGGCTATGTCGAAAGCCTGCTTTACTGGCTGGGCCATGGCGACCGTACCGCCAAGCTGCCGGGCACCCGCGCCGAAATCGAGGCGCTGCTGGATACCAAGGCCGACGCACCGGCCGGCGGTCGCTCGCGCGAAGACATCATCACCCGCGCTATGGACCGCGCTGCCCAGGCCGCGGCGCTGCGGCTTGACCCGGCGGTTGCCGCTGCGATCTCGCGGCTGCTGGACATTTCCGGCCCTGCCGAAGCCGCACTGCTGCAGGTCCGCAGCCTGCTCAAGACGGCCGGCATCAATCTCGATCCGGAGCTGGCGGCGATGGATGCGCGCATGGCGACACTGAAATCGCTGGGCATCGATCCAACCCGCGTCCAGTTCACCGCGCATTTCGGGCGCAACTGGGAATATTACACCGGCTTCGTGTTCGAGCTCTGGGCGCGCGACAGCGAAGGCCCGGTGCAGATCGCCGGCGGCGGCCGCTACGATACGCTGTTGGAAACGCTGGGCGCGAAGCAGCCGGTCAGCGCCATCGGCTGCGCCATCCGCACCGAGCGCGTGC
>CBIHOI010000185.1:0-2571 GCA_966211925.1 uncultured Hyphomicrobiales bacterium | reverse complement strand
ACCCGCTATTACCTGAACGGCATCTATGTCCATGCCGCCAAGGACGCCAAGCCGCCGGTGATGCGTGCCGTGGCGACCGACGGCCACCGCCTGGCCCGTTACGAACTGGAACTGCCCGACGGTGCCGGCGACATGCCGGGCGTCATCATTCCGCGCAAGACCGTGGGCGAGCTGATGAAGCTGCTGGATGACGCCGATGGCGCCATCGACATCTCGCTGTCGGACACCAAGATCCAGTTCGGCTTCAACGGTGTGGAACTGACCAGCAAGCTCATTGACGGCAATTTCCCGCCCTATGAGCGCGTCATCCCGGCCGGCAATGACAAGTCGCTGGTGCTGGAAGCCAAGGAGTTCGCCCAGTCGGTGGACCGCGTTTCCACCATCAGCGCCGACAAGACCCGCGCGGTGAAACTGAACCTGTCCAAGGACAAGGTGACCTTGTCGGTGGTGAACCCCGAAAGCGGCACCGCCACCGAAGATGTCGGTGCCACCTACAGCGCCGGTGCGCTGGAGATCGGCTTCAACGCCCGCTACCTGCTGGACATCACCAGCCAGATCGAAGGCAAGGAAGTGCGCTTCCTGCTGTCGGATGCCGGTTCGCCGGCCATCATCGAAGATGCGGAGGACACGCGCACCTTGTATGTCCTCATGCCCCTCCGGGTCTGATTTGACGGCTCTGCCCGAAACAAAGTCTTGCGTGGCGGCTGTCAGCCGCCTGGCGGTGACACGTCTGCGGCTGACCAATTTCCGTTCTTATGCCAGCGGCGAGATCGCCGTCAGCGGCGCGCCTGTGGTGCTGGCGGGCCCCAATGGCGCCGGCAAGACCAATGTGCTGGACGCGATTTCGCTGCTGTCACCGGGCCGCGGATTGCGTGGTGCGAAGCTTGCCGAACACACCCGCAAGGGACCGGTTGGTGATGACACGCTGTGGGCTGTGGCGGCCACGGTGGCGCGCGGCGAGACTGAACATGAGATCGGCACCGGCCTGACCAGCGCCAGCGCCGCACGCCAGGTGCGCCTGAACGGGGCCGCGGCGCAAAGCTCGGCCGACCTGGGCGATATCGTGCAGCTGATCTGGCTGACGCCGGCCATGGACCGTCTGTTCATCGAAAGTGCGGGCGGGCGTCGGCGGTTCCTGGACCGGCTGGTGCTGGGTTTCGATGCCGGCCATGCCCGCGCCGCCACGCGCTACGAAACCGCGATGCGCGAGCGGGCGCGGCTGCTGAAATATGGTCCGCGCGATCCGGCCTGGCTGGATGGGCTGGAGAATGAAATGGCCGAGGCCGGTGTGCTGATTGCCCAGGCGCGCGCCGCCACGGTGGAAAAGCTGGCACGCGCCCTGGCCGAACGCGGTGAGGCCGGGGCTTTCCCGTCCGCTTCGCTGCAACTCAGCGACGACCTGCATCTTTCATCGGCCGACACGATGCGTGCGGGGTTTGCCGCGAGCCGGCTGCGCGACGCCGAGGCGGGGCGCACACTGGCCGGACCGCACACAACCGATCTTGCCGTGCGCCATACCGTCAAGCGCGCCGATGCCCGCGATTGTTCCACCGGCGAGCAGAAGGCGCTGCTGATTTCCATCATGCTGGCGGATGCACGCGAACTGGCGCGGGCGCGAAATGGGCTCGCCCCCATCCTGCTGCTGGACGAGATCGCCGCCCATCTGGACGTGGTGCGCCGTGCCGCGCTTTTTGAGGAGATTGCGGCATTGTCGGCCCAGGCCTGGATGACCGGCACCGACCTGTCGCTGTTCGAGGGCTGCCGCGCCGACATCTTCGAAGTGCGCGACGGCGTGTTCCTGCCCCAGGGGGATGCATGATCCCGCTGCACAGTTATCTGATCTATTTCGGCATCTATGCGCTGGCAGTGGCGACGCCGGGACCGGGCATGATTTCCATCATCGCACGCGCGCTGGCCACGGGATTCCGTTCCACCATTCCCGCGTCGCTGGGAATCGTGGCGGGCGACCTGTGCCTGATGAGCCTTTCTGTGTTCGGTCTGGCGCTGGTGGCGCAGGCGATGGGCCCGATGTTCCTGGCCGTGAAAATCGCTGGTGGCCTGTACCTGCTGTATCTGGCCTGGAAATACTGGACCGCGGAGGTGCCCGAAGCCGCCGATGTCGTGCCACAGGCCGGTGACGCCCGGCGCGGTTTTTTTGCGTATTGGGCGCTGACCCTGGGCAATCCCAAGGCCATTACCTTTTTCGTGGCGCTGCTGCCGGTGGTGGTCAATCCACGCACGCTCACCGGCATTGCCTATCTCCAGCTGGTGCTGGCGACGCTGATCGTCATACCGGTCATCACGCTGAGCTATGCCGCCATGGCCGCGCGGCTCAAGAAATTCGTCGCCAGCCGCCAGGCCCGGCGGCGCATCAACAAGGGTGCCGGCGCCGTCATGGCGTGCGCGGGCGTCGCAGTCATGGTGAGCTAGAATGTCCGAACCCACACCGAACATGAATGTTTATAATGCCGACAGCATCAAGGTGCTGAAGGGGCTGGATGCCGTGCGCAAGCGGCCCGGCATGTATATCGGCGACACCGATGACGGCTCGGGCCTGCATCACATGGTCTA
>CBIHOI010000184.1:0-2596 GCA_966211925.1 uncultured Hyphomicrobiales bacterium | reverse complement strand
TCTGCCGGAAGGTCAGCAGGGCACCGGCCGCGTCAACCTGGGCAGCCCGATGGTGACCGGTGCGGGGCTGATCTTCATCGGCGCCACCGACGACAGCCGCTTCCGCGCCTTTGATACCGACACCGGCAAGCTGCTGTGGGAAACCAGGCTGCCGGCGACCGCATCCACCGGCCCGATCAGCTATCGCGGCCGCGATGGCCGGCAGTATGTTGCGGTGGTGGCAACGGGCGGCAACAACGCCCATGTGCCGGCGACCGCCGATGACGTGATTGCTTTTGCTCTCCCCAAAGGAAAATCGAAATGAAAACTCTGTCCGTCGCGCTCCTCCTGCTGGGTACCTGCGCCGCCAGCGCCCAGTTGGCCCAGAAAATCACCCATTACGACGTCAGCAAGACCGCCACCCTGAAGGCGGTGCATGACGGCGCCGGCACCATGAATTTCGGGCCGCTGATGAACGACAAGACGCTGTCCAGCAACATGCTGTTCCTGCATCGCGGCGTGATCCATCCGCACAGCAGCATCGGCCAGCATTTCCACAACCATTGCGAGGAAATGTTCGTGATCTTCGATGACACGGCCCAGTTCACGGTGAACGGGCGCACCTCCGAGCTCAAGGGCACATGGGGCGTGCCCGACCGCATGGGCTCGGCGCACGCGGTCTACAATCCGACCGACCACGACATTGAATGGATGAACATCAATGTGGGGACATCCAAGGTCTATGACGCCTTCAACCTGGGCGATGACCGGGTCGGCGCGCCGCTGGACAAGATACCCCAGTTCGTGACCATGCATCTTGACCGGGCGCTGCTGCATGACCAGGGCAACGGCATCCAGCGTCGACGCGCGCTGGGCCCCAGTGTCTTCTATACGCCCTGGGCCTATGTCGATCATGTGCTGGTGGCACCGGGCGCGACCTTGCCGCAGACCCGCTATCCCGACCTGACCGAGGCTTATTATGTGATGAGCGGCGAGGGCAGCGTGACGGTGGACGGCGAAACCGTGTCCATCAAGAAAGGCGACGCCATCCCGGTCGAGTTCAATCAGGCCAAGAGCTTCAAGGGCGGCGCAGCGCCGCTGGAGCTGATGGTGATCGGCGTTACCCGGGACATGGCCACCAAGAACGCCTTTGCGGCCAATATCGACAATGAACTTCCCGATCGCCCGAAACGGCGCCCTTGAGTTGGGCGTGAAGTCCCAGCGTCACCGGCACTAGGAGGCCCAGCATGGCGTCCGCGCACCCTGCGGCCCTCCAGCAGTTGCTGGCGGCAACGACACATGCGCTG
Organism: uncultured Hyphomicrobiales bacterium; assembly: GCA_966211925.1. Taxonomy (GTDB): domain Bacteria; phylum Pseudomonadota; class Alphaproteobacteria; order Micropepsales; family Micropepsaceae; genus Rhizomicrobium. Next base: position 1,310 of record CBIHOI010000184.1, on the reverse strand, counting down.
AAGGGCGGCGATCTGGCGGGCGCCGAGATCGCGCTGGCGCCGTTCTTTCGCGGCGAAGTCACCGGCCCCGACCTGTTCAACCTGGCCGGCACACTGCGGATGCAACAGGGCCGTGTCGGCGACGCGGCCAGCCTGTTCGCACAGGCGGCGCAGGCTGCCCCCGGTGATCCGATTTTTACCTTCAATCTGGCATTGGCGCTGTCGCGGCTCGGCAGGTCCGAGGAAGCCGAGAAGCAATTTCGCGCAACGCTGTTGTACCAGCCCGATTCCATGCCGGCCCTGTTTGAACTGGGCGCCTTGCTGCATCGGCGTGGAGAACTGGAGCAAGCGGAGGAGCATATCCGCCGGGTGCTTGCCCTTGCGCCACAAAACGCACACGCCGCGCTTGCCCTCGCAGCCATCCTGGTCGACGCGGCGCGGCCGGGCGATGCCGAAACCATTGCGCGCCACGGCTTGGCAGCCGCGCGGGAGCCGCGTCTCAAGGCGCAGCTGGCCCTGCAACTGGCGCAGGCCCTTCGCAGGCAGCGCAAGGATGCCGAGGCGCTGGCAGTGCTGGACCAGGCCGAGGCGCTGGACCCGGCCTTGCCGGGTCTTGCCCGTCACCGTGCCGAGACGCTTCAGCATCTCAGCCGGTTCGACGAAGCCATTGCGATCTTCAAGGACGAACTCGCCCGCACGCCCGCCGACCCCGGGCTGCACCTTGACTACAACGCGATGCTTTATCAGGTGGGACGGAAGGATGAACTGCTGCAGTCCTTCGAGGCAGCGCCCAGGACCCGTGAATTGCTGCTTGGCAAGGCGTTCCTGCTGGCCCGGCAAGGCCGCAACACCGAAGCACATGCCATTTACGACCAGTTGCATGCGCGCGATCCGGGCGACAGGCTGGCCGCCATCGGGGTGGCGCAACTGCTGACAAAGACCGGCCGTCATGGCGAGGCAATGGCGATGTTCGACGGCTTGCTCGCCCGGTACGGCAGCGACCCCAAGCTGTTCAGCATCGCGGCGGAGCCGGCGCTGCTGAGCGGTGATGCGCAGAAGGCGGCCTGGATATGTGAACAGGGCCTTGCCCGCGATCCGCACAGCGGCGCCTGCCTGGGCATGCTCAGCATTGCCACGCGCATGATGGGGGATGGGCGGGACGAGGCTATCAACGGTTACGACACTCTTGTGCGCAGCTTCGATCTCGCGCCGCCGGACGGCTTTTCCAGCATGGAAAGCTTCAACGCCGAGCTCAACGTTGCGCTGGACCGGCTGCATCCCAGGGGCGGCGAGTTCATTGATCAGAGCCTGCGCGGCGGCACGCAGACGCC
>CBIHOI010000183.1:0-2789 GCA_966211925.1 uncultured Hyphomicrobiales bacterium | reverse complement strand
GACCTGGTGGAAAACCGCTTTGTCGGCATGAAGTCGCGCGGCGTCTATGAAACCCCCGGCGGCTCGATCCTGCTGGTCGCCCACAGAGGCATCGAGAGCATCACGCTCGACCGCGGCGCCGCCCACCTGAAGGACGACATCATGCCCCGCTATGCGGAGCTGATCTACAACGGCTTCTGGTTCAGCCCCGAGCGCGAGATGCTGCAGGCCCTGATCGACACGTCGCAGGAATTCGTCACCGGCACGGTGCGGCTGAAGCTCTACAAGGGCAATGTCGCCGTGGTGGGCCGCACATCGCCCTATACCCTCTACAGCGAAAGCCTGGTCACCTTCGAGGACGACCAGGGCGCCTACGACCAGAAGGACGCCGCCGGCTTCATCAAACTGAACGCCTTGCGCCTTCGCACTTTGGCACTGCGCAAGAGCAAATCCGGAAAGTAGCCCCATGGCCGCCAACGAAGACCAGATCAAATTCTGGAACGAGAAGGCGGGGCGCGACTGGACACAGCTCCAGGCGCGCATGGACAAGAACCTGTCGCGCATCCACTCGGCCATCATGGCGTTTGCGGATGCGCAGCCGGGTGAAGCGGTGCTGGACATCGGCTGCGGCACCGGCACCACCACCCTGGCGCTGGCCGACGCCGTCGGTGCATCGGGCAGCGTGACGGGCGTGGATATCTCCCAGCCCATGCTGGAGCTGGCCAAAAGCCGCGCCGCCGGCCGCGCCAATATCCGCTTCGAACTGGCCGATGCTTCGGCTTACCCGTTCACGCAGCAATATGACCTGCTGTTCTCCCGCTTCGGGGTGATGTTCTTCGACGATCCGCTTCTTGCCTTCGCCAACCTGCATCGCGCGGTTCGGCCCGGCGGCCGGCTGGCCTTTGTCTGCTGGCGCACGCCGGCGGAAAACCTGTGGGCCAGCGCGCCGCTGGCCGCCGCCCGGCCATTCCTCCCCGAACAGCCCGTGCCGGACCCTTACGCGCCCGGCCCCTTCGCCTTTGCCGATCCCCAGCGCCTGCTGTCCATCCTCAGCGATGTCGGCTTCCACGATGTCGAGACGCGCAAGTATGACGGCGTGATGCCGATGGGCCGCGACCTGGACCTGATCGCCGAACAGACCTTGCAGATCGGGCCCCTGTCGCGCGCCGTGGGCGAGGCCGACGCCGCCACCCGCGAGAAGATCATCGCCGCCTCCCGCGCCGCCCTGGCCAAGTTCGCGGATGGGGAAGGCGAGATCGCCCCGCCTACCGCCTGCTGGCTGGTCAGCGCAAGGGTGTCCTAAAACCGCTCGCTGACGCCGACATAGATTTCCAGGTCCGGCGTCGCCCGGTTCAGACCCACGTTCAGGCCGCCATCGAGCTGGGTGTCATTGTTCACCAGCCAGGCGGCATTCACATCGGCGCTGTACTGGCTGACCGTGCCGGCGGGATCGAGATTCTGGCTGCTCCAGACCTCGGCGCCCAGCGTCATCGCACCAATGCTCTTGCCCAGCCCCACCACATTGACCAGGCCCGCGTGATAGCCGCCGCCCGACCCGTCCAGCAACAGGTCCGCCTCCGGCGTCGCCGCCAGCGACCAGCCTGCGCCCAGGTCATAGGAAACGGGCGCCACCAGCCCGCCTTCGACATGGCCGTTCCCCAGCCCGCCGCCCGCCGTCGGCAGCTTCACAAACGGGTCCAGCACGAACGAAACCGGGCCGCTGCTGACCAGGTATTTGGCATGGAGATAGAGGTCGCCGACGCCAGAGCTGGTCACCGTGCCCATCGCATCGTGCACCCGCTGGAACTGGTCGAGCGCCATGCCCACTTCCAGGTCCAGGCGGTCGTTGACCCCGTATTTGGCCAGGGCCGCCCCCGCATTGCCAATGTCGGTGGTGACGCCAGAGCGGCGCTGGAAGCTCTCGTCGAACAGTCCCAGTTCAACCTGGGCGTGCCCGACCTCGACCGTGCAGGGCGAGGTGCCCTTGCCGGGGCGGTCCGGACAGACGGGTCCAAGTTCGTCGGCGTGGGCCGCGGCGGACGCCAGACAGAGCAGGGCGAACGGCCAGAACTTCACTGCGGCGGCTCAGCGCCCAGAACACTCGCGCGCATATAGCCCGTGATGTCGCCGTCCGTCACCTTGGCCCAGCCATCGGCTTCCGAGACAAGAGTGACCTGCGCACCCTTCGACTCTTTCTTTAAGGTGTGGCCAGAAGCCTTTGGTTCATCACGAATAACAGACCCGCCGCGATGAATGTACCGCAAGCCGGGCGTCGCCATGTTGACAGGCGACTGGACGGCTTTGGCTGAGGGTTGCGCGGCGACTTGCAGCGCGGACGGCGCAAGAAACTTCTCGATCTTCCCCATGTGCTGGAAGCCCCACAGGCCCAGCCCGCCGATCACCGCCAGCACGCCCAGCCAGGTCTTGCCGCCACCGCCGACCTTCTGGCGATAGGAAAGACCCGTGCCCGGGATGCCCGCATTGGTTGTCACGCCATGGGTGCCGATGTTCACGTCCGCCCCGCGCGGCCCGACGCTGGCGCTGGCGCCGGACTTGGACAGGTTGATCCGCAGCAGGCCCGGCAGGATCGAAATCCGCTTCTGGAACCGCAGCCCCTTCAGCATCAGACGTCCACCGCCGCATAAAGCGCATTGTCCTGGATGAACTCGCGCCGGGGCTCGACCACGTCGCCCATCAGCTTGGCGAACAGTTCGCCCGCCTCGTCGGCATGCTGGACCTTCACCACCAGCAGGCTGCGGGCATTCTCGTCCAGGGTGGTCTCCCACAACTGTTCGGGGTTCATCTCGCCC
>CBIHOI010000182.1:0-2898 GCA_966211925.1 uncultured Hyphomicrobiales bacterium | reverse complement strand
AGGCCGGTCATCAGCTCCTTGCGGAATTTTCGGGTAATGGGGGTTTCTTCGGCCATTGGGTTGTTCCAGCTAGTGTGCGATAATTACTAGCATGAATTTCATACTAGTCAATAGTTCGTACTAGGGGGTGGGGCAAGATGCCGAAAATTCTCTCAAGACACTGTTATGATTAGAATAATTGTTGCATTCACCCTCCTTGCCCTGCCTTCGCCCGCCTTCGCCTGGGGCGCAGAGGGCCATGAAATCGTGGCTGGTATCGCCCTTCGGGCGCTGAGTGCCGCCGCCAAAAGCCAGGTTGGGTTGCTTCTGGGCGGGGAAAGCATGCTGATTCATGACTCCAACTGGGCCGACGAGGTCCGCGATCAGCGGCCTGATGCCCGGCGCTGGCATTTTGTGGACATCCCGCTGGAGGCGTCCGGATATGACGCCCGACGCGATTGCGCCGGCGGGGACTGTGTGGTGGCGCAGATCACCCGCGACACGCGCATTCTTGCCAACCGCAAGCTTCCACCCGCGCAGCGCGCGGAAGCATTGCGCTTCCTGATCCATTTCGTTGCCGATGTTCACCAGCCACTGCATGCCGAAGACAATGCCGACCATGGCGGCAATGGTGTTCGCGTTTATCTGCGAGGCCAGCGCACCAACCTGCATCACATCTGGGACGTCAGTGTGGTTGAAGGCCTGGGCTTTGATGCAAACGACATTTCATCCCAGATTGCGCGCGGCATTTCATCCGCACAGCGCAAAAGCTGGCAGGCCGGAACGCCGGAGAGCTGGGCGAATGAATCTCACACCGTCGCGCGAGAGGAAATATACAGCTCCGTGAACGGTCGCCGCGCGCTTCGCATGCCGCCGGCTTATCTGGATATGCAAAAGGGTGTCGCGCGCGCGCAGCTTGCAAAGGCGGGGCTGCGCCTGGCCTGGCTGCTCAACACCGCGCTGAACTAGTCGCTGGCCATGATGGTGCTTCTCACCATCGGATAGATCTGGTTGTGCCAGCGCGTGCCGGAGAATACGCCGTAATGGCCAACACCCGGCTGGACATAATGCTTCTTGCGGAACGGTTTGACGCTGGACATCAGGTCCTGGGCCGCCATGGTCTGGCCGAGGCCGCAGATATCGTCGCGCTCGCCTTCCACCGTCAGCAGTGAAGTCTTGCGGATGGCACGAGGATCGACCTTGCGATTGCGCCAGGTATAGATGCCGCGCGGCAGATGATGCTCCTGAAACACCCGCTGTACCGTCTCCAGATAGAATTCCGCCGGCAGATCGGCAATGGAGAAATACTCGTCGTAGAACTTGCGATTGGCGTCTGCCTTGGCCAGTTCGCCCTTCAAAATATGGCTGAACAGATCCATGTGGGCGCGCACATGCCGCGACAGGTTCATGGTGATGAAGGCCGAAAGCTGGATGAATCCGGGATAAACCCGCCGGTGGGCGCCTTCATAGCGGCGCGGCACCGTTGTGATCAGGTTCTTCTCGAACCATTCCAGTGGATGCTCATTGGCCAGCACGTTGACCCTGGTGGGATTGATACTGGTATCCACCGGGCCCGCCATCAGCACCAGGCTTCTGGGCGTGGCGGGGTCTTCGTCTTCCGCCATCAAGGCCGTCGCCGCCAGCATGGCCGGGCAGGGCTGGCACACTGCCATGCCGTGCGCACCTGGACCGATATGATGAAAAAAGGCCATCAGGTGATCGATATATTCGTCGGTACCGAAACGGCCCTCATCAAGCGCCACGTCGCGGCCGCTTTTCCAGTCGGTGATATAGACATCATGGTCGGCCAGCATCGTCTGTGCGGTATTGCGCAGCAGGGTAGGGAAGTGCCCCGCCATCGGCGCCGCCAGCAAGACGCGCGGCTGCCCGCTGACACCCTCCTTTCGGAAATGCACCAGGTTGCCGAACGGCATTTCGAGCGCCACTTCCTCAATGACCGGCTGTCCTGCCACCGTCCCGATGGCATAGTCAGGGCGCTCATGGATCATCTGGGCGCGGGAAAAAATCTCCGCACCTGCCGACATGCTGCGAAACAAATAGTTGGCGGAAGGCCCCATGGCGGTGTCGCCGAACGCCGATTTGAACAGGTCCGCGCCGGCGCGGAAAGGCGCCAGGAAATCCTGTTGGGCTTGATAGGCGTCATACAACATCGCGCTTTTGGCTAGCCCCGAGCTTCCCCGCGGAATGCGGGCCCTCAGACCCTATCCGAAGTGCGATGCTGCAGTGCAAAATAATGCTTGTCAACGCGCGAAAAGAGGACAAACTTGCCAATATGAGCGCCGCCGTTCTGACCATTTCCAGCAAGAACTACTCGTCTTGGTCGCTGCGCGGCTGGTTGCTCTGCCGGATGGCCGGACTGGATTTCAAGGAAGAACTGCTGTCCAGCGACGATGCCGATGCGCGCGCAGAACTCCTGCTGCTGTCGCCATCCTTCCTGGTGCCGCGACTGACGCACAACGGCATAAAGGTGTGGGACACGCTGGCGATCGCGGAATATCTGCACGAGAATTTCCCGCAAGCCGGGCTGCTGCCGCCAGACATGGCGGCGCGTACCCATTGCCGCGCCATTTCTGGCGAAATGCATTCCGGCTTTTCCAACCTGCGTTCGGCGCTGCCGATGAATCTCAAGGCCCACTACAAGGGCTTCAAGATATGGGCAGCCGCCCAGGCGGATATCGAGCGTGTCACCAGCATCTGGCGCGATTGCCTGTCACGGTATGGCGGGCCCTACCTGTTCGGCGCCACGCCAACCCTGGCTGATGCCATGTATGCGCCAGTAACCACGCGCTTCACCACCTATGACGTCAAGCTGGACCGGCAGTGCGCCGATTACTGCGAGACCATCCAGACCCTGCCGGACATGCTGGAATGGATCGAGGCCGCCCAAACCGAAAAGGC
>CBIHOI010000181.1:0-2927 GCA_966211925.1 uncultured Hyphomicrobiales bacterium | reverse complement strand
ATGGGCGAGCGAGGTGAAGGAGATCAGCGCCACCCCGGTCACGGCCAATGTCAACGACGGCGCCAGTTCGCGCAGCGGGATGGCGCCCTGCTCGCGCGCGCCGATCAGGGTGATCACCACGGGCAGCAGGCCGATGATCAGCGCGGTCGGCGCCGGGCCGGCCAGGTGAACGGCGGTGGCGAGGAAGATGTAATAGGCGATATTGCCCGTCAGCCCCAGCCAGGACAGCGCCAGCCAGTCAGCGCGGGTCAGCTTGCGCGACAGGGTGCGCCAGCCCGGCGCCAGCAGTGGCATCGCGATGATGCCGTAAGCGAGGTAGCGCGCGGCGGAGATCTGGACGGCGGCGAAATCCGCCGTCAGGCCGGGCGCAATGAAGACCAGACCCCACAGCGCGCCGGCAAAAAGTCCGCTTCCGATTCCCAGCCACTGGTCGCGAGTCATGCCCCGCTTATATCAGCGGAATTCCGGTCCGGCCGCCCAGATCACCAGCGACTTTCGGACGCCGCGGGTCAGCGGTGTGACCCGGTGCAGGACATTGGCGGGAAAAGCGATCAGTGCGCCGCGTTCGCGCGGAGCGATATCGATTTCGTTGCCGCCGCGCACTTCCAGGTCGCAGCCGTCATAGTCGGCACCATTGGACAATTGCAGCGACAGGGTCAGTTTGCGCGGCTCCTGCCCCGGCTCGCCGTAAGCGCGGCCATAATCCTTGTGCCAGTCGAAATGGCCGCCGCCGTCATAGACGGCATACTGGAAGGTCACCAGCTGGGAGAGATCGAAGCGGAAGAAGCGCGCATTCAGCGCCAATACGATTTCTTCCATCCGCCGGTAGAAGTTCTCGGTGGCAGGCTCGCGCAGCACCCAGGCGACCCGGGTCTTGCGGATGGTGTTGTGATCGCTGCCGGACAGGCCCGCCTGCTCCAGCACCAGGGCATCGCAATGACGCGCCAGCGCGTCCAGCTCGGCCTGCGAAAACAGGTCGTGCCAGGATACCAGCGCGCCCTGAAGGACGGGCCCGGTGCCGAATCTGATTGCTTCCCCAGTCGCTGCGGCTGCCATTGTTCCCCGGCATGACGCTTGTTTCGGGGAAGAGTGGCAGCATTCGCGACAAATCGCGACAAAAAACGAACACTGGAAACATTCCAGAGTGGCGGCTATCGGGCCTTCTTGCCGCCGGCCTTTAGGCTGTTCTTCAGCGCCGCCATGAGGTCGATGACATTGTCCTCTTCCACCGGCTTGGCCGTCACCGGCTTCTCGCCTTTTTCCTTGCGGCGGATCAGGTCACGAAGCGCGGTTTCGTAACGATCCTCGAATTTGTCGGGTTCGAAGGCGCCTTCCTTCTGTTCGATGATGCGGCGGGCAATCTCGATCATTTCCTTGTTGGGACGGGCGGCAGGGATATCGTCGAAGGCGTCCTTGGGCTGGACCACCTCGTCCGCCATGCGCAGGGTATAGACGATGATGCCCTTGTCCTTGGGCTCCAGCGCCACCAGGCGCTCGCGGGTGTGCATCACCACGCGGCCCAGCGCGATGCGGCCGGTTTCGGCCAGCGCCTCGCGGATGACGGTATAGGCTTCGACGCCTTCCTTGCCGTTCGGCACCAGATAATAGGGCGCGTTCCAGTAGAGACGGTCGATGTCCTTCTCGTCCACGAAGCGCTCGATCTCGATGGTGCGGGTGGTTTCCAGCTTCACCGCGTCCAGCTCGTCAGGCGTCACGATGACGTAGTGATCCTTGGAGATTTCGTAACCCTTGACCAAGTCGGCGCGCTCCACCGGACCGGTATCGGGGTCGGTGGGCACCATGCGGATGCGGTTGTTGGTTTCAGGATTCAGCAGGTGAAAGGAGATGTCGCTGGAGCGGCTGGTGGCGTTGAACAGCGCCACCGGACAGGAGACCAGCGACAGGCGCAGCTGGCCTTGCCACATGGGGCGGCTGGAAAGATGCGGCTCGTTGGAATTCGCGGGCCGGTGATGACCATGATGGGCGGCGGCCTTGCGGCGAGCCGGCGTCTTTCGGGTAGCCTTTTTGGCGACGGCCTTGGCTTTTTTCTTCGCACCCATGATGGTTTTTCCTTCGAATCCGGAACGGAAACGCTCCGCGGGAACTTTGTTTCCCACAGGGAGACCCGCCATGGCCGCCAAGAAGAAGACCGCGCGAAAATCAGCCAAAGCCGCACTGGAAAAATACCAATCCATGCGGGATTTCGCCGTCACGGCCGAGCCCAGCGGCAAGGCCGGCGAAACCGCGCCATCCAAGCGCCTGCGCTATGTCGTCCAGAAGCATGCCGCCACCCGCCTGCATTATGACTTCCGGCTGGAGCTGGACGGCACCTTTCGGTCCTGGGCGGTGACCCGCGGGCCCTCGCTGGACCCGGCCGAGAAGCGCCTGGCGGTCGAGGTGGAAGACCATCCGCTGGACTATGGCGACTTCGAAGGCACCATTCCCAAGGGCCAGTATGGCGGCGGCACCGTGATGCTGTGGGACCGTGGCTTCTGGCAGCCGGAAGGCGATCCGGACAAGATGCTGAAGAAAGGCGACCTGAAGTTCAGCCTGGACGGCGAGAAATTGCATGGCAGCTGGGTGCTGGTCAGAATGCGCAACGACAAGTTCAAATCGAAACGCAACAACTGGCTGCTGATCAAGCATCGCGACAACTTCGCCAAGACGGGCAGCGGCGAAAAAATTCTAGAAAAGGACCATTCCGTCGCGTCCGGTCGCGCCATGGGCGCGATCGCGAAAGGCACGGGCGCCAAGCCAAAGCCTTTCATGCGGGCGAAGGAATTCAAGGCGGATGCGGTGTGGCAGAGCAAGGGTTCACGCAGCGATCCGGTGGGCGACAAGAGAGGCGTACGTGAAAATACGTCCACCGCCGGGAAGCCGGTGAAGGTGAAAGCGCCCGTGAAAGCGAAGAAGGTCTCGCGCCTGCC
>CBIHOI010000180.1:0-2995 GCA_966211925.1 uncultured Hyphomicrobiales bacterium | reverse complement strand
GCCTTGCCGACCGGCACTTCCACGATGGCGCCGGTCCGCTTGACGGTGTCGCCTTCCTTGATGGTGCTGTCATTGCCGAAGATCACGCAGCCGACATTGTCGGTTTCCAGGTTCAGGGCCATGCCCTTGATGCCGCCCGGAAACTCGACCATCTCGCCGGCCTGCACATTGTCCAGGCCATGGACGCGCGCGATGCCGTCGCCGACGCTCAGCACTTCACCGACTTCGCTGACCTGCGCCTCGGCGCCGAAATTGGCGATCTCGCGCTTCAGGATGGCGGAAATTTCTGCGGGCTGGATGTCCATAACTAGTGTCCTTTCATGGCCGCACGCAGGCCGTCGAGCTTGGTGCGAAGAGAAGAGTCGATCATGCGCGAACCCACCTTCACGACGAGACCGCCGAGCAGGGAGGGATCAATCTTGGTGTGCAGGCGCGGTTCCTTGCCCAGCTTGGACTTCAGAACCGATTTGAGTTCGCCGATCTCCGCATCGGACAGCGCACGGGCGCTGGCGACTTCGGCTTCGGTTTCGCCGCGCGACTTGGCCACGCGGCTTTCATAGGACTTGATGACCTGGGTCAGCGCGAACAGGCGGCGCTTGGACGCCAGCAGCAGCACGAACTTCACGGTCAGTTCGCCGGCCTTCATCTGGGACAGAATGGCCTTCAGCGCCTTGGCCTGGTCCTGCGCCGAGAACACCGGCGAGCGCACCAGGCGGGCCAGGTCGGGGCTGGTGTCCAGCGCCTTGCGCAGGCTGGCCAGATCGCCGCTTACCGCGTCCACGGCCTTGGATTCCTGCGCCAGTTCGAACAGGGCATTGGCATAGCGCCCCGCCAGTCCACCTTCCGCCGCGTCGTTCGCCACTTTTGATCCTTTGCGGCTTTGACGTGCCTGAGCCGCCAACCTGCCGGTGATGTCATATAAGCTATTGAATTAGCTGTATTATATCTTGCGCCCGCGAGTCACCTCGCGTCACGCGCCGCCAGTTAGCATGGGCAGTAACAGCGACGCAATAATGACGGAGAAGCCAAGCTGTCGCGGGTGAAAAGGCTAAATGGGCCGCAGGAACCGCGACAGGCGGACCTTGGCCAGCAGGTCGCGCACGGAGTGCAGGTTCAGATAGTCGTAGGACCCCAGCATCAGGTCCGCCCGGGCCATCAGATTTTCCACCGGCACGAAGCCGACGCCGCCGTCTTCCGCCGGTACCCGGCTGTCCAGCGAGTTGTCGCGATTGTCGCCCATCATGAATAGGTGACCGGCCGGCACCGTGAAAACCGGTGTGTCGTCCAGCACCCCATCCCAATGGGATTTGAACACGATGTGGCGGACGCCGCCGGGCAAGGTCTCGGTAAAGCGGCCGATCGGATCGTGGCGGCCCGAAGCCTGTTCCACCTGGCCGGTACCGGCGGGTTCCAGCCTGACGGTTTCGCCGTTGATCACCAGGTGGCCGCCCACCATCTGGATGCGATCGCCTGGCAGGCCGATGACGCGCTTGACCAGGGTTTCGCGCGGATCGCGGGGCAGGCGGAAGATCGCCACGTCGCCGCGCTTGGGCATCTTGCCGAACAGGCGCGTGTCGGACACCGGCCCGATGCCGCGCGGCACCGACCAGCGGCTATAGCCATAGGCGAACTTGGTGCCCAGCATCACGTCGCCGATCTGCAGCGTCGGCTCCATGGAACCGGACGGCACATAGAAAGGCTGGGCGATCGCGGTGGTCGCACAGAAGACCATCGCCACCACCATCACCGGTTCGGCCAGCCATTTCATCAGATTACGGATATTGTCGCGCATGGGTGCCATCTTGGACCGGCGGGGCCGGGTTTCAACCCTTTTTCGCGGCAATGTTGGTCCCGGCCTTGACGATATAGGGCCAAGGGGCGATATGCGGCCCCTTTTAAATGGCCTGCCGCTTCGCTACTTGAGTCCGTAATGATCGAACTGTCCCAGGAATTCACCTTTGACGCCGCCCATTTCCTGGACGGGGCCCCGGAATATCGCCGGATGCATGGCCATTCCTTCTATGCGGAAGTGACCCTGCGCGGCGAGCCGGACGCGGCGACCGGCCTGCTGCGTGATTTCGGCGAAGTGGATGCGGTGTTGAAGACCATCCGCGAAAGCCTGGACCATCGCCTGCTCAATGACGTGGAAGGGCTTGGCGCGCCGACCCTCGAGAATCTGGCCAAATACATCTTTGCGAAGGCCAGGGCTGTCTTGCCGGAAGTGGCGCGCGTGAAACTGCGTCGCCCGTCCTATGGCCAGACTTGCGTGTACGAAGCCTGATGGCGAAAAAACTCACCCAGCTTGGCCAGCATGTCGCCCAGCCCACATCGCCCGACAAGGCGGTGCTGGAAGCCGTGCCCAATCCGCACACCGACGTCGATTACCTGATCCGCTTCACCGCGCCGGAATTCACCACCTTGTGCCCGATCACGGGCCAGCCCGACTTCGCGCATTTCGTCATCGACTATGTGCCGGGCAAGACCATCGTCGAGTCCAAGTCGCTGAAGCTGTACCTGACCAGCTACCGCAATGTCGGCAGCTTCCACGAAGCCACCACCATCGCCATCGCCAAGCGCATCATCGCCGCCATCAAGCCGAAATTCCTGCGCATCGGCGGCTACTGGTATCCGCGCGGCGGCATCCCGATCGACGTGTTCTTCCAGCATGGCAAGGCGCCTGCTGGCGTCTGGCTTCCGGATCCTGGTGTCGCGCCGTATCGTGGACGCGGCTGAGCTATTTTCCCGCCAGCTTTTTCAACACGGGCAATAGCGGCCGCTCGCCCTTGTCATAATCGCGCCAAGCCTTGCTCTTCGCGATCAGCGCCGGCGCCGTGCGTATCGTAAACTTTTTCGGGTCCAGGCCCTTCTTGATCTGGCTCCATTCCAGCGGCATCGACACCGTGGCGCCATCGCGCGCACGCGGCGACAGCACCGCCACCGCCGTGGCCATGCGGTCGTTGCGCAGATAGTCCAGGAAGATCTTTCCCGTCCGCTT
>CBIHOI010000179.1:0-3027 GCA_966211925.1 uncultured Hyphomicrobiales bacterium | reverse complement strand
CTGTCCGGCGGGGCCTTGATGACGATGCGGGTGCCGTCTTCGGCCACCAGTGTCACGCCGATACCCGATGTCAGGCCCAGGCTGCCCTTCACCATCCGGCATTGCCCCGTCAAAGCGGGGCTGCGCTTGCAGGTGGTTTCCGCGGCCGACGCCAGCCTAGGCGCCAGGGTGGACGCCAGGGTGGGCAACAGCAGCAGCACGGCAAGCACAAGCCTCACGCAATGTCCTCCAGGCGTTTTCCCGCCGGCTCGGGCAGGAACAGGATGGCGATCAGGGTGATTGGAAGGGAGGCCAGCAGCCATTGCAAGGCGGGACCATGGGCCTGGAAATGGTCGTACAGCTTGCCCTCCAGCACCAGCGCCACCGCGCCCGCCGCAATCTCGACCAGATAGCGCATGCCGCCAACGGTGGCGCGATACTGGGTGGGCACGATCTCCAGCGCAAAGCCCGCCACCAGCGTGTCGCCGGCGAAGAAACCAAAGAAGGCCAAGATCCACAGCACCGGCAGCGCCCAGCTTGCGCCGGTGCCGAAGAACAGCGCGAAGCTGGCGCCGCACAACGCAACCATGGCGATGGCCATCGGCTTGCGTCCCAGCCGGTCCGAAAGCCGCCCCGCCGCGATCGCCATGCCCAGTCCCGCCAGCCCGCCGGGGATCAACAGCGCGCTGACCTGGCCGGGACTGTAATGCCCCACTTCCTGCAGGTATTTTTGCGCCAGGAAAGTGGCGGGCGAAGCCGCGAACCCGAAGGCGCCGGCCGCCAGGATGGCGGTGGCGACGCGCCCCGGATGCTGGCGCGCAATCTCGCGCAACAGCCCCAGGAAGCTGCGAATGTTCAGTCCCCTTGCGCCCTGCTTTTCAAAGCGCTGCGTCTCCGGCAGGCGGCGGCGCAGGAATGCCACCAGGAAAAGCGACAGCGCGCCGATGAAATACATCGACCGCCAGCCATGCGGCAGGATGTTGATGGCGCCGAACACCGCCGAGGCGAACCCCGCACCCAGGAAATAGAACGCCACCAGCGCACTGTTGCCCCAGCCGCGCGCCTGGGGCGCGATCTCCTCGGCGATCACCACGAAGCACAGCATCTCCTCGGCATAGCCGAAGACGCGGGTGAGAAACTGCGCGCCGACGAACCCGGCATAGTTCGGCGCGAAAGCGGTCGCCAGGGTGAAGACCGCCTGGCCGAACATTGTGATCAGCAGCAACCGCCGCCGCCCCAAGAGATCAGCGCTGGCCGCCAGCACCAGCGCAAAGATGGCGGCAATGCGGAAATAGGCCAGCGTCAGCCCGATCTGGTTTTCCGGGATGCTCAGCGAATGCTGGATCTGTGGCGTCGCCAGCCCGAAGACATTGACGTCATAGCCGGCGAACAGCGCCGCCGCGCCCACCAGCAGGATGACGCGCTCGGTGCGCCGGTCGATGGTGACCGGCGGCCGCAGCAGCCACAACAGCTTCGCCGGTTCGCTGTCCTTCATCGCAAATGTCGCAAACGGTCCAGCGCTCCCTGCAGGATGTAGCCCGCCGCCATCTTGTCCACGACATCGTCGCGGCGGCGGCGGCTGGCATCGGCTTCCAGCAGGGTCCGGGTCACGGCGCTGGTCGAAAGCCTTTCATCCTGGAATACGACAGGCAGGGGGCTGTGGTTCACCCAGTTGCGGCCAAAGGCCCGGGCCGACTGGGCGCTGGGGCCGTCGGAACCGTCCATGTTCAGGGGCAGGCCCACCACCAGCCCGCCGACCCCCTGCGCACTTATTATAATGTCGAGCTGGGCGGCGTCCGCCTTGAACTTCCCCCGTTTCAGGGTCTGCATGGGGGTGGCGATGGACAGGCTGGTGTCCGACAGGGCCAGCCCAATGGTCTTTTCCCCAAGATCCAGCCCCAGAAGACGCAGGCCGGGGGCGATTTTCAGCTCCTCCAGCGTGATGACAGCCACGAAAATCCCCTTTTGCTTGCCTCCGGACCCCCCGGTTGCTAGCAAGCTGACCCTACCTAACACAGCAGGAACCTTCATGTCCGTCGACAAGGACACCGTGCGCCGCATCGCCAAGCTGGCCCGCCTGGCCATGCCGGAAAGCCGCCTGGAGCCGATGGCCGGCGAGCTGAACGGCATCTTCCAGTGGGTCGAGATGCTGGGCGAAGTCAATGTCGAAGGCGTGGTTCCCATGACCAGCGTGGTCGCCCAGAAACTGAAGTGGCGCGAGGACAAGGTGACCGATGGCGGCCAGGCCGCCGCCGTCACCGCCAACGCGCCCGATGGCGAAGATCACTTCTTCGTCGTGCCCAAGGTGGTCGAGTAAATGTCTGATCTCACAAGCATGACCCTGGCTGCGGCGCGCGACGCCATCCGGGCCAAAAAGATTTCCGCCCGCGAACTGACCGGCGCCTTCGTCACCGCCATCGAAAAGGCGCGTCCGCTGAACGCCTTCATCACCGAGGCGGGCGATGCGGCGCTGGCCGCCGCCGACGCTTCCGACAAGCGCATTGCCGCCGGCACGATGGGTGACCTTGAAGGCCTGCCGCTGGCGATCAAGGACCTGTTCTGCACCAGGGGCGTGAAGACCACCGCCGCATCCAAGATCCTGGGCAACTTCATCCCGCCCTATGAATCCACCGTCACCCAGAATCTGTGGGATGCCGGCGCGATCATGCTGGGCAAGACCAACCTGGACGAATTCGCCATGGGCTCGTCCAACGAGACCAGCGCCTTCGGCCCGGTGTTCAATCCCTGGCGCGCCAACAATTCCAACGCCAATCTCGTGCCGGGTGGGTCTTCCGGTGGCAGCTCCGCCGCTGTCGCCGCCGACCTGTGCCTGGCCGCCACCGGCACCGATACCGGCGGCTCGATCCGCCAGCCCGCCGCCATTACGGGGCGCGTCGGCCTCAAGCCCACCTATGGCCGCTGCTCGCGCTTCGGCATCGTCGCCTTCGCCTCGTCGCTGGACCAGGCCGGGCCCATGACCAAGACGGTGCGCGACGCCGCCATCATGCTGAAGACCATGGCGTCGGTGGACCCGAAAGATTCCACCAG
>CBIHOI010000178.1:0-3089 GCA_966211925.1 uncultured Hyphomicrobiales bacterium | reverse complement strand
CGAAAACCTTGAAATCGGCGCCAAGTTCAGCCTGTTCAACGATGCGCTGGGCCTGACCGGTTCGCTCTTCCAGGTCACCAAGTCCAATGCGCTGCAGACCGATCCCAACACGGGCACCGTGCTGCTGCAGTCCAGCCAGCGCCAGCGCGTGCAGGGCTTCGAAGCGTCCGCGACTGGCGAGGTGCTGCCGCACTTCAACCTGACGGCGTCCTACACCTATCTCAACCCCGTTATCACCGCGGACGCCACCACGCCCTTCAATATCGGCAGGCAGATCACCTTTGTGCCGAAGAACTCCGTGTCAGTCTGGGGTGATTACAACGCGCGTGACCTGTTGGCGGGCCTCTCCTTCGGTGGCGGCGTCGTCTATCAGAGCAACCTGTTCAACAACTACACGGCCCCGACCGTGCAGCCGGCCGGGACGCTGGTTCCCGTGGGTTATCCGCTGGGCCGCATTGTGCGCATTCCCGAGACAGTCGAGCTGGATGCCGTGGTGGCCTATGAAATCACCAGGCAGTACCGGGTCCAGCTCAACGTCAACAATCTGACGGACCGGCTGAACTACAGCCAGTCCTTCGGCAATCGCGGCACGCCGTCGCCGGGCCGCACCTTCATTGTCGCGCTGGAGGCTGCGCTCTAACCATGATGGTCCGTATCCCCAGTCTGTTGTCGCCCGAGCAGGTTGCGCACATGCGCGGCGTGCTGGCGGGAACGGACTGGGTGGACGGCAAGGTGACGGCGGGGGCCCAGTCCGCCCAGGCCAAGCACAATCTGCAGGTGCCGGAAAATGCGCCCCAGGCCCGCGCCTTGGGCGAGATCATCCTGACAGCGCTGGGCCAGAATGAGCGCTTCACCTCGGCCGCGCTGGCCAAGCGCGTGTTTCCGCCGCTGTTCAACCGCTATGATGCGGGCATGGGCTTCGGCACCCATATCGACAATTCCATCCGCTTCGTGAAGGGCGCCAATATTCGTGTGCGCACCGACATCTCCGCCACGCTCTTTCTCTCCGAGCCTGAAGAGTATGACGGCGGCGAACTGGTGATCGAGGATACCTTCGGCACCCATGAAGTGAAGCTGGCGGCAGGTGATCTGGTGATTTATTCCGCCACCAGCCGTCATAATGTTACGCCGGTGACGCGCGGCAGCCGCTGGGCGTCATTTTTCTGGGTTCAAAGCATGATACGCGACGAGGGCGCCCGGGCCATGCTGTTCGATCTGGACGAAGCCATCCAGTCCTTGCGCGGCAGGCTCGGCGACAATGATGAGCTGGTGACCCTGACCGGTCTCTACCACAATCTGGTCCGCCGCTGGGCAGACGCATGAGGATATCATGAGCTTCGCAAATGTTCGCCGCACGCTGTTCACGGTTCACATGTGGGTAGGATTGATCCTGGGTGTCTTGCTGGCGGCATTGGGCCTGTCGGGCAGCCTGCTGGTCTATGACAACGAAATTGCCAACCTGATCGCGCCTGCACCGCACGCGACCACGGCCGGCCAGCCTTTGCCGCTGGACATGATCGCCAGCGCCGCGCGCGATGCCGCGGCCCGCAAGGGTGTCGGGAGCGGCCAGGTTCAGATCGTCCTGCCGGAAGAAGAAGGTGACGCCATTTCCGTGCGCCTGGGCGGCATCTCGCCCATGGGCAACATGGCAAACCGTGATGGCGCCCCGCGCCGCGAGGGTGGCGAACGCCGCCGCCGCGCTGGTGGCGAGGCTGCCGGCGGCGGCCGCGGCGGTCTTCTGGTTTATGTCGATCCGGTTTCCGGCGCGGTGCTGGGTACCCGCAAGGCTGTGTTGCCGCCGATCCTGACATTTGCCCACCAGCTGCACGGCAATTTCCTGATGGGCCGCGATGGCCGCGTCTGGGCGGTCGGCCCGTTGGGCATTGCGATGGTGATCCTAGGTCTGACCGGGCTTGTCCTGTGGTGGCCGCGTCGTGGCCAGTGGAAGTACGCCTTCTTCGTGCGCCGCACGGCGAAAGGTTTGCGCTTCCACCGCGAACTGCATGCGGCCGCCGGCATCTGGATTTTCGTCGTGTTCATGGTGGTCAGCGTTTCCGGCGTTGTGATCGTGTGGCCGCAGGCGTTCGGCATGCCGCAATTCAGCCGGGCTCCCGTCCTGGCGGACGTGGTGGGCGATCGGGTGATCGGTGCGCAGCAGGCGGTCAACGTCGCCCAGGCCGCGCTGCCGAACGCCAAGCTGCGCAGCGTGACGTTGCCGGCGCGCCCTGAGCAGGCCATCAGCGTCAATTTCCTCAGCAATGGCGCCATCAACGCCAGCGTGCTGGTGGATCCTTATACCGCCAAGGTGCTGCAGGTGCGCGATCCGTCCGAAAGCTTCATGGCCTGGCAGCGGCCGCTACACCAGGGCAGCGTCGGCCCCATCTGGCGTTTCCTGGTCTTCCTGTCGGGGCTGGTGCCGCTATTGTTCGTCATCACCGGCACCATCATGTGGCTCAAGAAACGCAGGCGCCACGTGCCCATGACAATGCTGACCGACGACGTGACGGAGGAAGAGCCCGCATGACGGTCCCCTTTCCATCCAACGCCTTTGATGGCGGCTTGCCGGTGCCGCGCCTGCGCCCGCGTCCGTCTGTCGATCGTGGCAAGCTGGTCAGCATCGGCCTGACCATTGCTTTTCATGCGGTGATCCTCGCCGCGGCGCTGACGGCGGTCGAGGTATCGCGCCCCCATGCTCTGCAGGAGCTGAGCGTCTCCATCAGCCCTGAGCGCAAACCCCTGCCAAGGGAAGACATGGCTCCGCCGCCCAAGTTGGTGCAGGCACCCAGCGTCATCACAATGGCGCCGCCGGAGGTAACCTTCCAGACCGCCAGTCCCATCGTGGCGGCGCCCCCCGCGCCCCCCGCGCCCAAGCCTGTTGCCGCCGCCCCCATGGCCCAGCCCAGCCCGATGGCGGGCGAGGGGCGCGATGTTTTCCTGGGCCGCCTGCTGGGCCAGCTCAACCGCTTCAAGCAATATCCCCGCGCCGCGCGCCAAGCCCATATCCAGGGCGTGGTGATGCTCCATTTCATCATGGACGCCGACGGCAAGGTCACATTTTTCGAGATCGCAAAGAGCAGCGGCCGCCCGGT
>CBIHOI010000177.1:0-3183 GCA_966211925.1 uncultured Hyphomicrobiales bacterium | reverse complement strand
AAGACGGCGAAGAAGACGCCTGATGGGACGCAGGAAAAAAGGCAATCCGGTCCATGGATGGGTCATCCTGGACAAGCCGCTGGGCATGGGTTCGACCCAGGCCGTCGCCGCCATCCGCCGCATCTTCGATGCCCAGAAGGCCGGGCACGCCGGCACCCTCGACCCCATGGCCACCGGCATTCTGGCCATTGCCCTGGGGGAGGCGACCAAGACCGTCCCCTACGCCATGGACGCCGACAAGGTGTACCGCTTCACCGCCACCTGGGGCGAAAGCCGCGACACCGATGACGCGCAAGGCGAAGTCACCGGCACAAGCGCCCACCGCCCGACAAGGGCCGATATCGAGGCCATGCTGCCCCGCTTCACCGGCGTCCTCAGCCAGACCCCGCCGGCCTATTCCGCCATCAAGGTGGCGGGCGAACGGGCCTATGACCTGGCCCGGGACGGGGAAACCGTGGTGCTGGAACCCCGCAATGTCGAGGTGTTCGAGGCCCGGCTTCTGAACGCTGTTCAGGATTCCGCCGAGTTCGAAATCCGTTGCGGCAAAGGCACTTACGTCCGCTCCTGGGTGCGCGATATCGCGGTCGCCCTGGGCACCTTGGGCCATGTTTCAGCGCTCCGCCGGGCCCGGCTGGGCGCCTGGGAAGAAAAAGACGCGGTACAGCTAGATACCCTGAGCCCTTTTATGCATAGTCCCGCCGCTTTTGGGTATTTGAGGCCCCTTTCCACCGCTCTGGACGGCATCCCGGCGCTGGCGGTCAGTGGTCCCGATACGGTTCGCATCCGATCCGGCAATCCCGTTCTCATCCGCGCGAACCTGTTCGCGAAAATGAAGGACGGCTTCGGTGAAGGCGAGCTCTCCGGTCAGACCGTCTTTCTCAAGGAAGAAGACGGTTCGCCCGTAGCACTGGCCGAAATCGCCGAAGGTGAGCTTCGTCCGTTTCGCGTCTTCAATTTTTCCACCCCCTGATGTCCGAAAGAAGAAATCATGCTTACCCCTGAACGCAAGAAAGAAGTCATTGCCGACAACGCCACCGGCAAAACCGATACCGGCTCGCCGGAAGTGCAGATCGCGATCCTGTCGGAGCGCATCAACGACCTCACCAAGCATTTCGCGGCCCACGCCAAGGACAATCATTCGCGCCGCGGCCTGATCCGCATGGTGTCGACCCGCCGCACCCTGCTGGACTATGTGAAGTCCCGCGACGTGAAGCGCTATGAAGCGATCATCGCGAAGCTGGGCCTGCGCCGCTGAGTTCGCAGCAAACAGAATTGGCACGGTCTCGGGCAAAAGCCTGAGGCCGTGCTTTTGCTTTTGGGGGAGATGAGCTTCCCCAGGGGCTGACCCCATAGGGGGGTCATTAGGAAAGCCCACGCGCAATATGGCGGTGGGCAATGAGAGAAGAAAACCGATGTTCACGATCCACAAAGAGACGTTTGACTGGGGCGGCCGCGAGCTGACCCTCGAAACCGGCAAGATTGCCCGCCAGGCCGACGGTTCGGTTCTGGCCACCTATGGCGAGACCGTTGTCCTTGCCACTGTCGTTGGCGCCGCCAACCCGAAGGAAGGCCAGGACTTCTTCCCCCTGACCGTGAATTACCAGGAACGCTATTACGCCGCCGGCAAGATCCCGGGCGGCTATTTCAAGCGCGAGCGCGGCCTGACCGAGCGCGAGACCCTGATCTCGCGCCTGATCGACCGTCCCGTCCGTCCGCTTTTCGCCGATGGCTACAAGAATGAAGTCCTCATCGTCGCCCAGGTGCTGAGCCACGATCTGGAAAACGATCCCGATGTGGTCGCCATGGTCGCCGTGTCGGCCGCGCTGACGATTTCGGGCCTTCCGTTCCAGGGCCCCATCGCCGCCGCCCGCGTCGGTTACATCAATGACGAATATGTCCTGAACCCCTCCATCGACCAGTATCCGGACTCCAAGCTGGAGCTCGTCGTTGCCGGTACCCGCGACGCCGTGATGATGGTGGAATCCGAAGCCCAGGAACTCAGCGAAGACGTCATGCTGGGCGCCGTGATGTTCGGCCACAAGCAGATGCAGACGGCGATCGACGCCATCATCCGTCTCGCGGAAAAGGCCGCCAAGGACCCGCGCGCCGTGCCGCAGGACACCAATGGCCCGCTGCGCGAAAAGATCCGCGCCGCCACCACCGCCGAACTGTCGGAAGCCTTCCGCAAGCCGATCAAGTTCGAACGCCGCGATGCGCTCAGCGCCATTAAGAAGAAGTATGCCGCCGAATTCGTCGGCGAAGGCGAAGGCAAGGTTGCCGCCAATGTCTATGGCGCCCTGCTGCACGACATCGAAGCCGATGTGATGCGCAACGCGGTGCTGGACACCAAGAAGCGCGTTGACGGCCGCGACCTGACCACCGTGCGTCCCATCGTGGCGGAAGTCGGCATCCTGCCGCGCACCCATGGCTCGGCGCTGTTCACCCGCGGCGAAACCCAGGCGCTGGTCGTCTGTACCCTGGGCACCGCCGAGGACGAGCAGTTCGTCGACAGCCTGGAAGGCACCGGCAAGCAGACCTTCATGCTGCACTACAACTTCCCTCCCTACAGCGTCGGCGAAACCGGCCGCATGGGTGCTCCGGGCCGCCGCGAAATCGGCCACGGCAAGCTCGCCTGGCGCGCCATCCATCCGATGCTGCCCAAGAAGGACGAGTTCCCCTACACGATCCGCGTCGTGTCGGAGATCACCGAGTCCAACGGCTCCTCCTCGATGGCGTCGGTCTGCGGCACATCGCTGGCGCTGATGGATGCGGGCGTTCCCCTGAAGAAGCCGACCGCCGGCATCGCCATGGGCCTCATCCTGGAAGGCGATCGCTATGCGGTTCTGTCGGACATCCTGGGCGATGAAGATCACCTGGGCGACATGGACTTCAAGGTGGCCGGCAGCGAAGACGGCATCACCAGCCTGCAGATGGACATCAAGATCTCGGGCATCAACGAAGAGATCATGAAAGTCGCGCTGGACCAGGCCAAGGGCGGCCGCCTCCACATCCTGGGCGAAATGAACAAGGCGCTGACCGGCGCCCGTGCCGAGCTGGGCGAACATGCCCCGCGCATCGAGCAGATCAAGATCCCCACCGACAAGATCCGCGACGTGATCGGCACCGGTGGCAAGGTGATCCGCGAGATCGTGGAAAAGACCGGCGCCAAGATCAACGTGGAAG
>CBIHOI010000176.1:0-3258 GCA_966211925.1 uncultured Hyphomicrobiales bacterium | reverse complement strand
GGTCCAGCGCCATCCAGCAATCCAGCATCAACCAGAAATCGGGACCGCAGGCCTCGCGCATGGCTGCGATCTGGGCCAGCGCTTTTTTCAAGCCCTCTTCACCTTCGGCGGGACCATGATGCAACGGCATCTTGCCACCGATGAAGCCCATCTGCCTGGCAAGGTCGGGCCGCGCGCCGGTAGCATAGAATTGCAGCTCGTCCCGCACGGCGCCACCCAACAACTGGTGCACCGGCTCCTGCCTCAATTTTCCCAGAAGATCCCACAGCGCCAGGTCAACGCCGGAGATGGCATTTATGACCAGTCCCTTGCGGCCATAATACTGGGTGGAAAAGTACATCTGGTCCCAGATCTTCTCGACCTCGGCCGGGTCGCGCCCTTCCAGGAAGCGCGCTAGATGCTTTTCCACGATATAGCAGGCGGGCTCGCCGCCGGTGGTCACCGCGAAGCCGATGGTGCCGTCCGCGGCCTCGATCTCCACCACCAGCGTGCCGAGCACGTTGATGCCGAAGCTCTGGCGGCTCTGTCGATATTCAGGATAGCGCGACATCGGCGTGGCGATGTGGTCGTCAATCCAGTGGCCGGCGCCCTGGTCGTGATAATCGGCGCCGCCGCCGCGCACAACAAAGGCGCGGACCGCGCGAATCTTCGGAAAAGCCACTGTTATGCTCCCAACGTCCGTCTTGCTTGTTCTGTCACCAACCTAGCGGCAGACAAACACAGGGGAAAGATGCTTCTGCGCGAGACCAGCTATGCCAGGCCGGAGCCCGTGATCTTCAGCGCCACGCCGAAGTCGTGGGATGCGGCGGGCGGTACGGTGACATGCAGGCCGGTGCCGTCCTGGGTGAAGGACAGCGGCGCATTGCTGCCGACCACCTCGACCCGCGCCACAGTGCCGGTTCTGGCCAGCGACGCGATATTCACCATGCCATCCGGCCGCCCCAGGGTGATGGCATAGAGCACGGGCCCCTTGGTGGTGAAGCGGATATCGGCCGCCTCGAACGGCTTCATCTTGCCTTCGCCGAACTGTCCCGATGCGATCTGGGTGGGGCCTTCGCCCGACAGCTTCCAGGGCCGCGAACCATAGATCGCCTCGCCGAAACGCTGCGTCCAGGTACCGATCTGCTCGACGATGGCGCGCTCCTCGCTGTCGATGGTGCCGTCACCGCGCACGGGGATGGACAGCAGCAAGCAGCCATTCTTGGCCACCACATCGCACAGCCGGTGTATGACGGCGGCGGCGCCCATATAGGATTTGTCATTGTAGCGGGCGCGATTGTAATGCCAGTCGCCGATGCAGGTATCGGTCTGCCAGGGATGGGGCACGATATCGGCCCGGAAACCGCGCTCGACATCCTCCACCACCGCGGCGCGGCGATTTTCCGGCAGGGCCTTGCAGTTGACCACCGCCTGCAGGCTGCCATGCCACTGGATCGAGCTGTTGTAATAGTGAGCGGTGACGTCCAGCCCCGCCTGGCCCAGCGGCAAGTCGAAATTGTCGAAATAGACGAGGTCGGGCTTGTAGCTGTCGATCAGGTCCTTGCAGCGCAGGTACCATTGCCGGACGAAAGCGGGATTGGCCAAGGGCGGCGTCTCGTTCCACACCCGGTCATGGGTTTCATGGAAGGCGTTGGCATCCTTGATGCTGGTGATACCGTCCGGCATCGGCATCACCGCGCCGGCATAGAGTTCTTGCGGGTCCAGCCCCTCCCACCATTTGCCTTTGCCGTCATACTTGGTGAGCTTCCAGGCATCGTAACGCTGGCCGGCACGCGCCCCTTCGGGATCGTAACCATATGCCACCTGGAACCAGTGCCAGCTGTGCGCCGAGTGATTGGAGACGCCGAACTTCAGGCCTCGCGCCCGTGCCGCCTTCGCCCAGGCACCGACGATGTCACGTCTGGGGCCTACGCGGGTGCTGTTCCAATCGTGAAAGCGGGAATGGTAGTTGTCGAAATTGTCGTGATGGTTCGCCAGGCTGACAAAGTATTTCGCGCCGGCCTTTGCATAGAGATCGAGCAGCGCCTCAGGATTCCAATTTTCGGCCTTCCAGCGATTGTCCATCTCCATGAAACCGCTGTCGGCGGGATGTCCGAAGCGCGCCAGATGGTCGTCATATTGCTTGTTGCCCTGGATATACATTTGGCGGGCATACCAATCGCCGGCTTCGGGCACGCACTGCGCACTCCAGTGCGCCCAGATCCCGAACTTGGCGTCGCGGAACCAGCCCGGCGCCTGATACTGGGCCTTCAGCGAATCCCAGTCCGGCTTGAACGGGCCGGGCGCAACATCGGTGAAGGACTGGGCTTGCGCAATTTCGGGCAGGCCCGCGCCCAGCATGGCGGTGGCCTTGAGCAGGTCGCGTTTGGAAAACATGCGGACTCCTAATGCAATGTCGTGCCGTCGCCGGCATGGTTTCTTGCGGATGCGTTCCAGGGTTCGGCGCCCCGGCCGTTGAGGTCATAGACGATCTTGCCGTCCTTCAAGGTCAGTTCCGCCACCAGCCTGCGGGTGCCGTCCACACGCCTGTTGTCCATGTCGGTGAAACCGAACTTGCCGGTCTGGATGCTCAGCACCGCAATATCGGCAACCGCGCCAGGCGAAAGATTGCCCAGCTCGTCATGCCGAATCTGATGCGCGGGATGCGCTGTCATGTCGGCGATCGCCTCGGAAAGCGACAGACCGATCGCCATCATCTTGCTGGCGACATTGAGGATGTCTCTGGTGGCGCCGTTCATGCTGCCGACATGCAGGTCGGTGGAAATCGAGTCCGGCTTGAAGCCCTGCCGGACCATCGGTACGGCCAGGGACCATTTGAAGCTGCCACCGCCGGTACCCGTATCGAAATAAATGCCGCGGGCACGACCTTCGACAAACGCCTTGCTGGGACCCAGGGTCAGCGGGTCCTGTTCCTGGCGCAGGCCGGAATACATGTGGGTATAGATGTCACCCGGGCGCAGCTTTTTCGTGAGCAGATCATAGAGCGGGCGTGTCGGCCGGTCGGCGCCGAAATCCACCATCACCGGCAGGTTGGCCCGGTTGCCGGCGATCACAGCCTGCTCCACCGGAATCCATTCAGGCCCGCCGAAATGCGCCGTCTTGATACCGACGATCACCTGGGGATAACGCGCCGCCATCCTGGCAGTGGCCTCGCCGTCCATGTCGGCGGTGTCCTGCTCCCACTTGCCGCCGCGCATGCCATTGCCGACGATGTTGAGCATTGCCAGTACGCGCGTCTGGGACCGATCGATGATGCGG
>CBIHOI010000175.1:0-3431 GCA_966211925.1 uncultured Hyphomicrobiales bacterium | reverse complement strand
AACGGCGTCGTCACTGAAGTCGTCGGCGATGACCTGACTGTCACTGGCATGGAGCAGGTCCCCGGCGGCGGCACCGTCGCCACCCACATGGATCACCGCATCGCCATGAGCTTTTTGACGATGGGCATGGCCAGCCGCGACCCCGTCACCGTGGACGACGTCACCATGATCGCCACCAGCTTCCCCGAATACCAGGATCTGATGCGCGGCCTCGGCGCCACGCTGCAGGCAAAGGACGCAACATGAAATACGCTGTCGCTCTGCTGTGTCTTGTTTCCGGTGGCGCGGTCGCGGCGCCGGCCTGTGCCCCGGACAAGGCGGCCATCGTCGCCGGCGAGCAGGCCTGGACCGATGCCTTCATCAAGTCCGACCCCACGGCGGTGAAGCGCCTGGTGGCGGACGATTTTGTCGGCGTCTCCACCAAGGGCGAGATGTACGGAAAATCGCGCGCCATTGCCGACGTCGCCGCCGGTGGTTCGACCGAGGGCGGGCTGGGCGAAGTCCATGTCACCTTTCATGGCGACACCGCGATCGCGCAGGGCCGGTCCTGGTCGAAGGAGAGGTCGGGCGCGGAGGATCATTTGATCTGGCTGGACACCTGGATGTGCCGTGGTGGCGCCTGGCAGGTGGTTGGCGCCATGGACGCCCACAAATGAGCAGCATCGTCATCGCCGTGGACGGCACCGCCGCAAGCGGGAAGGGCACGCTCGCCAAGAAACTGGCGGCCCATTTCGGTTTCGCGCATCTGGACTCCGGCGCGCTCTACCGCCTGACCGCGCTCAGCGTGCTGGACAAGGGCGGCGATCCGTCCAGCGAGGCCGACGCCCTCAAGGGCGCGCAGACCATCGACTTCAACCGCGCCGGCGACCCCGCCATCCGCACGGATATTGTCGGCAAGGCCGCCAGCCAGGTCGCCGCCATCCCGGCCGTCCGCCGTGCCCTGCTGGAGTTCCAGCAGAATTTCCTGGCCAATCCCCCCGGCGGCAGCCCCGGCGCGGTGATGGATGGCCGCGACATCGGCACCGTCATCTGCCCCGGCGCCACCGCGAAACTCTATATAGATGCCGACCTGGAAATCCGGGCCCGCCGCCGCTGGGCCGAGCTCAAGGCTATGGGCATCCGCCGGGCCGAGCAGGACGTGGTTGCCGAGCTGGGCGCCCGCGATGCCGCCGACAAGGCCCGCCCCATCGCCCCCCTGAAACAGGCCCCCGACGCCGACTTGCTGGATACCAGCATTTTGGGTATAGACGCGGCGTTCGCGGCAGCTCTGGCCCTGGTTTCTCCAAAGGTCGAGAGCGCGCTCAAGGACCGCCACAGGGGCTAAGGAGGCCCGGCGGCCTAAAGAGTATCCCGCTTACTTATCCAAAAACCCAACCGCCCATGCGGTGTTCAGACCCGTGTGGGAAGTCCGTCAGCGAAAGCTGTTTGGCATGCACTGTCGTTAGGAAATAACTGAATGGCTCGCGCCGCTACCAAAGACCAAACCCAATCTTCGATCGCCACTCCGTCCCGCGAAGACTTCGCGGCCATGCTGGAGCAGAGCTTCGAAACCCAGTCGCCCCAGGAAGGCGCTGTCATCAAGGGCACCATCGTCGCCATTGAAAATGATTTCGCCATGGTGGACGTCGGTCTGAAGACCGAAGGCCGCATCTCGCTCAAGGAATTCGCCATGCCGGGCGTTCCGCTCGAGCTCAAGGTCGGCGACACCGTGGAAGTTTACCTGGAGCGCGTGGAAAATGCGCTCGGCGAAGCTGTCCTGTCCCGTGACAAGGCCCGCCGCGAGGAAAGCTGGATCAAGCTGGAAAAGGCGTTCAACGACGTCACCCGCGTCACCGGCGTGATCTTCGGCCGCGTCAAGGGCGGCTTCACCGTCGATCTCGATGGCGCCGTGGCCTTCCTGCCCGGCAGCCAGGTTGACGTGCGCCCGATGCGCGATGTCGGCCCGCTGATGAACCAGGCCCAGCTGTTCCAGATCCTCAAGATGGATCGCCGCCGCGGCAACATCGTGGTCTCGCGCCGCGCCGTTCTGGAAGAACGCCGCGCCGAGGAACGCACCTCGCTGGTCGCCTCGCTGCAGGAAAAGCAGATCGTCGAAGGCGTGGTCAAGAACATCACCGACTATGGCGCCTTCGTGGACCTGGGCGGCGTCGATGGCCTGCTGCATGTCACCGACATCGCCTGGCGCCGCGTCTCCCACCCGACCGAAGTCCTGTCGGTGGGCCAGACGGTCACCGTGCAGATCATCAAGATCAACCACGAAACCCAGCGCATCAGCCTGGGCATGAAGCAGCTCCAGACCGATCCCTGGGAAGGCGTCGCCGCCAAGTATCCGGTGGGCGTGCAGTTCAAGGGCAAGGTCACCAACGTCACCGATTACGGCGCCTTCGTGGAGCTGGAACCCGGCGTCGAAGGCCTGGTCCATGTCAGCGAAATGTCCTGGGTCAAGAAGAACATGGCCCCGTCCAAGCTGGTCACCCCGGGCACCGAAGTCGATGTCGCCGTGCTGGAAGTCGATTCCAACAAGCGCCGCATCAGCCTCGGCCTGAAGCAGACCCAGGAAAACCCCTGGAACAGCTTCACCGCCAACCATCCGGCCGGCACCATCATCGAGGGCGAGATCAAGTCGATCACCGAGTTCGGCCTGTTCATCGGCCTGGATTCGGACATTGACGGCATGGTCCACCTGTCCGACCTCAGCTGGTCGGAATCGGGCGACGAAGCCATCAAGGCCTATGAAAAGGGCCAGGTCGTGAAGGCCAAGGTGCTGGACATCGACATCGAAAAGGAACGCGTCTCGCTCGGCATCAAGCAGCTCGAGAACGACCCGATCGACAAGGCCGGCGCCCAGGGCGGTGCCCTGCGCAAGAACCAGGTCGTCACCGGCGTCATCACGGAAGTGAATGACGGCGGCATCGAGGTGGAACTGGAAGGCGGCATCAAGTCCTTCATCCGCCGCGCCGACCTGTCGCGTGACCGCAACGAAGCCCGCCCCGAGCGTTTCGCCAAGGGCAGCAAGGTGGACGCGCTGGTCACCAGCGTCGACAAGGCCAGCCGCAAGGTCAGCCTGTCCATCAAGGCCCGCGAAATCTCGGAAGAGAAGGATGCCGTGGCGCAGTTCGGTTCGTCCGACAGCGGCGCCTCGCTGGGAGACATCCTGGGTGCGGCCCTGAAGAAGAAGACTCCGTCCAAGAAGAAGGCCGAAGCGGGCGACGAAGAGTAATTTCGTCCCCAATCGAACAAATCAGGCGCGGAGCAATCCGCGCCTTTTTTGTTGCTTTGACAGAATCACTCTAATTGTTGCGCTTCAATGATGAGGAGTTGAGTTCATGGCAAAGAAGAAGGGTGCGCTCGCGAAGCGCGCCAGCGAACTGGAAGCAGCGGTTGTCGGCCTGTTCACCGGCACCCCCGCGAAGAAGAAGAAGGCCAAGAAG
>CBIHOI010000174.1:0-3436 GCA_966211925.1 uncultured Hyphomicrobiales bacterium | reverse complement strand
ACGATCACGCCCTGGTTTTTGATGGCCGCGTACAGCCTGTCATTTTCCGGCGGATAGATGATGTCCACCCCGCCCGCCACCACCGCCACGGTGCCCACCGCCAGTGCGGCTTCATGCGCGGCCGCGTCAATGCCGCGCGCCAGCCCCGACACCACCACCAGCCCGGCAAAGCCGAGATCGCGCGCCAGGGTGTCGGAGAATTTGCGGGCCAGCGCCGATGCGTTGCGCGCTCCGACAATGGCCACCATCTCCTTTTTCAGCAGGTGCGGATGTCCCAGCATGCTGATCAGCGGCGGCGGCACACCCATTGCCGCCAGCCCGCGCGGATAGTCCGTCTCGCAGGCCGCGATCATGCGGCCGCCCAGCGCCGCAAGCTTATCGATTTCATCGGCGGCATCGCGCGGGTCGGGCAGCACAAAGCTCTTGCCGCCGCCCCGCCCACTTCCACCCCGCAAGGCCATGCGCGGCAGTTCTTCCAGCGCGGCGCTGGCCGAGCCGAAGCGGGCAATCAGCGTCTGGAAGGTGACGGGCCCGACATTCTCGGTGCGCGACAGGCGCAGCCAGGCGCGGCGTTCGCTATCGCTGAGCTGCACCCGCTTCTCCGCCGGTTTTGGCGCCGATACGCGGCTCCTCGCCGCGGATAAGCCGGCGTATGTTTTGACGATGCATGAGATAGACCAGCGCCGACAGGATCAGCGCCACCGCCGCATACGCATCATGATGCAGCAGGAGAAAGTAAGCCGGTGACAGGGCGATGGCGATCAGCGCCGACAGCGACGAGATGCGCCAGACGAATGCCGCACCCAGCCATGTGCCGGCCACCATCAGGCCCACCGGCCAGTACAGCGCAAAGCAGACGCCGAGATAGGTGGCGACCCCTTTGCCGCCCTTGAATTTCAGCCAGACCGGAAACAGGTGCCCCAGCACCGCGCCCACCGCCGCAATGATTTCCGCGCCCGGCGGCAGCATTGCGCGTGCCGCCAGCACGGCGATCGCGCCCTTCAGTCCGTCGCACAGCAAGGTCCCGGCGGCCGCCCATTTCTTGCCGGTGCGCAACACATTGGTGGCGCCGATATTGCCCGAGCCGACCTTGCGGATATCGCCGGCGCCGGAAATCCGGGTGAAAAACAGCCCGAACGGAATCGTCCCCAGCAGATAGCCGAGCAGCAGGGCTTGCAGGAGAACGGGCGGGGTCATGGCCGCGACGATGCCAGCCTTTGACGGAAAAATCTATCGGGCCCGATCGAACACACACGCGCCGCCGACGAATGTCTTCTGCGCCCGCCCGGTGAACTTGCGGCCGTCAAAGGCCGTGTTGCGGGCGCGCGAATGCAGCGTCTCGGCATCCACCACGAAGGGCTCATTCTCGTCGATCAGCACCAGGTCGGCGGGCGCACCCTTGGCCAGGGTGCCCGTGGGAAGGCCGAAGATACGCGCCGGGGCCGCGGTCAACGCGCCCAGCAGATGCAAGAGGCTGGCACGGCCGTCATGTACCACGCCCAGGGCTGCGGGCAGCAGCGTCTCAAGCCCCACCGCGCCGGCAGCGGCGCTGGCAAAAGGCTGGCGCTTGGTGTCGGCGCCCTGCGGCTCATGGCTGGAGACGATGACATCGATGATCCCGTCGGCCACGCCTTCGGCCATGGCGGCGCGATCGGCTTCGCTGCGCAGCGGCGGCGACAGCTTGCGGAAGGTGTAATAGGCGCCGACATCCAGCTCGTTCAGCGACAGGTGGTTGGCGGACACGCCGCAGGTGATCGGCAATCCG
Organism: uncultured Hyphomicrobiales bacterium; assembly: GCA_966211925.1. GTDB lineage: Bacteria > Pseudomonadota > Alphaproteobacteria > Micropepsales > Micropepsaceae > Rhizomicrobium. The sequence continues at coordinate 1,671 of CBIHOI010000174.1, read as the reverse complement.
CGCGCCTTGGCGGCGGCGATGGCATCCAGCGAAGCGCGGGTGCTGATCTGGCCAAAGTGATAGCGCGCGCCCGTCAGTTCGACCAACCGGATGTCGCGCTCGACGATCAGGCTTTCCGCAATGGCGGGCGAGGCGGGCAGGCCCAGCCGCGTGGCGAACTCGCCTTCGGTGGCCGATGTGTTCCGCACCAGTTCGGGATCTTCGCAGTGCCCGATGACCAGCGCATTGAAGGTGGAAGCGTAGGACAGCGCCCGGCGCAGCACCCGCGCATTGGCGACCGTGCGGTCGCCGTCGGTGAAGGCCACCGCGCCGGCTTCCTGCAGCATGCCGATCTCGGTCATGGTCTCGCCGGCCAGTCCGCGCGTCAAGGCGGCGGTGGGCAGCACGCGCACGCGCGCCGTGGCGGCGGCGCGGCGCATCAGGAAATCCACCAGCGACGGTTCGTCGATGACCGGATCGGTGTTGGGCATCACGATCATGCTGGTGACGCCGCCGGCGGCCGCAGCCGCGCTTGCACTTTCCAGGCTTTCGCGATGCTCGGCTCCCGGCTCGCCGGTGAAGACACGGCAGTCGATCAGGCCGGGCGCCAGCACCAGGCCGTGGCAGTTGATGACTTCGGGATCGGTCGGCTCGGCATCGTTGAACAGGCGCGGGCCGATATCGGCGATGCGGCCATTTTCGACCAGCAAGCCACCCTTTACGTCCAGGCCCGAAGCCGGATCGATCAGGCGCGCATTTCTGAAGGCGATGCGCCGGTTCATGACATCCCCCGCGACAGCGCGTCGAGAATGGCCATGCGGATGGCAACCCCCATCTCCACCTGTTCCGAAATCAGGCTCACCACCACATCGTCGGCGATGTCGGAGGCGATTTCCACGCCCCGGTTCATCGGCCCCGGATGCATGACCAGCGCGCCGGGCTTGGCCATCGCCAGCTTGGCGCGGTCCAAACCATAGAAGCGGAAATACTCCCGCGCCGACGGCACGAAAGCGCCCGACATCCGCTCCAGCTGCAAGCGCAGCATCATCACGATGTCCGCGCCCGCCAGCCCGGCCTTCATGTCGGTATAGATCTCCACGCCGAAGCGCTCCGCTTCGGCGGGCAGCAGGGTCTTGGGCGCCACCAGCCGCACCCGCGCGCCCATCATGGACAGCAGCCGCAGGTTCGACCGCGCCACGCGAGAATGCAGAACGTCGCCGCAGATCGCCACCACCAGGCCTTCGAACCCGCCCAGCCGGCGGCGGATGGTGAGTGCATCCAGCAGCGCCTGGGTGGGATGTTCATGGGCGCCGTCGCCGGCATTGATGACGCTGCAATCCAGCTTGCGCGACAAAAGTTCGGCAGCCCCCGCATCCTGGTGGCGCACCACCAATATGTCCGGGCGCATGGCGTTCAGCGTCGAGGCGGTATCGATCAGCGTCTCGCCCTTGGACACCGACGACGTCTTGACCGACATGTTCATCACATCGGCGCCCAGCCGCTTGCCCGCCAGCTCGAAACTGGACTGGGTGCGGGTGCTGGCTTCAAAGAACAGATTGATCAGGGTCCGGCCCTTCAGCAGGGCGGTCTTCTTGTCGCTCGCCCGGCCCTGGGTGACGTAAGTCTCGGCCAGGTCCAGCAGCGCCGTGATGTCGAACGGCGAAAGCCCCTCGATCCCCAGCAGGTGCTTGG
>CBIHOI010000173.1:0-3495 GCA_966211925.1 uncultured Hyphomicrobiales bacterium | reverse complement strand
CGCTTTTGGGCGCGCACATGGTCTGGGCGCTGGGCGCCAATGACGTGACCCGCCACGATGCCGTCGCAAGCGTGCGGGCCGGTTTCACCAATCTTGAGCTCGCTTCTCTGTGGCCGCCCGGCGACTGGCGGCTGGAAGAGCACGGTGTCTTCCCCTTCACCCACGGCTTTTCCGCCCATGCATTTTGATGTCCTGATCGTGGGCGCCGGCCCCGCCGGCGCGCCGGCCGCGCGGCTGCTGGCGCAGGCGGGGCGTTCGGTGGCGCTGGTGGAGAAAACGGAATTCCCGCGCCGCAAGGTGTGCGGCGAATTCCTCTCCGCTACGTCGCTGCCGGTGCTGGAAGCATGTGGTATCGCGCAGGATTATCTCGCTGCCGCCGGTCCGCCGGTGACGCGTGTCGGCCTTTACGCCGGCAACACCGTCTTGGCTTCGCCGCGCGAAAATGTCTGGGGCAGGGCACTGAACCGCGCCACCCTCGACACACTGCTCCGCGACGCGGCGGTGGATGCGGGCGTGCAACTGTTTCAGCCCACCGAAATCGCCGGCCTGCGCCGGACACCCGATGGTCATGTCTGCAAGCTGGAGGATGGCCGCGACATCGCCGCCCGCACCGTCATTGCCGCTTGTGGCTCCTGGAATGCGCGGGGGCCTTTCACCGTGCCGCATGTCGCCGCCGCATCCGACCTGTTTGCCTTCAAGGCGCATTTTTGCGGCGGCGCGCTCCCCGCAGGGCTGATGCCGCTGCTGGCCTTCCCCGGCGGCTATGGCGGCATGGTGCTCTGCGACAGCGGCTTGACGTCGCTCTCCTGCTGCATCCGGCGAGATACACTTGCGGCGGCACGCGCGCGCCATGGCGGCAAGGCGGCGGAAGCCGTGCTGGCGCATATTCGTGCCACCACGCGCGGCGTGGACATGGCGCTGGCCGACGCGATGCTGGAAGGCAATTTCCTTTCCACCGGTCCCATCCATCCTGGCATTCGCCCGCGCACGCAGGACGGCGTCTATTTCGCCGGCAACATGGCGGGCGAAGCGCATCCGGTGATTGCCGAAGGCATCAGCATGGCAATCCAGGCGAGCCATCTGCTGGCGCAGTGCCTTATTGCGGGTCGGGGCGCGGATTATGCACGGCAATGGCACGGCCGTTTTGCGCCGCGCATTCAGGCGGCTGCGCTGTTCGCACACATCGCCATGAACCCGATCACCCGCGGCATGGCGCGCGGCGTCATCACGGCCTTTCCGCGGATACTGGACTGGGGTGCCCGCCGCAGCGGCAAGCGATAGGTATCAGCGGCTCAGTGCCAGGACACCATCGGCCACGAATTGCACCGCCAGGGCCGCCAGCAAAACACCCAGCAACCGGCCGAACACGTTCAGCACCCGCGGGCCGATGGCCTTTTCCAGAAAGCCGGACGCGAAAAAGATCGCATAACAGATGACCAGCATCAGGGCGATGATGCCGATCAGTTCGCCCAGCGCGGCCCAGTTGCCATGCGCCTGTCCCGCCAGCAGCACACAGGCGGTAATGGCGCCCGGACCCGCCATCAGCGGCACGGCCAGGGGAAAGGCGGCGATCTTGGACAGCCCTTCGGGCGTGGCGTCATGGGCTTTGCGCTCCTTGCGTCGCTCGAACACCATCTCGAAGGCGATCACAAACAGCAGCAGCCCGCCCGCGATGCGGAAGGCCGCCAGGCTGATGCCCATTGCCCTGAGCAGGGCGTCGGCAAACAGCGCCGAGCCCGCCAGCACGATAAATGCGATGATGCTGGCTTCCAGCCCGATGCGGCGCTTGGCGCTTTCCGGCAGCCCCGTGGTCAGGCCCATGAACATGGGCCCCAGGCCGATGGGGTCGATTACCACGAACAGGGTAACAAAGGCGGGAACGAAATCGAACATGGTGCGGCCGCGAAAGGAACGGCTCCTTATACCGGCAACAACTTCCCCCGTCCGGGCTTTTTTGGTCTAGTGGTCAAAAACCTAGTCGCCAAAAACAAGGGAAACGCCATGCGGCTTGCGATCACGTTTCTGTCCGCCCTCATGCTTGCCGCGCCCGCCGGCGCCGCGCCCTATTTCCTGTATGCAGGCAGCTACACGGCCGGAACGTCAAAAGGCATTTACGCCTGGAAATTCGACTCCCGGACGGGCGCGCTGTCGCCCTTGGGCCTGATGGCCGGGACGCCGCAGCCGGCGCATCTGTGGATCGCGCCTAACGGGCGCACACTCTATGCCGTGAACTGGGAAGATGTCGGCAGCGTCAGCGCCTGGCGTATCGCACCGCATACGGGTGCGCTCACCTTCCTGAACAAGACCAGTGCCCATGGCGCCCAGCCCAACCAGGTGGTGGTGGACCCCTCGGGACGCGTCGCGGTGACGGTGAACTACACCAACGGCTCGATGGCTGCTTTCAAGCTGGAGCCCGATGGCAGGCTGGGCGAGGCCTTTTATGTGGACCAGCACACGGGCACGCCGCTGTCCCCCAAACAGCCCGGACCCCGGCAGCATGGCATCCAGTTCAGCCGGGACAACAAGTTCCTGTTCATTACCGATCTGGGATTGGATCGGATCTACAGCTACCGCTTCGACGCGGCCGCGCCGTCCATTACGCCCTTCGATCCGCCATATGTCTCGACCCATGCCGGCGCCGGCCCGCGCCGCATACAGATGTCGCCCGACGGCAAGCATCTGTATGTCAATCATGAGACCGATTCCGAGGTGGAGGTTTTCGCGATTGACGGCGGCAAGCTGACATCGCTTCAGACCCTGCCCACCGTCCCGCAGGACGCAAAGGCGCACAACACCACCGCCGAGATCCTGATCTCCGCCGATGGCCGGCATCTTTACGTTGCTAATCGCGGCCATGACAGCGTGGCGATCTATGCCGTGGACGCAAAGACCGGCTTGCTGACCTATAAGGAAAATGTCTCCACCGGCGGAAGCACGCCGCGCAACATCCGGTTCGATCCTACCGGAAACTGGTTCTTCGCCGCCAACGAGAAGAGCGGCAACATTGCCGAGTTCAAGGTGGACAAAGCCACCGGCCATCTTGCGCCAACCGGCCTCACCGTGCCCATCGACACGCCGGGCGGATTGTTTTTCCTGAAAGCCCGCTGAAGCATCTCCACCTTCCCGTCCACAAACGGAAAAGGAAATGCGCTACTGCGCCGGCACCTTGAGGAATTCGTCCGGTGTCAGGGCGCGGTCCGTGAAACGCAGCTCCGCCACCGAGCCCTTGAACCAGTTCACATGGTTGACGCGGACGCCGACCATCACATGGCCGGGGCCATGGGGCGTGAAGCCGACATCGCCTTCACTCTCCAGCACGCCATTGACGTAAGTCCGATAGGTCTTGCCGTCATAGGTTTGCTGCACGGCGTACCAGGGGCCGACCGGATGAAGCTTGGCGGGATCGATCAGCGCCTTGCTGCCGCTGCGGCTGTTGATGAAGCCGTCCAGGTACCAGTTGCCGTCCTTCACGCGCACTTCGAACATGAAGCGCGG
>CBIHOI010000172.1:0-3529 GCA_966211925.1 uncultured Hyphomicrobiales bacterium | reverse complement strand
TGTTCCCCGGCCTGCAGGGTGGCCCGCTGATGCATGTCATCGCCGCCAAGGCGGTGGCCTTCGGCGAAGCGTTGAAGCCTGAATTCAAGACCTATGCGAAGAACGTCGTCGAAAACGCCAAGGCGCTGGCCGAAGTGCTGAAGGCGTCCGGGCTCGATATCGTCACCGGCGGCACCGACACGCACCTGATGCTGGTGGACCTGCGTCCCAAGGGCGCCAAGGGCCGCCCGACCGAGCATGCGCTGGACCGTGCCGGCATCACCTGCAACAAGAACGCCGTGCCCTTCGACACTGAAAAGGCGGTCATCACCTCCGGCATCCGCCTGGGTTCGCCGGCCGGCACCACCCGCGGCTTCGGCGTCGCGGAATTCCGCGAAATCGGCAAGCTGATCGTCGAAGTGGTGGACGCCGTGGCCAAGAACGAAGACGGTGACGCCCAGGTCGAACAGAGTGTGGCGCGCCGCGTGGGCGAACTCTGCGCCCGTTTCCCGATTTACCGCTAGGAGCCGTCCCATGCGTTGCCCCTTCTGCGCCCATGAAGACAGCCAGGTGAAGGACAGCCGTCCTTCCGAGGACAATTCGGCCATCCGCCGCCGCCGGCATTGCCCCGAATGCGGTGGGCGCTTCACCACCTTCGAGCGCGTGCAGTTGCGCGAGCTGGTGGTGGTCAAGAAGAACGGCCGCCGCGAATCCTTCGACCGCGACAAGCTGGAACGGTCCATCAACCACGCCCTGCGCAAGCGCCCGGTGGAGCATGAACGGGTGGAGCGCACCGTGACCGGCATCGTGCGCCGCCTGGAATCCATGGGCGAGAACGAGATCCCGGCCAACGTGATTGGCGAGCTGGTGATGCAGGCGTTGGCCAGCCTGGACAAAGTTGCCTATGTGCGCTTTGCCTCGGTCTACAAGAATTTCCGCGAGACCCGCGATTTCGAGATGCTGATCGGCGAGCTCGAAGGCGACGAAGACAAGGTCTGAGGCGCGTGAACATTCTCATCGTTGAAGCGCGTTACCATCCCGATGTCGCCGATGCGCTGGTGGACGGTGCCACGGCGGCACTGGAAAAGGGCGGCGCAACCTTTCAGCGCATGGCCGTGCCGGGGGTGTTGGAAATTCCGGCCGCGATTGCCATCGCAACGCACGCCCCGCGCCCCTTCGACGGCTATGTCGCGTTGGGCAGTGTGGCTGGCCATGCCCATGTCGCCAGCACCCTCTATGCGGAAACCATGCGCGGCCTGATGTGCCTTGGCACCACTGGCATCGCGCTGGGAAACGGCATCGTGCTGGCTTCTGACGAGGGTTCGGCCCGCGACATGGCGGTGACCCAGGACGTGGGCGGCGACGCCGCGCGCGCCTGCCTGGCCCTGGTCGTGCTGGGTGATCGCCTGGGCCTTGGACGATGAGCGCCGGGGAAAAGCGAAGCTCGGACAGCCGTCATGCCGCCCGCCTGGGCGCGGTGCAGGCGCTCTACCAGATGGAAATGAACGGCAGCGGCGCCGAGGAAGTGGCGCAGGAATTTGCCGAGCACCGTTTCGCCGAACTGCCCGCCCCGCCTGACGAGGAATTCTTCGCCGCCATCGTGAATGGCGTGCCCCAGCACCAGGTCGAGATTGACCGCGCCATTGCCGCTTCCCTGTCCGAAAAGTGGAAGCTGGAGCGGGTGGATTCCATACTGCGCGCCATCCTGCGCTGCGGCGTGTACGAACTGGTGGCGCGCCGCGACGTGCCGGCCAGGGTCGTCATAGACGAGTATGTCGCCGTCGCCGGTGCCTTCTTTGGCGCCGATGAACCCGGCTTCATAAATGCCGCGCTGGATACCATCGCCAAGCACAAGCGCGCCGCAGAGTTCGGCCTGCCGACGCCGGAAGGCGAACTGGAATTCTAGATTACTTTTGCGCAATGCCTCTCAAACTGTCGCCATCTTCACAGTATTGAATCGGTATTCGACAAAATATTGCACATGCGAATGCTTATCCTTGTTGCGCGCCACCGCGCCGGAGGGTCAAGCTTCTCCCCATAATAATAGCAAATGGGAACGCACACATGGACATGAAGAAACGTGATTTTCTGAGCCTGGCCGCCGGGATCGGCGCCGCCGCGGGGCTTGGCGCACCGGCGAGCGCCCAGCCGCGCGCGCGCAACATGAATACGCCGATCGACGTCAATCAGCGCGGTTTCGTCAGCAAAAATGTTCAGCCTTCGACGGTGGACTGGAACTACAAGCCGCGCCGCATCAACAAGGCGATCGAGCTGTGGGAAGACGGCCAGCCGATCTATTACAATGGCTGGGGCGTCGGGCCCGGCGTCGATCCCTACACCCAAGGCGTGAAGATGGCGCGTACCTGGTACGACGCCATCAACGTGGAAATGGAACATTTCCCGCTCGACTTCACCGCGCTGCGCGAATTCATGCGCGGACTTGTTGACGGCGGTCCGACCCGTTCAGGCCATCGCACGCCGGCGGTCTTCGTCGAGACCGGCATCATCGGCCTGGATGAGCCGTACGCCCGCGCCAACACCTGGATCATCGAACAGCTGCTGGATTGCGGCATTCACGGCATCCACCAGTGCCATGCCCGCGACGCCAAGGCGGTGCAGGTGACCATGCAGATGGGCTGCCGCTATCCCTTCCTGGATCGTCCGGGCGTGCCCAACCTGCCGATGCGCGGCCTGCGCGGCTCCGGTCCCAGCTGGGCATCACAGGTCTGGGGCGTCAACCTCAACAAGTATCTGCATGTCGCTGATCTGTGGCCGCTCAATCCCAAGGGCGAACTGATCTTCGGCGTGAAGATCGAGGACACTTATTGCGACGAGCAGGCGGACAAGATCATCGCGTTGCCGGGCATGTCGATGGCGGAATGGGGTCCGGGCGATCACTCCTATTGGGTGTACGGCCTGGAAGTCTTCCCGGAGGATGGCTCGCGTCCCAAGGACGTGGTCATCGACCGGCCCGAGATGCGCAAGATTCGCCAGCATGTGCTGGACCTGTGCAAGAAGAACAAGGTCAACTTCCTCAACGCCGCCAACACCGACAAGAATTCGTCGGACTATATCGTCACCCAGATCAAGGATGGGGCGATGGTGCTGGAGTGCGGCGAAGACGCGGCGATCGAGGGCCGCGAATACACCAAGCGCAAGATGCCTGTGTAAGATCGTTTTGAACTGCGAAGGGCGCGGTGGCTTGGGCAGCCGCGCCCTTTGCTTTACAGTCCTGTCATGGACGAATTCGGCATTATCGCAAAATACTTCGCGCCGCTGGCAGGCGAGGGTGCGCTGGGGCTCACCGATGATGCCGCGCTGCTGTCGCCGCGCCCCGGCCACGATCTTGTCATCACCACCGACGCCATCGCCGAGGGCGTGGACTTTTTCGGCTTCGATCCGGCGGGCAGCATCGCGCAAAAGGCGTTGCGCGTGAACCTGTCCGACCTGGCTGCCAAGGGCGCCGCGCCGGCGCATTACCTGCTGAACCTTTCGCTACCCCAGACTGTGACGCCGGACTGGCTGGCCGGATTCGCGGCCGGCCTGGCGC
>CBIHOI010000171.1:0-3578 GCA_966211925.1 uncultured Hyphomicrobiales bacterium | reverse complement strand
CTGACGGTCTCGATCACCCGGCGCAGGGCGTCCGAGGGTGCGTCGGCGAAGCGGTGGACCTTGCGGAATTCCAGTCCGATCTCGGGCGCGCGCTGCCAGGCGATGCGGCCCTCATAGGCCAGCCGGTTGCGCATATCGAGAAACCAGATCACGGGCGGCAGGCCGCGCGGCTCGTCCAGCGCCACCCGCGCCCCGCCCGCGGAGATGTCGCGGGTCTCGCACTTGATCCAGTGGCTGCCGTCCAGCAGCGCCACAAAGCTTCCCCAGTTCACGCGCCGGCGCGGTGCGGCGCGGCGGTCGGCTTGTGTATCTTTTGCCCTGATCAAACCCAGCAACGGCATGTGCAGTCCCCCATCCGGCGCCAGCCTGACAGAGAAAAACTGTGGCTTGTTCAACAGGGTGGTTCGAATTTTAGGAAAGAAGCCATCCATTGCGCCGATTTCACACAATTTCCGCAATTGGCTATAAAGCTGCCAGATAAACCAACGGGGAGATTTCCATGATCCGCTTTGCAGCCGCCTGCGCCCTCATCGCGCTGTCCACGACCGCCGCGCTGTCCGCCGAAATCCTGATCGCGGACCCCAAGTCCCAGCCCGAAAGCCTGGCCGTCGCGCCGAACGGCGATGTGATCGTGGGCAGTGCCTCGACCCCGTTCGTTTACAAGATCAAGAAAGGCTCGGGCACGGCCGAGAAGTTCATTGACGCCTCCGCGGAAGGACCGGGCACCTTCTTCTTCGGCCAGCTGGTCGATGGCAGCACCCTGTGGACCTGTCAGCTCACGCCGGTTGCCGGCGTGACGCCGGTGCAGCGCAAGACCTATCTGCGCGGTTTCGACGTGGCCACGGGCAAGGACAAGCTGCGCTGGGAGCTGCCTGGCGCCAACACCACCTGCAACGACTTCACCGTGGGTCCGGACAAGGCGCTCTATATCTCCGACACGGCCAACGCCAAGATCTACCGCCTGGCACCGGGCGCGAAGTCGGCCGAGCTGTATCTGGATCACCGCAACCTGACGGGGATCGACGGACTGACCTTTTTGAACGGCACGCTCTATTTCAACAGCGTGTTCTTCAACAACCTCTACCGCGTGCCCGTGGGCGCCGACGGAAAGCCGGGTGCACCGGTGCAGATCTGGATGGATGCGCCGGTCAAGGGCATCGACGGCATGCGCGCCGCGAACGGCAAGCTGTATGTGGCCGAGAACGGATCGGGCAAGATTCACAGCCTGACCCTGCTGGATGGCGACAGGGCCCATGTCACGGTGCTGAAGGAAGGCCTGCAGCAGCCCACCGGCGTCGAGCCGGCCGGTGACGTGCTGTGGATCGCCGAGCGCGGGGCCGGCAAAGCCGTCTCGATCCCGATGCCGAAATAGTCGCCGGCTAAACGGTCGGGGCGATGTTCTGGGCCAGCCAGCTTACCGTCTTCTGCGTGTTCGCACTGAGCGGAGTGACGGTGCGCAGGTCCGCGAACACCGCCTCGCCGCGCAGCCAACGCTTTTCGGCATTTTCGATTCGAAGCGCGGCGGTGACGGCAGCGTTCATTTCATAGAAGGCCAGCGGAAGTCCGTTGGCCTGCATCGCGGTCAGCAGGATGATGCGGAAATGGTCTTTCAGGGGCGTGTAGCCGCGGGGCTCCATCACCTGCCCGTTGCCGGCAAAGGGATAGCTGGTGCGGCAGGCCTCGACATCCACGGACACATAGGCGCGGCAGGCCAGCGGCCGGGCGCGATAGGCCGTGCAGTTGCCTTCAGGGTCCAGCAGCGGACAGGGGAACCACGGCACCCTGGACGCATCGGGGCTGCGATCGGCGGACTGCGCCACCAGCGCCTCCATGGCCGCCACCCGGTCGGGGCTGAGCGACAACAATGCCGCGAGGTAGAAAGCCTCCGGCGCGGTGACCGCGACCGGCTGGTGGCAGCAATAGGAACAGCCGGCCTTGCAGGCGAGTGACGCCTTCTGGGCTTGGGGAATGCTGCGTTCGAATATCTCGACAACATGACTCACGGCCCTGGCGCAGGGGGAAAACACCCGGCGATCGGCCAGCAGCCGTGTGGTCAGGCGCAGATGCGCTTCGCTGGAGCGCGGATCGTTGGGAATCAGGCCCTGCTTGAGAAACGGCGCATCCTGGCGGGCCAGTGCGTCACGCTGGAGCTTGGACAGGGGACTGGGCGGTGTCATGGCCCTGTTTAACGCCAAATACGGTGTTTTCGAAAATGGGGCCTGGAACTTTGCCTTTCGACGGCAGGGTTAAGACGTTGTTAACCGTCATGGTGCATCTTCCCCCTCGTCTTCCTTGAAGACACCCCACCATTACCCAACGCCTTGGGGCCGGGATCACTCCCGGCCTCATTTTTCTTTGTGGGAAGCCGAAATCGGCAGTTAAGCAGGTAAATTTCCTGCTTGGTTTGGGCTTCCGGACGCGCTAAGACGCCCGTCCTGTGTTCCTCGGTAGCTCAGTGGTAGAGCAATCGGCTGTTAACCGGTTGGCCGCAAGTTCGAATCTTGCCCGGGGAGCCATTCTTTCCAGCGCCATTCAGCGCTCCGCGGCCCGAACCGCATCCTCCAGTTTTTCGCGCGCATCGTTCCAGGCTTTCGTCTCGGCATCCACGCGCTGATCGAGCTTGCGGCGTTCCGCTTCCAGCGCCGCCGCCCTCTTCTCATGGACCGCGCGGGCTTTTTCCAGCTGGGCTTGCGCGGCGGCAACCTTGCGCGTCCGCGCGGCGTGGCGGCGCTCCAGCGCCCGGCGTTCGCGCGCCTGTTTCTTCTCGCGCGCCGCCTTCGCCTTTTCGAATGAGAGGATCGCGGCGCGCCCGTTCTTGCGCGGCGGCTTTGGCGGCGCAGCCTTTTTGGGTTTTGGCGTTGGTCGTTCGGCAGTGGCGGGCAAGCTGGTCGGCGGCGCGGGATGTTCCTGGAAGGGATCGCTGGTGCCCACCGCCCGCTTCAGCACGATGCCGGGCGCGGCCAAGGTCGCGGCGACGATTTCAGGATCCTCGGTTTGCGCCGCGAAACCTTGGTGAAACGCGTTATGCGTAAAACCCCAGGCATCCAGTGCCGCCTGCATCGAGGGCGCTGCGACCGCGAGATCATAGAAGCCGCTCTGGGTCAGGAAGGTCTTGAGTTTACGCGCCATTCCAAGCCGGGATCAGCCGCGGCCGCCGCCATGCGTTCCGCCCTGCTGGCCGGCGATGTCGGTCGGCTTTTCGGGACCCTTCACATCCGACGGCTTGGCGGGATGCGGCGTACCCTGGGGCATCGGCGCCGGGTTTTCCGCTTCGTGGTCGGGGTTCTTGATGCTTCCACCGGGTTCGGACATGCGAGCCTCCATCTGAACCAGGATAACGCGCGGGCCGGGATTTAGTCGTGGGCTGGTCTCTTTATGCGATCTGTTGGGGCGATGCGGTGGGTGGCGGCGCACCACCACACGCCGGCCAGCAGCGCCGTGATGGCGGCGATTTCCAGCAGGGTCGGCCAGCGCCGTTCCCAGCCGAAGCTGTAGAGCAGCGCGAACAAGGTCTCAAACACGACAAGCTGCGCCGTCATGGTCAGCGGCAGGCGGCGGCTGGCGCTGTTCCACAGGGC
>CBIHOI010000170.1:0-3590 GCA_966211925.1 uncultured Hyphomicrobiales bacterium | reverse complement strand
ACTTCTTCTTGCTGTCGTAAATCATCATGGGCGTTTCGCCCTTGCGCGCCGCCGGTTCCGGCCGGGCCGGGGCAACACCGCTGGCGAACATGGCGCCGAAATTCTGGGGCGTCAGCAGCAGATAGATAAAGCCGAAGGTGATCAGGGCGGCGATCACCACCACGCCCAGGTCGCCGGGATGGGTGCCGTAGATGGGACGATGGTCGGGGTCTTTTTTGCGGAAGAACATGACGCTTTTTACCGCCTTACCGGAGCGGAACGAAGGCTAGAGCCGCACAAAACGCAAAAAAGTCGGCAGGCCCCGGATCTGCTTGGCTTCATAGCGGGTCGGCGGCCAGTCGGGGGGCCGGGTTTTCCAGTCGGCCGGGCCTTCAGCCAGCCAGCGGAACCTGGGATGGGCCATCAGCCGTTCCAGCGCATAGGGCAGGTAGGACTTGTCGTCGGTGGCGAAACGCAGTTCCGCGCCCGGCTTCAGCACCCGGGCGAGCTGGTCCAGCATTTCCATCTGCAGGAAGCGGCGCTTGTGGTGGCGGGTCTTGGGCCAGGGGTCGGGGAAGAGGAGAAAGAAGCGGCCCAGGCTGGCATCGGGCAATGCCTCGATGATTTCGCGGCCGTCGCCTTCGTATAAGCGAACGGTGTTCAGGGGCGTTTCTTCCAGCTTTGTCAACAGCTTGGCCATGCCCATCTCGTAGGGCTCGGCGCCGATCAGGCCCACATGGGGATGGTGCTGCGCCTGCCAGACCAGGTGCTCGCCGGCGCCGAAACCGACCTCCAGCCAAACCTCCTGAACAGTGTCCGGAAACTGCGCCAGGGGGGCACCGCCGGGCACCCAGGCCAGTTCGCCCAGCAGGGTCTGGCGCAGGCCCGCCTGCCGCGAGGACAGCTTGGGTCCCTTGCGGCGGCCATACAGCTTGCGGCGGTTGCGGTCGGGGTGGTCGGTTTCGGACATCGGGGCCTTAGATAGCATTTCGCCCTCACGCGCGAGCGTGAGGGCGAGGAATGCGCGTCGAAAAGGTGGCTTAAAGTGCGGCCAGGATCTTTTCGGCCAGGTCGGTCTTCTCCCACGAGAATCCGCCTTCGGCATCGGGCTCGCGGCCAAAGTGACCGTAAGCGGCGGTGCGGGCGAAGATGGGCTTGTTGAGGTCCAGATGCTCGCGAATGCCGCGAGGCTTCAGGTTCATCATCTGGGGCAGGATCAGCTCAAGCCTGGCTTCGTCCACCTTGCCGGTGCCGTGCAGGTCGACATAGACCGACAGGGGTTCGGCAACGCCGATGGCATAGGCCAGCTGGATGGTGCAGCGATCGGCAACGCCCGAGGCCACGACATTCTTGGCCAGGTAGCGCGCGGCATACGCCGCCGAACGGTCCACCTTGGTGGAATCCTTGCCGCTGAAGGCGCCGCCGCCATGCGGGGCCGCGCCGCCATAGGTGTCCACGATGATCTTGCGGCCGGTCAGGCCGCAGTCGCCGTCCGGACCGCCGATCACGAAGCTGCCGGTGGGATTGATGTGCCACACGGTCTTTTCGTTGATCCATTCGCCCGGCAAAGCCTGACGAATATAGGGTTCGACGATCTTGCGGATGTCGGCCGAGGTCTGGCTTTCCAGCGCATGCTGGGTGGAGAGCACGATCTGGGTCGCTTCCACCGGCTTGCCGTTCACATAGCGCAGGGTGACCTGGCTCTTGGCGTCGGGCAGCAGGGTCTTTTCCTTGCCGCTGTGGCGCGCATCGGCCAGCAGCTTGAGGATCTTGTGGCTGTAGAACAGCGGCGCCGGCATCAGGGCCGGGGTCTCGGTGCAGGCATAGCCGAACATGATGCCCTGGTCGCCCGCGCCTTCATCCTTGTTGCCGCTGGCGTCAACGCCCTGGGCGATGTGGGCGGACTGGGCGTGCAGCAGCACTTCGACCTGGGCGTTCTTCCAGTGGAAGCCGTCCTGCTCGTAGCCGATATCCTTGATGGCCTTGCGCGCCACGTCTTCCACGTCACCGGCGCCGACCGACTTGGGGCCACGGGTTTCGCCCGCGATGATCACGCGGTTGGTGGTGCACAGGGTTTCGCAGGCGGCGCGGATGTCCCAGGGGCTCATGCCGTCCTTGGGGCCTTCGCGGAAGAACAGGTCCACCACTTCGTCGGAAATGCGGTCCGACACCTTGTCGGGATGACCTTCCGAGACGCTCTCGGAGGTGAACAGATAGTCGGAACGCGCCATGCGGGACCCTTTAGCTTTTGAAGCGGCTTCTCTTTACAGGGTTTGGGCAGGGGGTCAACAGGATATGCCGATTTTGACATATGCTCTGGCGTAGTATGACATTTGGGCTTAAGGAAGCGGCTGCTATACAGCGGGAAAGCAAGGAAATCCGATGCGCACTGCGACAGTGGAACGCAAGACCCGCGAGACCGAGATTGCCGTCTCCCTCGACCTGGACGGCACCGGCGAGGCCGACATCGATACCGGCATCGGCTTCCTGGACCACATGATGGAGAGCTTTGCCCGCCACTCCATGATCGACCTAAAGGTGCGCGCCACCGGCGACCTGCATGTCGACTATCACCACACCACCGAGGACACCGCCATCGTCATCGGCCAGGCGGTCAAGCAGGCGCTGGGCGATTTTTCCGGCATCACCCGTTTTGGCAGCGCCCTGATCCCGATGGACGAGGCGCTGACCCGCGTGGCGCTGGATATTTCCAACCGCCCCTACCTGATCTGGAAGGTGACCATCCCAAAGCCGAAATTGGGCGAGATGGACACCGAGCTGTTCAAGGAATGGTTCCAGGCCTTCGCCCAGAATGCCGGGGTGTGCCTGCACATCGAAAATCTCTACGCCGAGAACAGCCACCACATCGTGGAAACCTGCTTCAAGGGGCTGGCCCGTGCGCTGCGCCAGGCGATCACGCCAGACGAGCGGCTGGATGGGGCGAGCCCGTCGAGCAAGGGTTCGCTTTAGTTGAACAACCTGTTTCCGGTGCCGGACTCCGAACGCCGCGCGGCGCTGGAAGCGGCCGAGGCGCGCGCCTTGCAGATGTTCACTGCCATCGAGGCCGCGGGCCTGGTCCGCGCCGGTGTCAGCGAGCGGGTGGTGGAAGACGAGATCAAGGCGCTGGCGTTGCGCGACTTCGGCGTGCAGACCCACTGGCATCGCCGCATCGTGCGTAGCGGGCCCAACTCCATCACCACGGCGGGCGATCATCCGCCGGTGCGCGACATTGAAGCCGGCGACATCGTCTATCTCGATCTGGGACCCGTGTTCGAAGGCTGGGAAGCCGATATCGGCAAGAGCTATGCCTTGGGCGATGACCCGCGCAGGAACGCGCTTGTCGCCGAATTGCCGCGGCAGTTTGAAAAGCTCCAAAAGCATTTTCGCGCCAATCCCGACATCACAGGCGCCGCGCTGTACGACTTTGCGGTGCGGTCAGCGAACGAAGCCGGCTGGCAGTTCGGCGGCGTGATCGCGGGCCACATCGTCAGCGAATTCGCACACAGCCAGATTCCCGGCGCCAAGAACCTGACCCGCATCTATCCCGACAATCCGGAAGCCATGTCGAACCCCGACGGCAACGGCCAGCCGCGCCACTGGATCGGCGAGAT
>CBIHOI010000169.1:0-3591 GCA_966211925.1 uncultured Hyphomicrobiales bacterium | reverse complement strand
TTAACGTCACGGATGGTGTAGGGTGCAGCATGGATGCTGAACTTGAACTGCCCCAGTGCGGTCCCCTGATGCGGGAAGACACCTATCTGGCGACCGTTCGCAGCCGGGTCAGCGAAAAGCTGGCGCACAAGGCGCTGCGGGGCGATCCCCGGCTGCAGTGGAAGGCGGTGCTTATTTTTGCATGGTTTTTCGCTTCATTCATCGGAATGCTCGCCGCCACCCAGCCATGGCTGCAAGTGCTTCTGTGTGTTTCCTACGGCATCTCGGCCAGCGCCGTCGGTTTCAACATCTTCCATGACGCCAATCACAATGCGTTCTCGTCGCGCAAGCGCACCAACCTGGCGGTCGGGATGCTGACGTCCGTGGTACTGGGCGCAAGCCGATATCTCTGGAACTACAAGCACCAGGTCCTGCACCACCGGTTCACCAACATCCACACACAGGATGACGATCTGGAGACCCGCGGGTTCCTGCGCCTGTCGCCGCACCAGGAATGGAAAAAGCGCTACAGGGGACAGCACCTGTACGTGTTTGCGCTCTATGCCATCAATGCGATCGAAATGGTATTCGTGAAGGACTTCGTTCAGTACGCCACACTACGCATAAACCCGCACCGGGCCATACCCCCGATGTCACGCGGCCAGAAATGGGAATTCTGGGTATCGAAAATTCTCTATTTCGCGATTTTTCTCGGCATCCCGCTGGCCATCCTGCCGGCCGCAACGGTCCTGGTCGGATTTCTCATTTATGAATTCACGCTGGGCATTCTTCTGGCGCTGATATTCAGCCTGGCCCATCAG
The DNA here is from genome assembly GCA_966211925.1 of uncultured Hyphomicrobiales bacterium. Classification (GTDB taxonomy): domain Bacteria; phylum Pseudomonadota; class Alphaproteobacteria; order Micropepsales; family Micropepsaceae; genus Rhizomicrobium. The sequence goes on along the minus strand of CBIHOI010000169.1, from coordinate 2,791 downwards.
GTTGAAACCGTCGACTTTCCTGCGCCGTGCGGGCCGCAGCCGGCCACATCGGATGAATGGGCAATCCAGCAGATGCAGACGACCGCCAATTTCGCCAATAGCAATCCCGCCTGGCACTGGTTCACCGGCGGGCTCAACCACCAGATAGAGCACCATCTCTTTCCGTCGATAAGCCATACCTATTACGGCGAGATCCGGCAGATCGTGCAGGACACCGCCGACGAATTCGGCGTGCCCTACAAGAGTTTCAAGACATATGGAGAGGCGCTGGGCAGCCATTACCGGCACCTGCGCGCACTCTCTGCCGGGGCGCGACCGGATCCGGCCGGAATTGCGGGCGCTATTTGAACGCAGAGCCAGCGGCTGCAATGCTCATTTGCGGCGGCCGCCGAAAAGCTTGCCGACAAGATGGTCGAGCGAGATCGCGCCGGGGCCGCGGCAGACGATGAAGATCATGAAGGCCAGCCACTGGATATGATCGGGCCAGGCCATGGGATAGACGAAGGTCTGGATCACCAGCACCATGCCCAGGAGCCCCAGGGCGCTGAGGCGCGAAAACAGCCCGACCAGGACCAGCGTTGAAAGTCCCAGCTCCATGCTCGCCGCCAGTTTTGCCGCGATCTCAGGCGGTAGTACTGGGACATTGTATTCGTTCTGGAACAGGCTGAGCGTCGCGTTCCAGTCATCGAGCTTCACCAGTCCGGAGCGGAAGAACACGCTGAAGGTGGCGATACGGGCCACCAGGACAAGCGCGCTGTAAGGGACGGCATTGAGAAGGGCGCGCGCGCGGCAGGCAAACGCGATGGGCTTTTGCAGAAATGTCATGGCGTTGCTCCAATGGTGCAGAAGGATGCGCAGAATATGTCGCTTTGAATGACGCCCAGCGCATCGGGTGACATCGCCAGGGCCGCGGACAGGGCGGCGTCTGCGCCGCTGTTCGCCAGCATGGTTTCGACAAAGGCGGCGGCGGGCGGGCGGATCGTGCGGGTCAAAACATTGCCGTGCCTGCGCCAGACAAGCAGGTCGCGCGGGCCTGCGCGCATGTCGATGGCGAGCAAGGCCGCGTCGTCCCCCAGGGCGGTGCGAATTTCGTCGGCGGGATAATCGAGCCGCACCAGCGCCAGGCTGACCGGCCATTCCAGCGTGACGGCGGCATCGAGCGCGAACAGCTTGGTGGCGTCCGGCGCGAGCGTTGCGCGGTCCATCGCCCAGTCCAGGCGCGCCACATCGGGCAGATAGGGCAGTGACGGCACATGCTCCGCCAGGAAGGCGATGAAGCCTTCGCCATAGCCGGCCAGCCGGCCACGGGCCGGCGGGTGCGACTGCGCAAAATTTGCCGCGGCCTGGTCGAAGAAAGCCTCGCCCACCAGCGCATCGACGCTGGGATAGGTCAGGCGCAGGGCATTGACCAGCGCGCCGATCACGGTGTTGCGATGGACTTGAATTGCTTGCGCGGCGGGCACGCGCCCCGAAGCAATCCGCACGCCCGGCACGTCGCCCGCCAGGACTGCGCGCGCGAAATCGCGTTGCATGTCAGCCAATGGCAGCATGGCGCACCTCGCCGAACATCAGGGCTTCGGCCTTGGCCGCTTCTTCGGCCAGGACCGCGAAGGCAGGGATGGCCGTGTCCCACTCGATAAGCGTGGGACGCGGACCGATTTTCCGGATCGCGGCATCAAACATCTGCCACACCGTGTCGTTGACGGGCGAGCCATGATCGTCCACCCGCACCTGGCCGCCGCCGGGCAGGTCGCACACCGCATGGCCGGCCAGGTGAATTTCGCCGATGGCGGTTGCCGGCAGTGTCGACAACAGTGCGTACAGCCGCGCCATCGGGTCTTCTCCCAGATTGGCGGCGGAGACGGCGACATTGTTGATATCCAGCAGAACGCCGCAGCCCGTGCGGCGCACCAGGCCGGCGAAGAATTCGCCTTCGGACATCTCATTGTCCTGGAAGGCGAGATAGACGGACGGGTTCTCGATCAGGATGCTGCGTCCCAGCGCCGCCTGAACCGTTTCGATATTTTGCGCGAAGACGTCCTGCGCTTCGCGTGTGTAGGGCAAGGGCAGAAGATCGGGCAGATGCAGGCCGCCTGCAGCGCTCCACGACAGATGGTCGGAGACAAGGCCAGGTTCGATGCGGCGGCACAATTGCGCGATCGCGGCCAGGTGATCGGCATCCACGCCATCGGCCGAGCCCAGTGAAAGTCCGGTGGCATGCAGCGAAACCGGATAATGGTCGCGCACCCGCGTCAGAATGTCGGCGGCGATGCCTTCGCCCAGATAATTCTCGGGATGCACTTCCAGCCAGGCGGCCGCCTGCGAATTCTCCAGGACATGCGCGTGGTGGGGGGTGCGCAACCCGACCCCGGCACGTGCCGGGATCGGGCTCGCATGGGCCGCTTGGGGATGGGGAGCGCGGCCCGGCATGACTTACTTGCTCGCCATGGTGCTGCCGCCGGCCAGCTTGGCGCAGGCACCGGTGGGCAGTTCGACGAACGAGGCCTTGTCGAAGTTCTTGGTCGACTGGCCGGCGCAGGAATGCGCGCCGGCGGCGCAGTCATTCTTGCCCGCGGCGGCGACGCCGTAGCACTTTTCCATGCCGGCCTTCATGGCCTGGGGTGCGGCATTGGCCTGGGTGGCGGCGAGCGCAAGTGCGCCCATCAGAGTGGACGCGGCGAGAATGGACTTGGTGGTGGTTAAGTTCATGGGATTGTTCCTCGAATAAGACGAGGCGCCAACCGCCCCGATAACCCGTCTTCGCCGCGTTTCAAGGGGTGGTTACAGGCGC
>CBIHOI010000168.1:0-3655 GCA_966211925.1 uncultured Hyphomicrobiales bacterium | reverse complement strand
CACCACCTGCCAGGTCACTAAGCAAATACAGTGCCGCGCCGCCGACATGGTTAAGCTCCACGGTCCGCTTGAGCGGGGCGTGGGACTTGTTCCATTTGAAGACGGTGCGGGCGTCGCCCACGGCCGCGCCGGCCAGGGTGCGCATGGGGCCGGCCGAGATGGCGTTGACGCGGATATTGTCGCGACCCAGGTCGGCGGCCAGATACAGGACAGAGGCTTCCAGCGCCGCCTTGGCGATGCCCATGACATTGTAGTTGGGCATGACGCGCTGGGCGCCCAGATAGGTCAGCGTCACCATGGCGCCGCCGTTTGTCATCATGGCGGCGGCGCGCCGCGCCACGGCGGTGAAGGAATAGCAGGAAATATCGAGGCTTCTGGCGAAATTGGCGCGAGACGTATCGACGTAGCGGCCCTTGAGTTCGTCGCGGTCGCTGAACGCCAGGCTGTGCACCAGGAAGTCGATGCTGCCCCATTGCTGCTTCAGTTCGGCGAAGGCGGTGTCGAGCTGTTCGTCGCTTTCCACATCGGCGGGCATGACGATTTTGGACCCGATGCTCTCGGCCAACGGGGCCAGGCGCTTTTTCTGGGCGTCGCCCTGATAGGTAAACGCGATCTCCGCGCCGTGCTGGCTGAGGGTCTGGGCGATGCCCCAGGCGATGGAATGGTCGTTCGCCACGCCCATCACCAGTCCCCGCTTGCCGGCCATCAATCCCGATTTGGCGTCAGACATGATCTGGTCCAGGGGCGTTTTCTGTTCCATTCCGGGACATCACTTCTGATAGCGCTGGAAGACCAGCGAGGCATTGGTGCCGCCGAAGCCGAAGCTGTTGGACAGCGCGGTGTTGATGGTGGCGTTGTCGATGCGCTTGCGCACGATGTTGGCGCCTTCCACGGCAGGATCGAGTTCCACGATATTGGCGCTTTCGCAGATGAAGTTGTTCTTCATCATCAGCAGCGTGTAGATCGCCTCGTGCACGCCGGCCGCGCCCTGGCTGTGGCCGGTCAGTGACTTGGTGGCGCTGATGTAAGGCGTCTTCGCGCCGAACACCGTCTTTATGGCATTGATTTCCGGAATGTCGCCCACAGGCGTCGAGGTGGCATGCGGGTTGATGTAATCCACCGGACCCTTCACGCCTTGAAGCGCCATCTGCATGCAGCGCACCGCGCCTTCGCCCGAAGGCGCGACCATGTCGGCGCCGTCGGCGGTGGCGCCATAGCCCACCATCTCGGCATGGATCGTGGCGCCGCGCGCCAGGGCATGTTCCAGCTCTTCCAGAACCAGGATGCCGCCGCCGCCCGAGATGACAAAACCGTCGCGGTCCTTGTCATAGGCGCGCGAGGCGGATTCCGGCGAGGCATTGTACTTGGACGACATGGCGCCCATGGCGTCGAACAGTTCGCTGAGCGTCCAGTCGAGCTCTTCGCCGCCGCCGGCGAACATGATGTCCTGCTTGCCCCACTGGATCAGCTCGAAGGCGTTGCCGATGCAGTTGGCGCTGGTCGAGCAGGCGCTGCTGATCGAGTAATTATAGCCCTTGGTCTTGAACCAGGTGGAAAGATTGGCGCTGACGGTGGAGGACATCGCCTTGGGCACCGCGAATGGCCCGATGCGCTTGGGATTGGAATTCTGGCGGGTGATGTCGGCGGCCGCGACGATCGCCTTGGTGCTGGGACCGCCCGAACCCGCAATGAGCCCGGTGCGTGGATTGGAGACCAGGCTGTCATCCAGCCCCGCATCGGCGATGGCCTGGTTCATCGCCACCCAGCAATAGCCGGCGCCGTCGCCCTGGAAGCGGCGGGCGCGGCGGTCCACCACTTCGTCGAGGTTGATCTTCAGCGAGCCATGCACCTGGGAGCGAAAGCCCAGGCGAATATAATCTTCGGCCGCGACGATGCCTGAACGGGCATGGCGCAGGCTGTCAGTGACTTCGTCGGCATTGTTGCCGATGGAAGAAACAATGCCGAGGCCGGTAACGACCACTCTTCTCATGGGAACCTTCTGACTATCAGGCCGAGGCCGGGGCCTCGGTGAACAGGCCGACCTTGAGGCCCTTGGCCTCGTAAATCACCTTGCCGTCCACCTTCACGATACCGTCGGCCACGCCCATGAAGAGCTTGCGCATGATCAGGCGGTTGAAGTTCACGACATAGGTGATCTTCTTGGCGGTGGGCAGCACCATGCCGGTGAACTTGACCTCTTCCACGCCCAGCGCGCGGCCCTTGCCGGGGCCGCCCATCCAGCCGAGGAAAAAGCCGCAGAGCTGCCACAGCGCATCCAGGCCCAGGCAGCCCGGCATCACCGGATCGCCCAGGAAATGGCACTTGAAGAACCAGAGGTCGGGATTGATGTCGAATTCGGCGATCACCTCGCCCTTGCCCTCGGTTCCGCCATCGGCCGTGATGGAGGTGATGCGGTCGAACATCAGCATCGGGGGGGCGGGAAGCTGGGCATTGCCGGGGCCGAAAAGTTCGCCGCGGGCGCAGGCCATCAGGCCTTCGAAATCGAAACTGGAGGGGCGCAAAGGCTTGTCCACGTCTGGCTTCTTTCTTGAAACACTTGAAGAAAACTGGGCGGTTCCGGTGGGTTTCCCTAGCCCAAAAGGGCCGGGAGGGCTACCGTGAAAGCCAGGCTTCTTGCTTAGAAGCGTTCTAACATATATCTATTGCCAGTGTAGCAGGATTGGCCCCCGCCCGACAGGCGGACCACTTCAATGGGAACAGGTGCCCGATGGGCAAAGTTGGAACCGAATCGCGTGATCTTTCCGCCCTGGCCACCGCCAGGTTGCGCCAGGCCGGCCTGCGCCCGACCCGCCAGCGGGTGGAATTGGCCGGGCTGCTGTTCAAGGATTGCGACCGCCATGTGACGGCCGAAAGCCTGCACGATGAAGTGGCCATGGCCGGCGTGAAAGTGTCACTGGCCACGGTCTATAATACCCTGCACCAGTTCACCGGCGCCGGACTGTTGCGCCAAGTGATCGTGGATGCGTCGCGCAGCTATTTCGACACCAATACCGGGGACCACCAGCATTTCTTCCTGGAAGACGAAGGCATGCTGATCGACATCCCGGGCGAGCATATCGCGGTGTCGGGCGTACCCTCCCCGCCCGCCGGCATGGCGGTGGACCGGGTCGATGTCGTGGTCCGCGTGAAGCGTCAGTAAGCGTACGCTTCCTGAGAGTCATTCTCACACTTTAGAACGGTTCTAATCCCGTTGACACCTGCTGCCTGCAGGGTCAGTCTCCGCGCCTGAATTGCTCCAAGGAGACACGCATGCCCGCACTCGCAAACACCAAGACCTGGGAAAATCTGAAGGAAGCCTTCGCCGGCGAAAGCCAGGCGAATCGCCGCTATCTGTATTTCGCGCAGAAGGCCGACGTGGAAGGCTTCAATGATGTCGCCGCCGTGTTCCGCTCGACCGCCGAAGGCGAGACCGGCCATGCCCATGGCCATCTGGAATATCTGGAAGAAGTCGGTGACCCGGCGACGGGCGAGCCCATCGGCGCCACCGACGCCAACCTGAAGGCGTCCATCGCGGGCGAGACCCACGAATACACCGACATGTATCCGGGCATGGCCAAGACCGCGCGCAGCGAAGGCTTTGACGAGATCGCCGACTGGTTCGAGACCCTGGCCAAGGCCGAGAAGTCCCACGCCG
>CBIHOI010000167.1:0-3702 GCA_966211925.1 uncultured Hyphomicrobiales bacterium | reverse complement strand
AGCGATCTCGTCGGGTTTGTGGTCATAGGGAAAGAGATATTCCACCGCGCCAAAACCGGCATCCGCGGCGGCGGCGAAGCGGTCCAGGAACGACCATTCCTGGAACAGCCAGGAAAGGTTGGCGGCAAAGCGGGTCATCGTCATTTCCGGCTCGGTGATCCACCATCATAGCAGACCCGGTCGACCGGGAGGCCCCTTCGTCGCAAAAACCCTCGACCATGGACCATGGCTCTGGGTATCCTGCACCGGGGCAGACAGACGACCATCCAAGGGGCTTTTCCATGAAGAAGATTGCCGCAGTTTTTGCGTTGCTTCCGTTCCTGCACATCGCCGCCTTCGCGCAGGCGCCGGATGCCGCCGCCGGCAAGGCGCTGTGGGACAGCAACAACACCTTCTGCAAGAATTGCCACGGCAAGAATGGCGAAGGCGCCTTCGGGCCCGACCTGGCCGGGCGCGGGCTTTCCGCGGCCCAGTTCCAGCATGCCGTGCGCATGCCCTGGGGCGTGATGCCCGCCTTTGTGGAGACACAGGTCAGCGATGCGGAATTGGCGCAGATCACAGCTTGGCTGGGCGCGCTGCCGAAAGTCGCGGAACCCGGGCCCTGGCGGGTCACGGTCGCGGCGGATGCGCCACACGGACAGCAGGTCTATATCTCAGCCGGTTGCGCCCAGTGCCATGGCGCCACCTTTGACCAGCCCCGGGCCATGTTTGGCGGCCGCGATGGCGATTTCGCGCTGATGAAAGCGCTTGTCTATACCCACACCACGACGATGCCGCAGGTGGAGCCGCAAAGACCGGGCTCGCGCCTGCGCATGGGAAATTTCAATCCGTTGCGTTTGTCGGAAGGCCAGTTGAAGGAGATCTTCGACTGGGCGCATGACGAGATCGGCTTCCGCCCGGCATTGCAGGCCCAGTTCGCTGCGGCCGAGGGCAGCAGCTACACGCTGAACGTCACCAACACCGGAGAAGTAGGCAAGGGCCTGACGGCGCAGAAGCTGACCATAGACCTGGTCATTCCAGCCGGCCTCACCGTGACCGCCGCCACGGGGGACGGCTACAAGGGCATCCACATGGACGAGCAGTCCAAGACAAATGTCGCGGAGTGGCAGGTTGCGCGCCTCGCGCCCAAGGATGCCAAGGCCTTTACCGTCACCTTGTCCCAGCCGCCCGCCAATCCGGCTGATCTGAAGGGCACCATCAGGTGGGCCAAGCCGGGCCCGAAAACCGGACCGAACCTGGATGCGGTCAACTTCGCGGTACGACCTGCGGGTTCCGCCCGCTAGCCGGGTGCCGGCTCTTGAGGCTGTAGCGCTGCGGGCGTAAACTTCGCCCCTTAGCAGCGGAGGATTTATGTCATGCGCATGACTTTTGCTCTCCTCGCCTCTCTTTCCCTGTTCGCCCTGGCGACTGCCCAAGCCACGGAATTTCTGGTCCTGCCGGAAACGCCCAGCGGCGAAGGCGATCCCGATGCGGTGGTCTGCCGGGCGCCGCAAGCGCTACCGGATTCGGGCGCGCTCGGCCCCAAGATCTGCATGCACAACAATGTCTGGGCGCGGCTGACCATGACAGGCCAGGATCTCAGTGCCGACGGCAAGAGCGTGTTCGCGCGGCCGACGGTCGCCGAACCGACCGGTGCCGGCAACCCGGACGCCGTTACCTGCCGCCGACCGGTTTTCGTCACCGCCAGCCGCGCCAAACATGGCCCGGAAGTGTGCCTCACCAACCGCTACTGGGCGGAGCTGACCGCGCAGAAAAAGCGCGTCGCGGCCAATGGCCAGATCGTCAGCACGCGCATAAATGGTGCGGGCGGTACCGGATCCGACGGCATTCCGATCGTGGCCGCGGAAATCTCTCCGCCACTTTGATCGGCTGCTATTTGCGTTTCGGCGCGGCCTTCTTGGCCGGCTTCGGCGCCACCGGCTTTTTCACGGCCGCTTTCTTGGCGGTGGTCTTTGCCTTTGCCGGCGGTTCCGGCTTCACGGCGACGGGGGCCTTGGCCGTTCTGGGCTTCAGGACGATCTTCTGTACGCCTTCTTTTTCCGGCTTTTTGTCCGCAACATTTTCCACAACTTTGACCGGGCTCGGCGCGGGTGCGGCTGGCGCAGCGGCACTCGGCGCGGCGCCTCCCACAAGCTCCAGCAAACGCGGCGACAGGCCCTTGGGCTTTTGCGGCGGCGGCGCGACGCCGCCGTTCAACGCAGCCATGAAGGCTTTCACAGAATCCTCGGTGCGGCAGACGCTGGCCCGCGTCGCCGTCGCCAGCACCGGACCATTGATCAACGAAGGGTGTTCATGGATCGCGGCCCAGTATTCGCCGTCGCTGATGAAACGGTCATCCAGGCGCAGCTCCATGAACAGTGGATCATATTTGCGCACCAGGCTCTGGTCGCTGTCGCGCAGCAGCAGGGACAGCGCCTTTAGCTCCTCCTTGCTCGGCGGCGCGGCGATATAGTCAATCAGCCGCGGCTCATGACCACCTTCGCGCAATTCGTCGAGCGCATCGCTGGCCAGGTCGCTGGCGGGGTCATAGTAGATCGCCAGGCCTGACTTGCGGTTGTCGTCGAACCCGGCCGGCGCCAGTGCCTTCTTCTCGGCCGGCCTGGGCGGCACCAGCGGGGCATCCACCAGCTTGAGGTCAACCGCCTTGGGGCCCTTTCCATCCGGCTGCGATTCGAATGTCACCCTCTGGCCCGGTTTCAGCCGTGACAGGCCCGACGAAGCGATCGAGGCCGCCGGGACAAACACGTCCTTGCCGCCATCGTCCGGGGTGATGAAGCCAAAGCCTTTTGCAGCGTTGAAGAATTTTACGATACCGGTTGCCATGTCATTCCTGGTGGTAATGACGGCCCCGCCCCCGCTCGGCGAATGCCGCGCTATCAAAGGGTTGGCGGGATCGCCATGCGTTTAGCGTTTTGGCGGGTCTGTCAGGACTTGACCTGGGACCTCACCGTGACGAGTGGCAAGCACAACCGACGATCCGGTTTAATAACCACCCGCGCCGCACTTTAATCCAGTTATGGGCCCGCAATCAAATAACCTGCCCGGACAGGCTGCCTACCGAAACGAAGCAACGGGATTTGTCCCGGACCCGGCTGTCACGGCGATCGGCGTCGCATAAAGACAGGCGTCAGGGGCCGAAAATGAGCTTGGCGTTGAATGCGATGCAAACGCGCTCCCCCGAACCATGGAACGGCGAAACCGAATGTTCCAGCCAGCTGGGAAAGACAAACAAGTCACCTTCCGCCGGCGTTTCGCGTCGCCTTATGCCCTGCAATGGCAGCTGGTTCATGTTGGCGCGCGGACGCGGATCGTAGAAAGAGATTTTGCCTTCATCGTGAGTCTGTTGCTGAATTTCCGGCGGCACGCGCACATAATATACGCCGCTGATATGGGCGTCCGGATGCACGTGCAGACCCTGCCAGTGCCCAGATTTCAGAGACACGCCCCAGCCCCAGATATAGAACTCGACCTTGGGAGGCTCGCGCACGCATTCCTGGCGCACCAGCACGCCGGCATACTGGCGCACCGCAGCAGTTATGATGTCTTTCAGGATTGCCAGCGCGGGATGATCTCGCTTGAAAATATCCATCTGCGTCTGGAAGCCGCCCTCCGTGGTGGTGCCCATGCTGGCGTTGGGCTCTGTCGCCTCAATCGTCGCCATCAACGCCGCCAATTGGCGGTTGACCTCCGCCATGTTGCCCA
>CBIHOI010000166.1:0-3735 GCA_966211925.1 uncultured Hyphomicrobiales bacterium | reverse complement strand
GACGGCCTGCGGCTGATCCTGCCAAGCTTCGGCGCCTATACCGGCGGGCTGGACGTGGGCGAGGCGGCCATCGCCTCGCTGTTCGCCGGCCCCTTCCATGCCTACATGCTGGGCAACAGCCGGGTCTATGCGATCCCGCGCAGGGTGGCGGTCTGATGCAGACCAATGTCCGCTTCTGAGGCGGACATTGAGCTAAGTGCTGACTGCCTTACGGATTGGCAGTGCCATTACGCGCTTGCCACACGCCAACGAGACTTCGAGAACTGAGCTACAGCCAAAACGATCGGGGAACTCACTGACCAGTTCGCGAACAATTACGCCTGCCTCTGCTTGCGCAGCTTCCCAGCTTGGCAGATCCGTCCCTTCCGGATCCGGAATTTCGACGCTGCCTTCGAAGATGTTGAAAAAATAGAGCAATGCCGATCCTCCTCATTCGCGAGAAGTTTAAGCCACAGGTTGGAACGAGCGCTTTGATCCGGCGCAACCCTGGGTAAAACTCCACCAGTGCCCGGTTGCAGGGGCTGATGGCCGCTTATGGCCGAAGCGGACATCAGGCGCGCTGAAAGGTGCATGCGCCGCAGACTGCAGCGATGTTCAAGACAGCAAAATAGCCACCACCAACTGCTTGTGGTGTCCGCTTATGGCGCAAAGCTGGCGCTTACGCCGGCCGTCTGAACAGCACGCTGGAAATCCATCCCAGCAGCATCGCCATGAATACGCAGGTCAGGCCGTACAGGAAGGCCGCGTTGTGGGCCAGGTTGAACAGGCGCCGCTCCAGCCCGGTCTGGTCGATGAAAAGCGGCGTGGACTGGGCGCTCACCACCTCGCCGTCGCGGAACAGGTACACCTCCACATCATAGCGGCCGCGCGCCACATCGGCGGGCACCGGGATGCGGGTGCGGAACAGCGTCTCGCTGAGAAAGTCGATGGTGCCGGGCGCCTCGACATACAAACCCTTGGCTTTGAGATGACGCAGCGCCGCGATGCGGAAGGGGCGGGCATCGTGATGGCTGCCGATCAGGGTGGGATAGAGGTGGTTCACCCCCAGGCCGAAACGCACCAGGTCGCGCGCGGGCGCGACGCGGTCGATCGGCGCGCTGGAAGCGAGGTAATAATAGCCCGGCAGGCCCTGGAACTTGGCGGCGTCGCTGTTGACCCAGATCCCGGCGAAGCGGTCGCGGCGGCGCACCGTCATGGGCGTATCGGGCCCGCGCACCACCACCACGATATCGCGCCCCCGCGCCTTGTCGGCACGCTCGATGGCGCCGAACACCACGATGTCGGTACCGGTATAGTTGGAGGTGATCTGGATGGTGTCCTGGCTGATGCCCGACACCAGGTCCTCGGCGGACGCGGGCGCCGCCAGCACCAGCAACAACGCGAGCAGCGTGCGTTTCATGGCGCCCCCAGCGTCAGGGAATAGACGTCCGCCGGCGTCGCCACCAGCCGCACCAGCAGCACGCCCGCCACCACCAGGACCACGATGGCCAGGCCCAGGCGCAATTGCTCGCCGCGCAGCTTCGCCCCCACCCGCACGCCCAGCTGTGCCCCCACCACGCCGCCCGCCACCAGCAGCAGCGCCAGCACGATATCCACCGCATAGTTGCTGGTCGCCTGAAGCACCGTGGTGACCGCGGTGACGGCGATGATCTGCACCAGCGAGGTTCCCATCACCACATTGGTGGGCATGCGCAGGATATAGATCATGGCCGGCACCACGATGAATCCGCCGCCGATGCCCATGATCGCCGACAGCGCACCGACCACGAAACCGATCGCAACCGGCGGGATCACGCTGATATAGAGCCGCGACTGGCGAAAGCGCATCTTGAACGGCAGCGCCTGGATCCAGCCCCGATTGAGCGGCCGGCTGCTGATGGCAACGCCGCTGCGCCACGCCTTGAGCGATGCCAGGCTCTCGCGCAGCATGATGATGCCGATGGTGCCCAGAAGGATCACATAGGTCAGCGCCACGATCAGGTCCATCTGGCCCTGGCGGCGCATGATCGCGAACAGCCACACTCCGAACAGCGTCCCGGTCAGCCCGCCGCCCAGCATCACGCCAGCCATGGGAAAATCGATGGCGCGCTTCCTCCACTGTGCCAGCGCACCGGACATGGACGAAGCGGTGACATGGGACAGGGTGGTGGCGACCGCCACCGTGGAAGGAATGCCGCAGAACACCAGCAGCGGCGTCATCAGGAAGCCGCCGCCCACGCCGAACATGCCGGACAGGAAGCCCACCACCAATCCCAGGCCGATCATCACGGCCCACGGAACGGACATCTCGGCAACGGGCAGGTAGATTTCCATCAGGCAATCCGAAAGGCCGCGACGTCACGGCGCACTTTGCGATTGCAAGCCAATCTGCGCGCCGCAGACTCGCGGGTCAATGATGGTTACGAGCCCAGGTCCGCCGGCTCGGGCGGGACGTTGGCGCTGCGGTTCAGCGCGGCGGCATGGAAGGTCGCCGCCGACTTGTTCGCCGCCGCCTTGTCGCTATCCGACAATTGGGTCTGCAAAACGGCAAGGCGCGACTTGGATTCGGTATCGCCCGACGCGGCAGCGATGGAATACCACTTGTAGGCATCCAGCAGGCTCTGCGGCACGCCATCGCCGCGCTCGTACAGCACCGCGAGGTTGAACTGGCTGTCCGACAGGCCCAGCGCCGCGGCCTTGGCGAACCAGCGTGCCGCTTCGGCCATGTTCTTGCCGCGGGCCGTGCCGCTGGCGAAGGACACCGCCAGATTGTGCATCGCCTTGCGGTTGCCCTGGTTGGCGGCCAGTTCATAGAAGTGGGCCGCCTTGGCGGCATCGGTCGGCACGCCCTGGCCGCGTTCATACAAAGTGCCCAGGCGATACTGCGCCACGGCCTGGCCCTTTTCGGCTGCCTGGGTCAGGAACTTGACCGCATCCGGCAGGTTGACCGCCGACCCGTTGGTGCCATCCAGCGCCCGCAGGCCCAGGATGGTAAGCGCCACCGGATTGCCGGCATTGGCCATCTGGATCACGCGGTCCATGCCGGCGGGGGCGCGGCCGTCGGGGACCTTGTTGACGGGCGCGTTGCGCACATCGCGCTGCTCCAGCGGCAGGGCGGCGCGCTTCTGCGGCGCGGGCTCGGAACGCTGGGTGGTATAATCGGTGTCGTCGCCGGGCTGCTGCGCCTCACCGGCCTGATTTCCAGCCTGGGGCGCCACCACGAACTGGGTGTCCTGGCCGTCCGGCGGCTCGGGCACCGAATAGGTCGGACCGTTGGGGGCAGGCTTGTTGGCGGCAAGCTCGCCGCTCACCGGCTTGGCGCGCTGCATCAGCACCAGGCCGGCGGCAACCGCCAGCACCACCAGCAGGCCCAGCACGGCGGGGATCAGATAGCGCGGCCTGGCCTTTTCTTCGCCCTCGGCAGTTTCATTCCTGCTCCAGAAACCGGAGAAGCGGCCGCGGCGTTCGCCTTCGGCCTTTTCGGCGGCCGCGCGGGCCGAACGGCGCGCCTGGCTGAGGAAGTTTTCCGGCTCGGCCTGCGGCGCGGCGAAGACATCCTCGAACTCGGGGCCGAAGTCGGCGGTCGGCGCAAAGGGATCGGCGGTTTCCGGCGGAATGTCGAAGCTGAAGCCCGCGGGCGTGCCGGCCGGCGCAAAGGCGTCCTGGCTTTCCGGGGCATAGCCGGGGAAAGCGGTTTCGCTGAAGGCGGCATGGGCGGCCTCGGCCACCGGGGGCGGCTCAAAGGCTGCGGCGGGC
>CBIHOI010000165.1:0-3744 GCA_966211925.1 uncultured Hyphomicrobiales bacterium | reverse complement strand
CTGGTGCGGACTTCGAAGCCGCTGGTCACCATCCACCAGCCGATGAAGCCCTGCAGCCCGCCCAGGGCGAACAGCAGCAGCATGCGCGGCCATTCCGATTTCTTGATCGCGCCGACAAAGGCGAACCACACGAACGGCACGAAGAACACCACGCCCAGCAGCCGTCCCAGCAGCCGGTGTGCCCATTCCCACCAGAAGATGCCCTTGAAGGCCTCCAGCGTCATGCCGTGATTTTCCAGCCGGTATTGCGGGATCTGCTGGTACTTGGCGAAGGCGTCGGCCCACTGCGCCTCGTTCAACGGCGGCAGCGCGCCCATGATGGGCTTCCATTCGGTGATGGAAAGGCCAGATCCCGTCAGCCGCGTCAGACCGCCCACGGTGATCATGCCCAGGATCACCAGCGCCACGGCCAGCAGCCACGCGCCAACGGCGGTGCGGCTTTTCCAGAAATTCGGGGCGGCAATCATGGCAGACATCTGATACCTATACGCCGGTCCATCGTCCACGGATTTCGCCAAGGCCGCCCATGTCCCGCCGCACCAAGACCCTGATCGCCGCCATTCTCATCGTGTTCGTTTGGCTGCCGGCCTATGCCGTGTTCATCGCGGGGCTGCAGTGGCGAATCCTGCCCGGCGCGCCCTGGTATGTCGCGCTTCTGTTTTACGCCCTGGCCGGCACGCTGTGGATCATCCCCATCGGCCTGTCGTTCAAGTGGATGTACCGCGAACCCGTCCGCAAGACATGATCGACAACACCGCAGAACAGCGCTTCGAACTGGAAGAAAACGGGCTGAAGGCCTGGGCGGAATACCGCATTCGCGACGGAAGGTATGTGCTGCCCCATGTCGAGGCCGATCCGCCCCTGCGCGGCACCGGCGCGGCGGGGCGGCTGATGCAGCAGATCGTGGACCATGCCCGCGCCAACGCTCTCGTGCTGGAGCCACGCTGTTCCTATGCCCGTGCCTGGTTCCAGCGCCATCCCGAGGCACAGGACGTACTCGACTGATCGGGCGATACCACATGTCGCATGTGCGAAGGCGATGTGACAGGCTGGAATGCGCGTCTTGCAAAGCGGGGTTGCATTTATGTGGCGGGTTAAATCTCTGGATGCGGTTCTCAAGACCGCTGAAAAGAAGTCGTTGCGCCGCAGCCTTGGCCCCATCCACCTCACACTTCTGGGAATCGGCGGTGTTATCGGAACCGGCATCTTTGTGCTGACGGCCGAGGCCGCGCAAAAGGCCGGCCCCGGCATGATGATGGCCTTCGTGATCGCCGGCGCGGTCAGCGCCTGTGCCGCCTTTGCCTATGCCGAGCTCGCTGCGATGGTTCCGGTTTCCGGCTCGTCCTACACCTACACCTATGCCGTGCTGGGCGAGCTGATGGCCTGGCTGGTGGGCTGGGCGCTGGTGCTGGAATATGCGGTGGCTGCCAGCGCCGTATCGGTGGGATGGTCAGGCTATATCGTCGGGCTGCTGGCGCATCTGCACGATCTGGCGCCGTTCCTGCCGGACATCGTCATCCCGCCCGCGCTGGCGGCCGGTCCCTATGCCGGCGGGGTGATCAATCTGGTGGCGGTGCTGATTACCGTCGCGGTCACGGTCCTTCTGGTGGTCGGCACCAAGGAAAGCGCCAACGTCAATGCGGTGCTGGTGGGGATCAAGCTGGTGGCGCTGGGCGCTTTCATCTGGCTGGCGGTGCCGGTGATGAAGATGCAGAATTTCCATCCCTTTGCGCCGCTGGGCACGCCGGGCGTGATCGGTGCCGCAGCCTCCATCTTCTTTGGCTATGTCGGCTTCGATGCGGTCACGACCGCGGCGGAGGAAACCAAGAATCCCCAGCGCAACCTGCCCATCGGCCTGATGGCGTCGCTGGGCATCTGCACGGTGATCTATCTGCTGGTGGCGGCGGGCGCCATCGGCTCCTATGGCGCGCAGCCGGTATTCGGCCCGCATGGCGAAGTGCTGGATCCCGGCTCGATGCAGCTGGGCGATATCTGCGCCCACATCGTCAGCCAGCCGCTGGCCTGCAGCCACGAGGCGCTGGCGCATGTGTTGCGCTCGATCAACCATCCCTTCGTCGGCAACCTGCTGGGCCTGGCGGCCGGCATCGCCCTGCCCACCGTCATCCTGATGATGATGTTCGGCCAGACCCGCATCTTCTTCGTGATGTCACGCGACGGCCTGTTGCCGGAGGTGCTGAGCCGGGTGCATCCGCGCTTTCGCACCCCGCACGTGGTGACCTGGATTACCGGCTTCTTCGTGGCGATCGGCGCGGCGTTTTTCCCGGTCGGGCGGCTGGCGGACTATTCCAATTCCGGCACCCTGTTCGGCTTTGCGGTGGTGGCGCTGTCGGTGCTGGTGATGCGGCGGACACAGCCGGATCGCAACCGGCCGTTCCGCTCCCCCGCCATCTGGTTCTTTGCGCCCATGGCGATCATCGGCTGCGTCGTGCTGTTCTTCTTCCTGCCCTGGCAGGCGCAACTTCTGTTTCCGATCTGGTCCATCGGCGGCCTGATCTTCTATTTCGCCTATGGCTATCGCAACAGCCATGTCGGGCGCGGCACTACCGAGGTGCCGGAGCTGGATGCCGATGCGCCGCGCGGGCCGATCATCGAATAGGAACGTTCGCCAGCCAGCGTTCCAGTTCGCCGCTCCACAACGCCGCCTGTCCCGTGGTGCCGTGGCCGCGCGTCTGGGCACTGGCGGGGATCAGGAAGAGCTTGCTGTTCTTCAGGGTCGCGACCGCGCGCGCCGTGCTGCCGATCTCGACGGGGTTGCGCTCGTCATCGGCGGAATTGATTGCCAGCACCGGCGCCTGGATGCTGGCGAGCTTCGGCGCGGGGTCGTAATCGCGCGAGGCGTCCATCTGCCAGATCGCATCATTGGCGTCGCCGTCATTGGGCGCTGCCAGCATGTCGTCCACCGCCTTGTCGGCGGCGTCATGGGTGCCGGCGCGCGCCTGCCAGCCCAGCGTGCCGCCGCTGGTGGCGACTCCAAAGAAGGCCTGCGCGAATTTCATGGATGGCGGCTGCCTGGTGTAGTTGCCATTGGCATAGACGGGATCGGCCTTGATGGTTTCGATCACCAGCTTGCGCATCATCCAGTTGCGCGACGCCATGGCGGCAGGCTGCGACGCCAGCGGCACCAGGCCGTCCGTGAACCCCGGATGCGTGACGCCCCAGTCCCAGGTCAGCATGCCGCCCATGGAATTGCCCAGTACCAGGCGCAGATGCACGACATGCAGATGCTCGGTCAGCAGCCGATACTGCGCGGCGACCATGTCGTCGTAATTGTAACGGGGAAATTTCGCGCGCAGGCCCTCGGAGGGCCTGGAGGTTTTTCCGGCGCCGATGCAGTCGGGCAGGATGATGTAGTATTTCGCCGCGTCCAGCGGCTGGCCGGGGCCGAACAGCGCGCCGCCGAAGCTGCCATTCAGCAAGCCGGCGCCGCTGCCGCCAGTGCCATGCAGCACCAGCACGGCGGGATTCTTGGGGTCGCCAAGCGTGGTGTAATGCTGGCGCAGCGGCAGCGTTTCGCCGGTGTGGAAGGTGAAGGCGGGAAGCGTGAAATCGCCGGAGACCGGTTCGGCGGCAAGTGCGGAAACTGTGGTCATGGCCAGCATCACAGAAGCGAGAAATCGCATGCGTGCCCCTTCATCCATCGCCCAGATGCATGCCGCGCCCGCCTCAAGTCGCGCGACCTACGCTGTCGCTAGTCGCCGCGGCGAGCTTGGCATTTCTTTTCCG
>CBIHOI010000164.1:0-3822 GCA_966211925.1 uncultured Hyphomicrobiales bacterium | reverse complement strand
ACATCCGCGAGCAGGTTGCCGGGCAGATAGGCCAGGCCCGCCGGCTCCAGCGAACTGCGCGCGATCTTGCGCAGGGCGGCGAAACCGATTTCGGGCGTCACGTCCGGCAAGCACAAGGTGACAGCGAATTGCGGTTTCGGAAAAACACGGAAAGTCATTTCGGTCAGCACGGTCAGCGTGCCATGGGCGCCGCAGACCAGCTTGGGCAGGTCGAAGCCGGTGACGTTCTTCACCACCTTGCCGCCGGCGCGGAAGCTCTGGCCCATGCCGTTGACGCCCTGGAAACCCAGCAGCGAGTCGCGCGCGGGTCCGTGGCGCAGGCGCCCCGAACCGGAGGCGTCGCACGACACCGCGCCGGCCAGCGTGGCGACGCCGTTGGAACCCAGTAGCCGCGACCAGTCGGCGGGATCGAACCCCAGGCGCTGGTTTTTTTCCGCCAGCACGGCGTTGATTTCGGACAAGGGCGTGGCGGGCGCGGCGGTGAGGATCAGTTCGCCCGGTTCATAGCTGATGATGCCGGTGAGGCCGGACACGTCCAGCATCGGCAGGCCGCCACCCTTCGAATCCAGGAGCGGACGGCCGACACTGCGGCGGGTGCCGCCGGAAACAATTTCGAATGGCGATTTGTCGGCGCGGGCCGCGCGCACGAAATCCACCACCTGATCGGAATTTGCGATAATGGCCATCAGAAGCGCGGCAGGTGGGGATGCGGCAACTGGGCGCCATGGACATGGATATGGCCCTGCTCGACACAGGCCGACAGCGTGGGAAACACCTTGCCGGGATTGAACAGGCCGGCATGGTCGAAGGCGCACTTGATGCGATGCTGCTGTTCCAGGTCCTCTGTGGCGAACTGGTCCGTCATCAGATCGCGCTTTTCCACGCCGACACCATGTTCGCCCGACAGCACACCGCCGACCTTGACGCACAGGCGCAGGATGTCAGCGCCGAAGGCCTCGGCACGTTCGAACTCGCCCTCCTTCATCATGTCGAAGATGATGAGGGGATGCAGGTTGCCGTCGCCGGCGTGAAAGACGTTGCAGAAGCCAAGGCCATATTGCGCCGACAGCACTTCCATCTCGGCCATCACCTGCGGCAGGGCATGGCGCGGGATCGAGCCGTCCATGCAGATCATGTCGGGGGCCAGCCGCCCCATGGCGGCGAAGGCGGCCTTGCGGCCCGACCAGATACGGGCGCGCTGCTTTTCGTCGGTGGCTTCCACGGTCTGGCCGCCGCACTGCGCCACGATCGCGGTGATGCGCGACACGGCATGGGTGACATCGGCCTCCACGCCGTCGGCGTCGATGATGAGGATGCCTTCGGCACCGCGCGGATAACCGGGCTGGTTGTAATCCTCGATGGCTTCGGCGGCGCGGCGGTCCATGAACTCCATGGCGGCCGGCACCACGCCGTCGGCGATGATGGCGGCGACGCATTCGCCGGCCGACACCACGGTGGGGAAGGACGCCATCAGCGTGCGCGTCACCGGCGGCTTGCGCAGGATCTTCACCACCACTTCGACGACCACGCCCAGCAGGCCTTCGCTGCCGGTCACCAGGCCGAGCAGGTCGAGCCCGCCCTGCGCGCCGGACTTGCCGCCCAGGGTGACGATCTCGCCGCCCGGCAGGACCAGCGTCACACCCAGCAGGTTGTTGGTGGTGAGGCCGTATTTCAGGCAATGCAGGCCACCGCTGTTTTCCGCGACATTGCCGCCGATGGTGCAGGCGACCTGGCTGGACGGATCGGGGGCGTAATAGAAGCCCTGTGCCTCCACCGCCTTGGTGATGTTGAGGTTGGTCACGCCGGGTTCGACCACGACGCAGCCATTCTCGTAATCGATCTCGAGAATGCGCTTCATGCGGCCCATGCCGATCAGGATGCCGTCCTCGCGCGGCAGGGCTCCGCCCGACAGGGAGGTGCCGGCACCGCGCGGAACGATGGGCACGCCCTGGGCGGAGGCGAATTTCAGGATTTCGCTGACCTGTTCGCGGCTGCTGGGCAGCACGCAGACCAGCGGCATCTGGTGGTAGGCGCTCAGCGCGTCGGCATCGAAGGTGGAAAGGCCGGATTCATCGGACACCACGCCATCGGGCACGATGGCGAGAAGCCCCGCGACGATCTCGGCGCGGCGGGCAACAATGGTGGAATCGGTGGGAGGAAGAAGCATGCGCGCCCGGCTGAGGATTGGCGCAGTATGGCTTAGCCCTGGCGGGCTTTGAACCGCGGATTCTTCTTGTTGATCACGTAGACGCGACCCTTGCGGCGGATGACGCGGCAGTCCTTGTCACGCTTCTTGAGCGAACGGAGGGAGTTGCGAACCTTCATGACACGCCTTTTTCGACCAATTTCAGGCCCAAAAGGCCGTCATCTGCGGAGGCGCGGAAACTATGCAAGCGACCCCGGCCTGTCAACCAGCCAAATGACCGAAAAAATGGCGGTTTTCCGCCAAAAATCCTGAAAATGGGTGTAGCCTTTGGGGATGAAACGACGCTTTGCCCCCTTCACCGGCCTGCAGCGCCTTGCCGCCCTGTGCGGCACCCTGGTGGCGGTCGCCTGCGCCGCCACGGCGCCCAAGCCCAGCCCGCCGGCCGCCCCGGCGGTGTCCATCCCCATCCAGCCGGGACGCCCGACCAGCGGCAATCCCAGGTTCGACGCCTTCCTGCTGGACGCCCGCCGGGACGCCATCGCCCAGGGCATCCGCCCCGAAGTGTTCGACCGCGCCACGGCGGGGATCACGCCCATCGCTTCGATCGCGGCCAGCAACGCCAACCAGCCGGAATTCACCAAGCAGGTCTGGGCCTATCTGGATTCGGCGGTATCGGCGCGGCGGGTGAAAGACGCGCAGCTGATGCTGACCCGCTATGGCGACGTATTGGATCGCATCGCGGCCCAATATGGCGTGCCGAAGGAAATCCTGGTCGCCATCTGGGGGATGGAAACCGACTATGGCGCCGACAGTGGCGGCATCAACCTGTTCGCGGCGCTGGCGACGCTGGCCTATGACGGGCCGCGCATGGGTTATGCCCGGCCGGAATTTTTCGCGGCGCTGCAGATTTACCAGCAGAACAACTATCCGCTGTCCGAAATGACGGCGAGCTGGGCGGGTGCTTTCGGGCAGACGCAGTTCACGCCGACCACCTTCCTGAAATTCGCCGCCGACGGCGATGGCGACGGGCGCATCGATCTGTGGCGCAGCGCCCCCGATGCGCTGGCCTCGGCGGCGCGGCTCCTGCAAGGACAAGGATGGAAGGCGGGACAACCCTGGGGCTATGAGGTGAAGTTGCCGGCGAGCTTTGCGTATGAAGATGCGGACACCGATACCTTGCGCCCCGTCCGCGAATGGCGGGCGCGCGGCGTGAAGGGGATTGCCGGCGGCACCCTGCCCGACCTGGACGAAAGCGCGGCGATCTATCTGCCGGCGGGCGCGCGGGGTCCGGCCTTCCTGCTGTTTTCCAACTTCAGCGTCATCCTGAAATACAACAATGCCGCCAGCTATGCGCTGGCGGTGGGCCTGCTGGCGGACCGCATGGCGGGCGGCGACGCCGTGAAGCATGCCTGGCCGCGCGACGAGCGCCCCCTGTCGCGCGACGAACGGCTGCGCTTCCAGATGGCGTTGAGCAAGCTGGGTTTCGATACCGGCACGCCTGACGGCGTTCTGGGGCGCAAGACCCGCGCCGCGCTGCGTCAGTATCAGAAATCCAAGGGCGTTGCCGCCGATGGCTTCGCCACCGCGGGCATGTTGGCGATGCTGGACAGGGATGCCGCGCGTTAGCGCAGCCGCTTGAACCGCACCGTGCTGCTGTCGCTGCGGCCATCGGCATC
>CBIHOI010000163.1:0-3840 GCA_966211925.1 uncultured Hyphomicrobiales bacterium | reverse complement strand
AACAGCGCCAGCTGGTCGCCGGTCTGGACCGGGCGCCGGAACTTGTGGACCGCCAGCGGCGCGCCCGGCCGGTTCATGCCCAGGCGCCGCATCGCCATGTGGAAGCGCCGCGCCATCACCTCGGCATACGGGCCGGTGCCCTTCATGCGAGTGTTCCAGTTGGCGTCATAATCCCTGCCGCCGCGCATCTGGCGCACCAGGGTCATCACATGCTTGGCGCGGCCGGGGACATTGACCTGGAGCCATTCGCGGAACAGGTCCTTGATCTCCAAGGGCAGGCGCAGCAACACATAGCCTGCCGTGCGCGCGCCATGGTCATGCGCCGCCGATAGCACCGCTTCCATCTCGTGATCGTTCAGCGCCGGAATGGCGGGCGCGAACATGACGCCGGCGGGCACGCCGGCATCGCTCAACCCCTGGATCGCCGCCAGACGCCGCGACGGCGTGCCGGCGCGCGGCTCCATGCTGCGGGCGAGGTGCCGGTCCAGGGTGGTGATGGACAGTGCCGCCTTGGCAAGCCCCATCGCGGCCATCTCGGACAGGATGTCGAGGTCGCGCAGGATCAGCGGCGACTTGGTGACGATGGCGACGGGATGACGAAAGTCGCGCAGCACTTCCAACACCTGTCGGGTGATGCGCATCTTGCGCTCCAAGGGCTGGTAGGGATCGGTGTTGGTGCCCATGGCGATCACCCTGGGCACATAGCCGGGCGCGCTCAGTTCCTTGGCCAGAAGCGCCGCCGCGTTGGGCTTGGCGAACAGCCGGGATTCAAAATCCACGCCCGGCGACAGGCCCAGATAAGCATGGGAAGGACGGGCGAAACAGTAAATGCAGCCATGCTCGCAGCCGCGATAAGGATTGATCGACTGGTCGAAGGAGATGTCGGGCGACTGGTTGCGCGCGATGATGGTGCGAGTGGCATCGGTGATCACTTCGGTCCGGATCGGGGGCGGCAATTCGTCGTCCGCGCGCCAGCCATCGTCCCAGCCGTCATCCAGCAAAGTGCGGGTCTGCTTCTCGAACCGCCCCACGGCGTTCGATACAGCCCCGCGACCCCGCAAAATCTCGGGCCGAATGGTGGTGTTCAGGACGACAGTCATAAATAGGACTATAGGCCCGTATGAGAACAAAGCAAGTACAAATAAGAGGTGTGATAGGCTTTTGCGGTCACCCGCGGACTCTTTTCGTGAAACGAGATTTTTCCAGACTGCAGGTTCCCAAGGACAAGAAGGTGGTCCTCGGCAAATGGCCAACGCGGATCAAGCCGCTGTTCGCCACCAAGCCGGAATATAACGCCGCGCTCACTGCCACTATCGCCCGGCTGGATACGCTTCAGCAGCAGCTTTTCGCCAGCGGCAACCACGCGCTGCTAATGATCTTCCAGGGCATGGACACCTCCGGCAAGGACAGCATGATCCGCCATGTCCTGTCGGGGCTGAATCCCCAGGGCTGCCGCGTCACCAGCTTCAAGCAACCCAGCGCTGCCGAATTGCGGCACGATTTTCTCTGGCGCTCGACCTGCGTATTGCCCGAACGGGGCCAGATCGGGGTCTTCAACCGGTCTTATTATGAGGAAGTGATCGTCACCCGCGTCCATCCCGCCTTGCTGGCGGCGCAGAAGCTGGTGCCTGCCGGCGATTTTTGGGATGACCGCTACCGTTCCATCAATGATTTCGAACAGCATCTCCACGCCAACGGCACCATTGTACTGAAATTCTTCCTGCATCTGTCCAAGGACGAACAGCGCAAACGCCTGCTGGCCCGGATCGACGAACCCGCCAAGAACTGGAAGATGGAGGCGGGCGACGTCACCGAGCGCAGCTTGTGGACGAATTACATGGACGCCTATGGTCGCTGCCTCGGTGCCACCAGCACCCGCTGCGCCCCTTGGCGCATCATTCCCGCCGACGAAAAGGAAGACGCCCGTCATATCGTGTCGCGCATCCTGCTGCAGACCCTGGAAGGACTCGACCTGTCCATGCCGCCGACGACTGCGAAGCGAAAGCAGGAATTGCAGAAGCTGCGCAAGGCGCTCGCGCGCTGATCCTGCCAGGGAATGTTGGAGACGCCATGCCCCAGGATACCGCCATCGAGATACAGGTTGCGACCGTCGCGCAGCTGTTTCACACCCTTGATCCGTTTCCTTTCCGCGAGCGCGACCTGGATAGCGAGGCCGAGGAGTTCATCGTCGGCTGGGCGCGCGAGCTTCCAAAAAAGCAGCCCATCCGCATCATAGTCCATCTGCCCAGCGCAGAGGCACAGACCGATCGCGGCGCGGGTCTGCACGAAGCGATCAACCAGTATTTTTCACATCGCGCCGACGCAGCCACCCGCGAAATGAAGGAGCTGCTGCGCATCGGCCGCTATTCATTGGCTGTCGGCCTTCTGGTGCTGGGCCTGTGTATCGCCGCCGGACACGCCGTCGTTGCCTATCGCGGCAGCGAACTGGGCCAGTTCGTCGAAGAAGGATTGATCATTCTTGGATGGGTCGCCAACTGGCGGCCCATTGAGATATTTCTCTATGACTGGTGGCCCATCCTGCGCCGCCGCAGCCTGCTGCGACGGCTGGCTGTCGCGGATGTGGTTCTTGCTCCAAAGCCTTGAATCTGCGGACCCGGAGGGGAGGGGCGCACCTTTCATCAAAACGAATATATTGCATTGGCGAAGGTTACCACGCACTTCTCCGACAAGCGTTTGCGCGCGCCCTGCGAAAATTCTTGTGCCGTGATAGAACCACCACAAGCGTCCGCCACAAGGGCGCACAACACCTGAGGAAACCCAAATGAAACTGTTGCTCGCCGCCGCCCTTATGCTCGGCACCGCCTCTGCGGCCTTTGCCGCCGGAAAAGACGTCACGGTGCAGACACCGATGGCCTTTCCCGAAAGCATTACCTCCACCGCCAACGGCACCCTCTATATCGGGTCCATGAACCTGGGCGAGGTGTACCGTGTGTTGCCGGGCGAGGCCCGGGTGACCACCTGGATCAGCAAGGAAGCTGGAAATTTCGGTCGCGTGCTGGGCGTGCTGGCCGATTTCCCCAGCCGCACGCTGTATGTCTGTGACAACAACGGCGCCAAGGCGTTCCTCAAGACCTTTTCGCTGAAGACCGCCGCGCTGATGAAGACCTACGAACTTCCCGGCGGCGGTTTCTGCAACGATATCGCGCTGAAGGGGGCCGACACCTACATCACGGACACCAAGGGCGGCCGCGTGCTGAAGCTGGCTTCGGGCAGCGATGCGCTGAGCGTCTGGTACACCAACGACGCGTCCGATCCGTCGCTGGACGGCCTGGTGTGGCAGGGCGATACGCTGTTCACCAACACCTATAACGGCAACCATCTGATCCGGATTCCCGCCAATGCTGATGGTTCGGCGGGCAAGGGCATGAATCTGACAACCTCCACCGATATCTATCAGCCCGATGGCATGCGGCTGTCGGCGACCGGCAAGATCCTGATGGTCGAAGGCCGCGGCAAAGACGGCAATGGCCGTCTGGATGAAGTGACGGTGACGGGCGACAGCGCCACCATCACGGTGATCAAGGACCGCTACACGCTGCCGACCGCTGTCACGGTGGTGGGCAACACAGCTTATGTGCTGGAAGCCAAGCTCAACTATCAGCGCGACCCGGCTTTGAAGGACAAGGACCCGGGTGTATTCACCGCTTACGCGGTTACACTGAAGTAACAATCGGCTGCCGGGCGGCGCGCATGGTAGCCCCGTCCGGCAACTTTATGTCGCTTTGCTCAAATATCGGGCATGTGAATCTCATCCCGATAACCCTGCGACGGTATAATCTTTTGCGTCAGCGTACGTTTGGGCCATTATGACAGGATGAT
>CBIHOI010000162.1:0-3873 GCA_966211925.1 uncultured Hyphomicrobiales bacterium | reverse complement strand
CCTTGTAGGTCGCGGTCAGGCCGATATCGCCATAGGTATAGTCGCGCGAACCGACGAGCTTGGCATTCTCGGCCCACTGATGGCCGACATTGCCGCTGATCGACAGCCAGTCATTGATGGCATAGGCGGCCGTGCCGGCCAGGTAATTGCCCTCGCCGCCATCAAACGCCAGGTTGGGCGACCAGGCATAGGTGCCGGTCAGGGTCAGGGCGCCGAAGCTCTTGGACAGCTGGTTGATCAGCTCGAAATAGCTGACCTGCGGCGAACCGGGCGCCACGGAAGCGCTGGGATAGGAATAGTAATAGGGCTCGAAATTCCAGTCGAAGCCCCACAGGTCGGTGTGCTTGCCGCCATAGATGTCGACCTCGACATTGGGGTTGGTCGAGCCGGTGGGATCGAAGTCCACGGTCGAAGCCCAAGTGCCGATATAGAAGCCTTCCGGACCGGTCAGGTTCAGCGAACCCTGCGGCGAGGGGTTGCGATCATTCTGGCTGATGCCACGAAACTTGTAGTCGCTGGTGACGTCCACATACCCGGTCAGGGCCCAGCTCGGCGCATCATCGGCAA
This sequence comes from uncultured Hyphomicrobiales bacterium, assembly GCA_966211925.1. Classification (GTDB taxonomy): domain Bacteria; phylum Pseudomonadota; class Alphaproteobacteria; order Micropepsales; family Micropepsaceae; genus Rhizomicrobium. Next base: position 3,306 of record CBIHOI010000162.1, on the reverse strand, counting down.
AGGCGGGCGCGACGGCAAAAGCGCCGGCCAGGCTGACGGCGCCCAGCAGCAGGTTGGTCAGAGTCTTCATTATTCACAGTCCTCTCGGTTAACTGCGCCAGTTGGCGCACGTGTCGCGGGGGCAGCCCGGATCGACGTGACATTTCCGTGAAGGACCACGTATCTCAATATGGCGCTTTGCCATTTCGGACTGTTTTCGCGGCACAAATGCCTGATTTTGTCAGTCGTTGTTGCAATGCAACATGAAGGTGCCCATTTAATGGGCTGGACGGGCATATTCTGTGCAACTATCTGAAAGTTAAGCATTTCTGAATGCCACAAACCGCCGTTAAATCATCCTGGGAACAGCCCGAGAGACTCAGTTTGCCGCAAAGCGCGCCGCTATCGATTTCGTCTCCCGCCGTGACGCGCATCATTCTGATCCGCCACGGGCAGCCGCACATCGCCCTGCGCCCAAAGACCGGCCATGGTGGCTTTGCCGGCTATATCGATGATTACGAAGCGGCGGGGCTGGATCCCGCCAACCTGCCGCCGGCAGAGCTGCAGGAGCTGGTCGGGGAGATCGACAGCGTCTTCACCTCGGGCCGCCCGCGCAGCCAGCAGAGCGCCGCGGCGCTCGCTCCCCATGCCCACCTGATTGCCGATCCGCTGTTTGTCGAAGCGCCGCTGGCCTCGCCGCCGATTCCGCTGCTGACCATGCGGGTGGCGGGCTGGGCCGTGGTATCGCGCATCCTCTGGCATCTGGGATTCACGCCGGGGATCGAGAATTATCGCGACGCCCGACGCCGCGCCGACCAGGCCGCCGACATCCTGACGGCGCGGGCGCGTGAAGCCGGCAGCGCGGTTCTGGTTGCGCATGGCTATTTCAACTGGATGATCGGTCGCCGGCTGAAAAAGCGCGGTTTCGTCCGCACCGGCACGCACCAGGCGCGTTATTGGAACACCGTCATCTATGAGAAACGCCATGATTGAAGAAAAGCTGGAAATACCCACCATCAACACCGAGGTCCTGCTGCTCAAGCCGGACGGTGAGGTTCCCGGCATCGTCTTTCTCACCGACATCTGGGGCATCCGTCCCGCCAATATCGCCATGGCGCGGCGGCTGTCCGAGAAAGGCTTTGCCGTTCTGGTCCCCAATGTCTTTCACCGCTGGTCGCGCATCACCCCCGACGGCTTCGAGCATGGTGACGCCGCCGAACGCCACAGGAAGCTCGGCGAGCTGTTCCGGGCCCTGACCCCGGACCAGATGGAAAGCGACGGCGCGGCCTATGTCGATTTTCTGCTGGCGCAACGGGACGTGAAGCCCGGCAAGGTGGGCGTGGTAGGCTATTGCTTTACCGGCCAGATGGCGGTGCATATCGCGGCCGCCGTGCCGGACAAGGTGGCGGCCGCCGCCTCCTTCCATGGCGGCTTCCTGGTGAAGGACACGCCGGACAGTGTCCACAGGATATTGCCGCGCGTCAGCGCGCGGCTCTATTTCGGCCATGCGGTTGAAGATGACTCCATGACGGCGGAGCAGATCGAAACCCTCGAAGCGGCACTGCGCGCATGGCACGGCGCCTTCCAGAGCGAAACCTATGCCGGCGCCCTGCATGGCTGGACCGTGCCGGGCCGCGATGTCTACAACGAGCTGCAGGCCGAACGCGCCTTCGAAAAGCAGGTCGAACTGTTCGACGCAACGCTCAAGAGCTAGAGCAGCCTGATCTCGCGCAGCCGCTCCTTCAGAAAATCATCGGCGGTGATCGACGGCAGCGGTGCATCCGGTCCCCCGACATCCAGCGGTTCGATCACATAGTCCGGTGCATAGTGCAGGAAGAAGGGCGTGGAATAGCGCGCCACCCCGCGCCGCTCGGGCGCCGGATTGACCACACGGTGCGTGGTGGAGGGCAGGCGACCGCAGACATTGCGCGACAGCATGTCTCCGATGTTGCACACCACCGCACCGGGTGGCGCGTTGATCGCCAGCCAGCTGCCATCGCGATCCAGCACTTCCAGGCCTGCCTCTTCGGCGCCCAGCAAAAGCGTGATGGTATTGATGTCTTCATGCGCGCCGGCCCGCACATGCGGGCTTTCCGCGCCGATGGGTGGATAGTGCAGCAGACGCAAAATGGAATTGCCATCCTTCACCGCCGCGCTGAAGCGGGTGCGCGGCAGGCCCAGATACTGCGCGATGCCTTGCAGCAGCTTCTCGCCCAGCGCGTCCAGCGTATCGAACAGCCAAAGCTGGTGCGCCCGAAAGCCCGGCACCGCGTCCGGCCAGACATTGGGCGGCATGCTGGCTGCAAAGGGATGGCCGGGCGGCAGTTCGCGCCCCACATGCCAGAATTCCTTCAGGTCATGCAGCGCCGCGCCCTTGGCGGTTTCCCGGCCAAACGGCACATAGCCGCGCTGGCCACCCTTGCCGCTGACATGCGCCAGCTTCACATCCTCGGGCAGCGCAAAAAAGGCCTTGGCATCGGCCAGCGCCGCATCCACGCCCGCCTGGTCCAGGCCGGTATCGGTGACGACCGCAAAGCCGTAGCGCTCGAACGAGGTTCCCAGCGCGCGCGCGAACTGCTCGAAGTTGTCGTCATACAGCTTGAAAGAAACGGGCGTGATGCCGGTCATGTTTCAGAGCATCGCCGGGATGACCCGGTCGGGCGGCTGATGCCCGTCCACGAAGCTGCGGATGTTCACGATCACCTTTTCGCCCATGTCGATGCGGCCCTCGATCGTGGCCGATCCCATGTGCGGCAGCAGCACGACATTCCTTGCCTTGAGCAGCTTGGGATTGACCGCCGGTTCATGTTCGAACACGTCCAGCCCCGCCCCGGACAGTTGGCCCTTTTCCAGCATCAGCGCCATGCAGTTCTCGTCGATCACCTCGCCGCGCGCGGTGTTGACGATATAGGCGGTGGGCTTCATCAGCTTCAGCCGCCGCGCCGACAAGAGGTGATAGGTGGCGGGCGTGTGCGGGCAGTTGACCGAGACGATGTCCATCCGCGCCAGCATCTGGTCCAGGCTGTCCCAATAGGTCGCTTCCAGCTCCTGCTCGATGTTCGCCGGAACAGGCTTGCGGTTATGATAGTGGATCTGCAGCCCGAATGCCCGGGCGCGGCGCGCCACCGCCTGGCCGATGCGGCCCATGCCGACAATGCCCAGCCGCTTGCCGTGAATCCGGTTGCCCAGCATCCAGCTCGGCGCCCAGCCCTGGAAGCTGCCGTCCGCCATGGCCGCCACGCCTTCCACCAACCGGCGCGGCACCGCCAGGATCAGCGCCATGGTCATGTCGGCGGTGTCCTCGGTCAGCACGCCGGGCGTGTTGGT
>CBIHOI010000161.1:0-3917 GCA_966211925.1 uncultured Hyphomicrobiales bacterium | reverse complement strand
GTGATCTTTTCCGACCGCAGCCTGATCGACATGGCGGAAAAGCGCCCGCGCGACCTGGACGATTTCGCCCAGGTGCATGGCGTGGGCGCCGCCAAGTTGAAGGATTTCGGCAAGGTCTTCCTGGCGGCGATCGCCGCGGCCTAGACCGCTTGCCCCGCACACCAGCCTGAGGACCAGGCCCACTGGAAATTATAGCCGCCCAGCCAGCCGGTCACGTCCACCACTTCGCCGATAAAATAAAGGCCGGGGACATTGCGGGCTTCCATGCTGTTGGAATTGAGGTCGCGGGTATCGACACCGCCGCGCGTGACCTCGGCCGTGCGATAGCCTTCGCTGCCGGCAGGAACGATGCGCCAGTCCGTCACCGCACTGGCAAGGCGACGCAGCTTTGCATCGGACAGGTCGGCCAGGTTGCCGGTGGCGCCTTCCGCGTCCGCAATGTCCTTTGCAAGCCGGCGCGGCAGCAAGGTTGCCAGAAAAGTATGTCCCGCCTGGCGGCCATTCTGCGCTTTCGCAGCCTGTAACAAGGCAAACAAGTCCTGTCCGGGCAGCAGCGCAATGCGGATTTCCGCGCCTTCCTGCCAATAAGACGAGATCTGCAGGATCGCCGGACCGCTCAGCCCGCGATGGGTGAAGAGTATGGCCTCTTCGAACGCCGTGCGGCCGCATGCGACCCGTGCGGGGACCGCAACGCCCGACAGCGCAGCAAGGCGCTTCAGCAGGGCCGCCTCAAAGGTCAGTGGCACCAGCGCCGGATGGGTCGGGACGATTCGAAGGCCGAATTGGGCGGCAAGGCGATAGCCGAAGTCGGTGGCGCCCATCTTGGGGATGGATTTGCCGCCCGTGGCAACGACCAGCGCGCGCGATTCCAGGATTTCGCCATCCGCCAGGCGCAGCCGAAAGCCTTCGGGGGTTTTCTCGACATTGGCGACGCTGCTGTTCAGGCGCAGCTCAGTCCCGGTCATCTCGGACAACAGCAGATCGATGATCTGCTGTGCCGAGCCGTCGCAGAAAAGCTGGCCCAGGGTCTTTTCGTGCCAGGCGATCCGATATCGATCCACCAGCGCAATAAAGTCGGCCGGGGTGTAGCGGCTCAGCGCGGAAATGCAGAAATGCGGATTGGCGGAGAGGAATTGCGCCGGCGTGGCGCCCCGGTTGGTGAAATTGCAGCGGCCGCCACCGGATATGCGGATTTTCTCGCCCGGGTTGGCGGCATGGTCGATCAGTGTGACCTTGCGCCCGCGCTGGGCAGCGATACCCGCGCACATCATGCCGGCGGCGCCTGCGCCAATTACGATGACGTCGCGCATCTGCATGCTTTCCGGGAGCAGAAAATTGGCGGAGCCGGAGGGATTCGAACCCTCGATACGGCTTTACAACCGTATAACGGTTTAGCAAACCGCCGCCTTCAGCCTCTCGGCCACAGCTCCATCCATGTCTTCGGTCCTGAGAGACGCGGGCCGAAGGCGGGTCTTTTGCCCTAGATTGTCCTGGGGCTCAAGGCGGCTTATCGCGGCACAAATGGCGGAAACGGGCGATTTTCGTCCACGCCAGCGTCCCGGCCTGCTGCGGCGCGGCATCGAATCCGCCCCGTCGCTGTCTTGCCAGCCTGCGGGAGGGGGCGCAGCATTGCCAACGAGACCGGGGCAACCCGGCCGGTTTTGCGCCTGCCGCAAATCGGTTTGCGACACGGGCGCCCATTCTAGGAGGAGCTTCGTCATGCAAGTCAGGCACATTCTGCGCGACAAGGGCCGTGAAGTCGCCGCCATCGACGGTAGGGCCACCCTGGCCGCTGCTGCGCAAATCCTGTCGGACAGGAAAATCGGCGCCCTGGTTGTGAAGAGCGACCGTGGAGCGCTTGCCGGTATCATCTCCGAACGCGATCTGGTCCACGCCATCGCACATGCGGGTGCCGCGGCCCTGGCGCAGACCGTCGAGGCGCACATGACCCGCGGGCCCGTCACCTGCACGGAATTGGACTCTGTTGAGTCGGTGATGGAAGTGATGACCTGCGGGCGCTTTCGCCATGTGCCGGTGCTGAATGACGCGAACGCACTGTGCGGCATGATCTCGATCGGCGACGTCGTGAAGACGCGTATTGCCGAAACGGTCAATGAAGCGGCCGCCTTGCGCGATTATATCTCGGCCACGGCCTGATCTTTCCGGCGGAACAAAAGTTCCCGCACGATTGCGCGGAGGGGCGTGGAACTGCGTCCATCACAGCACGTTTCTTTGGCGCAAGTTCAAAGGAACGCATTCATGAAACACCTGATTTTGAACGCTGCCAGCGGCGTCGCGCTGTGCGCGCTTCTTTCCTCTGCCCCGGCTTTCGCCCAAGAGCATGTCGATGCCGCCGGCATGCCTACCAATCATTCCACGCCGGTAGAGCGGGCCCAGACCGCCGATCTCAATGCCCAGGTCGGCGCCAACAATGCCGCCGCTGACGCCAAGGCCAACGCCAATAATGCGCAGTACCAGGCGCAGCAGCAGGCCTATCAAAACCAGCTTCAGCAGAACCAGAACGCCCAGGCCGACTATCAGAACAAGGCGGCGAAGTACGAAGACCAGTCCGCGCGCTACAATGCGCTGCGTGCCCGTTACGCTGCGGAACGCGCCGCCTATCATCGCGGCGTTTGGCCGGATCGCTATAACCACTGGGTGATCGAAGAGCGTGACGCCAAGCTTATCGGTGAACGCGTGCAGCTCATCACCGGCAATCGCGTCGGCACCGTTGTCGATACCGCCCATGGCGCCAACGGACACGTCACTGCGCTGCTGGTGAAGCTCGACAGCAGCAAGCTTGTCTGGATCGACACCAACGACGTTCGTTACAACCGCGCCGATGGAATCGTGATGACCAATCTCGACAGCCGCGATCTCTACAATATGGCTGACGAGCGCCTCTAAGCGCCGGCCTCGCGTCCAGGAGAAAGCGCGTGGATCATATGATCCGCGCGTTTTTCCTTTTATAATCAACAGCTTGATGGAAATTCGGACGATTCGGGCGCTTTTCGCCCGGGGTGCTCGGCCAAGCTCGGCAAGCGGTCCAGATTGTCGGGACCCGGTTCAGACAGAAGCCCATGATTTTCCTGCGGGATTTTCGAAAACGGCCGCTAGAACCATGGAGCGTGGGTTGGTCCGCGCAAGCGTCTATATGTGGTGTTTTGCGAGGGCAAATTGGGCCGCAAAAAGGTGTCCACAGGCCCCGGAAAAAAAGCGATTTTTTCCTGTTTTTTGGGTTTGACTTGCTGAGACCCCGAACCTATAACCCGCGCCCACGCTGCTTCGCGGCTGTTGCTGACGAAGTGGTGTTACCGTTGAATTCAGACGCGAAAATCGTCTAACGGCGCTGTTTGACATTGTGATTTCAGGAAGGGGAACGTGGGCGGCGACGTTGGTCAGCCATTCGCGTCAAAGGCCAAACCTTAATTGGTGAGGGCTTTGACGTACAATGAACGAGCAACGACGCAGAATGCTTGCGTTCTTCTTGCAAGACTAAAATTGCTTAAAATGTTCGGCCCATCTTCGCTTCGAAAGAGGTGCAAGGTTGGCCAAACCCTAAAGTCAATTCGGTTTTGCGAATAACGCAGTCTGCCAGGCGAAAGCCTGGCGACAAACAAGAGCATTCAGCGTCGTCTGCCACTAGGATCAAAAACATGAGAGTTTGATCCTGGCTCAGAACGAACGCTGGCGGCAGGCCTCAAACATGCAAGTCTAGGGGGTGTAGCAATACATCACCGGCGGACGGGTGCGTAACACGTGGGAATATACCTTTCGGTACGGAACAACTGCGGGAAACTGCAGCTAATACCGTATACGTCCTAGCGGAGAAAGATTTATCGCCGAAGGATTAGCCCGCGTTCGATTAGCTAGTTGGTGGGGTAATGGCCCACCAAGGCGACGATCGATAGCTGTTC
>CBIHOI010000160.1:0-3926 GCA_966211925.1 uncultured Hyphomicrobiales bacterium | reverse complement strand
GTGGACAATGTCGATATTCCCGCCGCCACCGCCGCCGGCGTGATCGTGATGAACACCCCTTTCGGCAATTCCATCACCACCGCCGAACATGCGATTTCCCTGATGCTCGCGCTGGCGCGCGAGCTGCCGGCTGCCAATGCCTCGACCCAGTCGGGCAAGTGGGAAAAGAACCGCTTCATGGGCGTGGAAATCACCGGCAAGGTGCTGGGCCTGATCGGCGCCGGCAATATCGGCAGCATTGTTGCCGACCGCGCCAAGGGCCTGAAGATGCGGGTCGTCGCCTATGATCCCTTCCTGTCGCAGGATCGCGCCAACGACCTGGGGATCGAGAAGGTGGAGCTGAACGACCTGCTGGCTCGCGCCGACTTCATCACCCTGCATGTGCCGATGACGGCGGAGACCAAGAACATCCTGTCCGCCGATGCCATCGCCAGGACCAAGAAGGGCGTGCGCATCATCAACTGCGCCCGCGGCGGACTCATTGATGAACATGCGTTGAAAGCAGCCTTGGACAACGGCCATGTCGCCGGCGCGGCGCTGGACGTATTCGAGGTCGAGCCCGCCAAGGAAAACATCCTGTTCGGCAATGAAAAAGTGATCGCGACGCCGCATCTGGGCGCCTCCACCAGCGAGGCGCAGGAGAATGTGGCGCTGCAGGTCGCCGAGCAGATTTCCGACTTCCTGCTGACGGGCGCCATCACCAATGCGCTGAACATGCCGTCCATTTCCGCCAGCGAAGCGCAGAAGGTGCGGCCGTGGATCTCGCTTGCCGAAAAGCTGGGCTCCTTCGCGGGCCAGCTGACCGGCGACAGCCTGACGGGCGTGGAGATCGTATATGAAGGCACGCCGTCCATGCTCAACACCCGTGCCCTCAGCCAGGCGGCGCTGGCGGGCCTGCTGCGTCCCATGCTGGCGGACGTGAACATGGTCAATGCGCCGGTGGTGGCCAAGGAACGCGGCATCAAGGTGAGCGAGACCCGCCGTGACGCACAGGGCATCTATGAAGGCTATATCAAGATCGTGGTCAGCATGACCGACGGCCAGGGCGGCGTTTCCACCCGCCGCGTCGCCGGTACGGTGTTCAGCGATGGCCGCCCGCGCCTGATCCAGATCAAGGACATCAACCTGGATGCCGAGTTCGCGCCGCACATGTTCTATATCGTCAACGAGGACAAACCGGGCTTCATCGGCAAGCTGGGCACCATGCTGGGCGATGCCGGCGTCAATATCGCGAACTTCACCCTGGGCCGCAGCGCGCCCGGCCAGGACGCCATCGCGCTGATCGAAGTGGACGGCGCAGTGCCGGCGGCGGTCGCCGAGGCGGTCGCCAAGCTGCCGATGGTGAAACACGCCAAGCCGCTGGCGTTCTGATCCGACACGCAGCACAAATGAAAAGGGCGCCCTTCCCGGCGCCCTTTTTCTTATGCCTTGCTCTTGGCGATGGCTTCGTGGTGGCGGATCACTTCCTTGACGATGAAGTTGAGAAACTTCTCGGCAAAATCGGGGTCCAGCTTGGCCTTGGCGGCCAGCTCGCGCAGCCGGCCGATCTGGGATGCCTCGCGGCCGGGATCGGCGGGCGGCAGCCCGTGAGTCGCCTTGAACTCGCCCACCGCCTTGGTGCATTTGAACCGCTCCGCCAGCAGATGAATCAGGGCGGCATCGATATTGTCGATGCTGTCGCGCAGGCTCTGCAGTTCGGGATGGGTCATTCGCGGCTCTCTGCTCTTCACGGGCGCCCTGTTTACGACAAGCCGCCGACCGCGCCAAGCCGGCTCCAGGCGGCGGGAAGGACGGCGGCTGTCTTTCAAGTAACGCGGGAAAATGCTCTAAACCAGCGGTCCGCGGGTGCGGCCGCAATCTTGCCGGGTGGTCATGAAATTTATCGAGCGCATTGTCGGTTTTTGCTGCGGCTTCCCCAAGGCGGTGGTCCTGCTCTGCCTGCTGATCGCGCTGGGCGCCGGCTGGTACATCCAGCAGAACTTTGCCATGAACACCGACAGCGAACAGCTCATCAGCGCCAAGGTGGGCTGGCGCATGCGCCAGGCGCGCTTCGACGCCGCCTTTCCGCAGCAGACCAACCTGACGCTGGTGGTGATCGACGGCGCCACGCCAGAATTGGCGGAATCCGCCGCTGCCCGGCTGACGGAAAAGCTGCAGGCCAATCCACGGCTGTTCACCCATGTGCGCCGACCCGATGGCGGCGCCTTCTTCAATCAGAACGGACTTCTGTTCCTGCCCCTCAAGGAGGTGAAGGACACGACCCAGCAGCTCATCAAGGCGCAGCCCTTTCTGGGCGGGCTGGCGAACGATCCCTCCTTGCGCGGGATCATGACCAACCTGGATACCGTTCTGATGGGCGTCAGCGCGGGCCAGGCCAAGCTGTCCGATATCGACAATGCGCTGGTGCGTTTCGCCGGCGTGTTCGATGCGGCGGCGCACGGCAGGACGGAATTCATGTCGTGGCGTTCGCTGATCACCGGCGCTGCGCCGCGATCGGAGGAAATCCGCCGCTTCATCGAAATCAAGCCTCGGCTGGATTTCAATGCGCTGGAACCGGGCCTGGAAGCCAGCGATGCCATTCGCGCCGCCGCCAGATCGCTGAACCTGACGCCGGAGCATGGCGTCACGGTGCGCCTGACCGGGCCGGTGCCCCTGTCGGACGAAGAGTTCGCAACCCTCACCGATCGCGTCTGGCTGATGATCGGGGCGATGATGGGCGGGGTGCTGCTGACCCTGTGGCTGGCGCTGAAAAGCTTCAAGATCATCTTCGCCATCCTGGTCACGCTGTTTGTCGGCCTGGCGATCACCATGGGCCTGGGCCTGGCCTGGGTGGGGGTGTTCAACATCATCTCCATCGCCTTCATCGCGCTGTTCGTCGGACTGGGAGTTGATTTCGGCATCCAGTTCTCGGTGCGCTATCGCAGCGAACGCCACCGCAACGAAAACCTGTCCGAAGCGCTGGTGGCCACGGGCCATGGCGTCGGTATTCCGCTGGCGCTGGCGGCGGCAGCCACCGCTGCGGGCTTTTTCTCGTTCCTGCCCACCACCTATACCGGCGTGGCGGAACTGGGGAAGGTCGCCGGCATCGGGATGGTGGTGGCCTTTGCGCTTTCCATCACCATGCTGCCCGCCCTGCTGATGCTGCTGAACCCGCCGGGCGAGCAGGAGGAAGTCGGCTTCAAGGGACTGGGGCGGCTGGACGATTTCATGACCCGCCATCGCCGGCGGGTGATCTGGATTGCGGCGGGGGCAGGCGTGATCTCGCTGGCGCTGACGTCGCTGGTGCGGTTCGATTCCAATCCGCTGGACCTGCGCAGTCCCAAGGTGGAATCGGTTTCCACCCTGTTCGACCTGATGAAGAACCCCCAGACATCGCCCAACACCATCGATGTTCCGGCCTTCTCGCTGGCGGAAGCCGATGCCCTGTCGGGTCGCATCGCGCAGGGGTCGCTGGTGCAGCAGACCATTACGCTGTCGAGCTTCGTGCCCGACCAGCAGAAGGAAAAACTGGCGCTGATCGCCGACGCCAATGCGCTGCTGGATTCCACCATCAATCCGTTCGAGGTGATGCCGGCGCCGACCGACGAGCAGGACATCGCGGCCATGACCGCCACCGCCGGCAAGCTGCGCGCGGCTGCGGGCACGGCGCAGGACAAGCCGGCGCGGGACGCGCGCCAGCTTGCCGCCGCGCTGGAGGCTGTGGTGAAAGCCGGCAAGCCTGCCCTGGCGCGGGCGCGCGAGGCGTTCGAACCGGGGCTGAAAACCATGCTGGGCCAGGTATCGGATTCGCTAAAGGCACAGGCCGTCAGCGTGGACACCATGCCGGGCGCGCGGGGCCGCGCCCGGGTGGCGCAAACACGCACCCCCCCCAAAAAGAGGATGACCCAAGCAAAAACCCAACACCCCCCCGCCCACCCCGCCCGCCG
>CBIHOI010000159.1:0-4033 GCA_966211925.1 uncultured Hyphomicrobiales bacterium | reverse complement strand
GTGTTCCTGGTGAACCCTGCCCCGGTCTGCGTGCTGGACGAAGTGGACGCCCCGCTGGATGACGCCAATGTCGAGCGCTTCTGCAAGATGCTGGTGTCGATGAGCGAGATGTCGGGCACCCGCTTCCTGGTCATCACCCACCATGCCCTGACCATGAGCCGGATGGACCGCCTGTTTGGCGTCACCATGGCGGAACGCGGCGTGTCGCAACTGGTGTCGGTCAGCCTTTCGGAAGCCGAGAAGATCGCGGCCGAGTAACGGGAGACGAGATTCGGGGTAACTCGCGGCCGGGCCATGGAAAATCCGCGCGACATAATGCGCGGACGCTTTTTTCGGCAGCAATATCAACGCCTTGTGACAGCCTGTCTTTCTTGACACCCCAAAGGGGCGAACATATGGTCCGCCCGCCTTCGACGCGCCGAAGGCTTGGTTTTTGGCAGTTTTTTAGGCTTGGGAGGCGGTTTTTTGACGGCTCCGGACCCCGACAGACTGGCAAATCTGGGCAAGCGGCTCGACGAACTTCAGACGCGGGAGGCCGCGCGGACCAGTCGTCCGCCGCCGAACCAGTCGAGCATCGCGTTCCGCTTCGCCACCGAACTGGTGGCGGCGCTGATCGTGGGGGTAGGTCTGGGATGGGGAATTGACTGGCTGTTCGGCCATTTCGGTTTTCACACCCGCCCGGCCTTTCTGATTTTGTTTTTCGTGCTGGGCGCAGCCGCGGGGATCCGCAATGTGATGCGCGCAGCCAAGGAAATTAACGCCGAGATCGCCAACAAGCGATCCGACAAGGAGAATGGTTCGTGAACCTGAACCCGATGGAGCAGTTCGCCATCAAGCCGCTCGTTGCCGAGCCGCTGTTCGCCATTGCGGGCCATCCGATCTATTTCACCAACCAGGCGCTGCTGATGGTGATCGTCGCTGTCGCCTCGGCCCTGTTCCTGACCCTGACCGTCAAGCCGAACCGTCTGGTGCCGACACGCGGCCAGTCAATGTCGGAACTGTCCTATGAATTCGTCGCCGGGATGATCCATTCGGCGACAGGCGAGGACGGGCTGAAGTTCTTCCCGTTCGTCTTCACGCTCTTCATCTTCGTGCTGTGCAGCAACTTCTTCGGCATGGTCCCGGGCAGCTTCACCGTCACCAGCCAGATCGCTGTGACCCTGGCACTGGCCTGCCTGGTCATCGGCATGGTTATCGTGGTGGGCTTCATGAAGCACGGCATTGGCTTCTTGAAGCTGTTCGTGCCGCATGCGCCCTGGTACCTGCTGATCCTGCTGATCCCGATCGAGGTGATCTCGTTCCTCACCCGCCCCATCAGCCTTTCGGTGCGTCTGTTCGCCAACATGCTGGCCGGCCACACCATGCTGGCGGTGTTCGGCGGCTTCGTCATCGCGCTGGGCGGTGCGGGCGGCGCGCTCTCCATTCTCTCGGTTGCTCCGATGCTGCTGATCATTGCGATCATGCTGCTGGAGTTCCTGGTCGCCTTCCTGCAGGCCTATGTCTTCGCGATCCTGACCTGCATCTATCTCAACGAAGCACTTCACCTCCACGATCATCACTAAAGGAAAATAGACATGGAACTTGCAGCTGCGAAAATGATTGGTGCGGGCCTGGCCTGTATCGCCCTGGTTGGCGCCGGCATCGGCATCGGCAATGTGTTCGGTTCGTACCTGTCGGGCGCGCTGCGCAATCCGGGCGCTGCCGCTACCCAGACCACCAACCTGCTGCTCGGCTTCGCGCTGTGCGAAGCGACCGGCCTGTTTGGCCTGGTCATCGCGCTGCTCATCCTGTTCGCGTTCTAAGAACCGACTGATGGCCGACGAGACGCCCCACACCGCGACGACGGAAGCGCCGAAGAAGGAAGGCGGCTTTCCGCCGTTCGACACGACGACGTTCCCCAGCCAGTTGTTCTGGCTGGTGATCACGTTTGCCTTCCTGTTCACGGTGCTGTGGCGGGTGGCGGGACCCAAGATCAACGGGGCGATCACCAATCGCCGCAGCGCCATCAACGGCGCGATCAAGGATGCCGCCAAGGCCCGCGAGGACGCCGATGCGGCGCAGGCGGGCTATGAAGCCTCCCTCGCCGCCGCGCGTTCCCGCGCCAATGCGCTGGCGGAGGAAACCCGCCAGTCGCTGAACGCCGAGATCGCACGCGCCAAGGCGGACGCCGACGCGCAGGCGGCCAAGTCCATGCACGATGCCGATGCCCGCATCACCGCCACGCGCGAGAGCGCCAAGGCGGCTGTGGGTTCGGCGGCGCGCGAGGCGGCGGTGGCGATCGTGGAACGGCTGACCGGCGACAAGGTCTCGGCGGAAGACGCCGCCAAGGCGATTGGGAACTGAGATGCACGAGATCCTGAACGAAGGCGAAACCTGGGTTGCCCTCGGCTTTGTGCTGGTGCTGGCCTTGCTGTGGTGGAAAGGCGTGCCCGGCATGGTCGCCAAGATGCTGGACCAGCGCGCCGCCGTGATCAGCGCCGAGCTGGATGAAGCCAAGAAGCTGCGCGCCGAAGCCGCCGCGCTGCTGGAAGACTACAAGAAGCGCGCCGCCACGGCGGAATCGGAAGCGGCCGGAATCGTGGAATCTGCCAAGGCCGATGCGGCGCAGTTCGCCAAGGATGCGCGCATTGCCCTCGCCGCGCAGATCGAGCGTCGCACTGCCGCCGCGCACGACAAGATCGCGCAGGCGGAAGCCGCGGCGCTGAATGAAATCCGCGCCTTGGCCGCCGATGCGGCCGTTTCGGGGGCGCAGAAGCTGATCGCCGCGCGCATGGACGAAAAGCGCACCGGCAATCTGATCGATGCCTCGATCAAGGACCTGGGTTCGAAATTGAACTGAGTTTGGTGGGAAGAAGAAAAGGAAAAGGCGGCTTCGGCCGCCTTTTTCATGCCCGCTTTCATGTCTGCATGGCGGCGGCGGCGCGGTCCAGCGCCTGCCACGACACCGCGATCGGGCCGGAATAAGACGCGTCCATGTCCAACACCAGCCAGACGGCGCCCGATACCAGAATTGCGGTCACGACCAACTTGATGCGCATGACCGGGTTGGAGGGGGCGCGGTAGCCCAGCATCGCGAAAATCGCGGTCAGCCACAGGCCCAGCATGACGATCAGGGGGCGGGGCACCTGGCCCTCCCCCTGCTCCACCAGCGCCAGGCGCGTTTCCACCAAAGTTCGGACCTGCTGCTGGGCGTCCTGCTGCAGGGCGGCGTGGCGGGGGTCGGCGGGGGCCAGGGCGGCAACGCTGTCTTCCAGAGCATCCAGCGGATGGCTGTCGGCGCCGCCATCGGCCACGGCCTGCACGGTCTGGGCGAACAGCAGCAGGTCATGGCGCGCCGGCGCGGTTTCGGGGCCATAGCGGCGCAGGGTGCGGTCCAGCAGCGTCACCTGGGTGGCGGCGGCCTGAACATTGTGGTTCACGCCTTCGAAGGTGGTGCGGGCGGAATTGAGCATCAGGCCCAGCAGCAGCGAGGTCATCACGGTGAGGAAATGGGCCGTGAGGGGCGTGGACGGCTCGTCCTCGCGCCAGCGCGCCGGCACGCGGGCGCGCAGCGCCATGGCGGCCATGGCGGTCGCCACCAGCACGGCGCAGATCAGAAGCGGAGCGACAGTCTCGAAATCCATGACCTCACCTTAGCCAACCGGGCACACCTTCGCATCCGCCCCGATGAAAGGGCGGCGTGGAATCGCCGCAAGGCGGCCAGATTTCTTCCGCCTCGCAAAAGGCGGCGACCCTTGCGGGTCCATGTTAAGCCTCGCGGCGCTTCCACGCCCGGCTTTGATTGCGGCTGCCTCCTACCCGGTAACGCCGGCGTGCCCGCTCGCCGCCTGCACGCGTCCGGGACTGTCTCCCGGCCTCCTCCCACCAGGCATGCGTCCATGCCCGCAGTGGCTGCTGTGGTAGGCAAGGTCGCCTTCCCGTCGCCCGGGCCGTAACCCCGGTACGCGAGAACACCGGCCTGTTTCACGCCGCGGAAACGTCCGCAACGCGCCTCGTTCGAAACAGGCTGGACGGAAGAATAGGCGCGAATTTG
>CBIHOI010000158.1:0-4066 GCA_966211925.1 uncultured Hyphomicrobiales bacterium | reverse complement strand
TTCCCGCGCTATGACGACATCGCCAACCATGAAAAGCGCCTGGGTCTGACAGGGTCGCTCCAATACCAGCCGGACGATGCTACGCTTTTCACCCTCGACGCGCTGTTCGCCGACTTCGCGGTGGTGCGCAACGAGTACTATCTGGAGGCCGAATCCTTCTCCAACAACAATGTCAGCAGCACGATTTCGGGCCTGAACGCCCCTATCCTGGGCACCGGTTCCATCGGACTGTTGAACTACAATGTGAACCAGGCGACGAACAACCTGGACTATGTCCAGGCCACCAATGTGGGCCTGCGGTCCGAGCACCGCCTCGACCATCTCGATACCCGCTTCAAGGAAGTAACGCTAGACGCCAGCCACGACTTCAGCGAGGCCTTCAAGATTCATGGCATGCTGGGTTGGTCGGAATCCAACCACAGCAATCCCATCCAGGCGACGCTGACGATGGATTACAATTGCACCGCCGCGACCTCTTCGACCGGCGCAGTATCTGGCTGCCCCGGCGGGCAGGGCGGTGGCGCAGGCTCGCTCACCAATCCCTATTCCTTCGACTATCGCGGTGGGCTGAACCAGTTGCCGGCGCTGAACTATGGCAATGTCGATGTCACGTCCACCAATGGCTGGTTTCTGTCGCAGATCCGCGAGCGTCAGAATTTCGTCCATAACAGCTACCGTACCGCGCAGGCCGATTTCCAGTGGAAGGCGACGGACTGGCTGAATGTGAAGGGTGGCTTGGACTACAAGAATTATGGCTTCAGCGCCCAGGTATATGGCCGCACCAACGGCACCACCGCCAGCCAGGACAACGTCATTCCGGCGGCGCTGGAAACGCCTGCGGCGCTGGCGGGCAATTCCCAGCTCATTGCCCTGCACGGTATCGGCGTGGGCGCCGGCACACCCACGACTTGGGCCGTTCCCAACATCGACGCCTTCAACAACCAGTTCCATATTTTCGACCAGACAGCGTCTCCGCTGGTTTCAGCGTCTGGCGCGGCACCCTGCAACGTGGCGCCG
The DNA here is from genome assembly GCA_966211925.1 of uncultured Hyphomicrobiales bacterium. Classification (GTDB taxonomy): domain Bacteria; phylum Pseudomonadota; class Alphaproteobacteria; order Micropepsales; family Micropepsaceae; genus Rhizomicrobium. The sequence continues at coordinate 3,049 of CBIHOI010000158.1, read as the reverse complement.
GGCTGCAGCGCATTCCTGCAGGGGCCTGGCCAGTTCCTCAGCCAGAACGGCATCGTGCGGGAGAATGATCTTGGCCTTTGGATGCAGGGCGACTGGGATGCGCAATTCTACGGCACGCCATTCCGCGGCAATATCGGCCTGCGCTATGTCGAGACCACCCAGAATTCGGTTGGCTATAGCTACGACCCCACCGCCAAGACCATCGTGACGTCGACCATCCGGCGCAACTATCACGATGTCTTGCCGTCGATGAACGCAGTGCTGGAACCGGCCGACAATTTCCTGATCCGGTTCGGTGCAGCCTATGTGATGGCGCGACCTGACCTGGGCAACCTGTTGCCGGGCGGCGCCACCGCTTCGGTGACGGGCAGCAACTTCAACGTCACGGAAAACAACCCGAACCTGAACCCGTTCCGCGCCAAGACCGCCGACATGTCGTTTGAATGGTATTATCACAAGGGCGCGCTGTTCTCGGTGGCCTTCTTCTACAAACACCTGGATTCGCTGATCCAGACGGTGAAGCAGAGTATCCCTTTCAGCCAGAACACCGATGGCGTTCCGGTCAACCTGGTGGCTCCGGCCTGCGGTGCGGCCTATGCTGCCCCGCCGGCAACGGGCTGCAACGAGAACGCGATCTGGCTGTTCTCCAAGCCGATCAACTCCAAGGGCGCACCGCTCTATGGTACGGAAATCTCCTGGCAGCAGCCCTTTGACTTCCTGCCCGACCCCTTCAGCAATTTCGGCTTCACCGGCAACGTTACCTTCGTGCAGGCGACCCAGACCTACTACAACACGGACGGTTCGGTCCTGACCAGGGCCGACCTGACGGGCCTGTCGCGCACCTCCTACAGCGCCACGCTCTATTACGACGATGGCCGCTTTGAGGCGCGGGGCAGCGCAGCCTTTCGCAGCCATTATATCCCGGCCGGCGGCGTCAATCCGGGCAACCTGAATGACTTCATCGTCAACAGCTCGACGCTGAATTTCGATGCCAGCGCCAGCTACAAGATCGACGACAATTTCACCGCCACCTTCGACGGTATCAACCTGACCAACCAGCAGAGTTTTCAATATGCGGACTCGGTTGGACAGCGGCTTTACTACAACCACTATACCGGCCGGAATTTCTTCCTGGGCCTGCGTTACAGCTACTAGGCCCAATCCCCTTGGGCGCAAACTGCGGGCGGGACTTCCACGGTCCCGCCCGTCTTTTTATTGCAATGGCGAAGTGACAGCGCGTCACACAGCCGGTGGCAATGCAACCGTGTTCGGATATGCTTCCTGTCAATAAAAGGGGGGGCGACGATGCGGACAGGGATTTTCGTGAGCATGGCATTGTTGAGCGGCGCGGCTTTCGCCGCGACGCCGGCGCGCCCGCCCATCACGTCGGTTTCGCACCTTGCGGTCTATGCCGCTGACACGGCCAAGGCCGAGCATTTCTATGTCCATGACCTGGGTGCGGTGAAGATGGCCGACCCCGAAAACGCGGCCGGTGCGCGCTATTATTTCTCCCCCATCCAGTTCGTGGAAGTCTTGCCGCTGCCACCCACGGCTGGCCTGAACCGCATGGACAATATTGCCTTCAACACGTCCGATGTTGAATCCATGCGCAGATACCTGGCATCGAAAAAGATTGCGGTGCCCAAAAGCGTCAGCAAGGGCGCCGACGGCAGCCAGTGGCTGGCGGTAAAGGACCCCGAAGGCGTGACCGTGCAGTTCGTGCAGCCGCCCGCGCCGCTGCCGGCGATCGCCACCAATCCGCTGTTCCCGCACATTATCCACGTGGGTGCCGTGGTCCGGGACCGGGTGCTGGAAGACAGGTTCTACCGCGACATTCTGGGCTTTCGCCCCTACTGGTTCGGCGGCATGAAGGACGATGCCCCGCCCAGCTGGGTGTCGCAGCAGGTGCCCGACGGCACCGATTGGCTGGAATACATGGTCACAGCAAACACGCTGACCCAAGCGCAGATGGGCGTGTTGAATCATATCGCGCTGGGCGTGCCCAACATGGAGGCGACCTACACGGTGCTGTGGAACGGCGACCGGCTCCAGGGCCAGGCGCCAAACACTCTGCCCAAGATCGGCCGTGACGCCAAATGGCAGCTCAATCTTCTGGACCCCGACGGCACCCGCGCCGAGGTGATGGAACTGCATGCCATCGGCAAGCCCTGCTGTTCGCCCTTCACCGCGGCCGATCCGGAGAAGTGAGATGAGGCGATTGTTGCTGGGACTGGTCGCGCTGCTGCTGTGGAGTGGTGCAGTGATGGCAAAACCCATCAAGGTGATGATCCTGGATGGCGCCAGTGCGGCCGCCTATCACGACTGGAAGCTGGGCACGCAGATCCTGAAACGCGAGCTGGACGAGACGGGCCTGTTCGACGTGACGGTGGTCACCGTGCCGCCGGCGGACGGCGATTTCTCGAATGTGCATCCGGATTTCGCGCAATACCAGGTGGTGGTGCTGAACTATGACAGCCAGGACTGGCCAGCGGCGCTGAAGGCTGAATTCGAGACGTACATGAAGAATGGCGGCGGGCTGGTGACGGTGCATGGCGCCGACAATGCCTTTCCCGACTGGCCGGCTTTCAATGAAATGACGGGCCTGGGCGGATGGCGCAAGCGCGATGCGCCTGCCGGTCCCCGCTGGTTTTATGACAATGGCAAGCTGGTGTCGGATTCCGCGCCTGGTCCCGCCGGACTGCACGGCAGGCGCAAGCCCTTCCGCATCACAGCCCGTGCGCCGCAGCATCCGATCATGCGCGGGCTGCCGCCGGAATGGATGCACGCCACCGACGAACTTTACACGCGCCTGCGCGGGCCCGGCAAAAACATGACGGTGCTGGCCACGGCTTATGCCGATCCCGCCAATCGCGGCACCGGCCATGACGAGCCCATGTTGCTGGCGCTGAACTGGGGCAAGGGCCGCATCTTCCACACCACCCTGGGCCATGACGCCGCGGCGCTCTCCTGTGTGGGCTTCATCACCACCTTTCAGCGCGGCACGGAATGGGCCGCGACCGGCAAGGTCACGCAGAAAGTGCCCAAGACC
>CBIHOI010000157.1:0-4112 GCA_966211925.1 uncultured Hyphomicrobiales bacterium | reverse complement strand
CTCAAGCATGTCAGCGATGACGAGATCCGCCGCGCCTGCGACGTGCTGCGCCCCGTGGTGCAGAGCCACGGCGTCGCCTTCATCCTGAACGACCGCCCTGACCTTGCCGCCGAGCTGGGCTGCGACGGCGTGCATGTGGGACAGGAAGACGCCAGCTATGCCGAGGCCCGCGCGGCGCTGCCCACCGGCATTGTCGGCGTGACCTGTCATGACAGTCGTCACCTGGCTATGGAAGCGGCGGAAGCCGGGGCCGACTATGTCGCCTTCGGCGCCTTCTTTCCGACCCAGACCAAGGAACCCAAGACCACGGCCGAGATCGAGCTGCTGGCCTGGTGGAATGAAATGATGGTGGTGCCCTCTGTCGCCATCGGCGGGATCACGGTCGCCAATGCACCGGCGCTGGTGGACGCGGGCGCGGATTTCCTGGCCGTATCGGCAGGGGTGTGGGAACACAGTGACGGTCCCGAAAGCGCGGTGCGCGCCTTCAACGCGCTGTTCTGACAGGTGCGATGATGAAAGAGCGCCTGCTCGGCTTCATCTTCTGCGCCACCCTGCTGGCCTATGCCGTCAACATCACGCTGGACGCCGTTCACCATCATTATTCGGCCAGCCTGTGGTTCCAGGCCCATTGGGTGCTGTACGACGTCGTCATTCCTGCCCTGCTGCTGCTGGCGCTGGCCTGGGTGATGGGCTTTTTCCGCAGGGGCCGGGAACGCTGGGGCGATGCCGCGGCCCTGCTGACCATCGCCCTGCTGATCTACACCATGCTGGGCGCGGGCTATTCCTGCTGGAAATACTGCTTCTAGCCGTGAGCCCCGGCCATATGTATCGGCGGGGATGACAATGCGGGGCAGGATTGCTAGAACCCGCCCGCTCTTTGAACCTGCGAACCTTTCCATTCCCGTGCCCGGAGGCACGATCATCATGGCCAAGATCACCGGCAACGAAATCAGCCCCGGCACCATGCTCAACTATGACGGCGGGCTGTGGATCGCAGTGAAGACCGTCAAGGTGAAGCCCGGCAAGGGCGGCGCCTACAACCAGGTCGAGCTCAAGAACATCGAAACCGGCACCAAGCTGAACCAGCGCTTCCGCAGCGACGAAGCCGTGGACGAAGCCATCCTGGACAAGAAGGATTTCCAGTTCCTGTTCGCCAGCGGCGACACGCTGACCTTCATGGACATGGAGAATTACGAGCAGATCGAACTGTCGATCGAATTCGTCGGCGAAGACCAGGCGAAATTCCTGCAGGACGGCATGAAGACGCTGGTCAACATGTATGACGGCCGTCCCATCGGCATCAAGCTGCCGGTGCAGGTTACGCTGACAGTCGCCGAAGCCGATCCGGTGATGAAGGGCGGCACCGCCGCCCCCTCCTACAAGACCGCCGTGCTGGAGAATGGGCTGAAGGTCCAGGTGCCGCCCTTCATCGGCGCGGGCGAGCGCATCATCGTCGCCACCGAAGACGGCAGCTATGTGCGCAGGGCGGACTGAACCATGGCTTACATATCCCCTGCCCTGAATGTGATGATCGCCGCCGCGCGCAAGGCCGGCCGGCCGCTGATCCGCGACTTCAACGAACTGGAGAATCTGCAGATCTCCATGAAGGGCCCGGCCGACTTCGTGACCAGCGCCGACAAGCGCACAGAAAAAATCCTGATCGAGGAACTGACCAAGGCCCGCCCGGGCTATGGCTTCCTGGGCGAGGAAACCGGTTCGACCGCCGGCGCCGATACCACCCACCGCTTCATCATCGATCCGATCGATGGCACCACCAACTTCATGCACGGCATTCCGCACTTCGCCATTTCGATTGGCCTGGAGCGCGAGGGCCAGATCGTGTCGGGGATCGTCTTCAATCCCGTCACCGACGACCTGTTCACGGCCGAGAAGGGCCATGGCGCCTATCTCAACAACAAGCGGCTGCGCGTCGCGGCGCGCAAGGAACTGCCGTCCTGCGTCTTTGCCACCGGACTTCCGTTCAAGGGCAAGGATGGCCGCGCCCGCTCCCTCGCCGAAATGGACACCATGCTGGGCGTCTCGTCCGGCGTGCGCCGCTTCGGCTCGGCCGCGCTGGACCTCGCCTGGACGGCGGCGGGCCGCGTGGACGGCTATTGGGAGCGTGACGTCAATATCTGGGACGTGGCCGCGGGCATCGTGCTGGTGCGCGAGGCGGGCGGCATCGTCAGCGATTTCGCCGGCCGCACCGACGGGCTCAACGGCACCGAGATTGTCTGCGGCAACGAGAATATCCACCCGCAGATGCTGAAGCTGCTGAAGGGCGTTCAGGCCTAGCCCCTGGCCCACGTAAAGTGGGCCATGACAGTTAGCGAATCTTTCCCGCGCTGTTTTCCAGCACCACGTCACTGACTTTGGCCGTCAGCACATTGGCGGCCAGGTGCGAGGTGAAGCCGATGCCGACATAGACCGGCCCGCTGGTCTTGAAGTTTATCGGTGCGCCTTCGGGATGGATGGGCTCGCCCTGCCAGCTCACCCACAACTGGAACTGGTCGCCGCGCTTTTCGATGCCGATGCGGCTGGCATGGATCGCCTGGGCGCCGCTTTCGCCCTTCGCCTTGTCGGGCTGGCGCGCCATGCGGTGCGAAATATCGGTCATCATGCCGGTCTTCTCAGCCCGCCAGGCGATATGCACCATGCCGTTGCCGTGCTGTGCCGCCACGATGGTGCGACTGTCATCGTCGAGGCTGTCGCGGATCACCAGCGCCACCTTGCGGTCGTGGAATTCGCTGATGTCGGGCCATACCACCGAGGCCGCCAGCGACACATCGCCGGACATCTTCTTCCAGAGATAGCGAAACTCGTCGCGCTGGTACCAGATGTTATAGCCGGCCGAACTGATGGTGTAGGTCTTGCCATCATAGCTGGCACTGCCCGGCGCCAGCGCGCCGCCGACATCCGTCTGGTTTTCGAAGACGCCAATGGGCTGGTTCACGGTGACCGAGGCGCGGTGGAAATCCAGCGGCGGCGCCACTTGCTTGTGCGTGGCCGACTGGGGCAGCGCCCAGTCCGGCACCTCGACGCCAGGGGGCGGGGGCGGCGGGGTCAGAGATTGGGCCAGAGCAGGTGACACAGCAAGCAAAGCGGCAAACAGGACAATGCGCATGAAGATCTCCCACAGGGATCGGATGTCCCGTTAGCGGTAACCGTGGCGGTAATGCAGTGATACTTCAATCAAACAAAAACCAGTACACTCAAAGGAAAGTGCTTATTCGTCCTCGTCCCCGTATGGAGAGAGACGCTTCTCCAATGATCGCATTTGCAGATCGATCATGCCGCCCGCAAGGGCCGCACCTATCCAAGCATAGACTAGAGCATGCCTGTCTGTCTTTAAGACCGTATAAATCGTCAATCCCACCAAAGCAGCGAGCGCGTAGCTCACACCACGGGCGATAATATTTATCTTACCTTCGATGCGTGCTAGCTGCCGTTCGTTTTGAACATTCATGGCATCTCCAAACAAATATCAGAATTCGATAACCGTCCTGATCGACTCGCCTGAATGCATCAGGTCGAAGGCTTCGTTGATGCGTTCCAACGGCAGCTTGTGGGTGATCAGCGGGTCGATGCTGATCTTGCCGTCCATGTACCAGTCCACGATCTGCGGCACCTGGGTGCGGCCGCGCACGCCGCCGAACGCGGTGCCTTTCCAGACGCGCCCAGTCACCAACTGGAACGGGCGGGTCTTGATCTCCTGCCCCGAACCGGCGACGCCGATGATGATGCTTTCGCCCCAGCCGCGATGGGTGCATTCCAGCGCCTGGCGCATCAGGTCGACATTGCCGACGCATTCGAAGCTGTAGTCCGCGCCGCCCTTGGTCAGTTCCACCAGATGCGCAACGACGTCGCCGCTGATTTCCTTGGGGTTGACGAAATGGGTCATGCCGAACTGGCGTGCCAGCGCCTCGCGCGCGGGGTTGATGTCCACGCCCACGATCATGTCGGCGCCGGCCATGCGCGCGCCCTGCAGCACGTTCAGCCCGATGCCGCCCAGCCCGAACACCACGACATTGGCGCCCGGCTCGACCTTGGCGGTGTTGATCACCGCGCCGATGCCGGTGGTGACGCCGCAGCCGATGTAGCAGACCTTGTCG
>CBIHOI010000156.1:0-4120 GCA_966211925.1 uncultured Hyphomicrobiales bacterium | reverse complement strand
GGCGCGATCTGGAAATAGCGGTCGAAGCCCGACACCATGATCAGCTGCTTGAACTGCTGCGGCGCCTGGGGCAGCGCGTAGAACTGGCCGGGATAGCGGCGCGACGGCACCAGGAAGTCGCGGGCGCCTTCGGGCGATGACGCGGTGAGGATGGGGGTCTGAAACTCGGTGAAGCCCTGGGCGACCATGCGCTTGCGGATCGAGGTGACGATGTTGGCGCGCAGCATGATGTTCTTGTGCAGACGCTCGCGCCGCAGGTCGAGGAAGCGGTAGGTGAGACGGGTTTCCTCAGGGTAATCATGGTCGCCGAAGACGGGCAGCGGCAGTTCCTGGGCGCGGGACTGGACGGTGCAGGTTTCGATGCGCAGCTCGACATCGCCGGTGGGCAGGTCGGGGTTGGCGGTGCCGGCGATGCGTTCGACCACCTTGCCGGTGAAGGTCAGCACCCATTCGCTGCGCGCGGTATCGACCACGGCGAAGGCGGCGGCGTCGGGCTCGATCACGCACTGGGTGATGCCATAGTGATCGCGCAGGTCGATGAAAATCAGCCCGCCATGGTCGCGGCGGCGATTGACCCAGCCGGACAGACGGACGGTCTGGCCGACATCGGCCTTGCGAAGCTGGCCGCAGGTGTGGGTGCGATAGGCGTGCATGGGCTGAAATCCGTGGAAAACGCGGGTTTTTTGGCTGGTTATGGGGGTGGGGTCAAGGCCGAAGCTGAGCTGCGGAAATGCCACGTTTTTCCCGTCACAAAGGCGGGCTAGCGTGGCGGGCCTTGAGGGAATCGACCATGAAATTCGCCCCCGTTGCCGGTCTTGTGCTGGCGCTGACGTCCGTTTTTGCAGGGTCCCTGCCCGCGCTGGCGCAGGCGCCCGCGAAGCCGGCCCGCAACATCATCATCTTCGTGGCGGACGGGCTGCGCTATGGCAGCGTCGAGGCGGGCAACATGCCCAACATGCACCGGCTGAAGACCGAGGGCGTGGATTTCACCAACAGCCATTCGCTGTATCCCACCATCACCACGGTCAATGCGTCCGCCATCGCGACGGGGCATTACATCGGCGACACCGGCAATTTCGGCAACACCATCTGGACGGCCCGGCCGATGATCAGCCTGAAGGGCTCGCCGGTCGGGTTCCTGGAAAACGATACCGTGCTGGACGAGATGAACCAGAAGTTCGGCGGCAACTATCTCAGCGAGACGACGCTGATCGCGGCGGCGCGGGCGCAGGGCTTCAACACCGCCATCATCGGCAAGGAAGGCCCTGCCCGCATCCAGGATTCCACCGCGGCGGGTGACGGCAGCCAGACGCTGATCATCGACGACTCCACCGGGCATGAGGGCGGGATCGGGCTGCCGGCCTGGTTCACGCGCGAGATGAAGCAGGCCTTTGTCGGCGCCGCTGCGCCCAAGACCAACGTGCCCAATATCGAGCAGGAAGTCTGGCAGGCGAAGGCGGCCACGCGCATCGTGCTGCCGCACTTCAAGGAAAGCGGCAAGCCGTTCGCCATGGTGTTCTGGAGCCGCGATCCCGACATGAGCCAGCACAACACCAAGGACAGCGTCGGCGAATATGCGCCGGGCATCAACGGGCCGTCGGGCAAGGCGGGTACGCGCAATGCCGATACGACGCTGGGCGAATTGCTGGCGGCGCTGAAGGAACAGGGGCTGGATGCGACCACCGATGTGTTCGTCACCGCCGATCACGGCTTTCTGACGGTGGCGCATACCAGTGCCACCAGTCCTTCGACCAAGCTGGGCGTGGTGCCGTCTACCGAGACCGGCTCCGGATTCCTGGCGGCGGACCTGTCGCTGGGGCTGGGGCTGCCGGCGCGCAATCCGGGCGAGACGGGGCCGGCGATCGATTTCAGCAATGGCGGCAGGCTCGCGGGCGGCTCGGGATTCCTGGGGCGCGATCCGGCCAGGCCGGAGGTGATCGTGGCGTCGAATGGCGGATCGGACCTGATCTACCTGCCGGGCGCGAACGCCAAGGCGCTGGCGGGTGACGTGGTGCGGTTTCTCACCACGCAGGATTATGTCGGGGCGATTTTCGTCAATGACAAGCTGGGCAAGTTTCCCGGCGCGCTGTCGATGAGCGATGTGAACCTGATCGGCGGGGCGAAGACGCCGGTGCCGTCGATCTATGTCAGCTTCCGCAGCTTTGCGCGGGACTGCGCGGATGTCCTGCAATGCGCGGTGGGTGTTCATGACACGCCGCTGGCCACCGGACAGGGCAGCCATGGCAGCCTGAGCCGGGCGGAGACGCGCAATTTCATGGCGGCCATAGGTCCCGACTTCAAGGCCGGCTATGCCGACCCTGCCCCCATCAGCAATGCCGACATCGCGCCCACCCTGGCGGCGGTCGCGGGCATTGCCCTGCCCGCCAAGGGCAAGCTGAAGGGCCGGGTGATCGCGGAGGCGCTGAAGGGTGGCGCGGAGGCGAATGTGTCCAAGCGCACCATCCAGTCCGCCCCGGCGGCCAACGGGCTGGCCACCATCCTCAACGTCCAGCAGGTGGGCGAAAACCGCTATTTCGACGCGGCGGGCTTTGCCGGGCGGGCCGTGGGGCTGACGCCTCCCTAGGGCAGAAAAGCCCCCCGGAACCGCCGAATCCGGCTATCACCAGCCCATGCGGATAGTCGAGAATAACGAAGACCTTGCAGCGTTCCTGGCCGAGCTGGCAGACGCCCCTTACCTGGCGCTGGATACCGAATTCCTGCGCGACCAGACCTATTATCCCAAGCTGTGCCTGATCCAGGTGGCGGCACCCGGTGTGGAAGGCATCATCGATCCGCTGGCGCCCGGGCTGGACCTCAAGCCCTTCTATGACCTCATCGCGCGGCCCGACATTGTGAAAGTGCTGCACGCGGCGCGGCAGGATATCGAGATCTTCTATCTGCAGGGCGGCGTGCTGCCCGATCCGCTGTTCGACACCCAGATCGCCGCCATGGTTTGCGGCTTCGGCGATGCCGCGTCGTATGAAACGCTGGCGCGCAAGGTCGCCCATGTCGAGATCGACAAGTCGGCGCGCTTCACCGACTGGAGCCATAGGCCCCTGTCCAAGCGCCAGCTTGAATATGCCCTGGCCGACGTCACCCATCTGCGCGTCATCTATGAATGGATGAAGGCGCGTCTGGAAAAGACCGGCCGCTATTCCTGGGTGGCGGAGGAAGTCGCCAATCTGCAGGACCCCGCGCTCTACAAGCTGGACCCCGAACTGGCGTGGAAGCGGCTGAAGCCGCGTTCGTCCAACAAGCGCTTCCTCGCCGTGCTGGCGTCGCTGGCCGCCTGGCGCGAGCGCGAAGCACAGGCGCGCGACATTCCGCGCGGGCGTGTTCTGAAAGACGAAGCCCTGACCGAGATCGCCGCCCATCCGCCGGAGACGCCCGAGGCGCTGGAGCGGGTACGCGCCGTGCCCAAGGGCTTTGCCAATTCGCGGCTGGGCAAGGGGCTGAACGAAGCCATCACGCAAGGCATGACTGCCGAGCCGCCGGACGGCGCCATCATGGAGAACAAGCAGCGGCGGCGGCGCGAGCCCTCGCCCGCGGTGGTGGACCTGCTGAAGACGCTGCTGCGACTGCGCGCCGAAAGCGCCGGCGTGGCGCCGCGCCTGATCGCCAACGCCGAGGACATCGAGAAACTGGCGGCGGAAGAGGATGACGGCGTCATCGCCCTGCAGGGCTGGCGCGGCGAGGTGTTCGGCAAGGACGCGATCGCGCTGCGCAAGGGCGACCTGGCGATCGCGCTGGAGAATGGCGAAGCGGTGGTTGTTGAGCTGGAAGACTAAGCTTTCATTGTCATGGTCCGTCCGTGCGCTGTCGCTTCGGACTGCCCGGACTATCCAGGGCGACAGGTTCGATGGTCCGTGCTTTTGACTCTGGATGGCCCACGTAAAGTGGCCATGACACGTTTGGACAATGGGAGAGAAAAAATGAAAAAGATCGCTGCCGCATTGATGCTGACAATCGCCGCCACCGCCGCGCAGGCCCAGACCATGCCCCAGACACCGCAGCCGGCCAACTGGACCACCATCACCCTCACCGCCGACATCGCCAAACCGGCGGACGTGGCGTGGGAGAAGATCGGCGGCAATGACTGGTGCGCCATCGCCAAGTATCT
>CBIHOI010000155.1:0-4291 GCA_966211925.1 uncultured Hyphomicrobiales bacterium | reverse complement strand
CAGCACTTCCAGGCCGGCGATCTTGCCGGCGTCCTTGGTGGCCTGGCGCTGGGCGTCGGTGAAATAGGCGGGCACCGTGATGACGGCCTGGGTGACCTTTTCGCCCAGATGCGCCTCGGCGGTTTCCTTCATCTTCTGCAGGATAAAGCCGGACACTTCCGACGGGCTGTACTTCTTGCCGTCGCGGCCCTGGACCCAGGCATCGCCATTGTCGCCATTGACGATCTTGTAGGGGACCATCCCCATGTCCTTCTTGGTCAGCGGATCGTCGAAGCGGCGGCCGATCAGACGCTTGATGGCGAAGAAGGTGAATTCGGGATTGGTGACGCCCTGGCGCTTGGCGGGCTGGCCGATCAGGCGCTCGCCGTCGGGCGCAAACGCCACGATCGACGGGGTGGTGCGGGCGCCTTCCGCATTCTCGATGACCTTGGGGGCCGAGCCTTCCATCACCGCAACGCAGGAGTTGGTCGTGCCCAGGTCGATGCCGATTACTTTAGCCATTCTCAGTGTTCCTCTTCATCGGGCATGGGATCCTGACCCCTCGCGGGCATCCTCCGGTCCATCCCATTGAATTCATTGATAAAACTAGCAAGTGCCAATGCCCATGCCGGTCACAGGGGGTATATAGGGAGGGCGGGCGTTCTTGCCAAGCCTTTGGCGCGATTCAGCTATCGCGGCCTTCGGACCTACAGGTCCGGCAGGTTCATGTTGCTGAATTCCACGCCCTGGATCTGGGCCTCGCGGCGCTGGCGATAGAGGCTGCGGACGCTGGCATAATAATCCAGCGAGCTGCGCTCGATGTCCTGAACCTCGTCCATGTGGCGGTCTTCAAAGTCCAGGAAGCTGACAGGCGTGCGCGCGGTGAGCAGTTCGTGGCGGCCGGGGAAATGCGCATAGGTCAGGGGATCGAAGGCGCCATCGACAAAGCCGCCGATCAGGTCGCGCGGCGGCCGCGGCCCCAGGATCGGCAGCACCAGATACGAGCCTTCCCAGATCCCGCCCTGGCCCATGGTGATGCCAAAGTCATTGTCGTGATAGGGAATGCCGATCTTCGCGGCGACATCGAAAATTCCGCCGATGCCGATGGTGGAGTTGATCACGATGCGGCCCAGCGTGCGGGCCGCCTTCTTGGTTTCGCCCTGCAGCACGTCATTGGCCAGGATGACGGGGGAGTGCAGGTTGTTGAGCATGTTGTGCACGCCGTCGCGCGCTGGCTCCGGCACCACGGCGCGATAGCCTTCGGCCACGGGGCGGGCGACATTGTGCTCGACCCAGGTATCAAAGGCGAAGATATCGCGGTTGGTCGCTTCCCACGGATCGTTCTGCGCCAGCGATTCCGGGCTTGGCGTCGAACAGGCGCCAAGGAAAAGCGCCAGAAGCAGCACTGCGGGACGGACGGTCTTCATGGTTGATACCCAACACATCCCGCGCCGCGAAAGGAAGTGTTTGGTGGGGTTTTTCACCGATGCTGGTTAATGCGTTCAGGTATTGAGCTTCCAGAAGGCATGTGTCAGTACGGTAGCGAACACTGACCAGGCCAGATAGGGCAGCATCACCACGCCGGCCAACCGGTCGCGCCGCCAGAACAGCAGGGTGGTATAAAGGATGGCCAGGTCCAGAAGGATGATCTCGCCCAGCGCATAGCTGATCTGGTGCAGCCCGAAGAAGATGGCGCTCCAGGCCAGGTTCAGTACAAGCTGTACGCCGAAGGCCAGCATCTCCTGCGATTTGAGGCCGGTGGTCCGCCACACCCGCCACGCGGCAAAGGCCATCGCGATGTAAAGCGTGGTCCAGACCGGCGCGAACACCCAGTTGGGCGGCGCGATGTCGGGATGGACCAGGCCCGCATACCAGCTTGCGATATTGGGTTCGGTGAACAGGCTGCCCGCCGCCCCCACCGCCAGCGTGACAACCAGGAAATATTTGAGGGCGCGGTTTTTGACCGGGTTTTTGTCGAATACCATCATGGCTTTAGAACCTGTAAGGGGCCGGCTTGGCGTTTGCCGGAGTTTACGGTGAAATGGCCCATTGTCGAAATACCCACAATGAGCCGGAACGCGCCATGCTGAACCGCCGCCTGATGATGGCCCTGATGGGCTCCTCCATGCTGGTCGCCCCCGCCCGGGCGGCAACCGCCGAGGATGCCCGGTTCGAAGCCTTGTCCAGGCGCTGGCTGGAAGCCTGGCTCAGCCTGCAGCCCATCACCGCCACCCAGATCGGCGATCACCGCTTTGACGGCGACATTGACGATATGAGCCCCGTTGGCCGCAGCAAGCGCACCGGCACCTGGAAGGCGTTGCTGGCCGAGATCGGCGCCCTGGATGGCAAGAAGCTGTCGCGCGACAACCAGGTGGATGCCGCCATCCTGTCCAGCCAGCTCCGCGCCTCGATCTGGGATGACGAGAAGCTGCAAAGCTGGGCCTGGGATGCGCTGGTCTGGTCGGGACTGGCGGGCGGCGCGCTGTATCTTTTGGTGGCGCGCGAATTCGCGCCGCTGCCGGGACGGCTGCGGTCTGCCATGTCGCGCATGAAGAAGCTGCCGGCGCTGCTGGAGCAGATGCGCGCCAGCCTGGACCCCATCCGGGTGCCCGAGATTCATGCCAGCACCGCGGCCAGCCAGAACAGCGGCGTGATGGACATCGTGGACACCATGATCCTGCCGCAGGCGGGCGCATTGCCGGCGGCGGAACAAACGGCGCTGAAGGCGGCGGCGGAAGACCTGCGCAAGGCGATGGCGGTGCATCAGGTCTGGCTGGACAAGACATTGGTGCCGCAGGCCAAGGGCGAATACCGCATCGGCGCCAAATTGTTCGACGAGAAGCTGGCCTTCACGCTCAACTCCACTCTCAGCCGCGCCGACATTCGCGCCCGCGCCGAAGCGCAGATGAAGAAGACGCGGGCCGAAATGTACGCGGTCGCCAAGCAGGCGCTGGCCGGAAAGATTCCGGCGCCCTATGCGCCCGACATCGGCACCCAGCAAAAGGTGATCCAGGCGGCGCTGGACATGGCCTATGCCGACCGGCCGGCGCGCGACCAAGTGGTGCAGACCGCCAAGGACGCACTGGCCGACGCCACCGCCTTTGTGAAGCAGAAAGATCTCATCACCCTGCCCACCGCGCCGGTGGAGGTGATCATCATGCCAAAGTTCGCACAGGGCGTGGCGGTGGCCTATTGCGACTCGCCCGGCCCGCTCGACAAGGGCCAGAGCACGTTTTACGCGGTGTCGCCGATCCCGGACGACTGGACGAAGGAACATACCGATTCCTTCCTGCGCGAATACAACAAGCGCGGCATCGCCGATATCGCGGTGCATGAGGCGATGCCGGGCCATTATGTGCAGCTGTGGCATTCCAACAAATGCCCGTCGATGATCCGCGCCGTGCTGGGATCCGGATCCTTCATCGAAGGCTGGGCGGTCTATGCGGAAAACCTGATGGCGGTGGAAGGCTTCCGCGATCACGACCCGCTGTACCGGCTGACGCAGCTCAAGGTGTACCTGCGCACCATCTCCAACGCGATCCTCGACCAGGCGCTGCATTGCGACGGCATATCCAAGGAAGACGCCCTGCGCCTGATGATGCAAGAAGCTTTCCAGGAACAAGGCGAGGCGATGGGCAAATGGAACCGCGCCCGCATGAGCGCCACCCAGCTCTCAACCTATTTCGTCGGAAGCTCGGAACACTATGCCATGCGCGAGCGGGCGGAGAAGCAGGGCGGTTTCCAGTTGAAGGCCTATCACGACAAGGTGCTGAGCTATGGCTCCGCCCCGGCGCGCTATGTCAGCCAGCTGATGTTCAACGAACCGATTACGTGACGGCGTGATCCGCCAGCACCTGCGCGATACAGGCGCTGACGCGCTTGGCGAACGGAATGTGCAGGAATTCGTTGGGGCCGTGGGCGTTGGAGTGCGGGCCCAGAACGCCGGTCACCACGAACTGCGTGCGCGGGAATTTCTCGCCCAGCATGGCCATGAAAGGGATCGAACCGCCTTCGCCCTGGAACGCAACCGGCTTGCCGTAAGCGGCATTGCTGGCCTTGTTGAGTGAGGCTTCCAGCCATGGCGCCAGGGTCGGCGCGTTCCAGCCATTCTCGCCGCGCGGCGCGTCGAACAGGACTTCGGCGTCATAGGGCGGGCTGGCTTCCAGCGCTTTCTTGACAGCCTGCCGCGCCTTTTCCGCATCCGCGCTGGGCGGTACGCGCAAACTCAGCTTGGCGATGCTGTAGGGCAGCAGCACATTGCCGCCATTCGCCGGCAGCGGATAGCCTTCCATGGCGGTGATGGAAAGCTGCG
>CBIHOI010000154.1:0-4312 GCA_966211925.1 uncultured Hyphomicrobiales bacterium | reverse complement strand
AGCAAGCTCGCCAGCCACGTCACCGCGCCGATCACCGCGAAGAATCCCACCCAGGTCAGGCAGAATTGCACGGCGCACATATTGTCGGAGGGTGACGCAAGAGGGTGATCGTGATGATCGATGACAGCCATGGCAAGGCTCCCGTCTGATTGGTCACCGCCACGCTAGTCCTGATTTTCCGGCTGCGGAACGAAATTCGATGCCGCGCCGCAGCAATCAGTCGATGATTTCATCCACCTGGACTGCGCCGGTCAGGCTGGGCTTGTCGGCAAGCGCTTCGTTGATCTTGGGCACGCTGGGCTTGGCATCGAAGCCGAACAGGTTGCAGAAACCGTCGAAACCCAGCGAAAACGATTTGCGGCGCGGCGTCAGGATCAGCCACTTGCCGGCCAGCGGGTGACTGCCCGGTGCGACCTGGCCCAGCACGCTCGTAAACGGGTCGCCTTCCTGGGTAACGGTCACCTCCAGGCTGAAAGGCTCGGGCACGTCCATCGGCTTCTCATCGCCATCGTACCAGCCGAAGCCATTGATGGGGCTCAATTGCAGTCTCATGTCTTGCCAATCCTTACATGTTCGGGCCGTACGCCCATGCCGATAAAACGCGCCGGCAGCCGCCGCAGCAACGGGTAGCGGTTGAAAAGTTTGAGGAAAGCCGGCGCCGCCGGGGTTTTGCCGCCACTGATGGTGGGCGCCAGGACGCGGTTCTGCACCGCCACCTGGAAAGCCTGGATCACCCGCACCGGAAACTCCCGCCGCGCCTGCACTTTTTTCAGGTCCGCAAAACGCGGCACGCCTTTCTGCAGTACCGGTCCCAGGATATTGGCGGTCGCCACCGCATCCTGAATGGCCAGGTTGATGCCCACCCCGCCCACCGGCGACATGGCATGGGCGGCATCGCCGATGCACACCAGCCCGGGCCGCGCCCATTTTTCCAGCCGGTCCACCGCCACCGTCAGCAGCTTGGCCTGGTCGAAATCCTTGATGGTCTCGTCCACCCGATCCGCGGCGAAGCCGGCAATCTCTTTCAGCCGGGTGCGAAATTTCGACAGCCCCGCTGCCTTGATGGCGTCGAAGCCGCCCTTGGGAATGATCAGCGCGCACTGCCAGTAATCACCGCGATGGATCATCACGAACATCTGGCCATCGCGAATCTTGCCCAGCACATCCACCGGATCGCCCGGCGCCACCGGCAACCGCAGCCACAACACGTCGAACGGCGCCCCCAGATCCATTACCTTCAGCCCGGACTTGTCGCGCAGGGTGGAACGGCGACCGTCCGCGGCGATGGTGAGACCGGCGCGGATCTGCACATTGCCATTGGGGCCCGTCGCCACCACGCCAGCGATCTTGCCCCCTTGCGCGATCAGGTCCTTGGCTTCTGTCTGCATCATCAGGTGGAAATGCGGATAGGTCTTCGCCTCGGCGCTGAGGAAATCCAGAAAGTCCCATTGCGGCATCATGGCGATGTATTTGCACACCGTGGGCAGGTGCGTCATGTCCGCGAATTCATAATGCTCGTCGCCCAGGTCGATGCCGGCATGGGCGATGCGCGCATGCGGCAGCTTCAGGAACCGCTCCAGCAACCCCAGCTCATGCATCACCTGCAGGGTGGAAGGATGCACCGTGTCGCCGCGGAAATCGCGCAGGAAGTCGGCATGCTTTTCCAGCACCGTCACGTCCACCCCGGCCCGCGCCAGCAGCAGGCCGCACATCATGCCCGCCGGCCCGCCGCCCGCGATCACGCAACTGGTCGAGATGGTTTCCAAGCAGAATCCCCTTGGGCCGATTCTAGCGGGGTGTTTTGCGCCCGCCAACCGTTGGGGCTAGTGTTTGGCCCATGCGACCGAACCGTCTTCGTGAAATCTGGGCTGCCGGCAAGGCGGCCGCCAATTGCTGGCTGACCCTGCCGGGTGCCCTGGCCGCCGAAATGCTGGCCCACCAGGGCTGGGACAGCCTGACCGTGGACCTGCAGCATGGCCATAGCGACTTCGCCGCCATGTGCGCCATGTTCACCGCGATCTCCACCACCGCTACAGTGCCCCTGGTGCGGGTGCCGTGGAACGAGCCCGGCGACATCATGCGGGCGCTGGATGCCGGGGCCTATGGCGTGATCTGCCCCAACATCGAAAGCGTGGACGATGCGCAGCGCTTTGTCGGCGCCGCCCGCTATGCGCCGCTGGGTTTCCGCAGCGTCGGCCCCAAGCGCGGCCTGCTCTATGGCGGCCCCGACTATTTGGAACGGGCCAACGACACCGTGCTCGCCGTCGCCCAGGTCGAAAGCGCCGCAGGGCTGGCCAACGTGGATGCCATCGCTGCCGTGCCGGGGCTGGACATGCTGTATGTGGGCCCTGCCGACCTGGCCTTGTCCATGGGCCGGCCACCCCGGCAGAACTCGGACGACGCCACTGTCATGGCGGCGGTGGACCGTATCCTGGCCGCCGCCAAAAAGGCGGGGCTGGCGGCCGGCATGCATTGCACCGGCGCTGATTATGCCCTGGCCATGATCGCCAAGGGCTTCGACCTGGTCACCGTCACCTCCGACGAAACCCTGCTGGCGGCCGGCAAAGCGGTGCGCGCGAAAATCCCGTAGCAGGCGAAATCGAATCTGCTATAGTTGCGACGCAACAATTTCAGCGAAGGAGGTGATCCAGTGTCTCATTGTCACTATCTGCGGACGTCAAAGGCCGCGCGCTGGAATCTTACGTGTAAGGTCCGCGCCGCTTAAAGGCTGCGATCACGCAGAAGACAATGTGGGCCGTCTCTCTTGCGAGAGGCGGCCCTAATTGTTTTATGGCGTCATGAACGGCGCCCAAACCCTGGTCCACACACTTGCCGATGCCGGCATCGAGGTCTGCTTCGGCAATCCCGGCACGTCGGAAATGCATTTCGTGGCGGCGCTGGAGCGCGAGCCGCGAATGCGCGGCGTGTTGTGCCTGCAGGAGGGTGTGGTGGCCGGTGCCGCCGACGGCTATGCCCGCATGGCCGGCAAGCCCGCCGCATGCCTGCTGCATCTGGGCCCCGGCTTCGCCAACGCGGTGTCCTTCCTGCACAATGCGCGCAAGGCGGGACAGGGCATTGTCGCCATCGTGGGTGACCACGCCACCAGCCATGCGCAATACACCCAGGCGCCGCTGACCAGCGACATACTGGGCATTTGCCGCCCGGTATCGGACTGGCTGCATCAGAGCAAGTCGTCTTGCGATGTGGCCGGCGACGGCGCCCGCGCCGTGCAGGCAGCGCGGCAGGGGCAGATCGCAACCCTGATATTGCCCGCCGATTGCGCCTGGAACGACGCGCAGGCATCCGCGCCGCCGCTGCCGGATATCGCGCCCAGGCGCGCCGATGCCGCCGCCATCGAACAGGTTGCCGCCGCACTGAAGACGGGCAAGCGCAGCGCGCTGCTGCTGCGTGGCCGCTGCCTGGAACGCGAAGGCGTCGAGGTGGCGGGCCGCATCGCCCGCGCCACCGGGGCACGCCTGTTCCATGACTATTTCACCCCGCGCGTCACCCGCGGCGCCGGTCTGCCGCGCGTGGAGCGCATTCCCTATTTCGCCGAAGAGATACTGGGATTCCTCGCCGGCCTGGAACAGATCGTGCTGGTGGGTGCGCCGCCGCCCGTCAGCTTCTTTGCCTATCCGGGCCTGCCCAGTTGGATGACGCCTGTGGGGTGCGAACTTCTGACGCTCGCCGCGCCCGGTGATGACACAGTAGAGTCGCTGGCAGCACTGGCCGATGTCCTCCACGCGAACGCACCTGGCGAAACAGTGACTCGCCTCATTCCAGAGGCACCACTGGATGGTGCGCTGACGCCCGACGCCATGGGGCGGATCATGGCGCGCCTGCTGCCCGAAAACGCCATCCTGTCGGACGACTCACTCACTGCCGGTCCGGGCCTGCAAAAATACCTGGCGAACGCGCCCGCCCACGACGTCCTCTTCCTCACCGGCGGTGCCATCGGCGATGCCGCCCCGATGGCGGTCGGTGCCGCGCTTGTCTGCCCGGACCGCAAGGTGATCGCCGTCAGCGGCGACGGCGCCGCGATGTATTCCCTGCCCGCACTCTGGACCATGGCGCGTGAAAATCTGGATGTGCTGGTGATCATCTGCGCCAATCGCAGCTACAACATCCTCAACATCGAACTGGCCCGCGTCGGCGCCCTGAACCCAGGCCCCAAGGCTCTGGCCATGCTGGACCTGAAAAATCCCGAGCTGGATTTCGTCAAATTGGCGCAAGGCATGGGCGTCTCCGCCATCCGCACCACCACCACCACAGACTTCACCAACCAGTTCGCCAACGCCATGCAAACCAAAGG
>CBIHOI010000153.1:0-4316 GCA_966211925.1 uncultured Hyphomicrobiales bacterium | reverse complement strand
GCGACGCCTGGACCCGTGTGCGCGACGAGGAAGCCCTGACACCGGACGCCATCGTGCGCACCGCCGAGGCCGCCTATGAGCGCTATGGCTTCAACGACTTCAAGCTGAAGGGCGGCGTGCTGGCCGGCAGCGAAGAAATCAAGGCCATCGAGGCGCTGGCCAGGCGCTTTCCCAAGGCTCGCATCACCCTTGACCCCAACGGCGCCTGGTCGCTGAAGGAAGCGATCGGCCTGTGCAAGGGCCGCGGCGACATCCTGGCCTATGCCGAAGACCCTTGCGGCGCGGAAGACGGCTATTCGGGCCGCGAGATCATGGCGGAATTCCGCCGCGCCACCGGGCTTCCCACCGCCACCAACATGGTCGCCACCGACTGGCGCCAGATGGTGCATTCCATGGCGCTGAGCTCCGTGGACATTCCGCTGGCGGACCCGCATTTCTGGACCATGCGCGGCAGCGTGCGGGTGGCACAGATGTGCAACGACCATGGCCTGCGCTGGGGTTCGCACTCCAACAACCATTTCGACGTCTCGCTGGCCATGTTCACGCATGTCGCGGCGGCGGCGCCCGGCAACATCACGGCCATCGATACGCATTGGATCTGGCAGGATGGCGAGCGCCTGACCCGGCAGCCCTTCCAGATCAAGGGCGGCCTAGTGGCAGTGCCCAAGGCCGGCGGGCTGGGTGTCGAGATCGACATGGCACAGGTCGAAAAAGCGCATGACGTATACAAGTCGCTGGAGCTGGGCGCCCGCGACGATGCGATGGCCATGCAGTTCCTGATCCCGGGCTGGAAATTCGATCCCAAGAAACCCTGCCTGGTGCGGTGATCGCGATCTGGCATCGGCTGATGCCGGATTTGTCTTGATGACCGCCTGCCCGGCCGGACGCGCCGTGCTATAATAGCGGGATGAACATCCGCCCGCAAACGCCGCACGAAGCCCCGCGCCGCATCCAGGTTTCGCCGCGCGACAATGTCGCGATCATCGTCAATGCCCTGGGCCTTCCCGCCGGTACGGCGTTTCCCGACGGGCTGGTGCTCAATCATTTCGTGCCCAACGGCCACAAGGTGGCACTGGCCGACATTGCCGATGGCGGCGATGTCCTGCGCTATGCCGAAGTGATCGGCACCGCCAAGGGTGACATCAAGCGCGGCGACTGGATCAACGAGAACAATGTGGTGATGGGCACTGCCCCGCCGCTGGACGAACTGGAAATGGCGACCAGGCCGCCGCCGGCGCCGACGCCCCTGACCGGCTACACCTTCGAAGGCTATCGCAATGCCGACGGCACGGTGGGGACCAAGAATATCCTGGCGGTATCCACCAGCGTGCAGTGCGTGGCCGGGACGATGGAATATGCGCTCAAGCACATCAAGGCCGGGCTGCTGCCAAAATACCCCAACGTGGATGACGTCGTGGTTTTGACCCACGGTTATGGCTGCGGCGTGGCGATCAATGCGCCGCAGGCGGTGGTGCCGATCCGTACCCTGCAGAACCTGGCTGCCAATCCCAATTTCGGCGGCGAGGTCCTGGTCATAGGATTGGGCTGCGAAAAGCTGGTCCCCGAGCGCCTGTTACCGAAGGGGCAGGAAACCGGCACCATGCGGATGCAGGATCACGAAGGCTTCGGCGCCAATATCGCCGCCATCCTGGAGCGGGTTGAAGAACGCCTGAAGATTTTGGACCAGCGCCGCCGCGAGACCGTGCCCGCCGCAGAACTGATCGTGGGCATGCAGTGCGGCGGCAGCGATGCTTTTTCGGGGCTCACCGCCAATCCGGCTTTGGGCTTCTGTGCCGATCTGCTCGTGGCGGCAGGCGCCACCGTGATGTTCTCGGAAGTGACCGAGGTACGCGACGCCATCCACCTGCTGACCCCACGCGCCGCAACGCGCGAGGTTGCCGACGCGCTGGTGCGCGAGATGCGCTGGTACGATTCCTATCTGGACAATGGCGGCGTTGACCGGGGCGCCAACACCACGCCCGGCAACAAGAAGGGCGGGCTTTCCAACATCATCGAGAAGTCGCTGGGCTCGGTCGCCAAGTCCGGCACCAGCGCCATCAGCGCCGTGCTGTCGCCGGGCGAAAAGGTGCGCGGGCGCGGGCTGGTGTTCGCCGCCACGCCGGCCAGCGACTTTGTCTGCGGTACATTGCAACTGGCATCGGGCATGAACCTGCATGTCTTCACCACCGGGCGCGGCACGCCCTATGGCCTGGCGGCCGTGCCGGTCATCAAGGTTGCGACCCGCAGCGAACTGGCGCAGCGCTGGGCCGACCTGATTGACCTGGATGCCGGCCCCATTGCCACCGGCGAAAAGACCATCGAACAGGTGGGCTGGGAATTGTTTCACCTGATGCTGGATGTCGCCAGCGGCAGGAAGCAGGTGTGGGCCGACAAGTGGGGCCTGCACAATGACCTGACGCTGTTCAATCCGGCGCCGGTTACGTAAGCCGCGCGTCTTCCAGCACCATCGTCGCGCCCTTGTCACCGATCATGATGCTGGGCGTGTTGGTATTGCCGGAGGTGATGGTCGGCATCACCGAGGCATCGATCACCCGCAAACCTTGCAGCCCATGCACCCGCAGGCGTGCATCCACGACGGCCTGCGGGTCGCTGGCAAGCCCCATCTTGGCGGTTCCGACGGGATGGAAAATGGTGGTGCCGATATCGCCGGCGGCATGGATCAGCGCCGCATCGGTGTCGTCGGTGGCGGGGCCGGGCCGGAATTCCTCAGGACGATAGCGCGCCAGCGCCGGCTGGCTCATCAGGCGGCGCGTCAGCCGGATGCTGTCAGCGGCGATGCGGCGGTCCTCGTCGGTGGACAGATAGTTGGGCGCAATCTCAGGCGGCGCGTTCAGGTCGGCCGAGGTCAGCCGCACGGTGCCGCGCGAGGTCGGTCGCAAATTGCAGGGACTGACCGTGATGGCGGGAAAACGATGCAGCGGCGTGCCGAAACGGTCCAGCGACAAGGGCTGGATGTGGAACTGGACATTGGCGCGCTCCTGCTCCGGATCGGATTTGGTAAAGATGCCCAGTTGCGAGGCTGCCATGGTCATGGGTCCGCGCCGCAGCAGGCCATATTGCAGCGCCATCAACGGGCGGCCCAGCAGGGAATAATAGATTTCGTTCAGCGTCTTTGCACCCTGCACGCGATACATCACGCGCAATTGCAGATGATCCTGCAGGTTGCAGCCCACGCCTTCCATCGCATGGGTGACGGCAATGCCCAGATCGTCCAGCCAGGCCCGCGGACCGATGCCGGAACGTTGCAGAACCTGGACCGAACCGATGGCGCCCGCGCACAGGATCACTTCGCCCTTTGCCCGGGCTTCCACGGTTTCGCCACCGCGCCGAAAGCGCACGCCGGTGGCGCGCTTGCCCTCCAGGATCACGCGTTCCACCTGGACGTCGGTTTCCAGCCGCAGGTTGGGCCGATGCAGCGCCGGCTTCAGGAAGCCACGTGCCGCCGACCAGCGCCGGCCGCGCTTCTGGTTGACGTGGAAATAGCAGCTTCCGCTGTTATCGCCTGTATTGGCATCCGGCGTCTTGGGAATGCCGATCTCTTCCGCGGCATCCGCGATGGCGTCCAGGATATCCCAGCGGACGCGCGGTGCCTCGACACTAAGCTCACCGTCGCTGCGGTGATGCGCGCTGTCGCCCAGGAAACTGCGATCCAGTTTGCGGAACACCGGCTGCACGTCATCCCAGCCCCAGCCGGTGAGACCCAGCTGTCGCCAGTGATCATAATCGCCGGCCTGGCCGCGCATGGCGATCATCGCGTTGATGGAGGACGAGCCGCCCAGCGCCTTGCCGCGGGGATAGTTGAGCTTGCGGCCGTTCAGACCCGGCTCGCTCACGGTCTCGAACATCCAGTCGCTGCGCGGATTGCCGATCAGGTAGAGATAGCCGACCGGAATGTGAAACCAGATCCAGTCATCGTGCCCGCCCGCTTCCAGCAGCAGCACGCGCGTTTTGGGATCGGCGGAGAGACGATTGGCCACCACGCAGCCGGCCGAACCGGCGCCCACCACGATGTAATCGTATTCGCCGTCCAGCGTCATCGCGGCCCTTCAGCGACTGTAAGGCCGGTGCAGCTTGACGTCGCGGTTCAGTTCCACGCCAAAGCCAGGCTTGTCCAGTTCCGACAACTTGATCCGGCCATTCTGCGGCACCGGCTCGCCCAGCAATTGCGGCGCGAACATGGGCACCACCTTGTCGGCCTTGGGCGCCATCATCAGGAATTCGGCGAAGGGCGAATTATGGCGGGTGATGACGAAGTGGTAGCTGTAGACCGATGAGCCATGCGGCACCATCAGCTT
>CBIHOI010000152.1:0-4373 GCA_966211925.1 uncultured Hyphomicrobiales bacterium | reverse complement strand
GCGACCTGGGCTTCTTCAACAAGCCTGGCGTGGAGACATTGGCGGCGCAGGACGTTGAAGCCTTCAAGAACGCGCCGCCCGCCAAGCCATAGGCATCATTCCGGCGCGCGGAACGAAAAGACCTTTTCGCGCAGGTCCAGGTCCACCACCCTGGCGCCGAACACGATCTGCCGGGGTTGTGCCGCCAGCCTTACATCGGCCGGCTTGGCCGCCAGCGTCACGGATTCCGCGACAAAGCGTTGCGCGACTGCGCAATGCTGCAGCGCGGATACCGCGTCCGCGCAAGGCAGGGTGGGCTGCTTGACCAGCCAGGCCGCAACCACCTGCGGCCGGGCGCCGAAGAGAAATTCCACTCGCCGGTTGCGGGCGCGACCCTCGTCCGTTTCGTTGCTCGCGATCGGCACCATCTTGCCGAACGAGATGTCGTACAGTTGTGCCTGGTTGGTCCCCAGCCCGACGAGCCCGCTCGCGACCGTGCGCGCGCGCCGCAGGCCAAGCGCATGATTGTAGGCGTCTGTCCCCCGCGCATCGGTATGGCCGGCGATGAACAGGGTGACATCCGGCGGGTCCAGAGACATGGACTGGGCCACGATTTTCAGGACGGGATCGGCCTCCGGGCGCATCTGGTCTTTGTCAAAGTCGAAGAACACTTTTTCCTGGAAGACGACGCGCAGGAGTGGAACGGAGACCGGAAAATCCTTCAGGCCGTGCTCGGCCGGCGAGATGGCATATTCGAAAAACTGCGGCGCGTTGATCCCCAGCGCATCTGACAGGCGCAACAGGCGATTCTTGCGGTCGGCATGTTCCAGCTCAACCGTTTGCGCGGGCGAAAGCATCTGCAAAGACTCTGCCCATGCCGGGCACCCGCCCACGGCAAGCAAGCCATTGAGGAATATCCGGCGGGTCGGCAAGGGCTAGAACCGCGCGTTCGGCTGCGCCGTGGCGGAAAATTCCAGCCGGAAACTTTTCAGTCCCGCGAACCGTACCAGTGAATCGGAAACACTGCCCGCCAGCCGCCCGTCGCGGATCTGAAAGTTCAGGCTGCGGGCGCCGCCGAAAGGCAAGGCTTCGCCGAATGCCGGTTGGCCGCCCGCGCCGCGAGACGGATTCCACAGCTGGGAAAATTGCTGATCGCCGGAAAAGACGCAGGCATCGCCGGATTCGCAGGTCATGGTGCCGTGAAGGGGCACGAACTGTTCCCGGCTGGTCTGCACCGAAAGCCAGGAATTCACCAGGCCGCCATTCTCGTCCAGCGCCAGACGGATGCGGATGGGAAAGCGGTTGTCGGGATACTGTATCAGGCCGTTGAAGCGATAGATTCGCTGCGGCGCCGGCCGAAAGGACGGCAGGCTGGAGAAGGGGCCTACACCCGCAAGCTCGGCATGGCTGGCCAGGGCAAAGGCTTCCAGCCCGTCGCGCAGCGATCCGCTCTGGGCGCCGCGCAGTCCGCTGACATAAAGCTCGGCATTGCCGAAATCGATATCGCTCTGGAAGCCCTGATCGAGTCCCCATTTGCGCGCGCGGGCACGATCCTGCGGCATGTCATGGAACAGCCGCGCGAGATCCGAGAACAGGATGATCCGGGGCAGTCCATAATAGGGATTGAACAGCTTGGCCTGCTTCAGGGACGCAACAAGGGAACTGGCCGCCGGCGCATCGTTGCGCTCGTTGCCTGACGAAAGCGCAGCGGGATCCAGCGCGCTCTTGAACGCATTGCCCAGCTGGATACGGAAAAGGTCCATGTCCTGTCTGGCGCGCGCGGTGGGACCGCTGCCGAAGAATTCATGGACATGTTGCATCATGCCGGCGTCCCGGGCGATCCGGGCGCGCTCGGCCGGCGAGAAGAAGGGCAGGCAGCCGGTGAATATCTGGCGCAGGCCGGCGCCGTCCTTGCGCACCAGGGCAATACTCACGCGCTCGCGCGGCGCAAAATTCTGCTCCAGCAATGATGCATTGGCGGGAAGCAGCAACATGCCCAGATATTGTCGCCAGGGACGATTGCCGGGATTGACCACGCCGCCCGGTTCTGCGCGCACGTCATGCTCGTCCAGCAGGATCACCGTCTGGCGCAGGGCGGGTGGGCTGTCCGGCCTGTTGCAATAGGCGTCGAAAGCCTGCGCCTTGCTGGTGGCTGGCAAAATACAGGCGAGCAGCGCGGCCAGGACGATTTGTCGTACCCGCATGTCAGGTTTCCAGATATTTGAGTTTGATGGGAAGGCGCTGATATTCGGCCGCGTTGATATAGGTATGGCGAAGATGGGGATCGTCGTTCCAGGCGACGAAGCGCAGCTTCCGGGCCTGGCCCACGTCCTGTAGCAGCTTGATGCGATAGGTCAGCAATAGCGCCAGGACCTCGTCATCCTTCTTTTGGACGCGGGCAAAAAGATCCTGGGCCTGGCGAAACCGCGGCTGCGCCGAAACTGCGCCATGCGCCCGGCGAGCGGCTTCTATCGATTTCTTGTGGGCTGCATTCATCTGGTCCAGCGCGCGCGTGCGGAAGACCTCCAGTTTTGTTTCAAGGCCGGCGAGTGTTTTTTCCAGCGTCATGACGCAGATGCGCGATTCGACAAAGTCGGGATCGGAATCGTGCAGCAGATAGGCCCACAACACGCCGGTCAGATACACCAGCATGTTGCCCAGAAGCGATCCGGCAACGATCCAGACCAGGCTGCCTTCCGATGATCCCTGGCCAAAGGAGCCCACCGAACTGGTGAAAGCCAGCAGATAGGCCGATCGCGCATAATAGACAAAGGCCAGCGCAAACCCGAGCGCGGTCATGCCGCCGATAAACATGCGCATCGCAGGCCCGCGCTTGCTGTCATCCTCCGCCGGCCCGAAATAATATCCCCACTGGCGATAGATGGTGCCGTGGTAATGCGCCGCCAATCCGATCGCCAGGCCGATGATAATGGTCGCGCCCCAGGCAATGGCGGGGGTGGCCCATGGCAGGGCTTCGAAAGACTCCAGATTCAGCGCGGCCTCGGAGCCAAATATCACCAGGGCCAGAACGCTCAGGTAAAGCGGACGATTGAGAAGCCGTGCGTCGCGCCCCAGTTCGGCCTTGCGGCTTTCATAGCGATGGCGTTCCTCCCGCAGCTGCGCCTGGATCTGCCGGATCTGCGCCGTTTCGCCATGAAAGCGGTCGCCGTGATCCTTGTACAGCTTCAGCTTGTCACGCAGCAGCTGTTCATCCAGCGATCCCTCTCGCAAGGCCAGGGCAAAGCCGCTGGCCTTGTCCGTGGCGGAAAGGTCGGAGAAATAGCGATTCAGGGCGCTGATCGCCTCCTTGCGGGCGGGCGCCACGTAACTCTGATACCAGCCCAGCATGGCCGGCGTCAGGTTGGGCGGGTCCGATCCGGCGATATCGGACAGGCTGATCTCGTCGGCGCCGGCTTCCCAAGCCACATTGGCCATCAGTTCCTGGCCAAGGGCGCCCTGGGTCGTCACATCGACCGCGATGTAGGTATCCACGGTTTCCGCATAGGGGTTGCGGATTTCTTCCACGTCCTGATCCATGTCTTGCCCCTTCGCCTGTCAAACTGTTTTCTGAGCCTGCAGCGGCACCCAGTCGCCCGCGGCTGTGCGGCAGACCGTTTCCGGGTCCAGTTCTGCGGTACCCTTGCTCTGGATGGTGATGTGGGTCTGGGCGCGGCGGCAGGGGCCGACAATGTTGCTTCCTGCCGGCGCGCTTGCCGGTGTGGGGATGGACTGGACCGAGGTGCGGATGATGCGACTGTTGCCATCCTTGCCGGTATATTGGGCCGTATCGTCCTTGCCGGACTGCAGCGCCGCCAGCCGCGACTGACGAATACGCTCGCGATCCTCGGCATTGTTGGCGGCGACAATGACGGCGCAGGCGACCGCGCCGGCCCCGGCGCCGATGGCTGCGCCCCGGCCGGCATTTCGGCTGGCGGAGCCGATAAGCGCCCCGAGGAGTGCGCCTACCGCGACTGAAGCCATGCATTGGCCAACGGACCGGTCCAGCGCCGTTCGGGGCTGGTTATCACCCCCGGCGCCGGCGCAACCGCCGACTGTCATGCTCAAAATGAGAAACACGGCCATCGGCCGCCTTTTGCGGATCATCGTCAGCCCCTGAAATACCCGAACACTACTTATACGTGTATTTATATAATATGCACGTATAAATTGTCTTGCCGAATATGGGAGGCTGTCAACCGCGAGGGCGTGCAGGCGTTCGCGGATGCTTCGGAAGAGTGCCCGCAGGGCGTTGGGCTAGTCGTGTTCCAGCTTCAGCACCTTGGCCAGCACGGTGTCGGCGATCCAGATGGTTTTCTGGTCGGCGGACACGGCCATGTAGTGGCCTTCACCGACTTCGTTGGAATCCTGCACGGTGCCATGCTTGCCGTACCAGC
>CBIHOI010000151.1:0-4562 GCA_966211925.1 uncultured Hyphomicrobiales bacterium | reverse complement strand
CGCGAGAAGCCCATCAGCTTGATCGCAACCTGGCCCTGGTCGTGATACATGGTGACGATAGAATCCAGAACGCCGGCCTGCGCCTTCAGGAAGATCGTATCGGCCGGGTAGGGACCTTCGATCGGCAGACCTTCCGCGTTCAGTTCACGCGCCGCCGGTTCGATGATGTCGATTTCCTCGCGCCCGCAGGTGCCACCATCGCCACCATGGGGGTTCAGCGCCGCGATACCAACGCGCGGATTCCCGAACCCCGCACGCTTCAGGGTCTGGTAGGTCAGCCGTGCTGCCGCCTTGATGCGGTCCTTGGTGACATATTTGGGAATTTCCGCCAATGGAATGTGGCTGGAAATGCGCGACGTCCACAGTGTGCCCAAGGTATTGAACTCGCAGAAATAGTCTTCAACGCCGAACCAGTCGGCGAAGAAGTGCAGTTCGTCCTCGAAATGCATGCCGCCTTTTTTCATCGCCTGCTTGTTCAGCGGCGCAAAGCAGATGGCATCGATGTCGCCGCGCTTGAAAGCCTCCAGGCAAGCGGTCAGCGCCAGCCGTGCGCCGCGACCTGCGGCTTCCGTGACTTGTGCGACGATGACGTCCTTCTTCGCCACAGTTTCCACTTCCAGGAACATGGGTGTGCCATCGCCATCTCGCGCCTGCTTCCAGTCATGGATGATCTGAATGGGCGTGGTGATGCCGGCGACGCGCTGGCCGTCCTGCAGCACCCAGGCATCGCCCACCATCACGATCTGCGCCGCCGCAATCGCATCGGGGCGCGCCAGCAGCTTGGCCACCAGCTCCGGCCCGATGCCGCTGGCATCGCCGAACGTCACCGCCACAACAGGTTTCATGTCACGTCAACCCAGGCGCGGCTTTTGGCGCTGGAGAGTTCCGCTTCCA
Organism: uncultured Hyphomicrobiales bacterium; assembly: GCA_966211925.1. Lineage (GTDB taxonomy): Bacteria > Pseudomonadota > Alphaproteobacteria > Micropepsales > Micropepsaceae > Rhizomicrobium. Next base: position 3,668 of record CBIHOI010000151.1, on the reverse strand, counting down.
GGATTTTCATCTGGCGCAACCCGTCTGCCATCTGCGGATAGTCCGGCGTCAACGACGCATCGGCGATGGACGCATAGAACCGGCGGAACAACTGCTTGAAGGTATCGGGATAACCTTCGGCATGGCCACCGGGGTAATCGGCAAAGCCGCGCGCCTGCTGGCCCAGCAGTGACGGATCTTTCATCAGCACCTGGTTGGGTGCATCGCGGTGCCCCAGCCACAATTCCTCCGGCGTTTCCTGTCGCCAGGTTGCGCCGCCCTTGGTGCCGTAAATCTCCAGCACCAGACCATTCTTGCGCCCGGCCGAGACCTGGCTGGCGGTCATGGCGCCCCGCGCCTTGCCCATGCGGAACATGGTCATGCCGAAATCCTCGGTGGTGATGGTCGTATCCACGGTCTCGCTCTGGGTGCCCAGTTTGCCACTGAAGCTCTCGCCGCCGGATTTGGGCTGCTTGCGCGTTGGCCAGAAGATGGCCAGGTCGCTGCACACTTCACTCACGCGCAGACCCGTCACATGCTCGGCCATGTCAAAGAAGTGCGAGCCGATGTCGGCCATCACCCGCGAGGCGCCGCCGATCTTGGGCACCACGCGCCAGTTCCAGTCGGTCCCGTACAGCATCCAGTCCTGAGAATAGGTCCCCTGGACGACCAGAATCTCTCCGAAATCCCCGGCTTCGCGCATCCGGCGCATCTGCTGCACCATCGGATAATAGCGCAGATTGTGGTTCACCGCGCCGCGCAGGCCCTTTGCGGTTTGCAGCGCTACAAGTTCTTCGGCCTCCGCCACGCCCATGGCCAGCGGCTTTTCGCACAGCACATGCTTGCCGGCCTCGAACGCGGCCTTGGCCATCGGGAAATGCTCGGCGTTCGGCGTGGCGATATGCACCGCGTCAATGGACGGATCGCGGATTACATCCATCCAGTCGCCTGTGCTGTTCAGCACATTATAGCCTTCGGCGGCAGCACGCGCCTTGTCGGCGGAGGTGGCGGCGACCTCCACCACATCCACATTCTCCACCCGGCGCAGCGCTTCCAGGTGCACCCGGCCCATGAAACCGGTGCCGATCACGGCGGTACGAATGCGGCTCATCACACCCACCAGGCCGCAGCGGGCTTTTCCTTGATGACCAGCTGGTTTAGCAGCGCGGCCGCCTTGGCCAGTCCCTCATCAGGCGACATCAGGCTGTCTTCATGCTCGATCGACAGCACATTGTCATAACCATACATGCGCAAGGTCGAGATAAACTCACTCCACCATTCCGCGCTGTGGCCATAGCCCACGGTGCGGAACATCCAGCTGCGGTTGCGCTCGTCGGTGTAAGGCTTGGTGTCCAGCACGCCGGTGCGCGCCATGTTGGCGGAATAAAGCTGGGTATCCTTGGCATGGACATAGTGGATGGCGTCGCCCAGCACGCGGATGGCATCGATGGGCTCGATCCCCTGCCAGAACAGGTGGCTGGGATCGAGGTTGGCGCCTACCGATTTTCCCGCAATGTCACGAAGCCGCAGCATCGTCTCGGGGTTGTAGACGACAAAACCCGGATGCATTTCGATGGCGATCTTCACGCCATGGTCGGCAGCAAACTTGCCATGTGTTTTCCAGTAAGGCGTCACCACCTCATTCCACTGCCATTCCAGGATTTCCAGGAAATCCGGCGGCCAGGGACAGGTGACCCAATTGGGGAATTTGGCGTTGTGGGAATCGCCGGGACAGCCGGAAAAATCCACCACAGTGTCCACGCCCAGCTTCTCGGCCAGAAGGATGGTCTTGCGGCTGGTCTCGGCATGCTTTGCGGCGATGGATTTGTCGGGATGCAGGGCATTGCCGTGAGAGGACAGGGCCGAAATGGTCATCCCGGCATCTGCGATCTTGGCCTTGAAATCGGCCAGCTTGCCGGCATCGTCCAGCATAGACAGATGCACATGGGCGTCGCCGGGATAATTGCCGGTGCCGAATTCGACCGTGTCTATACCCAAGCCCTTTAGCTTCTTGAGCACTGCGTCCAGCGGCAGCGCCGACAGCAAAGGCGTGAAACAGCCGACCTTCATGACATCCTCCATTGCCCCGTTGCGCGAGGCTTTGGCGGATATCAGACCATCGGGCGCGCGCGCGCAACCCGCTTATTTCGCCGTCCGCCAGATGCCCGCACGGGGCCAGAAGGGCCGCGCCGCCGCCTTCTTGGTAACGTTATCCTTTCTCTGCTAGGAATCGCGGGAAAGCGGCGCGTGCAATGACGTCGCCTGCGGGGAAACGCCATGCGCCTGCTGTCCGTTGCTGTTGCATTGTTGAGCCTTGTCACCGCCGCGCGGGCGGAAACGGGCTATGACCTGTGGCTGCGCTACACTCCGATCGAAGCGCAATTCCGCGCCCAGTATCGCATCAATGCGCTGGTGATGCCGGGCTCGTCGCCTACGCTCGATGCGGCGCGTGGCGAGTTGAACCGCGGCCTGGCGGGCATGCTGGGTGCCGCCCCCGTCAGCGCCGATCATGTGACCGACGGATCGCTGCTGGTGGGCACACCTGCCGCGCCGGCCATCGCCGCGCTGCATCTCCCGCTAAGGCCGCTGGGTGTCGAGGGCTATCTGATCCACAAGCTTTCCATCGGCGGCCATCCGGCGACCGTGATCGCGGCCAACAGTGACGTCGGCGTTCTGTACGGAGTGTTCGCCTATCTGCGCCGCATCCAGACGCGCCAACCCGTTATTGACATGGCCAGCGTCCCAAAGACCCAACTGCGAGTTCTCGACCATTGGGACAATCTCGACGGTTCGGTCGAGCGCGGTTATGCCGGCCAGTCCATCTTCAACTGGCATGTGCTGCCCGGCTATGTCAGCCCACGCACCCTTGACTATGCCCGCGCCAATGCCAGCATCGGCATCAACGGCATGGTGCCCAACAATGTGAATGCCAGGGCCGCCAGCTTGTCGCCGGAATATATTGAAAAGACCAAGGCGTTGGCCGATGCGCTGCGGCCCTACGGCATCCGGGTCTATCTGTCCGTGCGCTGGAGCGCGCCGATCGAGATCAGCCATCTGAAGACCGCCGATCCATTGGACCCGGCCGTGAAAGCATGGTGGGCGGACAAGATTGCAGAGATATACAAGTCCATTCCCGATTTCGGCGGCTTCCTGGTCAAGGCCAATTCGGAGGGCGAGCCGGGCCCGCAGGACTATCACCGCACCCACGCCGACGGCGCCAACATGATCGCCGACATGCTGAAGCCCCATGGCGGGGTGGTGATGTGGCGGGCCTTTGTCTATGCCAACGACCCGAAAATTGACCGTGCCAATACCGCGGTCAACGAATTCACCCCGCTGGACGGCCAGTTCCGCGACAATGTCGTCCTGCAGGTCAAGAACGGACCGCTGGATTTCCAGCCGCGCGAACCTTTCTCGCCCCTGTTCGCCGCCATGCCCAAGACCTCGCTGATGATGGAATTCCAGATCACCAAGGAATATCTGGGCCAGCAGACCCATCTTGCCTATCTCGGTCCCCTCTATGAAGAGACGCTGAAATCCGACACCTACGAACACGGCCCCGGCTCGACCGTGGCGCGCATCATTGACGGCAGTCTGGATCACCACGCCATCAGCGGCATCGCAGGTGTTGCCAATATCGGCAATGACGCCGACTGGACTGGTTCGATCTTCAACCAGGCCAACTGGTA
>CBIHOI010000150.1:0-4582 GCA_966211925.1 uncultured Hyphomicrobiales bacterium | reverse complement strand
TCAACGTGGGGGGCACCTGAGCCGGTCCGCCCCGCCTTGTGCCCGAGCGCGCCTGGACCTTTGCCGTAAAAGGCCGGCTTCGGACCGCGAGGGTACAAGGCAGGAAATGAACGGCCGGACCTGTGGCTCAACGTGGGGGGCACCTGAGCCGGTCCGGCCGTCCTTGTGGCTGTATCCTTAAGGTGGAGCGCCGAACGGACACAAAGCCGAAAATCAGCTTCCACCCCGGCAGCCGGGACGCAAAGCCCCAAGATTGGGAAATTGTAACCGAATGTCGCCTGCGCCCCGGTGGCGCAAGGGCGGCAAACAAATCTTTGTGACAGCGCGTCAAGCTTCGGAATTCAGAGACTGACGCCGCAGTGTTACCGGCGTCAGCGAGCCCGGCTACTTCTTCAGCCCAAACGCTATGACATGCGCATCGTGCGTCACCACGAACACCTTGCCCTGCGCCACCACCGGCTCGCTGAAATGCACCCAGTCGGTCAGCATCTTGCCGCTGTCCCACAGCTTCCTGCCGCTGATGGCGTCATAGGCATACAGCACCATGTTCGACACCGGGGTGGAGCGCAGCACCGCGCTGACCGGATAGGGCATGCGCGGATCGCCCGGCTTGGCGCCGTTCTGCATCGCCTGGCCGCCCGTGGACAGCGCATACACCACGCCGTTCGCCACCACCGGCGGATCGGGCATGATCATGTCGTTCGACGTCCATAGCGGCACGGCGCTGATCTTGCCGCCGTCATTTTTCACTTCAAACGCCATGACGCGGCCGTTCGGCGTTTCGCCATTGCTGACCGGGAACACCGGCGATTCCTTCGACGGCTCGCCATACATCGGCACATACAGGAAGCGACGTCCGCCGCTTTCATAGGTGGTGATCGCGCCCCACACGCCGCGGCTGGGATCGGTGCCGGTCTTGGCGTCATTGCCCAGGTGCGGCGATTCCCACAGCGGCGTGGAATGATCGGCGCCGCCCGGCTTCTTGGCATCCAGGATGCGCAGCACGCTTTCCTTCTGCGACACCGCCAGCAGGGTCTTGCCCGCGAAATCGAACACCACCGGCGAGGCCGAGCCCGACAGATCATGCTGCAGGTTGTCGCGCCACACCTTGGGCGTGAACATGTCCATCAGCCGCGTCGCCTGCGGCGCCAGCTTGAGCACGCTTTCGCTATAGTCGCCGCCGGCCGGATCCACCAGGCCGTCGCTGGTTTCCACGAACACACCGCCCGCGCCGGCAACCAGGCCGCCGCGTCCCCACGGCGCCGCCGGCCGCGCGCCGCTGGTGTAGAAGCGCGTCACTTTCGGATTGGAAAGATCGCTGACATCGGCGGCCTGAACCGCGCTGGCATCCAGCATCGGTCCGGCCGGTGTGCGCCGCAGGCCCGAGCGCGCCGCCGAGAACATCGGCGAATTCTTGTCCGACACCTCGCCGCAGGCGCGGCCCGACGGGCTGTACACCACATTGTCGATCAGGTTCAGGCTCCAGGCGCGCGCGAACGGCGCCACGAACTCCACCGGAGTCATTTTCTCCGCGCCGTCCACCAGCGACACCGCCCGCAGCTTGCCGTCGGACGGAATGAAGAAGACCAGCCCGCGCGCCTTGTCGATGGTCGGCGTGGCGTTGGGCGTATCGGCGCACAGCCAGGTGCGCGGCTTCTTTGCCTTGTCCGGATTGGGGAAGCTCTTTTCCCACAGCTTGGCGCCCGTCGCCGCATCCAGCGCGAATAGCCGGTCGTCGGCGCCGTGCACGATCAGGATGTCCTTCGCGCCCGACGGAGTCGTCACGCCCGCCACCAGCACCGGCGCCGTCACCGTGGACAGCACGAACTTGTCCACCGGCACGCCCAGCGCGGTGTTCCAGACCGGCTTCAGCTTTGACACGTTCTTCGTCGTCAGCGTGGTCTCGGCACGGTTCCAGCCGGTGCGTTCCTGGTCATAGCCCCAGGTGATCCATTCATTGACCGCGGGCGCTGTCGCCACGCTGGCCTGCGCCGCGCCGGGGTTCAGCGCGCGCAGGTCCGCATCCATCGCCGCCAGCTTGGCATCCGTCAGCGCGCCGCCGGCCGTGACCTGGATTTCCGGCAGGGTGCTTTCGCGCCGCACGGTGAACTTGGGGTCATGGGCGATGGCGGGGAAATGCTTTTCGAAGACGGCGCGGGCGCGGGCATCGTCTTCAATCTCGCCGATGGTGGACTGCTCCACCGAGAAGGACTTGCCCGTGTTCTGAGCCGACGCCCCCACGCACAGCAAAGACGCCAGGGCCGCACCGGCCAGCAACACCGAAATCTTACGCATGAAACACCCGTTTTCCACCCGCCGCATCGCGGCACCAAAAGGAGCGGGCTCCATCCCGCTTTTGCCCGTCAGGCTCCGGTTTCAGCGATTATTTGTCAACGCGTCATTGTGGGCATGGCGGATTTGCGTGCCTGCGCCGTGCCGCAGATGCGAACTAGCGCGGCGCCCCGGCTTGCCAGTCATGCACCGCCTTCAGCGGCACCGCGAAGTTCAGGATATTGAAGAACAGCCCGTCGCGGATCACCGCCGCCGTCAGCAGCTCGAAGCACAGCGCCAGCGCCACGATCCACCGCGCCCGCAGCTTCGACGCCAGCAGGAACCCGCACGTCATCATCACCGTGTCCGAGACACTGTTGAGAATGCTGTCCCCCACATATCCCGCCGCCAGCGCCTGGCGGCGATAGGCCTCGATCACCAAGGGCGAGTTCTCCGCCGCCTCCCATGTGATCTCCACACCCATGGCGATCAGCAGCCGCGCCCCCACTGGCAACCGCGGTGCCGCCAGCGCCAGCACGCCATAAAAAATGAATCCGTGAATGATGTGCGAAAAGCTGTACCAGTCGCTGAGCTCCTGGCTCATATGCACGCTGAACGGATGACCTTCCCACAGCCGCACCACGCCATCGGCCGCGATCCATGTCCGCCCCAGCATGTGCAGCACCGTGACCTGCGCCGCCACCAGCAGCGCGGCGGCGATCAGGAACTGCGTTGTGCGCGAAACGGTCATGGCGGCCCCAACTTGTCGCCCCGACACACCTAAACTATCCTGCCGCCTTCACAAGAACAGAAGGCGCAGCCCCATGCCCCCACGTCACGCCTTCGCAATCGCCGCCTGCCTGCTGGCCGCGCCCGCCCACGCGGCGATCACCACCCAGCCCTGGGGGGCGACCGCCGACGATGGCCGCGCCGCCAATCTCTACACCCTCACCAATGCCCACGGCATGACGGTGCGCATCACCAACTATGGCGGCGACATCGTCTCCATCGAAGTGCCGGGCCGTGACGGCAAACCCACCAATGTCGCACAGGGCTTTTCCAGCCTGGCCGACTACACCAGCGCCGATTACATCAGGAGCAACGGCCATTACGGCGCCATCATCGGCCGCTTCGCCAACCGCATCCGCGGCGCCAGCGTCACCCTGGACGGCAGGAAATACGCGCTGGAGCCCGACAAGAATGGCGACATGGACCAGGGCGGCAGCATGGCCTGGTTCCGCCAGGTCTTCACCGCCCGCGTGAAGGGCAACAGCCTGGTGCTGACCCACACCGATCCCGACGGCTTCATGGGCTTTCCCGGCACGGTGAAGGCGACCGTCACCTATACCCTCACCGACGACGACGCCCTGCGCATCGATTACAAGGCCACCACCGACAGGAAGACGGTGATCAACCTCATCAACCATTCCTATTTCAACATGGCGGGGGAGGCGGCCGGCGTCATCGACCACCAGACCCTACAGCTCTTCGCCCACGCCTACACGCCGATCGACGGCCACTCCATCCCCACCGGCGAGATCCGCGACGTCGCCGGCACCGATTTCGATTTCACGCAGCCGACGGTGCTGGGCCCGCGCCTGAATTCAGCCGACCCGCAGATCGCCGCCAAGAAAGGCATCGACCACAATTTCGTGATCGACGGCGCGCCCGGCACCTTGCGCATCGCCGCCCGCCTGACCGACCCCGCCTCGGGCCGCCGCCTGGAGGTCTGGACCACCCAGCCCGGCGTGCAGGTCTATAGCGGCAACTCGGTGCGGCCGCAGGTGGCGCTGGCCAAGGGGTATGTCCCCCACGGCGCCATCAGCTTCCAGACCCAGCATTATCCGGACTCCCCCAACCATCCGAACTTCCCCACCACCGAACTGGCGCCCGGACAGGTGTTCCACGAGGTGACGGAATTTCGCTTTTCAACAGCACAGTAGAGAGCCATGAAACGGGAATTGCATGCCAACGTGAAGGTGAAGCGCGGCGCCCACGGCCTGGGGCTGTTCGCCACCGGCCCCATAAAGAAGGGCGAGGTGGTCGCCGAATACTGGGGCCCGATCATCACCGACGAACAGGTGCAGAAGAGCCATGGCCGCTACTTCTTCGAGCTCGAGAACGACATGGCGATCGATGGCAGCCCCCGCGCCAATGTCGCGCGCTACATCAACCATTCCTGCAAGCCCAACTGCGAGCCCATCGCGGACGAAAAAGCCCAGCGCGTCTTCATCAAGGCCCGCCGCAACATCAAGGCCGGCGAGGAATTCGGCTACGACTATGGCCGCGAATACTGGGACACGTATATCAA
>CBIHOI010000149.1:0-4583 GCA_966211925.1 uncultured Hyphomicrobiales bacterium | reverse complement strand
TTCGAGAATGCCGGCGACGGCATCGGCGTGCACTATGCGGTGCGCAAGATGGAAACCTTTCGCGGCAAGAACATCCTGATCGCCGGCGGCGGCGACAGCGCGCTGGACTGGGTGATCAACCTGGCCCCGCTGGCCAAGAGCATGACGCTTGTCCATCACCGCGACGGCTTCCGCGCCGCCGCCCACAGCGTCAACCAGATGCGCGAGCTGGAAGCCCAGGGCAAAGTGAAATTCCATGTCGCCAGCGTGAAGGCGGTGCATGGCGAGCCCGGCAAGCTGACCGGCGTGACCCTGTCCGGCCATGACAAGAGCGAATGGCACCATGAAACCGATGCGTTCCTGCCCTTCTTCGGCCTGACCATCAAGCTGGGCCCCATCGCGGAATTCGGCATCAACCTGACCGAGAACCTGATCGCGGTGGACACGGCGCGGTTTGAAAGCCAGACCCCGGGCATCTTCGCCATCGGCGACATCAACACTTACACGGGCAAGCTGAAGCTGATCCTGTCGGGGTTCCACGAAGCCGCCCTGATGGCGCAGGCGGCCTTCCATATCGCGCGCCCCAATGAGAAGCTGCGCTTCCAGTACACGACGTCGTCTTCCAACCTGCAAAAGAAGCTGGGTGTTTCCTGATGAAGATCATCGCCACCGACCGCAACGGCAAGCTGCACGAACTCGAAGGCCGCGATGGCTGGAGCGTGATGGAAATCCTGCGCGATGGCGGGCTGGACATCGCGGCGGAATGCGGCGGCGCCTGCGCCTGCGCCACCTGCCACGTCTATGTGAATGACGGCTGGTTCGACAAGCTGCCCAAGCCATCCGAAGCCGAGATCGACATGCTGGACATGGCGCTGGCGGTGGAGCCCAACTCGCGCCTGTCGTGCCAGGTGATCTGCTCGGCCGAAACCGACGGCATCAAAGTTACGGTCGCCCCCGAGTAACCGGCAAGAATCCGCCAATCCTTCTGAAATAATCGCAATATTACAGGCCTTGCCGGGCCTGTTTTGCCCCGCTACCTTGCCATGCAAGAGAGCGGCTTGCGGATGGCGCGAGCCCTCGTTTTTTCAAGGGGTTCTTGATGCTCAATCGCCGTTCCATGCTTGCCACCACCGCCGCCGCGGCGCTGACCGCTGCCGCGCCCGCCTTCGCCGCCGACACAAAGGACAATGCCGAACTGGCCGCCCTGTTCGACAAGTTCGTGCAGGAAGGCCTGGACCTGTCGCCCCTGGGCGTGTCGGCCCTGGGCCTGGACAAGGGCGCGCGTGCCCACCAGAAGTTCGAGGTCGATGACGTCTCGCTGGCCGGCATCGCCAAGAACAAGGCGCTGAACACCAGCCAGCTTGCGCGCCTGTCGGCCTTCCCCCGCACCAGGCTCTCGGGCGACGATGCCACCAGCTATGACGTGGTGATGTTCAACCTCAAGACCAGCGAAGCGGCCAACAAGCGCTTCAACTATGGCGGCTCCGGCGCGGGCGCGCCCTATATCCTTTCGCAGCTCACCGGCAGCTACCAGCAGGCGCCGTCCTTCCTGGACAACCAGCACACCATCGAGAACAAGACCGATTGCGACGCCTACCTGGCGCGCCTGACGGGCTTCGGCACCATGCTGGACCAGGAAATCGAGGTGCAGCGCCATGACTTCGCGCTGGGCGTGGCGGCGCCGGACTTTGCGCTGGCCCGCACGGTCACCCAGCTGCAGGACCTGCGCAAGCCGGACCCGGCCAAGTCGCCGCTGACCGAATCCCTGGTGCGCCGCGCCAAGGAAAAGAACATCCCCGGCGACTGGGAAGCCCAGGCGGCCAAGATCGTGGCCGGCACGGTCTATCCCGCGATCGACCGCCAGATCGCGCTGGTGAAGGAGATGCAGGGCAAGGCCAGCCATGACGCGGGCGTGTGGCGCCTGCCGGACGGCGCGGCCTATTACGAAGCCTCGCTGGTGCAGTGGGCGACCACCGACAAGCCGCCGGCGGAGATCCACAAGATCGGCCTGGACATCGTGGCGGATCACACCGCCAAGATCGACGCGCTGATGAAGAAGAACGGGCTCACCAAGGGCACGGTCGGCGAACGGCTGAAGGCGATGTATGCCGATCCCAAGTACCAGTATGCCAATACCGACGCGGCCAAGGAGCAGTTGCTCAAGGACCTGAACGTCAAGGTGCAGGAGGTGCGCGCCAAGCTGCCCGCCACATTCGGTACGCTGCCCAAGGCCGACCTGGTCATCAAGCGCGTGCCCAAGAACATCGAGGCGGGCGCGCCGGGCGGTTACTACAACAATCCGCCGCTGGATGGTTCGCGCCCGGGCATCTACTGGATCAACCTGCGCGACACGTCGGAGATTCCGAAATGGACCCTGCCGACCCTCACCTATCACGAAGGCATTCCGGGCCATCACCTGCAGCTTTCCATCGCGCAGGAAGCCAAGATACCGCTGATCCGCAAGCTGTCCTTCTTCTCCGGCTATATCGAAGGCTGGGCGCTGTATGCCGAGCAGCTTGCCAGCGAGATGGGCATGTATGAAGGCGACACGCTGGGCCAGATCGGCCAGTTGCACGATGCCATGTTCCGCGGCGTGCGCCTGGTGGTGGACACCGGCATGCATGCCATGAAGTGGAGCCGTGAAAAGGCGGTGCAGTATTACGTCGATACGCTGGGCGACAAGGAAGCCAGCGCGGTGACCGAGATCGAGCGTTACTGCGTGTGGCCGGGCCAGGCCTGTTCCTACATGCTGGGCAAGCTGACCTTCCTGCGCGAACGCGAGCGGGCCAAGGCGGCGCTGGGTGCGAAGTTCGACATCCGCAAATTCCACGACGCCATGCTGCTGGGCGGCGCCGTGCCGCTGGAGCTGCTGGACGGCATTACCGACCGTTACATCGCGGCCGCCAAGGCCTGATTTTCTGGCCTGAAAGAGCCTCGTCAGCCTCGCCATTCTTGGCTAGGCTGGCGGGGCTTTTTCATGTCCGGTGTGTTGCGTTCGCCGTTTTGGATATTTTCCATGACCGTCGCGCACGTTTACACCGTTGCCTTTCAGGGCATAGAGGCTCGCCCGAGCATCGGGCAGGCGAGCGCCAGCGCGCCGTCGCCCGTGCGACCAATCAAGAATCCGAGCGGGCCGCGATGACAGTTGCGCATGTTTATACTGTTGCCTTTCAGGGCATCGAGGCCCGCGAGGTCGATGTGCAGGTGCATATCGGCGATGGCGGCAATGGGGTGATGACCATTGTGGGGCTGGCCGACAAGGCGGTGGGCGAAAGCCGCGAGCGGGTGCGCTCGGCGCTGGCGTCCATCGGCCTGGCGCTGCCGTTCAAGCGCATCACCGTGAACCTGGCGCCCGCCGACCTGCCCAAGGAAGGCTCGCATTATGACCTGCCCATCGCGCTGGGCTTGCTGGCGGCGATGGGCGTCATTCCGGCCAGCGAGATGGCGAACTATGTGGCGCTGGGCGAGCTGTCGCTGGATGCGGCGGTGACGGCGGTGGCCGGTGTGCTGCCCGCGGCGCTGGCGGCGTCGGAAAGCAATCGCGGCCTGATCTGCCCCGCCGCCAACGGACCGGAAGCGGCCTTTGCGGGCGGGATCGAGATATTGGCGACGCCGTCGCTGATCGCATTGGTCAATCACATGAAGGGCGCCAGCGTGCTGACGCCGCCGGTGGCGCGGGTGGCGGAAGCCGCGCGGTCCGCGCCGGACCTGCGCGATGTGAAGGGACAGGAAACCGCCAAGCGCGCCATCGAGATCGCGGCCGCCGGGGGCCACAATCTTTTGATGATCGGCCCGCCCGGCGCGGGCAAATCGATGCTGGCGCAGCGGCTGCCCGCGCTGCTGCCGCCGCTAGATGCGCGCGAGGCGCTGGAAATTTCCATGATCCAGTCGCTGGCGGGCGCGTTGGAAGGCGGCGCGATTTCGCGTACCCGGCCGTTCCGCAATCCCCATCACAGCGCCTCGATGGCGGCGCTGGTGGGGGGCGGGTTGAAGGTGAAGCCGGGCGAGGTTTCGCTGGCGCATCTGGGCGTGCTGTTTCTGGACGAGCTGCCGGAATTTGCGCGCGGTGTCCTGGATTCGCTGCGCCAGCCGATCGAGACCGGCGAGGCGGTGGTGGCGCGGGCCAATGCCCATGTGCGGTATCCGGCGCGCTTCCAGTTGATCGCGGCGATGAATCCGTGCCGCTGCGGCTATCTCTCCGATCCGGCGCTGGGCTGCGGGCGGGCGCCCAAATGCGCGGGCGATTACCAGTCGCGCATTTCAGGCCCGCTGTTCGACCGCATCGACATGCATGTGGAGGTGGCGGGCGTCACGGCGGCCGATCTCACTTTGCCGCCCGCCGCCGAGGGAAATACCGAGGTGGCGCTGCGCGTGGCGGAGGCGCGGCAGGTGCAGCGGGATCGCTTTATCGGCTATCGCGTGCGCACCAATGCCGAGGCCGAAGGGGAATTGCTGGACCGCATCGCCAAGCCCGATGCGGCAGGAGCGAAACTGCTGACCGAGGCGGCGGAGCGCATGAAGCTGTCGGCGCGCGGCTATCACCGGGTGCTGAAAGTGGCGCGCACCATCGCCGACCTGGCGGGCGCGGGCGGCGTCGGCAAGGC
>CBIHOI010000148.1:0-4601 GCA_966211925.1 uncultured Hyphomicrobiales bacterium | reverse complement strand
CGCCGTTTCCGGGGCCCATCCTATCGTCGCCCGCAGGGCTGGTATGCCCGCCGCTGGAGTTTCGGCGAAATCCTGCCCAGCCTGTTCTGGGGCCAGCAATACTGGCTGAACAACTATTTTGCCTACGACCTGCCGCCGCCGCCGCCGGGCACCGTGTGGGTGCGCAATGGCGACGACGCACTGCTGATTGACCGTTATACGGGCGAAATCATCAGCATCCGCTACAGCGTCTTTTACTAGGATTTACGGGCAAAACCGCCGCATCCACAGGATGCGGCGGATAGCCCCTTACGCGCCCCCCGCTACCTGCTATAAGCCGCCACCGTGCCCGCTCGCCTGCGGGTTAAGCAGCTAGGGTACGGAAAAACACGACATGGCCAATGTAACGGTGATCGGCGCCCAGTGGGGCGACGAAGGCAAAGGCAAGATCATCGACTGGCTGTCGAACCGCGCCGACATGGTGGTGCGCTTCCAGGGCGGCAACAATGCCGGCCACACCATCGTGGTGGGCGACAAGACCTACAAGCTGTCGCTGCTGCCGTCGGGCGTGGTGCAGGGCAAGCGCTCCATCATCGGCAATGGCGTGGTGGTGGATCCCTGGTCCCTGCTGGACGAGATCGCCAAGGTCGGCGCCGCCGGCATTTCTGTGACGCCCGAGATCCTGGTGCTGGCGGAAAATGCCTGCCTGGTGCTGCCGCTGCACCGCGAGCTGGATGCCCTGCGCGAGGATGCTTCCAGCCAGAAGATCGGCACCACCAAGCGCGGCATCGGCCCGACCTATGAAGACAAGGTCGGCCGCCGCGCCATCCGCGCCATTGACCTGAAAGACCCCGCCTCGCTGCCCGGCAAGATCGAGCGGCTGCTGGCGCACCACAATGTGCTGCGCAAGGGCTTCGGCGCCGCTGAAGTGGACGCGGCGGCGCTGCTGGCGACACTGAAGGAGATCGCGCCCAAGATCGTTCCCTATCTGGGCTCGTCCTGGCGCGAGCTGGACGCCGCCCGCAAGGCCGGCAAGCGCATATTGTTCGAAGGCGCCCAGGCGGTGCTGCTGGACATCGACCATGGCACCTATCCCTTCGTCACCTCGTCGAACACCGTGGCGGGCCAGGCGGCGGCGGGCGCCGGCGTGTCGCCGCGCGCCATCGGCACCGTGCTGGGGATCGTGAAAAGCTATACCACCCGCGTGGGCGAAGGCCCCTTCCCCACCGAGCTGAAGGACGCCACCGGCGAAAAGCTGGGCGAACGCGGCCATGAATTCGGCACGGTGACGGGGCGCAAGCGCCGCTGCGGCTGGTTCGACGCCGTCTTGGTGCGCCAGACCTGCGTCACCGGCGGCGTGGACGGCATTACCCTGACCAAGCTGGACGTGCTGGACGGCTTTGACGAGATCAAGGTCTGTGTCGCCTATGAGCTGGATGGCGAGACGCTGGATTACCTGCCCGCCGACGCCAATCTGCAGGCGCGGTTGAAGCCGATCTATGAAACCTTCGAGGGCTGGCACGAAACTACCGCCGGCGCCCGAAGCTGGGCCCAGCTTCCCGCCCAGGCGATCAAATACGTCAAGCGGGTGGAAGAACTGATCGGCGCGCCCGTGGCGCTGCTGTCCACCAGCCCCGACCGTGACGACACCATCATGGTGATCGATCCCTTCGTGGATCGTTAGGAACCGGACCAGAACACAGCGCGAGGACAAGACATGCTTTCCATTCGTCATCTCCTCGCCGCGCTTGTCCTGATGGGCGCGACGGGCGCCGCAGCCCAGCCGGGTGAGCAGGCCTATGCCGCCCGGGCGGAAGCCGCGCGCCGTGCCGACGTGGATCAGCGCATCGCGGCGCGCTGGACGGCGCTGGCGCAGGACCCGGCCCTGCCGGTGGTCGGCAACGCCAATGCGAATGTCACCATTGTCGAATTCTCCGACTACAACTGCCCTTATTGCAAGGCGATGGAGCCGCGGCTGGAGGCGTTGCTGAAGGCTGACAAGCGCGTGAAGCTGGTGATGCTGGAATACCCCATCCTGACGCCCGCCTCGCTGGTGGGCACGCGCGCTGCGCTGGCGTCCATGAAGCAGGGCAAATATGCGCGCTTCCACCAGGCGCTGATGCGCTTTGAAGGCAATGTCACCGACGCCGATATCTTCGATGTCGCCAAGGCGAGCGGCCTGGACGTGGCGCGGCTGAAGAAGGACATGCAGGCGCCGGAAATTTCCGACCGCATCATCGCCAATTTCAATCTGGCGCGCGGCATCCGCGCCTTCCAGACCCCGGTCGTCATCGTCGGCGGCCCGGCCGGCGTGCACATCACCGGCAGCGAGTCCGCGGCCATCGATTTTCGCGAGGAAGTCGCGGCGGCGCGCGGACACCAAGCCTTCAGGCGAAACTGAAAAACCGCCGCGGATTTTCCACCGTCATGACGTGGACATCGCTGGCGGACACCCCGATCTGCTGCAGGTAAGGGATCAGCCTGGAGGTGGTGAACAACATGCCCTCCGCCGGATCGATGGTATCGCGCCATTCCTTCGCATCTTGCGGCAACAGCGATCCGCCCAGCTCCACATCCTGCGAGAGAAAAAGCCGGTCCGCGAACCCGGCATCGGCCAGAAGCTTGATACATTCGGCGCGCCGCGCGAAAGGCGGCTGGAATTCCGCCCGCAGCCCGCGATGGACATGGTCCATGCCAAGACAATAGCCGCGCCGCGCCAGACCGAGAAAATAGTCCATGTCGCCGCTGTCGTCGCTGTGATCGAACGATACGCGCGCGGGAATCGCACCTTCGCTTTCCAGGATCGCGGCGATTTTCTCGCCGGCCCGCCTGGCGGCGGAGGCATGAATGCGGATCGGCGCGCCGGTCGCCGCTGCGGTGCGCACCGCGGCGCGCAGGCCGATGTCTTCCAGCGCGGCGACTTCGCCGGCGACGACCCCGATCTTGATCACGCCGGCCTTGATATCGGTGCCGTCGATGCCCTGGGCGACTTCTTTCGTGAAGAACGCGGCCAGCCCCTCGACCGAGCGCGACGGCATCACGGTGCCGGCCGTGGTCGGCGGCAGAAACCGCTGCCCGGTGGCCGCGATCATGTGCAGGCCGGTTTTGCGCGACATCTCCCGCAGGAAGCGGACGTCGCGTCCGACATCATAGGGGGTCAGGTCCACGATGGTGTCGATGCCCGCGGCGCGCACCCGATTCAATTTTTCCACCGCCGCGGCGGCGAACGCCGCCGCGCCGCCCTGTGCCTTCGGCCATTTGGGCAAGTGATAAAACGGCGCATCGGCAACATGTTCGTGCGGCAGCGTGACGCCAAGCCGCGACGCCTCCAACGGTCCCAGGACGGTTTGCGCAATACCGGCGGCACCCATGGTCGGCCGGACCATCGCCATCGCGACAGCTTGCGCCAGAAACTGCCGCCGGCTGGTCATCCGTGGTTCAGTGGCCCCTTGCCGCCGCCCAGGCCGGGCGCGGTCCGAATGGCATTCTGCACATAGGTATGGGCACGGGCAACGGCATCGCGCAGGGGGCGTTTCTGCGCCAGGCCGCAGGTGATGGCGGTAGCCAGGGTGCAGCCGGTGCCGTGGGTGTGGCGGGTGCTTTGGCGTGGGGCGTCGAAGTTGGTGAATTCCTCGTTGCTCCACAGCACGTCGCGAACGGTCCCGCCAGTTTTTTCATTAGAAAAGGGGGCGTGTCCGCCCTTGAACAGCACATGCTCGGCACCCAAAAGCTTGAACACCATCGCGGCATTGCGCAGGCGGTGCTCGCTGTCCGGCAGCATGCCGGTCAAGGCTTCACATTCCGGAAAGTTGGGCGTGACGAGTGCTGCACGCGGGATCAGGCGCGTCTTCAGGATGACGAGACCTTCGTCATCCAGCAGGGCCGCGCCGCTGCTGGACAGGATCACGGTGTCCAGCACCAGCGGAATGTCGTTGCCGTCCAGCGCGTCGGCAACAGCGGTGGCGATGGCGGCATTGCCCAGCATGCCGATCTTGATGGCGTCGGCACCGATATCGTTCAGCGCGGCGTCGATCTGGGCGCGCACGATGGCGGGCGATACCGGATTGACGGAAATGACGCGGTTTGTGTCCTGCACCGTGACGGCGGTGATCGCCGTCTGCGCGTAAACGCCATGCGCCTGCGCGGTCTTGAGGTCGGCCTGGATGCCGGCGCCGGCGCTGGAATCCGAGCCGGCAATCACCAAAAGCCGTTTCACTAGGCGGCAACTTCCTCGATGGCGCTGGCGATCTGGCGCACCACGGCGCGCACCAGCTTTTCGTCATCGCCTTCCGCCATGACGCGGATCAGCGGCTCGGTGCCCGACTTGCGCACCAGGACGCGGCCCGAGGTGCCCAGCTTCGCATTGGCGTCATCGATGCTGGACTTCACCTTGGCGTCGTCGAGCGGCGAGCCCTTTTTGTAGCGCACATTCTCCAGCACCTGCGGGAGAGGGTGGAAAAGATGCGCCGCCTGGGAGGCGGTCTGGCCTTCCTGTGCCAGCACCGCCAGCACCTGCAGCGCGGCGACCAGGCCATCGCCGGTGGTGGAGAAATCCGACAGGATGATGTGGCCGGACTGTTCGCCGCCGACATTGAAGCCGCCCTTGGCCATTTCCTCCAGCA
>CBIHOI010000147.1:0-4694 GCA_966211925.1 uncultured Hyphomicrobiales bacterium | reverse complement strand
AAGGTCGCCGCCGGCGTCAACGCCATCGTCGTGCCGGGCTCGGGCCTGGTGAAGGAACAGGCCGAGGAAGAAGGCCTGGACAAGGTGTTCCTGGAGGCCGGTTTTGAATGGCGCGATCCGGGCTGTTCCATGTGCCTGGCCATGAACGCCGACAAGCTGAAGGAAGGCGAACGCTGCGCCTCCACCTCCAACCGCAACTTCGAAGGCCGTCAGGGCCGCGGCGGGCGTACGCATCTGGTCAGCCCCGCAATGGCGGCGGCCGCGGCGGTGACCGGTCACCTGACGGACGTGCGGACGCTTTAGTCTGAGGGAATGGCGATGGGTACGATAAACGGCCCGGCGCTTGATTTCGAAATGGTCCAGGCATGGCTGGATGCTGCAAAGGAGTTGGGTGTGCGTGTAATCGCACCTCATTCAGTGCAGCTTGCAGATGGCCGTGCAGTGTTGATCGAGGCGTTTCTTCCCGATTTTGGCAGTCGATCTGGTGCGTTGGCTATAAGCTTTGAAAATTCAACGCCGAAAGAACGAGAATTGCCGGTATGGAGTTCACGGCTGTATGAGAGCTACCGTGTTTTTGACCGGCAGTTCTTCATCGATACATTAGACGATTGGGGTTGGTTTGGAGCTTCTGAGCCACCGGCATGGTTCAGCGGAAAACTTTGGACGTCCCAGCTCCAATAGCGACTTAGAAGAAACTCACCGGGTCGACATCCACCGCCACCCGCACGGCCGCCGGTACTTTCACCAGCGCCAGCCAGGCTTTCAGATACGCCTGCACATCCACACCCTTCGCGGCCTGCACCAGCAGCCGCTCGCGCGTCTGGCCGCGCAGCAGCGAATAAAATGCCGGCGTCGGGCCCCACACTTTCACGTCATGCGCATTCGGCGCGACCTTGCCAAGCTGGCGCGCGATTTCGCGCACGGCGTCGCCGTCATAGCCGCTGACCACCAGCGCCGCGAGCCGCCCGAAGGGCGGCGCGGCATAGGTTTCGCGAAAGCCGCGTTCCTGTTCGTAAAAGCCGTCGCGGTCGCCCTTCAACAGGGCCTGCATCACGGCGTCGTCGGGATTGCGGGTCTGCAGCAGCACCAGCCCTGGCTTCTCGGCCCGCCCCGCGCGGCCTGACACCTGGTGCAGCAACTGGAACGTCCGCTCCCGCGCCCGCAGGTCGCCGTCGCTGCCGCCCAGGTCGGCATCGACCACGCCCACCAATGTCAGTTGCGGAAAGTGATGCCCCTTGGCGACGATCTGCGTGCCAATCAGCACATCCACTTCGCCGCGCGCAAACAGCCGCAGCGCGCCCTGCATCTCGCCCGGCCCGGTATGCTGCATCATGTCGGACGATGCGATGGCATAGCGCGCATTGGGAAAAAACGCCGCGAACTCTTCCGCCACCCGCTCCACCCCGGGGCCGCAGGCAATCAGCGTGCCCTTCTCATGGCATTGCGGACAGTCGGTCGGCATCGGCAGTTCAAAGCCGCACTGGTGACAGGCCAGCCGCTTGCGATATTTGTGCTCCACCAGCCAGGCCGAGCAATGCGGGCAGGTGAACTTGTGGCCGCAGGCTTCGCACAAGGTCAGCGGCGCATACCCGCGACGATTCAAAAACAGCATCGCCTGCTCGCCCGCGCCCAGCACCCGTTCCAGCGCCGCGCGCAGCGGCGGTGATAGCCACTGGCCCTTGTGTTCCACATCCGGCGCATCGCGCTCATGACGCAAATCAACCAGCTGCACCACCGGCATTTCCGCCACGCCGTGCCGCGAGGTCAGGCGCAAATGGGTGTAACGCCCGCTTGTGGCGTTGACGAAACTCTCCAGCGACGGCGTGGCCGATGCCAGGATCACCGGGCAATCCTCGATCCGCGCCCGCACCACCGCCATGTCGCGGGCGTGATAGATGGCGCCTTCCTGCTGCTTGAAGGCCTGTTCGTGTTCCTCGTCCACGATCACAAGCCCCAGCTCGGAAAAAGGCAGGAACAATGACGACCGCGCCCCGACCACCACCCTTGCTTCACCATTCAATACCGCACGATAAGTGCGGCGGCGCTCCTTCTGCGAAAGATCGCTGTGCCATTCGGCGGGCCGCACGCCAAAGCGCGCCGTGAAGCGTTCCAGGAATTGCGCCGTCAGCGCGATTTCCGGCAACAGGATCAGCACCTGCCGCCCGGCACGCAGCGCCTCGGCCACCGCTTCGAAATAGACCTCGGTCTTGCCGGACCCCGTCACGCCATCCAGCAGGTGCGCCGAAAATTTCCGCAGCCCCACCGCGCCGCGCAATGTTTCCACCGCCGCCACCTGATCGCCCAGCATCTGCGGCGCATCGTGCGCCGGATCGGGCAGGGCAAAGGCTGCAAATTCCGGCAGCTCGGTCGGTATCAGCGCGCCCTGCTGGATCAGTCCGCGCACCACGGCACTCGACACATTGGCGTCTTCCGCCAGTCCGCTCACGCTGCGCGCCAGCCCGTCGCCCGCAATCTCCAGCGCACGCTTGCGCGCTTCGCTCATGCGCGGCGGCGTCACGCTGCCGCGCACATAGGCGATGCGCTTTGTTTCCGGCTCGAACGCCCCGCGCGAGCGCAGCGCCATCGCCAGGATCGCGCCGGGCGGGTTCAGGGTGTAATCCGCCACCCAGTCGATGAAATCGCACAATTTCGCCGGCAATCGCGGCCCGCCCTCCAGCGGTTCCGCCATCTTCAGCCGGTTGTCGCCGACCGTGCCTTCGCACGCCCCCCACACCACGCCCAGCATTTCGCGATTCCCCAAAGGGGCGGCAACCAGCGTGCCGCGCGGCGCGTTCACACCGGGCGGCAGCTTGTAGTCATAGGCACCCGCCAGTGGCAGCGGCAGCAGCACGCCCACCACCGGTTTCACAGCAATTTCGGGGGTTGGTGCGGGGTTTAATCGAGCCCGTATCATGGGCTACACTTCGCGCCGCCTTCCCCCAAGGTCAATAAATAAGGTCAGGACATCATGAAAATCTTTCTCGACACCGCCGATATCGCCGAAATCCGCGAATATGCCGCCAGCGGGCTGGTGGATGGCGTCACCACCAATCCCAGCCTGGCCGCCAAGGCCGGCAAGGATTACGTCGAATCGCTGAAGGAGATTTGCAGCGTCGTGCCCGGCGCCGTCAGCGGCGAAGTGCTGGCCACCGATTTCGACGGCATGATGCGCGAAGCCGAAGTCCTCAGGAAGATCGCCAAGAACATCGCCGTGAAAGTGCCGCTGACCTGGGACGGCCTGAAGGCCTGCGCCAAGCTGTCGGGCGAAGGCACCATGGTCAATGTCACGCTGTGCTTCTCGCCGGTGCAGGCCTGGATGGCCGCCAAGGCGGGCGCCACCTTCATATCGCCTTTCATCGGCCGCGTCGACGACATGGGCGAAGACGGCATGGGCCTGATCCATGACATTCGCGAGATCTACGACACCTACAATTTCAAGACCGAGATTCTCGCCGCCTCCATCCGCAGTGTCAGTCATGTGCGTGAGTCCCTGCTCGCCGGCGCCGATGTCGCCACCATGCCGGCCGACATCTTCAAGAAGCTGCTGAGCCATCCCTTGACCGACAAGGGCTTGGCCGCCTTCATCGCCGACGCCAAGAAGGCCAACGTGACGATCAAGGGCGCTTAGTGGACGAGGGCGCCGAGGCGCTGCGCAAAAGCTGGCTCGCCATGCTGGCGCATGAGCGCCGCGCCTCGCCCCATACCATCCGTGCCTATGGCGACGACGTGGCGCGCTTCATCGGTTTCCAGGCGCAGCATGTCGGCGGCGCGGTGACGCAAAAACGCCTTGCGAAACTGACGCCCGCCGATATCCGTGCTTTCATCAGTTCGCGCCGCAGCGAAGGCCTGGGCGCGGGCGGCGTCCAGCGGGCGATGGCGGCGGTGCGCAGCTTCTACAAGTTTCTCGCCCGCGAAGGCGTGCTGGAAAATGCCGCCGCCCGTTCCATCCGCACCCCGCGCGTGCGCCGCGCCCTGCCGCGCCCGCTGTCGGTTGCCGATGCGGGCCGCGCCATCGATGAGGCCGGCGACCACAAGGTCGAATGGATGGGCGCGCGCGATGCTGCCCTTCTCACACTTCTCTATGGCGCGGGCCTGCGCATTTCCGAAGCGCTGGGCCTGAAGCGCGGTGACGTGCCGCTGGGCGAAACCCTCAGCGTCCTGGGCAAGGGCCGCAAGGAGCGCAGCATTCCCGTGCTGCCGCTGGTGGCGCAAGCGCTGGCCGATTACGCCGCGCAGATTCCCTTCAGCGGCGCGCCATCCTCGCCCCTGTTCCTGTCGCGCCGCGGCCTGCCGATGAGCGCGCGCGAGGCGCAAAGCCTGATGCAGAATCTGCGCGGCCGGCTGGGCCTGGCCGAACGCGCCACCCCGCACGCCATGCGCCATTCCTTCGCCACCCACATATTGCAGGGCGGCGGCGACCTGCGCAGCGTGCAGGAACTGCTGGGCCACGCCTCGCTCTCCACCACCCAGATCTACACGGCGATCGACACGCGCCAGCTTCTGGAAACCTACCAGAACGCCCACCCGCGCGGCCGCCGCTAGGCATCTGGCTTCGCACCCGCACAGCAGATGCGCCAGTTGCGCGGCGCGCACCGGCCGTTATCATCGCGGACGAAAACAGGCGATAACGCCATCTCCAGGGGATCTTGATGAAAACGCGCCTTCTCGCCGCCTTGATGCTTGCCGCCGCGCCC
>CBIHOI010000146.1:0-4699 GCA_966211925.1 uncultured Hyphomicrobiales bacterium | reverse complement strand
AGCCCTTTGATTTCGATGAGTTCTGCAATGGCGGTGATCTTGCTGCTCACCGCCGCACAGTCGCCGTGGCTGACATAGATATGGGTGCCCTTGGTATATTCTTCACCTTGCAGATAGGGCTTGAGCGCCTCGATACAGGTCCATTCCACCAACCCCGACAGGAAAGCCGTGGAGAAGGCGGAGGAGGGGCCTGGGCCATCGGGTGAAAGAGCCGATACGATCAAACTGTCCTGCATTGCCAGCGAGTGTACATGGGTAAGACCGGGGGCGAGGGCGCGGTTCATTCTGGTCTCCCTGTGATCTGCAATCAGTGGCCGCCGGCTTGTGCCGGATCTATTTCCCGCGTCGGCCGCGGCACCAGCCATATGGCGCAAGCGGCCAATATGAAGGCAAACGCGACGATCAGCATCAGCTGGTTGGTCGCGATCATCACGCTTTGGCTCTGTACCATGTTGTTGATCTGGCCCAATGCCGCGTCGTGACTCATGCCGGTTGCGGTCAGCAGGCTGAGCGTATCGCCATTCTGGTCTACCTGGCCGGCCAGTTCGGCATGTGCGGCGATCGTCTTGTTTTCCCAAACGGTGGTAACCAGCGACGTGGAAATGGCGCCCGATACGGTGCGCAGGAAATTCTGCAATCCTGCGGCTGAGGTTGTTTCCTGCTCGTCCACGCTGCCCAGTCCCAGCGCTGTCAGCGGCACAAAGAACAGGGGCAGGCCCAGGCCCATCAGCATGAGGGGATGGGCTATCTGCCAATAGGTCGCATCGGTCGTGAGCACTGTGCGCAAAAGCGTGACGCCCGCGATCCAGATCAGGCCGGTAAAAACGATGACGCGCGAATCGATCTTCTTTGCCATCAGCATGGCTGCAATGGGCGCTGCCAGCACGGCGAAGCCGCCGCTCCAGGCGGTGGCCAGGCCCGACCAGGTGGCGGTATAGCCCATATAGCTTTGCAGCCAGAGCGGCGTCAGGACGTTGGCCCCGAACATCGCGCCAAACCCCAGGCTGAGCGCGAAAGCCGAAGCAGTAAAGCCGCGGTGGCGGAACACCCGCAGGTTTACAATCGGATTTTTCTCGGTGATTTCCCAGAACAGGAAGGCGAGGAACCCGACCACGGCAACCGCGCCAAGCGCGCGGACATGGTTTGATGCGAACCAGTCCTCGTCTTTTCCAATGTCCAACATGATTTGCAGTGCGCCAACAAACACGACCAGCAGGGCGAGACCAACCACATCAATCGGGGCCCGCAGGATGCCGGTTTCGTACCGCTTCAGAAGGCGTGCGATAAAAGGGGCGCAGCCCAGCGCGATCGGGACATTGATGAAGAATATCAGCGACCAGTGGAAATTGTCGCAGATATAGCCGCCCAGGATCGGGCCCAGAACCGGCGCCACCAGCGTGGTCATCGCCCACAGCGCCATTGCCTTGGGTGTCTGCTCCTTTGGAAAAATGCGCATCAGCAATGTCTGGGACAGGGGCATGAGAACGCCGCCGGACAGGCCTTGCATGATCCGTCCGACCACCAGCATTCCCAGCGAGTTGGAGATCCCGCAAAAGGCTGAAAAGACACCGAACAGCATCATCGCGACGGTGAAGGTTCGTACCGATCCGAACCGGCCCGCGAGCCACCCCGTCAATGGCACGATGATGGCTTCTGCCACCGCATAGGACGTGATGACCCAGGTTCCCTGGCTTGTGCTGATCCCCAGGCTTCCCGAGATGTCCGCCATCGAGACGTTGGCGATGGTCATGTCCAGCACAGCGACGAAATTGGCCATTGCCAGCATGATGGCGGCAAGCCACAGCATTCCGCCTTGCAGGGGCGATGCCCCCTGTTCCAGCTCGCGCGTCATGGTCAGGGCCGTGTATCGATGGTCGCGGTCATGGAAAGGCCGACGCGCAGCGGATGCGCCGCCAGCTCTGACGGATCCAGTGCAATGCGAACCGGCACGCGCTGGACAACCTTGATCCAGTTGCCGGTGGCATTCTGCGCCGGAATTACGGCAAAGGCCGAGCCCGTGCCGCCGCCAAGCCCGGCGACGCGGCCGTGAAACACCGTCCCGCTGCCATACAGATCCGAGGTAAGTTCTACCGCCTGGCCCGGCCGAACCTGGCCAAGCTGACCTTCCTTGAAATTGGCATCAACATAGGCCTGCGCGATCGGCGTGACCGTCATAAGGGACTGGCCGGGCTCTACCCTTTGCCCGATCTGCGCCTTGCGCTGGGCAATGACGCCATCAATCGGCGCGCGAATGATCGTGCGTGACAGATCCAGCCGCGCCTTGTTGAGCGCCGCCAGGGCTGCAACCGTTTCGGGATGGCTTGCGACGCTTACGCCCCGAACCATTTCGTCCTGCGCGTGCAGCGTTTCGCGCGCGGCGGCAAGATTGGCCGTTGCCGCTTGCGCATCCGTGCGGGCGGTCGATAGCTGCTCGCGGCTGATGGCACCGCTCTGCGCCAGACGTTCGCGCCTGGCATAGTCGTCACCGGTTCGCGAGACATCGCTGAGGCGAGCCTGAACCGTGGCGGCCGCGGCACTGCGCTGGGCATAATACTGGCTGACGCGCTGCAGGGTGCTGCGGTAGCTGGCCTCGGCCTGCGCGACGGCAATCCTGGCGTCAGCCGGGTCGATTTCCACCAGCACATCGCCTTTGTGCACCATTTGCGTGTCGCGGACCGCCACGCGGGCGATCGGGCCGGAGACCTGGGAATTGATCTGCGCCACTTCCGCATCCACATAGGCATTGTCTGTGGAGACGTAGGCCGAGGCCAAAAGATACGCATAGCCGCCATAGGCAAGCGCGCAGAGGGCGACGCCGATACCCAGCCCTATCATCAGACGCCTGCGCAGCTGGCGCGCGCCGTCCCCGCTGTCAAAGTCGGCGCTATCGGCACTGATATCGGTCATCACCCACTCCGTAAAAGAAAAGAAAATGTTCCGTTCCTTTGAACGATGGAAAAGAAACACTTTCATTTCTTTATGTCAACTGGTAAAGTTGCAGCGGGTCGCTTTTTATAAGAGCCTGAAATTATGATAAAAAAGCCCGTCTTATTTTGCGGCCGAGGCCGTTCAGGGCGTTTGTCTGCCGAAGAAATGGCGGAGCTGCCGGACAGGCTGCTGGACGCAGCCTTGGCGCTTTTCAACACCCAGGGATACAGCGATACCACGATGGAGCAGGTGGCCCGTGCTGCGGGCGCCTCCACCAAGACCCTCTACAGCCGCTATGCCAACAAGGCTGAACTGGTCAAATCGGTTGTGGCCCGGATCGTGGAACGGTCCCTTTCTGCCCACGCCAGCGCGAGCGTCGCAGATCCCGGCAAGGCCGAGCCGCGCGCCTATCTGCTGGGACTGGGGCGCAACATGATCCGGACAATGAACGGCGAAGCTGCCGGCATGGTGCGCATCGGCTTTGCCGAAGCGCGACGCTTTCCCGAGCTGGCGGCCATGTATGAGAGTTCTATCGCGCGCGCCAAGACCATGTATTACGAGGCATTGCGGACATGGCAAGCGCAGGGCCTGCTTCCAGACCTGGGCGATCCCAGGCTTGCGGGCGATTTCTGCATGGGTGTGCTGGGCGATCAGCCACGTATCCGCATCGCCATGGGGCAGCCCATGTCGGAGGAGGAAGCCGAGCAACATCTGACCTATGCGGTGGACTTTTTTCTTCGGGGATGCGGCTACAAAAACGCGATTTCGCCGGCATAAAAGTACCGGCCGGTACGTGACAGGTGCGATGAATCGCCCCCATAATGCCCAAAACAAAAACGGGGGATGGCATGGAAAAGAAATCGCGCCGTGGATTGCTGGCCAAGACCGCGGTCGCCGCGGCGGGCGCCGGCCTGCTGGCAAGCGGTGCCAAAGCGCAGCCCAAACTCGAGAAACGCTCGCCCTATCCGGACGCCAAGCCGTCCATGTATTCGCGCGCTGTCGCCTACGGCAACATGCTGTTCCTGTCGGGTGTGGGCTATCACAAGCCCGGCACCATCGAAGAGCACACCAAGGCGGTTCTGGAAGAGATTGAGAAGAACCTAGTGGAAGCGGGTTCTTCGCTGCAGAAGTGCCTCAAGGTCAATGTCTATCTCAATGACCTGAAGGATTATGATCGCATGAATGCGGTCTATCGCAGCTTCGACTGGGGCAACATCGCGCCGGTGCGCACCACGGTCGCGCCCGCCGCCGGCATTCCGGGCAATTCCCTGATCGAGATCGACTGCATCGCCTATATCTAGGAGGCGTTCATGTTTGGCCGCTGGTCACGACGCGATCTGCTCAAGACATCCGGTGCCGTTGGCGGCGTCGCGATGGCGCCACTGGCGGCTGGCGTGGCGCAGGCACAAGGATTGCCCAAGCAGAACGGCACGGACAGCGACAATCTCTTCACCCGCATCGGCGTGCGTCCGATCGTCAACGCCAGCGGAACCTACACCATTATCTCCGGCTCGCGCTCCCTGCCCGAAGTGAAGCAGGCCATGTTTGAAGCGTCGCATTATTTCGTCCAGATGGACGAGATGATGGACGCCATCGGCGGCGAACTGGCGAAGCTGACGGGCGCCGAATGGGGCATCGTCACCAATGGCTGCGAGGCGGCGATCTGCCTGGCCACGCTCGCCTGCATTGCCGGCGGCGACATCGAAAAAAGCCAGGCGCTGCCCTATGTGAAGGCGAAGGACCAGGTGATCGTGCCGGGCCATTCGCGCAA
>CBIHOI010000145.1:0-4709 GCA_966211925.1 uncultured Hyphomicrobiales bacterium | reverse complement strand
CCGCGATGGAAGAGGCGATGCAGCGCGCCGCCAAGGCCCATTACGGCACCGAGAATGACATCAAGGTCGATATCGATCCCAAGACCGGCGAGACCCATGTCTCGCGCTATCTCCATGTCGTGGAGCTGGTGGACAACGACAAGACCGAGATTTCGCTGAGCGATGCCCGCAAGCGCAATCCCGACGCCCAGATCGGCGACATCATCGCCGAAACCCTGCCGCCGGTGGATTTCAACCGCATCAATGCCCAGAACGCCAAGCAGGTGATCGTCCAGAAAGTGCGCGACGCCGAGCGCGAGCGCCAGTTCGACGAATACAAGGACCGCATCGGCGAAGTGGTGCATGGCGTGGTCAAGCGTTCGGAATTCGGCTCGGTGGTCGTGGACCTGGGCAAGGCCGAAGGCGTTGTGCGCCGCGACGAGATGATCCCGCGCGAATCCTTCCGCGCCGGCGACCGCATCCGCGCCTATATCTACGATGTGCGCCGCGAAGCCCGCGGCCCGCAGATCTTCCTGTCGCGTTCGCATCCCCAGTTCATGGTGCGCCTGTTTGCGCAGGAAGTGCCGGAAATCTATGATGGCGTGATCGAAATCCGCGCCGTGGCCCGCGATCCGGGCAGCCGCGCCAAGATCGCCGTCATCTCCAAGGACTCCTCGATCGATCCGGTCGGCGCCTGCGTCGGCATGCGCGGCGTGCGCGTCCAGGCGGTTGTGCAGGAACTGCAGGGCGAGCGCATCGACATCATTCCGTGGAACGGCGAAGCCGCCACCTTCATCGTCAACGCCCTGGCCCCGGCCGAAGTCACCAAGGTGGTGCTGGACGAAGACACCCACCGCGTCGAAGTGGTGGTGCCGGACGAACAGCTCAGCCTGGGCATCGGCCGCCGTGGCCAGAATGTGCGCCTCGCCTCCCAGCTCACCGGCTGGCAGATCGACATCCTGACGGAAGCCGAGGAATCGGAACGCCGCCAGAAGGAATTCACCACCCGCACCGAGCTCTTCATGGGCGCGCTGGACGTGGACGAGACCGTGGCCCAGCTCCTGGCGTCGGAAGGCTTCGCCACCATCGAGGACGTGGCCTATGTGGACCTGGGCGAACTGGCCCAGATCGATGCCTTCGACGAGGAGACGGCGCAGGAACTGCAGAACCGCGCCATCGAGCACATCGAAGCCCGCAACAAGGAACTGGACGACAAGCGCCTGGCCCTGGGCGTCACCGACGACCTGCTGTCGGTCGAAGGCGTCACCCCGTCCATGGCGGTTGCGCTGGGCGAGCATGACATCAAGACGCTGGAAGACCTGGCCGGCTGCGCCACCGACGACCTGATCGGCTATTACGAAGTAAACAAGGACAAGGAACGCGTCCGCGTTCCGGGTGCCCTGGACGGCTTCAACCTCACCAGCGACGACGCCAACGCCATCGTGATGAAGGCGCGCGTCGCCATCGGCTGGATCGAGGCGGAACCGGAAGTCGCGGAAGAAGATGTCGCCGTCGAAGGCGAGACGGAGAACAGCGAAGCCTGATGACAGCGGCGGTCAAAATCGATGGAGACGATGCGGCGTCTGACGCCGTGATCGTTGGCGACTCCGGCTTGCGCCAGCGTCGCGACATCGTCTCGGGCGAAGTCCTGCCCGAGAGCCGCCTGATGCGTTTCGCCGCCGGTCCCGACGGCAATGTGGTGCCCGATGCCGCCGCCAAGCTGCCGGGCCGCGGCTTGTGGGTCGAAGCCTCGCGCGATGCCGTCAACATCGCGGTGGCCAAGAAGCTGTTCGCCCGCGCCGCCAAGGCACAGGTCACGGCGACCGCCGACCTGGCCGACCGCGCCGAAAAAGCCCTGCTGGCCCGCATGGTGGGCGACCTGGGCATCGCCCGCCGCTCCGGCATCCTGGTGCTGGGCTTTGACAATGTGCTGCGGGCGCTGGAAAGCGCCAAGCCGCCCAAGGCCTTGATCGAGGCGCTGGACGGTTCCAGGGACGGCAAGCGCAAGCTCTATGCGGCCGCCCACCGGCTGGAACTGAATTGCGTGGTGATCGAGACCCTGACCAGCGCCGAATTGGGCTTGGCGCTGGGACGCGAGAATGTGATACATGCCGCCGTCCAGCCGGGCGGTTTGGCCGAACGCCTAACCTTTGATGCGGAACGTCTTTCCGGCTTTCGCAGCATTCCATCCCGCCTTCCGGTCGAAAGAGATTCATGAGCGATACTGACGAAACCAAACGCCCGGCCAAGACGCTGTCGCTGAAGAAGACGGAAACGTCCACCGTCAAGCAAAGCTTCAGCCATGGCCGCACCAAGGCCGTGGTGGTGGAGAAGAAGCGCTCCGCCGCCCCGCCCGCCGCCGCTGCCAAGCCCGCGCCCGCCCCCAAGGCGGCGCCTGCGCCGGCGCCGGCCGCGCCTGCGGAGGCCCGCGCGCCCGTGAAGCCTGCCGCCGCGCCGCGCGGCGTGGTGCTGCGTCAGCTGTCCGACGAGGAAAAAGCCCGCCGCGCCGCTGCCCTGGCCGACGCGCGCGTCTCCGACAGCGAAGCGCGCAGGATCGCCGAGGCCGAGGCCAAGCGCCGCGCCCAGGAAGAAGAACTGCTGAAAGCCGAACGTCTTGCCGCCGAAAAGCGCAAGGCCGAGGAAGAAGCGCGCAAGATCGCCGATGACCTGGCCAAGAAGCGCGCCGAAGCCGAAGCCGCCCGCCGCGCCGAGACCCCGGTCGCTACCGTTCCGGGCGAAGCGCCTCGCCGCAAGCTGGAAAATGACGAGGAAGAAGGCGACAGCAAGAAGCCCGGCAAGCCCGGCGCCCCCAAGGCGCCTGCCCCCAAGAAGGTGGTCGCCGAAGGCGAACGCCGCCGCGGCAAGCTCACCGTCACCAAGGCCCTGTCCGACGATGACGAGCGCGTGCGCTCGGTCGCCAGCTATCGCCGCCACCTGCAGCGCGCCCACAAGGGCCATCAGCAGCCCGCCGGTCCCGCCGGTCCGCGCGACATCATCGTGCCGGAAACCATCACGGTCAGCGAACTGGCCAACCGCATGGCGCGCCGCACCGTGGACGTCATCAAGGTGCTGATGAAAAACGGCATGATGGCCACCGCCAACGACATCATCGACGCCGACACCGCCGAACTGGTCGCCACCGAATATGGGCACGTCGTCAAGCGCGTTGCCGAAAGCGACGTGCTGGAAGGCCTCACCGGCGAACAGGACAGCGACGAGACCCTGGTGTCGCGTCCGCCGGTCGTCACCATCATGGGCCATGTCGACCACGGCAAGACCTCGCTGCTGGATGCGTTGCGCAAGACCGACGTGGTGTCGGGCGAAGCCGGCGGCATCACCCAGCATATCGGCGCCTATCAGGTGAACCTGCAGTCGGGCCAGAAGATCACCTTCCTGGACACGCCGGGCCATGCCGCGTTTACGCAGATGCGCGCGCGCGGCGCCAAGGTCACCGACCTGGTGATCCTGGTGGTTGCCGCCGATGACGGCGTCATGCCCCAGACGGTGGAAGCCATTGCCCATGCCAAGGCGGCCGGTGTGCCGATGATCGTGGCCGTCAACAAGATCGACAAGGGCGACGCCAATCCCACCCGCGTGAAGACCGAACTGCTGCAGCACGAAGTCCAGGTCGAAGACATGGGCGGCGAAGTGCAGGTCGTGGAAGTTTCCGCCACCAAGGGTATTGGCCTGGACAAGCTGGAAGAAGCCATCCTGCTGCAGGCCGAAGTGCTGGACCTCAAGGCCAATCCCGACCGCGCCGCCGAAGGCGCCGTGGTGGAAGCCAAGCTCGACAAGGGCCGCGGCCCCGTCGCCACCGTGCTGATCTCGCGCGGCACCCTGAAGATCGGCGACATCGTGGTTGCCGGTTCGGAATGGGGCCGTGTGCGCCTGCTTGCCAACGAGCGCGGCGAGTCCGTCAAGACCGCCGGTCCCAGCACGCCCATCGAAGTGCTGGGCCTTTCGGCGGCGCCGGAAGCCGGCGACGAAATGGTCGTGGTCGAAAACGAAGCCCGCGCCCGCGAAGTGGCGGAATACCGTGCCCGCAAGCGCCGCGAACAGCGCCAGGCCTCGTCCTCGCGCCAGACGCTGGACCAGCTCCTGCAGACCCGCGAAGCCGGCGAAAAGCGTCTCCTCCCGCTGGTGCTCAAGACCGACGTGCAGGGTTCCAGCGAAGCCATCCAGGGCGCGCTGGGCAAGCTGGCGACCAGCGAAGTGGGCGCGCAGATCCTGCAGTCCGGCGTTGGCGGCATCACCGAAAGCGACGTGATCCTTGCGCATGCCAGTGGGGCTGCGGTCATTGGATTTAACGTGCGCGCCAACAACCAGGCGCGCGAGCGTGCCAAGCGCGACGGCGTCGAGATCCGCTACTACAACATCATCTACAACCTGGTGGATGACGTGAAGGCGGCGCTGTCGGGCATGCTGACGCCCGAGACGCGCGAGAAGTTCCTGGGCAATGCCGAGATCCTGGAAGTCTTCACCATCACCAAGGTCGGCAAGGTCGCCGGCTGCAAGGTGACCGAAGGCATCATGCGCCGCGGTTCCAAGGTCCGCCTGATCCGCGACAATGTCGTGATCCACGAAGGCGAACTGTCGACCCTCAAGCGCTTCAAGGACGAAGTGAAGGAAGTCCAGAACGGCCAGGAATGCGGCATGGGCTT
The DNA here is from genome assembly GCA_966211925.1 of uncultured Hyphomicrobiales bacterium. Taxonomy (GTDB): domain Bacteria; phylum Pseudomonadota; class Alphaproteobacteria; order Micropepsales; family Micropepsaceae; genus Rhizomicrobium. The sequence goes on along the minus strand of CBIHOI010000145.1, from coordinate 69 downwards.
CATCGGCTACCAGGACCTGCAGAAGGGTGACGTCATCGAATGTTTCGACGTCGAGACCATTCAGCGCGC
>CBIHOI010000144.1:0-4764 GCA_966211925.1 uncultured Hyphomicrobiales bacterium | reverse complement strand
CGCGGCCGGAGCCTGTGCAGGCCAAGGAGATCACCGCCCGCCAGGGCGTGCCGCAACGCTACCTGGAACAGGTGATGCAGCAGCTTGTGCGGGCCGGAATCCTGAAAGGCGTGCGCGGCCCGCGCGGGGGCTATCGCCTGGCGCGCGAACGGCGGCGCATTTCGGTGGGCGATGTGGTGCGGGTGGCCGAAAGCATCGAGGACGAGGAAGAAAAGCATTCGCCCCGCAGCGACCTGGGGATGCGCATCGTCGCGCCCTTTGTCGCCACCCTGCAGGAAGAATTGATGGTACGGCTGGATTCAGTGTCGATCGAAGACCTGTGCCAGCGGGCGCGGCAGGCCAATGTGGATGCCCCCGCCATCGCCGATTTCACGATATAGGAGCACGACATGGAACAGGGAAAGCCGGGACGCGGACGCATCTATGACAGCATCATCCAGACCATCGGCGACACGCCGCTGGTCCGGCTGAAGCGCATGAACAAGGACAGCAAGGCGGATATCCTGCTGAAGCTCGAATTCTTCAATCCGCTGTCGTCGGTGAAGGACCGCATTGGCGTCAACATGATCGAGGCGATGGAACGCGCCGGCATCATCACGCCCGGCAAGACCATGCTGATCGAACCCACCAGCGGCAATACCGGCATCGCGCTGGCGTTTGTCGCCGCCGCCAAGGGCTACAAGCTGATCCTGGTGATGCCGGAATCCATGTCGCTGGAACGGCGCAAGATGCTGATGATCCTGGGAGCGCAGATCGAACTGACCGAAGCCGCCAAGGGCATGAAGGGCGCCATCGCCCGCGCCCATGAGCTGGTGGCCGAGCATCCCGGCGCGGTGATCCCGCAGCAGTTCGAGAACCCGGCCAATCCGGAAATCCATCGCACCACGACGGCGGAGGAAATCTGGAACGACACCGAGGGCAAGGTGGACATCGTGATCAGTGGCGTCGGCACCGGCGGCACCATCACCGGGGTCGGCCAGGTCCTGAAAGCCAAAAAGCCCAGCGTGAAGATGATCGCGCTGGAGCCGGAAGACAGCCCGGTGCTGTCGGGCGGCGCACCAGGGCCGCACAAGATCCAGGGCATCGGCGCCGGTTTCGTGCCCGCCATCCTGGACCGCAAGGTGATCGACGAAGTCATCACCATTTCCAACGAGACGGCGCTGGACACGGCGCGGCGCGCGGCGCGGGAGGAAGGCATTCCGGTCGGCATCTCGTCGGGTGCGGCGATCGCCGCGGCGCTGGAGGTTGGCGCGCGGCCGGAAAATGCGGGAAAGACGATCGTGGCGATCATTCCCAGCTTTGCGGAGCGGTATCTGTCAACGGCGCTGTTCGAGGGCCTGTAGCAGGTCCGGCCGGTCGGTACAGATTGCGTCGAGGCAAGACAGCCGCCGCATGCCGGCGGGATTGTTGACGGTCCAGGCGCCGACTTTCAGGCCGCGGTCGTGGGCATGGGTGACGTTGTGGGGCGTGGCGTCCGGGAAATTGGGAAACCAGCCCTGCCCGCCTGCCGCTGCGATGCCGTCAATGACCGGGCGCGCATCATCAGTCAGCTTGTCGGTGGTGAACCAGCAAACGCCGCCGCGTTCATGGATGCGGACCAGCGCGCGCCAGTCGAATCCGACGAAGATGATGTTGTCGCGGCCGGTACAGGTATCGAACGCCGCGTCGGCCAATGCCACCGGATCGGCACTGTCCTCGCCGAGATCGCATTTCAGCTCGACCATCAGGGTGAAGGGCCGTGACGCGGTCAGGTCCAATACCTCTTTCAGCGTGGGCACCGTGGCGCCATCCACCGCCCGCAACAGCGGATGACTGGCGGCATAGGCACCGCCCGGCATGGGGCGTCCGACATCGAACTGCCGCAATTGCGCCGAGGTCAGGTCCTTGATGCGCGGTCCCGGCGCGGTCAGCCACGCGCCATTCTTGCGCGCCACACCGGCCATCAGCCGGAAATCGTGGTGCACAACCACTTCACCATCGGCCGACAGCTGCACGTCCAGTTCCGCGCCGTCAAAGCCGCGCGCAAACGCATCGGCAAAGGCCGCCAGCGTATTTTCCGGCATCAGCGCCGCGCCGCCGCGATGGGCGATGTTCTTTGGCTGCATGGCTCTTTATAGCCCGCCCGTGGGCATCCGTCGCGGGGCTGTGCTAGGACCCCGGCATGACGGACCATCTTTCCGATCCCGGCCCACTTGTCCCCGCCAGAGCGCACCATGCCTGGACGCGCGAAGCGCGCGAGCTGCTGCGCCTGGCGGTGCCACTGGCCGCCACGCAACTGGCGCAGATGATCATCCTGGCCACCGACACGCTGATGCTGGGGCATTTCAGCAAGCAGGCGCTGGCCGGCGCCGCTATCGGCAACACCATCTATTTCCTGGCCTGGCTGATGGGCAGCGGCGTGCCGATGGCGGTGTCGCCCGTGATCGCCCATATCCAGGGCGAGCATGGCGACAGCGGGCGGGAGCGCAGGCGCATCCGCGTCGCCGTGCGCATGGGACTGTGGACGGCGGGCCTGACCTCGCTGCCGTTGATGGCGGCGCTGTTGTTCGCACGGCCTATCCTGCTGGCGTTGCACCAGGAGCCGGCGCTGGCGGACGGCGCCGCCATCTTCGTGTCGGGCATCGCTGTTGGCCTTCCCTTTGCGCTGGGCTTCCAGGTACTGCGCAGCTTCTCCACCGCCTTGTCGCGCGCCGTGCCGCCGCTGGTGGTGATCGTGCTGGCAATCGGGTGGAATGCGGCATTCGACTATATGCTGATCTTCGGGCATTTCGGCCTGCCGCGCATGGGGCTTTTGGGCGCCGGCATTGCCAGCGCCAGTTCCAACATCTTCAGCTTTGTGGCGCTGCTGGCGATTATCCTGGCGGCGCCCGCGATGCGGCGCTACCACATCCTGCACCGCCTCTGGCAGCCGCACTGGAAGAGCCTGGTCGAGCTGATGCGGTTGGGCTTCCCCATCGGGCTCACCATGGTGTTCGAGCTGGCATTGTTCAACGCCGCCACCCTGGCGATGGGCACGTTCGGGATTTCACCGCTGGCAGCGCACCAGATCGCCATCACCATTCCCTCGCTCACCTTCATGATCCCGCTGGGCATCGGGCTGGCCGCAACGGTGCGCGTGGGACTGGCGGCGGGCGCCGGCGACCGCATCGCGGCACGGCGCGCGGGCTTCACCGCCATCGCCATGGCGGCGATCTTCATGACGGGCGCGGCGCTGGTGCTGCTGCTGTGGCCGCGCCAGATCGCGTCCTTGTGGTTGCCCGACATTCCCGCCAATGCGGATGTGCTGGCGCTGGCGGTGCTGTACCTGCATGTCGCGGCCGCCTTCCAGCTGGTGGACGGCATACAGGTGTCGGCCTCGATGGCGCTGCGCGGCCTGAAGGATGCGCATGGACCGATGTGGATCGCGGGCGGCAGCTATTGGCTGGCCGGCGCGCCGGTGTGCGTGCTGCTGGGGTTCGGGCTGCACATGCAAGGCCTGGGAATCTGGATCGGGCTGGCGTTCGGATTGCTGGTGGCGGCCGTAACACTCACGGCTCGCTTTGCAATCCTGTCAAAACGTCCCGTGCCAGTGTAGCGCCAGCACCACCACGATCAGCACCAGAACGCCGATCAGCGCCATGCGCGTGGGGCGGGAGCGGCGTTCCTGCTCGGCCGCAATCTGGATAGCGGTGTCGGGGTGCAGGCGCACGCCACCTTCCGCCACCATCTGGGACAGGTCTTCGGCATTCTTCACCAGTTGCGGCAGGTCCTGGGCCAGCTTTCCCAGCGCACTGAAGGTCTCGCCCGCGCGCGAGATGACGGCTTCGGGGCCCATGTTTTCCTGGACCCATTTTTCGGCGACGGGACGCGACGCCTCCCAGATGTCGAAGTCCGGGTCCAGGCCGCGGCAGACGCCTTCCACCACCACCATGGTCTTCTGCAGCAGGATCAATTGCGGCTGGGCCTGCATGTCGAAGCGGCGGGTGGTGTCGAACAACTGGCCCAGCAGTTTGGCAATGGAGACATCGCGCGCGGTGCGGCCGAAGATCGGCTCGCCCACCGCCCGCAGGGCCTGGGCGAAATTCTCGATGGAATGATGCGGCGGCACGAAGCCGAATTCGTAATGCAGCTCGGCGACCTTGCGATAGTCGCGCTGCAGGAAGCCGGCCAGCGTGCCGGCCATGAAGCGGCGCATGCCGGCATCCAGCCGTCCCATGATGCCGAAATCCACCGCCACCAGCCGGCCTTCGGTGTCGATGAACAGGTTGCCGGGATGCATGTCGGCATGGAAGAAGCCGTCGCGAAGCGCCTGTGTCAGAAAGCTGCGCATCACCAGCACCGCCACCTGTTTGGGATCGCGGCCGCTGGCGGTGATGGCGCCGATGTCGCGCACCGAGACGCCGTCGATCCACTCGCTGGTCAGAACGGTGTCGGCGGTGCGGGTCCAGTCGATGTGCGGCACGCGAAATTCCGGTTCGCCGCGCGTGCTTTCATACAGTTCGCCGGCGGCGGCGGCTTCCATGCGCAGGTCCAGCTCCAGCGCCACGCTGTCAGCCAGGACAGCAACCAGCTGGGTGAAGCGCAGGCGCCGGGCTTCGGACGACCAGCGTTCGGCGTTGATGGCGAAGAAGGCGAGCGCATCGAGATCGCGCAGGAAGCGTTGGCGGACGCCGGGGCGCAGGATCTTCACCGCCACCCGCACCGGCGGGGTATCGCTGGCCCCTGTGCTAGTCTGGGCACGGTGGACCTGGGCGATGGAGGCGGCGGCCAGCGCGGCGCCGAAGC
>CBIHOI010000143.1:0-4829 GCA_966211925.1 uncultured Hyphomicrobiales bacterium | reverse complement strand
GCCCTGCCCGACGACCGCGCGTTCCTGGACTGCATCTATGGCGCGGCCCAGCCGATGCGCGCCCGGCTCGGCCTGCCGCCGGCGCCTGCCGCGCAGCAGCGACTGGTGCCGGCAGGGTATGCCGCGCCTGTCGCCGCGCCGCGCGCGATGGCGCGGATGCCCAGGGACACCACCGGCACTTTGGGCAATGTCCTGGGCGGCAACACCACGCCCGGCTGGCTGGAGAGTTTCAGCTTTGACGGTCGCGGGTTGTTCACCGTCACCCTCAGCAATGGCGAGATCTGGCGGCAGGACCCCAGCGATCCTGCACGGGCCCACTGGAACGGCCGCGCCAGCGACTATGGCGTCAAGCTGGCCAAGGATGCTGGCGGCCGCAGCGGGCAGCTTTTCGTGCGCGGTGACGCTCCGCTCTACCGCGTCGTCAAGCTGCGCTGATCAGTGCGAGACGGTGGCCGCGTGTGCCGAATAGCGGCTGGAGACGGCGCTGGTCGCCACGGCCGTCGTGCCCGAGGTCTGCTGCAGCATCTGAATCACGATGGCGCCGCCACCGCTGGCGTCGGGGCCGGTGCCGCCCACGCCGCCGGTGAAGCCTTCAATGGTCAGGGCTTCCTCGCCTGACAGCTCGAGATCCGAGGCATGGCTCACGGCGATGACCTCCTGCGCATGGGCAGGGGCGATGCCGCAAAGCGCCGCAGCGACAACAATCAAAATCGGGATGATACGCACAGTCATGAAGCCTCCACTGGACCCGGCCGTGGGGCAAACGGCGCGTTGGGCATTTGATTAGGACAATAGCCCGCGCCGGTTAAGCGAAAGTCACAATCGTGGTTAAAAGCGGACGGGCTTGCACAGGGCCGAAAACGGCGGCACTGTCGCAAAAAGGCGTGAAAATGCCTGTGGGGACAAGCGCTTCATGAAGATCACCAGGCTATCCACCTTCGTGGTGCCGCCCCGCTGGCTGTTCCTGAAAATCGAGACCGACGAGGGTGTCACCGGCTGGGGCGAGCCCATTGTCGAGGGGCGCGCCGAGACCGTGGCTGCCTGTGTCGCCGAGCTGGCGGACTATCTGGTGGGAAAAGACCCCGGCGCCATCGAAGACCATTGGACCGTGCTGTATCGCGGCGGCTTCTATCGTGGCGGTGCCATTCACATGAGCGCCCTGGCGGGTATCGACCAGGCGCTGTGGGACATCAAGGGCAAGGCGCTGAACCGCCCGGTGCATATGCTGCTGGGTGGGCCGGTGCGCCAGAAGATGCGGGTCTATAGCTGGATCGGCGGCGACCGGCCGGCCGATATCGTGGCAGGCGCAAAGGACGTTGCGGCCAAGGGCTTCACCGCCATCAAGATGCTGGCGACCGAGGAGATGGCCTGGATCGACAGCCACGCCAGGATCGACGCCGTGCTGGCGCGGGTGGCGGCGTTGCGCGACGCCATGGGGCCGGACTTCGGCATCGCGGTGGATTTCCACGGCCGCCTGCATCGGCCCATGGCCAAGGTGTTGGCGAAGGAGCTGGACCCTTTCCGCCTGATGTTCATCGAGGAGCCTGTGCTGAGCGAACACACCGAGGCACTGCGCGAGATCGCCAACCACACCGCCACGCCGATCGCACTGGGCGAGCGGTTGTTTTCGCGCTGGGATTTCAAGAAGGTTCTATCAGACGGGGTGGTGGACATTATCCAGCCCGATCCCAGCCACGCCGGTGGCATCACCGAAACCCGCAAGATCGCCGCCATGGCGGAAGCCTATGACGTGGCGCTGGCGCCGCATTGCCCGCTGGGGCCGATCGCGCTGGCTGCCTGCCTGCAGCTTGACGCGGTGTGCCACAATGCCGTGATCCAGGAACAGAGCCTGGGCATCCACTACAACAAGAGCAACGACCTGCTCGACTATTTGGTGGACCCGTCGGTATTCGCCTATGCCGATGGCCATGTCGCGATCCCGCAGGGACCTGGATTGGGCATCACGATCAATGAAGAGGCGGTGACGCGCGCCGCCACCATAGGCCATCGCTGGCGCCCGCCAGTGTGGCGGCATGAAGACGGATCCTTTGCGGAGTGGTGAGATGACCGGTGATATAACTTTGGCCCAGAAGCCCACCCGCCAGCGCTATCTGGTCATGCTGATGATCTTTGTCAGCGTGGTTATCACGTTTCTGGACCGCAGCAACATCTCCATCACCGCGCCCGCCATGCGCAAGGAGCTGGGTTTCGACACGGTTGAGATGGGCTGGATCCTGTCGGCTTTTGGCTGGACCTATGCCTTCTGCCAGATTCCCGGCGGCTGGTTGGTGGACCGCATCGCGCCGCGCATTTTCTATCCCGCCATCCTGATCCTGTGGTCGCTGGCCACGGCGCTGCTGGGCGTGGCCGGCAGCATCGTGTCGCTGATCTGCATCCGGCTGCTGATCGGGGCGCTGGAGGCGCCGTCCTACAGCATCAACAACATGGTGGTGTCGAGCTGGTTTCCCGACCGCGAGCGCGCCGGGGCCATCGGCTTTTACACCTCTGGCCAGTTCGTGGGCCTGGCGTTTCTGACTCCGCTGCTGCTGTTGCTGCAATCCACCCATGGCTGGCGGGCGGTGTTCTTTACCACCGGCGTCGGCGGCCTGGCTTGGGGACTGTTCTGGCTGGCGACCTATCGCGCGCCGCGCCAGAGCCGGGCCAATGCGGCCGAGCTTGCCTATATGGAAGAAGGCGGCGCACTCGTGGACCTGGGCAGCACCGAGGCGCGCAAGACCATCGGCAAGCTGTCATGGGCCGATATCGGCACGGTGTTCAAGTATCGCAAGCTGTGGGGCGTTTATATCGGCCAGTTCGCGGTGACGTCGTGCCAGTGGTTCTTTCTCACCTGGTTTCCGACCTACCTGATTGAATTTCGCCACATGAGCTTTGTGAAGTCGGGGCTGTATGCCTCGATCCCGTTCCTGGCGGCGTTCCTGGGAGTGCTGTCGGCGGGGTTCGTGTCGGACCAGATCCTGCGGCGCGGCTATGGCCTGGGCTGGGCGCGCAAGTCGCCCATCATATGCGGGCTGCTGCTGTCGTCCAGCATCGTGGGCGCCAACTTCGTGGATGCGCCGGAGCTGGTGATCTTCTTCATGGCCACGGCCTTCTTCGGCAACGGCATGGCCAGCATCGGCTGGTCGCTGATTTCGTCGGTGGCGCCGCGCCGGCTGATCGGGCTGACCGGCGGCACCTTCAACTTCATCTCGAACCTGTCGGGGATCACCACGCCGCTGATCATCGGCTATCTGGCGGAGGGCGGAAATTTCGCGCCGGGCCTTACCTATGTCGCCGTCGTCGCCGTCATCGGCGCGCTGGCCTACATTCTCATGATCGGAAAGCTGGAGCGGGTGGAATAGCCACCCGCTCCAATCCGTTTACTTCATTCCCATTATTTGGGCGTGACGTGGAACAGGCCGCCGGTGGGGCTGTCTTCCAGCATCCACAGCGAGCCATCGGGTGCGACTTCCACATCGCGGATGCGGTGGCCCACGCTGAAGCGTTCGGCCGGCTTGGCGGTGGCGCCGTCCACGATGATGCGGTTCAGGGTCATGGTCGCCATGCCGCCCATCAGCGCCGAGCCATTCCACTGCGGGAACATCGCGCCCTTGTAGAAGGTCAGGTTGCCCGGCGCGATGATCGGCGTCCAATAGACGACCGGCTTGGTCAGGTCGGGGCGGGTGTCGGGCGACGGGATCGGCACGCCGTTATAGTTGGTGGCATAGGACACCAGCGGCCAGCCGTAATTCTTACCCGGCTCGATCAGGTTCAGCTCGTCGCCGCCCTTGGGGCCATGCTCCATTTCCCACAGCTTGCCGTCGGGCGCGAAGGCCAGGCCATAAGGCGTGCGGTGGCCGGTGCTCCAGGTTTCCGACGGGGTCAGGTTCTTGCCGGGGAACTTGTAGGTATAGACGGTCGGCGCGGTCTTGGCCGCTTCGGTGTCCGACGGCGGATTGATGATGTTCACGCTGGCGGCGCCGGTCTTGCCGGCCATGGGATTGCCCGGCGCGGGCTTGCCGTCCAGCGTCAGGTGCAGAATCTTGCCCAGCGGCTGGTTGGGATCCTGGGCGGGGGTGAAACGCTGGCGATCACCAGAGGACAGGAACAGCGACTTGCCGTCGGGCGCAAAGGCCACGGCGGCACCGAACTGGCCGCCCTTGCCGCGGGCGCCATCGCGCCAGATGACTTTCAGGCCTTCCAGCGACGCGGTCTTGTCGGTGGTGACCAGCTTGGCCTTGGCCAGCGCCAGGCTGGAGCCCATCAGGTCGCCGATCATGCCCGGCTCGGAATAGGTGAGATAGACGGTGCTGTCGGTGGCGAAGGTGGGCGAGGTGTAGATGCCCAGCATGCCGCCCTGGCCGCCATAGAGCACGGCGGGGGCATTCGACACGGCGGTCTTCTTGCCGTCCGCCGACACCAGCCAGATCGGGCCGACCTTTTCGGTGACCAGCATGCGGCCATCGGGCAGGAAGGCCATGCGCCAGGGCAGATTAAAGGTCGCCACCTGGGTCATGGTGAAAGGCAGGGCCGTTGTCGGCGCCTCCGACCCGTTATTGACCTGTGCGGCGGCCGGAATGGCGGCAACGGATACCAGCGCCAAGGCTTTGACCAGATTTTTCATTCTTGAACTCCCTCACCGAAATGGCGCGGGATATTAGGATGGAGGGACGGCAAAAAGCCAGCGCGGCCGCCCGGATTCGGGCCGAAACGGGCGGCGGCGCGCGCCCGGCGCGGGTGGTTTTGCCGGTCCCGGCGAGGATAGCGGAGCGGCGCGCCAGCGACATAATCCGGGCTTGCGCAATTTAATTGTGCGGGCAGAAAACAGACTC
>CBIHOI010000142.1:0-4894 GCA_966211925.1 uncultured Hyphomicrobiales bacterium | reverse complement strand
CGCGTCGTAGCACATAGTGGTTGTCGGAAAGAGTTCTCAGTTCGCGCCGCCGAACACGGCCGCTGATATCGTCGTCAGCCATGCGCAAACGCTAGTCGTCGACGTGCACCACCGCAAGCCTGTCGGAACCGCCCCATGCGCCAGCATTCAGTCGCCCGCACGGGTCTGGCCGGGGCGCCAAAAGCTCGGCAAAGGAAGTATTCACACTCTGTAAGGGCAGTCTGAACAAGTGTTTTTCTGTCAGCCTTCTGATATTGCTTATAAATGACTCCCGGCGCCCGCCTGCAGATGGCTATCGATATTCTGGAAGCGCTGGAGAAAACCGCGCAGCCCACGGATCGCTTTCTGAAAAGCTGGTTTCGCATCCGTCGCTTTGCGGGATCCAAGGATCGGCGCGCCATCGCCGAACAGGTCTTTTCGGTCCAGCGTAGTCGCGCCCGGCTGGCGCAGCGCATGGACAGCGACACGCCGCGCGCACTGATGATCGCCACGCTGCCCCCTGATGAGATCGAAGCGCTGTTCACAGGTGGGTATGGACCTGCACCGCTCACGGACGCCGAACGCACCGCGCTGACGGCGGTCCCGCCGCCTGCGCCAGATTGGGTGCGGGGCGAATATCCTGAGTGGCTGGAAGGCGATCTCGGCGAAGCGTTTGGCGTCCGGCGCATGGAGGAAATGATCGCCTTTCATCAGCGCGCGCCCACTGACCTGCGCGTCAATACCTTGAAAGCCACGCGCGACGACGTGATCGGGGCGCTGGCGGCGGACGGCATCAACGCTGCGCCTACGCCCTATGCGCCGCATGGCATCCGCATCAGCAGCGATGCCACCAATCTTTCCAAATCAGCCTTGTTCGAATCCGGCGCATTTGAATTCCAGGACGAGGCGGCCCAGATCGCGTCTGCCCTCGGTGGCGCGTCCCCCGGCATGCGGGTGCTGGACCTTGCAGCGGGGGCAGGCGGCAAGTCGCTCGCCTTTGCCGCCGCCATGCAGAACCAGGGCGAGATCGTCGCCTGCGACGTGCGGGGGGAGGCGCTGTTCGAGCTGCAGAAGCGTGCCGCCCGTGCCGGTGCCACCATCATCACCACCTTGCCGCTGGAGCATGGCCAGCCGTCGGGCCTTTTTGACATGGTCTTTGTCGATGCCCCCTGCACCGGGACCGGGACCTGGCGGCGGCAGCCGGAGCTGCGCTGGCGGCTGACCCCGGCGCGGGTCGCCTACCTCACTTCGGTCCAGGACAAGCTGCTGGACCAGGCGGCCGGGCTGGTCAGGCCGGGCGGGATGCTGGTCTATGCCACCTGTTCGATCCTGCCGGTCGAGAACTGGCACCGGATCGCCGCCTTCCAGGCCCGGAACCCCGGCTTCGTACCGGTGAATCTGGGGGAAAACCGCGCGATTCCCGGCCTGGGCCAGGATTTCCGCGCCAGCCCGGCCACCACGGGCACCGACGGCTTTTATGCTGCGGGGCTGCGCCGCGCCTGACGCATATTCCTCTTCGCCCAAAATGTCTTATGTTGCCCGCATGAAATCCCCCGCGATTCCGGTCCTGTTGACGGCGCTCCTGGCAGCGCCGTTGCCCCTGGCCGCCAAGCCCAAGCCCCGACCTGTTGCCGATCAGCCGGTGACGGTGGAATCCCTGCTGGCCCAGTCCCATGCCGCCATCGCCCGTGGCGACACGGACCTGGCGGTGCGGCTGGCGCAGTCGGCCATAGTGGCCAATCCCCGCCGCACGGGACCCTATATCGCGCTGGGCGACATCTATGCCGCGATGGGGCAGGCCGAATTCGCTCGCAGCTTCTACGATGCGGCATTGGTCATCGACCCATCCGAGCCCACCGCGCTGAAGGCGATCGCGGCGCTCGACAACACCAGCCGCCCGGTGCTTGCCAAGCCATGAGCGTATTGGTTCTGGATTTTGGCAGCCAGGTCACCCAGCTGATCGCGCGCCGCGTGCGCGAGGCGGGCGTCTATTGCGAGATCGTGCCCTACAACAAGGCGGAAGAGGCGCTGGCGAAAAAGCCGGGCGCCATCATCCTGTCGGGCGGCCCGGCGAGCGCGATGGAAGAGGGGGCCCCGCGCGCCCCGCAGGCCGTGTTCGAAGCGGATGTGCCGGTGCTGGGCATCTGCTACGGCGAGATGGAAATGGCGCACCGCCTGGGCGGCAAGGTCGAAGGCGGCCACCACCGCGAATTCGGCCGCGCCGACATCATCATCGCCAAGGAGTCGCCGCTGCTGGCGGGGCTTGGCGCTATCGGCGACCGCGAGCCGGTATGGATGAACCATGGCGACAAGATCACCGCCATTCCGCCGGGCTTCGAGGTCGTCGCCACGTCCGACAATTCGCCCTATGCCGTGATCGCCGACGAGAAGCGCCGGCTGTACGGCATCCAGTTCCATCCCGAGGTCGTGCACACCCCGCGCGGCGCGCAGATGATCCGCAACTTCGTGCTCGACATTGCCGGCATCACGCCGGACTGGAACATGCACGCCTTCCGCGCCGCCATGATCGACAAGATCAGGAAACAGGTCGGCAAGGGCAAGGTGATCTGCGGCCTGTCGGGCGGCGTGGATTCCAGTGTGGCCGCGGTGCTGATCCATGAAGCGATCGGCGACCAGCTCACCTGCATCTTCGTCGATACCGGGCTGATGCGCAGCGGCGAGGCCGACGAGGTCGTCAGCCTGTTCCGCAACCACTACAATATCCCGCTGATCCATGCCGATGCGAAGGACATGTTCCTGGGCCGGCTGGCCGGTGTCAGCGATCCCGAACAGAAGCGCAAGATCATCGGCGCCGCCTTCATCGACGTGTTCGACGCGGAAAGTCATAAAGTCGGTGGCGCGGAATTCCTGGCGCAGGGCACGCTGTATCCCGACGTGATCGAGAGTGTCTCGGTCAGCGGCGGTCCCAGCGTCACCATCAAGAGCCATCACAATGTCGGCGGCCTGCCGGACTTCATGAAGCTGAAGCTGGTCGAGCCGCTGCGCGACCTGTTCAAGGACGAAGTGCGGGCGCTGGGCCGCGAGCTGGGCCTGCCGCCCGCCTTCGTGGGCCGTCATCCGTTCCCCGGGCCGGGCCTGGCCATCCGCGTGCCCGGCGAGATCACGCAAGAGAAGCTGGACATCCTGCGCAAGGCCGACGTGATCTACCTGGACGAGATCCGCAAGGCCGGGCTTTACGACACCATCTGGCAGGCCTTCGCCGTGCTGCTGCCGGTCAAGACCGTGGGCGTGATGGGCGATGCGCGCACCTATGACCATGTCTGCGCCCTGCGCGCCGTCACCAGCAGCGACGGCATGACCGCCGACTATTATCCCTTCGAGCACAGCTTCCTGGCCAAGGTGGCGACCCGCATCGTCAACGAGGTGCGCGGGATCAACCGGGTGGTGTACGACATCACCAGCAAGCCGCCGGGCACGATTGAGTGGGAGTGACCCGCGACCCGGCCTTTCGGCCGGGTCAAATCGATCCTGATGGATCGATTTGAGCGGGTCACGCCCGAGGCCTACGGCCGAGGGTGGCGCAGTGGCGAAAGCCAGACTCTGATCTTCTTCTCCGTTGCACAGGCCCCGGTGGACAAGCCCCCGTTTCGCTGCGTGTGCGCCGACGCTTTTCGCACCGCGCCCAGCCCCGTTTTGCGCCAAAAGCCAGCTTCCGGCCGAGGAGTTGTTTTGATGAATTCGCTCATCCCCCCTCCCCCTGTTTGATGGACAGGGGCGGTATGCACAGGCAGGCGCGGCGATGGTGGTCGCGGTTTTCATGCCGCGAGTATCGCATAGCTAGACGGCGTGTTGATAAGCCTACTGTCGCGAGCGACCTCTATTGACTGCTTATGGCGTCAGATAAGGCAGTCTGTGTGCCTGTTTGAACTTCGTTCACGGCTTTTAGGAGTTCCTTGTTTCGCTTAATTGTAGCCGCATCGGTGTCCTTACCATCCAGCATATCCTTTATATCGTTGAGAATGAGCCCCTCGAGCTCTTCGATGAGTAAGTGATATCCTGCGGGCCCCTGCTGTCTGATAAAGTCCTCACGATGTGGAAGTGCGGTGAAAATAATCTTGTTACTGACTTCCGTTTTTAGCATTTGATCGGCGTCAGTGATTCCCATCTGTGCCATCTTCAACCTCACTGCACCGAGGTGTAGTACTGAAGAATATGCGGAATAGCTGGCCCAAACACTTTCAGTGATAAAAGGGCGATGTTTCGCCGCTCCACTTCCCGGAAGCTTGTCAATCGATAGGGATCCCGTGACGGTGTCCATAAATTGCTTCATCTTTGGGTCGGCGTTTACACGTTCAGCGATTTTGGAGAGCTTCAACGAGCCTGCTGTCTCAGCGGCAGCTCTTAGCTTCATAAGATCGACAACTTCGTTCCATACTGCTTCCGCAGCTTGCAGCCTTCTTGTTTCAAGAGCCGCCACTCTGTTGTTTGCGTTGGAAAGTGTCACCTCTCTCAAGCTGTCTAATTCTTTCTGCTTAGCATCAAGTGCGGCTCGCAGTCTGGTTTCACTCTTGCCAATTTCGCCACGAACCTCTTCCATTTTTTTGTCGAAGCCGAATTCCGCGCGACGCTGGATCCAAGCGGGTAGGAAGTGTTTTCCGAGGAAGATGGTCGCTGAAATTAGTAAGAGTGGCCAAGCGGCCAAAACGAACGTGACAAATCTATCCATTCGCTGCTCCAATGTTTTGAGAGGGTGCGGGTACAGGAAAGGAATGTGAGCAACTGGGCTTCATATGAAACTGGAGTCGTGATGTGGTTGATCAAAGATAACTTAGTCGCTCGTTCTGCGACATCCGTATCTGCGGGCCAGCGCGCTTTTTAGCGTAACCCTGCTTTCGTCGTGTGACTCAAGTCATGCGGGCAGTAGTGACAAGCTGCCCCGTCCTCGCTGCGCTCG
>CBIHOI010000141.1:0-4961 GCA_966211925.1 uncultured Hyphomicrobiales bacterium | reverse complement strand
TGCAGCGCGTCGCGCGCCGTCACCGCGCCCTGGAACTGGCCGTCGAAATCCTTGGGCGCATAATCGCCGAAGGTAGTCGCCTCGTCCTGCATGCGGCTGGCGGGATGCAGGATCAGATTGTCGAAGGCGAGCCCATAGATGAAGGGCTTCAGCGCCGATCCGGGCGAGCGGGCGCGCGCCGCCAGGTCCACCTGTCCGGCGCGGCCCCAGTAATCGGTGCCGCCGACATAGGCGACCAGGTTGCGGCTCTTGTTTTCGACCACCACCAGACTGATGTCGGCGCCATCGTCGAAATAGGCGCGTTCCTGCTTGGCCAGGCGCTCGGCGGCGGCCTGGATATCGGCGTCGAGCGTGGTGACGATATCGTCGCGCTTTTCCTTCAGCACCAGGCGCTGCGCCAAATGCGGTGCCGCCAGCGGCATGGGCTGGCGCGCGAAGGGCACACCTTCGCGCCTGGCGGTGGCAGCGTCACCCTGCGTCACCACGCCGTCTTCCACCATGCGCGCCAGCACCTTGTTGCGGCCATGAAGCGCGGCTTGGGCATGGCGGTCGGGCCGCTGCTTCACCGGCGATTGCGGCAGCGCCACCAGCAAAGCGCTTTCGGCGAGGTCGAGCGAGGCAGGCTCCTTGCCGAAATAGGACAGTGCGGCGGCGCGCACCCCTTCCAGGTTGCCGCCCATGGGGGCGAGCGTCAGGTACAGCGAAAGGATTTCGTCCTTGGAGTAGCGCTCTTCCAGTTGCGCGGCGCGGATGATCTGCAGGCTCTTGCCGATGACGCCATGGCCGTGCGGCTCCAGCAGCCGCGCCACCTGCATGGTGAGGGTCGAGCCGCCGCTGACAATGTGGCCGGCGCGGGCAAGCTGGTACGCGGCGCGCAGCATCGCCATGCCGTCAATGCCGTGATGCTGTTCGAAGCGCTTGTCTTCGTAGGCCTGCAGCATGGCGAGATAGCGCGGCCCGACCTGGGCCGATGTGGTGCGGATGCGCCAGGCGCCATCCTTCGACAGGAAAGCGCGCAGCAGGGTGCCATCGTTGGCGGTCACTTCCGGCGACAGGGTTCGGGCCCGCGTCATGTCCGGCGGATTGGCGCGGTCGGCGGTTATGACGGCGCACAGGCATCCCAGCACCGTGAAGATGCCGACCGTCCAGCGATGACGCTTCTCGCCCATCAGTTAATGTTCAGGCTTCCCACCGCCGTGCGCGCGCGGATCGCGGGGGCATACATGTCTTCCACGCTTGCTGCCGGCAGGGCGAACTTTCCGACCGAGACGGCTCGGGCGATGTAGGCGACATGGAAGGCAGGTGTCGGCTCCGGCGTTTTGCGGTTTGTCGGACGATAGCGTTCGCCGATATCGAAGGCGGCCACGAAGCGGTCGTCGCGGGCATCCTGCATGCTGGTATCGGTGAGACCGCCCCCACTTCCATTAAATAGGAACGTGTAAGCCTTGGCATCCTCGCCGGACAAAGGCTGCTCGATCTCAAGGCCTGCGGGCAACAAATCGATCACGCCCATCTGGTGATAGAGATTGTTGGGCATCTGGCCGCTGATTTCGATGATGACGCGGTCGTTCTGCTTGAGCGCCGAAACATCCGCCGGCGCGCCCGACATGGTCCAGACGCTTTTGCTGACGGTGAAGCCGTTGGCCGCCGCCGGCAGCGCGGCATTGGGCGTGCCGGCAATGGCGGTGGACCGCCATACCTGCGCATCACCCTTGTTGGCCAGGGTGACCCCGGCATTCAGTTGGGCCAGGGTCGGTGTCAGCCGCACCGCGCCGTCACGCGGCTGCACGGGTGTGCCGTTGACGGTGATGCTGAGCGGCAGCTTCTGGCGGGTCAGCGCATAGGCGGCGCGCAGCATCCAGCCTTTCTCCTGAGTGGTGGTGTCCTGGATGCGGCTGTTCAGGGCCTGCATCTTGTTCAGCAGCACTGGCACCAGCTCGGCCTTGCCATTCTCCGCCGCCAGCGCCACGGCGCCGGACAGGTCGCGCAGCAGCGAGCCATAGACATCGTGCGGATAGCTCGCCGGATCGGCGGAGGTAATCAGCGCGCGTGCCCTGTTGAAGCCGTATTCGGCGCGCGAGCGGTCGCCGACCTGAGCGGCGGCAGCTCCGGTCAAAGCCGCCGCCAGGCCCGACTTCATGCCGCCGACCTTGGTGTCTGAGAAATAGCGCAGGTCCGAGACATTGGCCTGGCCGTTCTTCGCCAGCACATAGAAGGCATAGGCGCGGGTGAGGTCGTCACCATTGCCGCTGGTGGTTTTCAGCCAGTTGGTGGCGCGCTTCAGGGCGTCGTTGGCCACGACGAAGTTCTTGGCCTTCGCCTGGTACAGGAAGTCGATGGCATAGACGCTGAGGAAGCTGTCGGCCTGGCCGCCCGGCCCCCACATGCCGAAATCGCCGGCATAGTTCTGCATGTCCAGTACCTGGTCGATCGCGGTCTGTACCCGCGGCCGCAGGGCATTGTCGCGCGGCAGGCCCGCCAGATCGGCGAGGTCGTTGAACAGCAGCAGCGGCTGGGCACGCGACGTGGTCTGTTCAAGGCAGCCATAGGGATACTTGTCCAGCCACTTCAAGAGGCCGGCGACATTGTTGTAGCCGTGCGCGGCGCTGACGCTGAGACTGACGCTGGCGGTCGAACCGACAAGATCGCTGATCAGGGCGCGATTGGCGACATAGGTCGCGCCGGCGGGCAGCGGCAGTTCTTCTTCGCGGCTGATGTCCAGTTGTGCGGCGCGGACCTGGATCGGCCAGCCATGCTGGACATGGAAGCCGCCCGGGCCCTTCACGTCGAGCGTGATGCCGGCAATGCCAAGCCCTGCTCCGCGCAACTGCACTGGCACCAAGGCACGCTGTTTGCGGTTCAAGGTTTGCGTCACGACGGTCTGCGCGCCATTGGCCAGCGATACCGGGCCATGGGTCTGGATGGTGGCGACATAGGTGCCGGGGCCGCCTTCGACATTGTCGAGGTTCAGCGCCGCGCCGATGCTGTCGCCGGGCGACAGGAAGCGCGGCAGCACCAGATCGGCCACAACCGGATCGCGCACGATCAGCATGCGGTCGGCATGGCCCAGTTTGTCGGCGCTCCAGGCCACCGCCATCAGGCGCAGGCTGCCGTTGAAGTCGGGCACATCGAAGGTGATGCTGGCGACACCACCCGCGCCCACCTTCACGATGCCGCTGAACAGCGCCACGGTCTTTTGCGGCACCACGGCCAGGCTGCGGCCGCCAAAGCCGTCGCCGCCCTGCTCCATCGCGCCGACCGCACCCTTCTCCACCCGGATCAGGCGGCCATAGTCATCGCGCATCAGAACGCCCAGGCGCCGCTTGCCGAAATAGTAATTGGCCGGATCGGGCGAGGCGAAATCGGTCAGCTGCAGGATGCCCTCGTCCACCGCGGCCAGCGTGACAAAGGCCTCTTCGCTGCCCAACCCGGTGATCTTTACGGGCAGGGTCACCTTCTGGCGCGGGCGGATCTTGTCACCGCCGCCCACCGTGACACCCAGCGTGCGCGGCGCGTTGTCGACGCCCAGCCAGGCGACGCCGATGCTGCGCACCGGCTCGCGGCCTTTCACGCTCTCCAGCGGGCGATAGTCGGTCACCAGCACATAGGCGCCGGCGCCCCATTCGGCGGATACCGGAATGTCCACCGTGGTGCCGCCGGCGGGCGCGTCGATGGTGCGCGACGAGAACACCTTGTCGCCGGCAATCACCACCAGCGCCTTGCCGTTGCCGTCGGGCTTGATGCGCACATGCGCCACCTGGCCCGGTGCGTAGGCCGGCTTGTCGGCGGCGACGGGAATGCGGTCGGGCCGGTCGCCGGCGCTGGAGGCGGCCCAGCCGGAATAGAAGCGGAAAGACGATGCCGCGCCCGACTTGGGATCGGTGATGGTGAGGCGATAGGTGCCATAGGGCAGCGCCTGTTCCAGCTTCGCCGCACCATTGGCGCCGATGGCCATGCCGCCGCTGGTGATCAGCCGGTCGCGGGTGGTGGGCTGGTACTTCCATTCGCCGTTGGTCTGGAACCACTGATAGGTGGTGTCCTCGCGCACCCAGCTCACCGTCAGGCCCGGCAGCGCGATGCGCTTGCCGTCGGCGTCGAGCGCAATGGCCTGGAAACCGGCGCGGGCATTTTCCGCCACCTGGCCGTTATCGAAATCCGGGCGGATGCCGATGGCGACCTCATGGGTGCGGATGGCGATGTCGGTGGTCTTGTCGGTGGTGCGGCCGCCGGGTTCGTGAATCGAAATGCGCACCGTCGCCTTGAGCGGCAGGGTGGTATCGGCGAGCGCGCCCGTGTTGCCGGTTACGGTGGTGATGCCGGCCGCGTCGGTCTGCGGCACCGTCAGGTCCACCTTGGTTTCGGAAAAGCTGTCATCCACCCGGCCGAACTGCCAGCCGTGATACGGCGCAAAGGGATTGGGGTCGGCCTTGATGGTGGCTTCGCCATCGCCCGACAGGGCACTGGCCGGCGCGCCATAGAGAAAGCGCGCCTCGCTGCGGACATGGAAGTCGCCGCCCGGCTTGATGGATTTTTCCAGCGCGGTCAGCGTTACCTTCAGGCGCTGGGGCACGAAATCGGCGACATCGAACTGCACCCGGCCCACGGCCGGCGCCTTGGGATCGATATAGGCGGCAATCTGCCAGCGGCCATGCGGCGCCGACGGGCTGAGCGGCAGGGTCCAGGGCGCGCTGCCGGCGGCCAGCTTGTCACCGCTGACGGTGATGCGGCCGACTTCAATGCCATCAGGCCGCTGGGCAACAAGCGTCAGCGGCGCGGTCAGCGCCGCGCCGACGCGGTCGCGCAGCATGGCGACGGCCTGAACCGTCTCGCCGGGGCGATAGACGCCGCGTTCGGTGTAAAGCCAGGCATCGACCGCGCCGGGCGCATTTCGGCCGCCGACGCCGCGATCGGTCAGATCGAAGGCGGAACGGCGCAAATCCAGAAAACTGAAGTCGCCGTCC
>CBIHOI010000140.1:0-4977 GCA_966211925.1 uncultured Hyphomicrobiales bacterium | reverse complement strand
AGGCTAATCGCGCTTGGCGCCATCAACAAGACGGCGCGGAATGGCCAGATAGGCACAGGCCACCGCCGTACCCGTCAGCGCCCCCAGGCTGTTGGCCAGTTCGTCCAGCCATTCGGCGTCGCGGCCGGTCATGCTCTGCAGGATTTCCAGCACCCCGCCCAGCGCGATGACACCCACCAGCACCAGCAGCACCGACCGGCGCAGGCCCCAGGCCAGCGCGGCCAGCAGTGCCAGGCCGAAATAGGCGGTGAAATGCTCGGCCTTGTCCCAGCCGAATACCTCGTCGGCGATCTGCGGCGGATGCGGCGTCAGCTCGCCCCAGGCGACCACGGCCAGCGCCGGCGCGAACAGCCACAGGCCGGCACGCCGGACCCACGGACGGAATTTTCCTTCGAAGAACATGTCCTCGCCATAGCCGAACGACCGGGCAAAGTCTGCCTTAAAGTCAGGACATCATGGCGCTGGCCATGCTGCTGGCGGGCAGCGACAGGCGGAAGGTGAGACCCAGATTGGTGTTGAGAATCTGCAGCTCGGCGCCGATCTCGGCGGCAAGGCTGCGCATCACGCGAAAGCCCAGCCCCCCATGGGTGGCGGGATTGAACCCATCGGGCAGGCCCACGCCATCATCGCTGACCGTCAGTACCAGCCGTCCATCGCCGGAGACATTGCAGTCCACCGTCATCACCAGCGGCACGCCGGCGGGATGGGCGTATTTCATGGCGTTGATGAAGATCTCGCAGAGAACCAGGATGATGGGCTGGACCTGGCGCATCAGCACCATGCAGTCGCAACCAGAATGTTCCACCCGCACCAGCTGGTCGGGCGACGACAGGGCCGCGACCAGCGCGTCGGTCACATCCTTCAGATGCGGCTTCAGGTTGGTCGCGCCTTCGGAGCTGACATGGGACAGCAGCCGGTGGAGCTGGGCGATGGTGTTGATGCGCGCGGCGATGCCTTCCAGCAGCAGCCGCACCTCGGCATTGGAGAGGGTGGCCGGGCTCTTGCGGACTGAGGCGGCCTGCATGCGCACCATGCTGACCAGGAGGGTCAGGCTGTTGGCGATGCGGTGGTTGGCCTCCGCCACGATGTCGGTGGAAGTGGTCTGGGGCATTGGGATTTGAACGTGTGCGTCCATGGGGAATGGTCCCCCTTTCTGAGCCCCACCCTGCGCCTTAACGGACCGCCGCTCAAGCTATTTTATATAACAATTTCAATATCTTA
The DNA here is from genome assembly GCA_966211925.1 of uncultured Hyphomicrobiales bacterium. Classification (GTDB taxonomy): domain Bacteria; phylum Pseudomonadota; class Alphaproteobacteria; order Micropepsales; family Micropepsaceae; genus Rhizomicrobium. The sequence goes on along the minus strand of CBIHOI010000140.1, from coordinate 3,756 downwards.
AGTGAGTAATCGTCGGCTTTTGTACAAAGTGCGTGCTTGCCTAAAGGAACCAAAAGTTCCGTTATTCCGTTTTATTAGGGTTGCCCCCCGGCTGTGCCAGTTGCTCATTATGAGTAAATGTGCCGGTCAGGTGGCTGAAAGGGAATTTGGCAATCAAATGAATGATTTGACGCGCGGTGAGCGCCTCCAGATCATGTTGACCAAGGTGGAACTGGAGGCCCTGGACAATTGGCGCTTCCAGCGGCGCATGCCCAGCCGGGCAGCGGCGATCCGGGAACTTCTGAAGCGCGGCCTGGCGGCCGAAGGCTTCACTGTTGCCGAGGGTGGCAGCCAGTCCAAGGATTTCGGTGTCACCGACCGGACCGCCGACGGCGACTAGCCGATCCCGGCGGGACTTGCCTTTTCCCCGCTTTTCCTTTTAAACGCGCCCTCTTCGAGTGGTCCGGCCGGACATGCCGTGGCTGCTCTCGAATGCGACCCCCGTGCGTCTTCGCACATCAACAAAGGGGGCCCGGCCCAGGCCGGGGTACCGTAAGGAAAAGCAAAATGTCCAAGATGAAGACCAAGTCGGGCGCCAAGAAGCGCTTCAAGATCACGGCCAGCGGCAAGATCAAGACCCACCAGACGGGCAAGCGCCACAGGCTGATCAACAATTCGCCGGCGCGCACCCGCGACCTGCGCGGCATGGACACCCTGTCCTCGTCTGAAACCCGGCGCGTGAAGCGCTGGATGCCGTATGGCGGAGGAATCTAACCATGAGCCGCACCCCCCGTTCCGTTCCGTCGCGCGCCCGCCGCAACAAGGTCCTGAAGCAGGCCAAGGGCTTCACCGGCCGCCGCAAGAACAACATCACCACGGCCAATGCCGCGGTCGACAAGTCGCTGCAGCACAACTACATCGGCCGCAAGGAAAAGAAGCGCAACTTCCGCGCCTTGTGGATCCAGCGCATCAACGCCGCCGTGCGCGAGCATGGCATCACCTACAGCCGATTTATCGCCGGGCTTGCCGGTGCCGGGATCGTGGTGGACCGCAAGGTTCTCTCCGACCTCGCCATCCACGAGCCCACCGCGTTCAAGGCTCTGGTGGATCAGGCGTCGAAAGCCTAATCACGAACTCCATCCGAGCATGTCGCGGGGGCAAGCCCCCCGCGATAACTCTTATTGCGAGTTTGCATGACCGACATCGCCGCCCTTCAGTCCGACATCCTGGCGCAGATTTCCGGCGCGGCCGATGAAGCCGCGCTGGAAGCGGTGCGCGTGGCGACACTGGGCAAGAAGGGTTCGGTGTCTGCCCTGCTCGCCACCATGGGCAAGCTGTCGCCCGACGAACGCAAGGTGCAGGGCCCGCTGTTCAACGGCCTGCGCGATACCGTCACCAACACGATTGCCGCCCGCAAGGCCGAGCTGGCGGACAGCGCGCTGGATGCACGGCTGGTTGGCGAAACCCTGGACGTCACCCTGCCCGCACGCCCCGAAAACAGCGGCACGGTGCATCCCATTTCACAGGTTCTGGAAGAAGTCGTCGCCATCTTCGCCGACCTGGGCTTTGGCGTCGCCGAAGGCCCGGACGTGGAGTTCGACGACTACAACTTCACCAGGCTGAACATCCCGCCCGATCATCCCGCCCGCCAGATGCAGGACACCTTCTATGTGTCCGCGCAGGGCGACGGCACATCGCATGTGCTGCGCACCCACACCTCGCCGGTGCAGGTGCGCACCATGCTGAACAACAAGCCGCCTATCCGCATCATCTCGCCGGGCCGCACCTATCGCGTCGACAGCGATGCCACCCATTCACCCATGTTCCACCAGGTGGAAGCTTTGGTGATCGACGAAGGCATCACCCTGGGCCACCTGAAATGGACCGTGGAAGAATTCTGCAAGGCCTTCTTCGAGATTGACAGGATCGAGCTGCGCGCCCGCCCCAGCTTTTTCCCCTTCACCGAGCCGTCGCTGGAATGGGACATGCGCTGCGACCGCAGCGTGCCGGGCAAGATCAGCTTTGGCACCGGCAATGACTGGCTGGAGCTGGGCGGCAGCGGCATGGTCCACCGCAAGGTGCTGGAAAATTGCGGCATCGACAGCAGCAAGTACCAGGGCTTTGCCTTCGGCTTCGGCCTGGACCGCATGGCGATGCTGAAATACGGCATGCCCGACATTCGCAGCTTCTTTGAATCCGACCTGCGCTGGCTGAAGCATTACGGCTTCGCGGCGCTGGACATTCCCACCCTGGACGGGGGGCTGTCGAAGTGAAGTTCACCCTCTCCTGGCTGAAAGAACATCTCGACACCGATGCATCGGTGGAGGCGATCTCCGAACGCCTGACCAGCATCGGGCTGGAAGTGGAAAGCGTCACCAATCCCGGCGCGGCGCTGAAGGATTTCATCGTCGGCGAGATCGTCACCGCCGAAAAGCACCCCCAGGCCGACCGCCTGCGACTGTGCAGCGTCTCGACCGGAAAAGAGAACCTGCAGGTCGTGTGCGGCGCGCCCAACGCGCGCGCCGGCATCAAGGTGGTGCTGGCCCGCCCCGGCAATGTTATCCCGGCCACCGGAGACGCCCTGAAGGTCGGCACGGTGCGCGGCGTGGAATCGCGCGGCATGATGTGCAGCGCCCGCGAACTTCTGCTGGGCGAAGACCATGACGGCATCATCGAACTGAACGCCGATGCCGCCGTCGGCGCGCCGGTGATCGCGGCGCTGGAAGACAAGGGCCTTCTTGCCAACGATCCGCTGTTCGATGTTTCGATCACTCCCAATCGCGGCGACGCCGCCAGCGTATGGGGCATCGCGCGCGATTTGGCCGCCAGCGGCCTTGGCACCCTGAAGACGGAAAAGGTTCAGCCGGTGGCGGGCAAATTCCCCTCGCCCGTCAAGGTGACGCTGGATTTCGCGCCCGAGAACAAAGCCGCCTGCCCGATCTTCGCCGGCCGTCTCATTCGCGGCGTCAAGAACGGCCCCGCCCCCAAATGGGTGCAGGACAAGCTGAAAAGCGTGGGCATGAAGTCCATCTCCGCGCTCGTGGATGCCACCAATCTTGTGTCGCAGGATCGCGGCCGGCCGCTGCATGTCTTTGATGCCGACAAGCTGAACGGCAACATCACCGCCCGCATGGCGAAAGACGGCGAGCAGGTTCTGGCGCTGGACGATGTCACCTACACACTGGATGCCAACGCCATCGTGATCGCCGACGACAAGCAGGCGCTGGGCATTGCCGGCATCATGGGCGGCAAGGCCAGCGGCAGCTATGACGACACGGTGAACGTGTTCCTGGAATCGGCTTTCTTCGATCCGGGCTTTGTCGCGCGCACGGGCCGCAAGCACGGCATCATTTCCGACGCGCGCTATCGCTTCGAGCGCGGCGTCGATCCGCAATTCGTGCTGCCGGGTCTGGAGCTGGCGACCCAGCTTATTCTGGACTGGTGTGGCGGCGAAGCCAGCGACGTGGTGATCGCCGGCGAACTGCCGCCCCCGCACAAGCCCATCACCTTCGACCCCGCCTTTGTGGAAAAGCTGGGCGGCATTGCCGTGCCGCGCGCGCGCATCATCGAGATCCTGGGCGACCTGGGTTTCGTGGTCGAGGATCATGCCCCTTCAGAACAGAGCCTGCATGTCACCCCGCCAAGCTGGCGCCATGACGTGGACGGCCCCGCCGACCTGGTGGAAGAAGTGGTGCGCATCCATGGCCTGGATGGCGTTGCCTCCGTGCCGCTGGCCCGCGCCCATGCCGTTGCCACGCCGGTCCTGTCCAAGGCCCA
>CBIHOI010000139.1:0-4996 GCA_966211925.1 uncultured Hyphomicrobiales bacterium | reverse complement strand
TTCGAACAGGAGCGCGCCCTGCGCACCGCGCTGCGCCAGGCCGAGATCGCCAACAAGATGAAGGCGGCTTTCCTGGCAGCCATGAGCCATGAACTGAAGACCCCCCTGAACGCAGTACTCGGCTTTTCCGAGATCATCCGCGATGAAGTGCTGGGGCCGGTGGGCCATGACATGTATCGCGACTATGCCGGTGACATCCACAAGAGCGGAACGCGCCTGCTGTCCGTCATCAACGATGTGCTGGATGTCTCGCGGTTGGAAGGCGGCCTGCTAACCCTGGATGCGCGACCCGAAAATATCCTGGATGTGGTGGAAGGCGCCATCAAGCAGGCGCGCGCGATCACCCATGACGGCCGCAGGATCGCGATCGACGTTCCCGCCGACATACCCTCGCTCTTGGTCGATCCGCGCCGTCTGTCCCAGGCCATCGGCAATATTTTGGCCAATGCCCTGAAATTCACACCCGAATCCGGCGAGGTACGCTTCGCCGCCCAGATCGCCGCCGATGGCACCGTCCTGCTGTCGGTGGAAGACACCGGGATTGGCATGGAGCAGGAAACCATCGCCGCCGCCCTGGAGCCTTTCCGCCAGCTCGACGGCAGTCTGGCGCGGCGTTTCGAGGGTGCCGGGCTTGGCCTGTCCATCGCCAAGGCACTGGCGGAGCTGCATGGTGGCGCCCTGAGCGTGAAAAGCGCGGTGGGCGAGGGCACTATCGTCACCATCGCCCTGCCTGCCGGCCGGCTGGGCGCGATGAGCAGCCCTGCAAAAGTCGCGTAATTATTCTGTTTGGCGAGAGGCTGGAGCACGGTAAACACCGCGCATGAGCAGTTGCGCACTTGTGCTGTTTTCCGGCGGCCAGGATTCCACCGTCTGCCTCGCCTGGGCGCTTGCACGCTTTGCGCGGGTGGAGACGGTCGGGTTTGATTACGGCCAGCGCCACAGTGCCGAACTGGCAGCGCGTCCGCGCATCCTGGAAAAGCTTGCATGTGACAGACTGGGCGATGATCACCTTCTGTCGCTGGACGTGCTCAAACAGATCGGCGGCAGCGCTCTCACCGACGATGTGAAGATCGAGATGGGCGAGAGCGGGCTGCCGACAACCTTTGTTCCCGGCCGCAACATCCTGTTTCTCACCGTGGCCGCGGCGCTGGGCTACCGCCGCGGCATCGCCGACCTGGTCGGTGGCATGTGTGAAACCGATTTCTCCGGCTATCCCGACTGCCGCGATGAAACCGTACAGGCCACGGCGCGGGCGCTGGGCCTTGGCCTGGCACGGGACATCACCGTGCATACCCCGCTGATGTGGATCGACAAGGCTGCGACCTGGAAGCTGGCCGAAGATCTGGGTGGCAGCGCGCTGGTGGATATGATCGTGGCGGAAACCGTCACCTGCTATCATGGCGATCCCACGCCGCATGACTGGGGCAAGGGTTGCGGCGCGTGCCCGTCATGTGAACTGCGCGCTGCCGGATACCGGAGGTATCGCGGCACATGACCTACACCGTGAAGGAAATCTTCTACACGCTGCAGGGCGAGGGCGCCCAGGCGGGGCGCGCTGCGGTGTTCCTGCGTTTTTCCGGCTGCAACCTGTGGAGCGGGCTGGAACGTGACCGCGCCGAAGCCGTCTGCAAATTCTGCGACACCGATTTCGTCGGCACCAATGCGGACGGCGGCAAATTCGCCGATGCCGCGGCGCTGGCGCGCGCCGTGTTTGCGCACTGGCCGCAATCCGCCCGGGGCAAGCCCTACGTCGTCTGCACCGGCGGCGAGCCGTTGCTGCAACTGGACGCGCCCGCCGTCGCGGCGCTGCATGACATGGGTTTCGAGATCGCCATTGAAACCAACGGCACGCTGTTGCCGCCCTCCGGCATCGACTGGATCTGCGTCAGTCCCAAGGCAGATGCGCCCCAGAAGCTGATGCGCGGCGATGAGCTGAAGCTGGTCTATCCGCAGGCCGGCGCCGATCCGGAACGCTTCGCCAGCCAGGATTTCCGCAATTTCTTCCTGCAGCCGATGGATAATGCCGATCGGCATGCCAATACCGAGGCGGCGACCCGCTACTGCCTCGACCATCCGCAATGGCGCCTGTCCCTGCAGACTCACAAACTGATCGGCATCCGTTAGGCACACGGTAACAGTCAATCGCAAAATCGGCGGCCCCACGATTGAAAAGCCGTTTTCTTTCCCCCACTTTTCTCGCTGGGTTTGAGGGGCATTGCGATGGACAGAAACATTCAGCTTCCGGGGCTGCCGGAAAATCTTGGAGGCCATTTCGGTCGTTCGGTGCTTCTGGGCGCCTCTGGCCTGGCTATCCTGGTCATCGTATTTTCCAGCTTTTACACCATCGATCAGGGGGCGCGGGGTGTGATCCTGCGTACCGGTGCTGTCGTTGACACCGCCGAGCCCGGCCTGCATTTCAAGCTGCCGCTCATCGACAAGGTCGCCACGATCTCGGTCCAGCAGCAGACCCAGCGCTATCCCAAGGTGCAGGCGTACAGTCGTGACCAGCAGCCCGCCGACCTGGTGATTTCCGTAACCTTTCGCGTCACCGACCCGGTGCAGGTTTATTCCCAGTACGGCAATATCGACAATCTGATGGTGCGCCTGGTGGATCCGCGCGTGCTGGAGCAGGTCAAGAACGTGTTCGGGCAGTTCGATGCCGCCAGTGCCATTCAGGACCGTTCCAAGCTGAACGCCGAAGTCAGCAATGCTGTACGTGCCGCCATCAAGGGGCCGTTGGTGATCGAATCCCTGCAGATCGAGAACATAGATTTCTCGGATATCTATGAGCAGGCCGTCGAGGATCGCATGCAGGCCACGGTGCTGCAGCAGAAGGCGCTTGCCCAGAAGGCCCGCCGTCTGACCGAGGCGGATGCGGCCGCCTATGAAGTAAAAGCCGCCGCCGATGCCCAGGCCCACGCAATCGAGATCAAGGGGGCCGCCGAAGCCTCCGCCATCAAGGCACGGGGCGATGCCCTGCGGCAGAATCCGGGCATTCCGGCGCTGGTGACGGCGGAAAAGTGGGACGGCCATCTGCCCACCACCATGCCGCCCAACGGCGCCGTGCCGTTCCTCAACGTCCAGCACTGACGCCGGACTGGGGCGGATGGCAGCCCTGCGCCGGACGCGGGGTGTAAAGGACGGTTCGATGGCTATCTAACAGCCCTCATTTGGAGGGTTGCATGGATTCCTGGCCTGTCGTTATCAGCTTTTCGGTCTGCGCCGCGGCCGTCCTGGCTTATGGCTTTCTGTTCGCCGCCTAGAAGCGCGTCACGATCTTGTCCATCTCGGGGCGCGGCCGCTCTTCCAGTTCGTCCTTGGCGGTGCCGATATAGAGGAAGCCGGCCACCCTTTCGCCGGGCTTGAGGCCGAACTTCTCCTTCACCGCCGGATGGAAGGCGTACCATTCGGTCAGCCAGTTGCCGACAAAGCCCAGCGCCGTGGTGGCGATCAGGATGTTCTGGCACACCGCGCCGGCCGATAGTTCCTGCTCCCAGACCGGAACCTTGTGCATCTCGCGCGCCGACGAGATCACGCCGATCACCAGCGGGGCGCGCAGGAAGCGGCCGCGTTCCTCTTCGACCTGCTTTTCCCGCTCGCCCTCGGCTTCCAGCACGTCGGCCAGGATGTCGCCGGCCCGCGCGCGACCATCGCCTTCGAACACGATGAAACGCCAGGGAAACAGCTTGCCATGATCGGGGGCCCGGGCACCGGCCTGCAGGATGTCCGCCAGCTGCCTTTGGGACGGTCCTGGAGCCTGCATGGCCTTTGCCGAGCCGGACCGGCGGGTCAGCAACAGGTCCAGTGCCGCGGGCGCGGGGTGGTTGAACAGGGGCTGTTTGGACATGGGGGGCCTTAAATGGGGCGGAAAATGGCTTATCTCAGCAAAGCCGGGGGGAAAAGCCCGGCTCCCGGCATTTTGAAATTCTACAGCCTTCCGTGGTAAAAGCACCGCCTCAAAGGATCCGTCATGGCCACGCCGCGCGAGAAAGTTTCTTCCATCGATCCCGTCTGGAACGCCCTGCGCCAGCAGGCCGAAGCCATGGCGGGCCGCGAACCTGCGCTGGCCGGTTTCGTCCACGCCACCATCCTGCAGCATGAGCGGCTGGAGCAGGCGCTGACCTATCACCTGGCCCGCAAGCTGGGGGGCGAAGACATGAGCCCGCTGGCCGTCCGCGAGATGTTCGACGATGCCGTCGCCGCCGATCCCGCCATCGGCCAGGCCGTGCGCGCCGACCTGTCGGCGGTGTTCGAACGCGACCCCGCCTGCCACTCCTATGTCGAGGCCTTCTTGTTCTACAAGGGCTTCCACGCGCTGGAGAGTTTTCGCATCGCTCACTGGCTCTGGGCCCAGGACCGCAAGGCCATGGCGCTGTTCCTGCAGAGTCGCATTTCCAATCTCTTTGCCGTGGATATCCATCCGGCCGCCCGCATCGGCCAGGGCATCATGCTCGACCATGCCACGGGCATCGTGATCGGCGAGACGGCGGTGGTGGAAGACGATGTATCCATCATGCAGGACGTGACGCTTGGCGGCACCGGCAAGGAAACCGGCGATCGCCATCCCAAGATACGCCGCGGCGTGCTGATCTCGCTGGGCGCCAAGGTGCTGGGCAATATCGAGATCGGCGAATACAGCCGCGTCGGCGCCGGCTCGGTGGTGCTCAAGTCCGTGCCGGCCCACTGCACCGCCGTGGGTGTTCCGGCCAAGCTGGTCAACTGCGATTGCGGTGAAAACCCCTCGCAGCAGATGGACCACTACATCGAGGAACTGCCCGACAATACGGGTTGAATTCCGCTTCCACCCATGCGAGTTGGTGCTCGCTTTTGATGAGGTATTGGCCTTGACCCGCAGCGAACTCTGGCGCCTGGAAAAATATCTGCGCGGCCTGTTCCGTCTCGACACCATCACCGTCGTCGAGCGTCCCAAGCAGCCGGATTCGGTGGAAGTGCACATCGCCGGCGAGTTTGTCGGCGTGCTGTTCAAGGACGAGGA
>CBIHOI010000138.1:0-5055 GCA_966211925.1 uncultured Hyphomicrobiales bacterium | reverse complement strand
TTCGACAGCGGCATGCCCGGCGCGCAGAAGACCGTGGCCGCCGCCATCCGCACCGGCCATGCGATGCGCCACTGGCAGAAAACCGAAGCGCCCGGACTTTTTGACGTGAAGGCCGATCTTATGGCCGCGCTGGAAGCCATCACCGGCGCACCCATGTCGGCGCCGGTCACCCAGGGCGCGCCCGGCTGGTACCACCCGGGGCGCAGCGGCACCATCGCCATGGGCCCCAAGATCATCGCCCAGTTCGGCGAACTGCATCCCAAGGTGCTGGCCGCCTTCGACATCAAGGTCCCGGTGGCCGGGTTCGAAATCTTCCTGGACGCCATTCCCGACGCCAAGACCAAGGCGGGCAGCAAGGCCAAGCCGCTGTTCCAGCCTTCGCCCTTCCAGGCGATCGAACGCGACTTCGCGTTCGTGGTGGATGCGAAACTGGCGGCCGGCGAAATCGTGAAAGCGGTGAAACAGGCCGACCGTGCGCTGGTGGATACCGTCACGGTGTTCGACATCTATGAAGGCAAGGGCGTGCCCGAGGGCCAGAAGTCCGTCGCCGTCGCCGTGCGCATCCAGCCGAAGGATGCGACGCTGACCGATGCCGAGATCGAAGCCCTGAACCAGAAGATCGTGGCGGCCGCGCTGAAGCTGGGCGCGACGTTGCGGGGCTAAGCCTGCCTGTCATCCCCGGCGAGCGGCGATGACAGTCAGGAAAATGTCAGGAGCTTCGGGCTTGCGCCGATCTCTTTCGCCAGCTTCTCAAACTCCGCGCGCGCGCGCGGGTTGGACCGCTGGTGGCGCTCGGCAAAGATCAGCTCGTTCTTCTGGGTGTGCTCAAAGCCGGTATATTCCGTCACCCGCACCTTGTAGCCATGCGCTTCCAGATACAGCCCGCGCAGCACATTGGTCAGGTGCGAGCCGAATTCGCGCCGGTGCATGCCGTGCCGCCAGAGCTGCTCCAGCGGGCCATTCACAATGTCCAGTTGCGCCGCAAGTTCCGCCTGGCAGCAGGGCACCAGCGCCACGAATTTCGCCTCATGCTTCAGGGCAAACAGAATGGCTTCGTCGGTGGCGGTGTCGCAGGCATGCAGCGCGGTGACGATATCCACCTTGCCCACTTCGCTTTGCGCAATCGTGCCTTCGACAAAATCCATGCGGTCGAAGCCGCTTTCGGCCGCGATCTTTTTGGCCGTTTCCACCAGGCTGGTGCGCGCTTCCACATTGATGACACGCCCACGCCCGGCGGGCGCGAAATACAGATCGTACAGGATGAAGCCGAGATAGGATTTGCCCGCGCCCAGGTCGGCCAGCACCGGCGCCGGCTTTTCCGCCAGCGCCGCATCGATCGCCGGCTTGATCAACTGGGCCAGGTGCTGCACCTGCTTCAGCTTGCGGCGTGAATCGGCATTGATGCCGCCATTGTGGGTGAGAATGTGCAGCGCCTTCAGAAGCGGCACCGACTGGCCGGGCGCCAGTTCCTCCGCCGCACTCTTCTGTTTCGCAGGCTTCATTTTTTCCATCCCGCGAACATGTGCCGCGCGCCGTGATAATAGTTGTAGGCCCGCACCGCCCAATAGTTCATCGCGTCCCATTCCTGCGGCGGCGTCAGGTCGTTCCAGTCCGGCGATAGTGCCTTTTCGATCCGGTCGGCCATGTAGATGCGTCGCCGCCCCTGCCAGTAGTGCAGGAAGGTATCGCGCACTTCCGAAATCGGAATCTGGTTCAGGCGGCAAACCTCGCTCAGCGCGAACTGTTCGACGGTGGGAAATTTGCGGGTGCGCCCGATCAGGGCGTCGATGAAGGCCAGCGTGTCTTCCAGCAAGGGTTCATGACCCGGCGATGCCCCGATCAGCCCGGAATTGAACATCCAGCTTTGCGCCGTGTCGTAATGATAGGCGCCCGCATGCGGCAGCCGGGTGCGAAAACCGCGCAGGGGCGGGAACGGGTTCATCAGCTCAAAGCGGTTCATCACCACCGAACACTTCACGGTGGCAAACACTTCCTTGGGCGCCAGCTTGTCCGCAACCTCGGCATGGAAGCCGGGTTTCACGATGGAATCTGAATCCAGGAAACAGACCGGCGTCCGGTATCGCCTCAGCGCATCCAGCACCACGGCCGGCTTGATGCGGTGATTGTAGAGCCCGCCCTGCGACCACTCGGTCATGTGGGGGGCGATATTGACCACTGCCGCCGGCCAGACGGCATAAGTCTGCGGCGCATCGGTATAGACGACAATCTGCGCATCGCTGCGCTCGCCCAGTTCCTGGCGCAGCGAGATCAGGCTGTATTTCAGCTCGCGCCGGTACTGGGGGCGGCCGCCATAATCGAGATAAAGATAATGCAACATTGCGGGGCCTTATAAGCCATTTACGCCGCCCGCGCGCCTGCTAGGATTTCGTCATGCGCTGGGCACTTGCGGCATTGCTGGTTCTGACCGTGGGGGCGTCTGCCGCCCCGCCCGCGGCCGTCATCGCCGATCCGCCGCTGGACAAGGCCCATCCCGCCACCATGGCCTATGTCCGCATTCCCAGCGGTGGCGCCCTGATGAATGGCGTCCTTTACACCGCCGCCGGCGCAGGGCCGCATCCGGCCGTGCTCCTGCTGCACGGCTTTCCCGGCAATGAGCAGAACCTCGACCTGGCCCAGGCGATCCGCCGCGCCGGCTTCGACGTGCTGACGCTCCACTATCGTGGCGCCTGGGGCAGCCCCGGCAGCTTCTCCTTCGCCCATGCCATCCAGGACAGCGACGCGGCGGTCGCCTTCCTGCGCGCCCAGGCGGGCAAATATCACCTCGATCCGCAGCGGATTTTCGTTGTCGGCCACAGCATGGGCGGCTTCATGGCGGCCAGCGCCACCGCCCACGATCCGGCCATCGCCGGGCTGGTGATGATCTCGGCCTGGAATATCGGCCGTGACGGCCGCCAGTTTCACGACCGCGCCTACCGCGACGCCCAGCTGAAAGACGAGTTCCGCGACGATGTCATCCCCCTGGCGGGCGCCACCGCCGAAGGCCTGATGGACGAGGCCATGGCCAACGCCAGGGACTGGGATTTCGGTCAATGGGCCCCAAGGCTGAAAACCCGGCCCGTCCTGCTGGTTTCCGCCGATGACGGCACCCAGGCCGATGCCCACCAGCTGGCGCAGGCGCTGGGGGCCAGCGCGACCGAGGTCCACATGGCCACTGACCACCCCTATTCCGACCACCGGATTGCCCTGGAATCCACGGTGGTCGGCTGGCTGGAAAAGCAGCGTCCGGGCCGCTGAAAAGCCCTGTTGTGCCGGGGGGTTTGGGCCTGCTAACACCCGCCCGGCCTCAAGCAGCGAAGCGGCAGGCCATTAAAGATGGCCAATGACCGATCTCTCGAAAATCCGCAATTTCTCCATCGTCGCCCATATCGACCATGGCAAATCCACCCTGGCTGACCGGCTGATCCAGTTCACCGGCACCGTCTCCACCCGCGAGATGACCAACCAGATCCTGGATTCCATGGATATCGAGCGCGAGCGCGGCATCACCATCAAGGCCCAGACCGTGCGCCTGGACTACAAGGCCAAGGACGGGGAGATGTATGTCCTCAACCTGATGGACACGCCCGGCCATGTGGACTTCGGCTATGAGGTTTCGCGCTGTCTTGCCGCCTGCGAAGGCGCGCTTCTGGTGGTGGACGCATCCCAGGGCGTCGAAGCCCAGACATTGGCGAATGTCTATCAGGCGATCGATGCCGGGCTCGACATCGTGCCGGTGCTCAACAAGATCGACCTTCCCGCCGCCGAGCCCGATCGCGTCAAGCAGCAGATCGAAGACGTGATCGGCATCGACGCGTCCGAGGCCATTGCGATCAGCGCCAAGACCGGCATCGGCATCGAAGACGTGCTGGAAGCGGTGGTTGCGCGCCTGCCCGCACCCAAGGGCACCGTCGATGCGCCGCTGAAGGCGCTGCTGATCGACAGCTATTACGACGCCTATCTGGGCGTGGTGGTGCTGGTGCGCATCATCGATGGCGAGCTGAAGAAGGGCCAGAAGGTCCGCATGATGGCGACTGACGCCGTTTATCAGGTGGAACAGATCGGCGTCTTCAAGCCCAAGAAGCTGGCGGTCGAGAAACTGGGCCCCGGCGAGGTCGGCTATATCACCGCCCAGATCAAGCAGGTGGCCGACACCAAGGTGGGCGACACCATCACCGACGAACGCAAGGGCACACCAACGCCCCTGCCCGGCTTCAAGCCGGCGCAGCAGGTGGTGTTCTGCGGCCTGTTCCCGGTGGATGCGGCGCTGTTCGACGATCTGCGCGAGGCGCTGGGCAAGCTGCAGTTGAACGATGCCAGCTTCACCTATGAAACCGAATCCTCTGCCGCGCTGGGCTTCGGCTTCCGCTGCGGCTTCCTGGGCCTGTTGCACCTGGAAATCGTGCGCGAGCGGCTGGAGCGGGAATTCAATCTCGACCTGATCACCACCGCGCCCAGCGTGATCTACAAGCTTTACATGAATGACGGCACGGTGAAGGAACTGCACAATCCCGCCGACATGCCCGACGTGACCTATATCGATCACATCGAGGAGCCGTGGATCAAGGCGACCATCCTGGTGCCCGACGAATATCTGGGCAGCGTGCTGAAGCTGTGCGAGGACCGCCGCGGCCGCCAGGTCGAACTCACCTATGCCGGCAACCGCGCCATGGTGATCTACATGCTGCCGCTGAACGAAGTGGTGTTCGATTTCTATGACCGGCTGAAAAGCGTGTCGCGCGGCTATGCCAGCTTCGACTATCACATCGAAAAGTACGAGGAAGGCGACCTGGTCAAGATGTCCATCCTCGTCAATGACGAGCCGGTGGATGCGCTTTCCATGATCGTCAACCGCCAGCGCGCCGAAGGGCGTGGCCGCGCCATGTGCGAGAAGCTGAAGGACCTGATCCCGCGCCACATGTTCAAGATCCCGATCCAGGCCGCCATCGGCGGCAAGGTGATCGCGCGTGAGACGCTTTCTGCCCTGCGCAAGGACGTGACGGCCAAGTGCTATGGCGGCGACATCAGCCGCAAGCGCAAGCTGCTGGACAAGCAGAA
>CBIHOI010000137.1:0-5090 GCA_966211925.1 uncultured Hyphomicrobiales bacterium | reverse complement strand
CGGTGGAAGTGCACATCGCCGGCGAGTTTGTCGGCGTGCTGTTCAAGGACGAGGAGGACGGCGAAGTCTCCTATGCCTTCAACATGGCGATCCTGGAAATGGATCTGCCGGAGCCGCCGGCCACCCGGGTCTGACGGTTTATTTCTCTTTGAATTTTGAGACCAGCGCGTCCACGCCGCCGGCCATCTCGCGCCAGCGCGCGAGATACGCGCGCTTGAAGCGCCAGCTCACGCTGAGCGTCCTGGCCAGCGGCCGGTCGACAGCGGTGCAGTTCGGGCTGGGCAGTTCGCTGGCTGCGCGTTCGCAAAGCAGCAGCAAAAGCCCGTCCGCGCCATCGCCGGCGAACAGGTCATTCTGCTCATAGCCGGAATCGGCGCGAAAGCGATATTGCGTCAGCCCGAATGGCCCCGTGGCCTGCTTCTCCACATAGGGTATGTAGATGCGTTTCAGCCGGGACGCCGCGTCCAGGTTGTTCGCGTCGCGACGCAGCGCCAGGTGGATGACCGGCGAGTCCGGTGCATTGCCCTGGAACAGCTTTGCATCGGTTTCGGAATAGCCGCGCCAGGACGGGAAAAGCACCGCCAGCGCCAGGCTGTCCTGCTCGCCGCCGCTGCGGGCCGCGGCATTCTCGATGTAATTGGCCGGAATGGTGAAGGCGGTGCCGCGCACCGTCAGGTGCACCAGGTCCGAATTGCCGGTCAGCGCCGCCGCGGGGCGCGGGCCGGGGCGCAAATACCAGCCCAGAAACAGTCCCGACAGCAGCAGGATCGCAGACATGAAGGCAAACGGGATCAGCCAGCCGGAATGGCCGTGCATCTCGTCGCGTCCGCCTTGCATGCTCATGCGTGCCCCACACCGGGATTTTAGCACCCTGGCGGGCGGCGGGCAGGTGCCTTGCCCAATTCTTGCGATGCGTGACCAGGAAACATCATTTCGCGTCATATCGGGACATGCACACCATCCTCACCGCCGCGGCCGCTTTCGCTTTCGCGGCCCTGATAACCGGAACTTCGCCGCCCCTCAGCCCGCATTGGCGGGCGGTGGCGGAAGATCTTCACCAGGCCCACGCCCCGGGCAAGGTGAAGGCGGGGATGTCTGCGCTGTTCCACAAAGGGAAAGGCTGACACAGGGGCTCTATGCGACATTTCATGCTGTTGTTGTTCTCGGTTGCCGGGGGCCTGACCCTGTCCGGCATCGTCGCCAATTTTTACCGGCTGATCGCCCGCAAGCCCGAAGGGCTGCTGGCGACCTGGGCTTATTATTTCGTGATGCTGCTGGCTGGGCCCAGCGTTCTGGTCGAAAATTCCACCCGGTCCTTCCGCAAGAAGGAATGTTCCGGCTTCGCCTATGGCTTCGCCGTCAGCCTGGCGACCTATTGGGCCTTCATGATCGGCATGGTCGTCATTGATACAAGCATGATGATTTAAAAAAAAAGGCGCGGACTTTCGCCCGCGCCTTTTGCGTTTTTACAGAACCGTCAGCATGCTGGCGACGAGGGGGTGGCGTACGATGTCGCCTTCCGCCAGCCGCACCACCGGGATGTCCGCAAGCCCGTCCAGCCTCGCCGCGATGTCGGCCAGCCCGGAAATGCCGGGCAGCAGGTCGGTCTGGTCGGGATCGCCCGTCAGCACCATGGTGGAACGCCAGCCAAGCCGCGTCAGCAGCATCTTGATCTGGGTATAGGTGCAGTTTTGCGCCTCATCGATCACCACGAAACATTCGCTGAGCGTGCGGCCGCGCATATAGGCCACCGGCGCGATCTCGATGATGCCATCGGCCAGCATCGCCTTCAGCCGCTTGGTGCCCAACCTTTCGGTCAGCGCGTCGTAGAGCGGCCGCAGGTAGGGCGCCAGCTTCTCCTGCAGGTCACCGGGCAGGAAGCCCAGGCTTTCGCCAGCCTCGACGGCAGGGCGTGACAGCACGATGCGTGAGACCTTGCCGCTCTCCAGCGCTTCCACCGCCTTGGCGATGGCGAGATAGGTCTTGCCGGTTCCCGCCGGACCCAGCGCCAGCACGACGCTGTTGGTGTCGACGGCATCCATGAACTGCTGCTGCGCCGGGCTCATGGCCCGGACATTCTTCACGTATTTTCGGTCTCGGAATTGGCCATCGGGGTCATGCGGGGTCCAGGCTTTGGAAGACTGGCTGGAGCGGGCAGGAAACAGCGGATGCACGTTTTCTTGTGCAAAGGCAGAGTCACGCGACTTCGAACGCATGGAGCGTTTGGCCATGAATACTCCCGATGTGGATGATGTGAAGTGTGAGCGAAGGAGAGGGGCTGTCCGGCGAACCGGCCCTTGAAAACATCGGCGAACGCAGTGCGATGTGCACCAGTGCCTTTACCCCCATAAACAGGCGAATCAAGCCGCCTGAATTAAGCGTATCCATTTTCCCGCGAAGGTGTGTGAATAATTCAAGGCAAACAGCGTACGGATTGAGCATGCCCATTTACGAACTCGACGGCGTCACGCCGGACATTGGTGAACATTGTTATGTCGCACCGGACGCCGTGCTGATCGGCAAGGTGCGTCTGCTGAAGGGCGCCAGCGTCTGGTTCGGCGCGGTACTGCGTGGCGACAATGACTGGATCACCATCGGCAAGAATTCCAACGTCCAGGATCACAGCGTGATCCATGCCGATCCCGGACAGCCCGTGATGATCGGAACGGGTGTCACCATCGGCCATCGCGTCATCGTGCACAGCGCCAGTGTCGGCGACAATGCGTTGATCGGCATGGGTGCGATCCTGCTCAATCGCGCGCGCATCGGTGCCAACTGCCTGGTGGGCGCGGGCGCGCTGGTGACGGAAGGAAAAATATTCGAGGACGGGAAAATGATCCTGGGCGCGCCGGCCAAGGCGATGCGCGACCTGACGCCGGGGCAGATCGATGGCCTGAAGCAATCGGCGACAATCTATGTCGCCAACGGTGCGCGCTACGCGATGGGCTTGAAGCAGGTTTGAGGATCAGGCGCGCTACGCGCGTTTTGCGGTGCGTTTTTCGGGCCCGGCATATTCGGCGGGCCGCGTCCACATCTTGCGGATACGGGTATCGGTTTCCGGGCCGAAGTTGAACCAGGCCGCCTTGTCGTGCGCCGCATCGACGATGAACAGCGTGTCGAGCTTGCCCAGCTTCTGCACCAGTGCATTGCGGATGGTGTTGATCGAGGCCTCGCTGGACAGAACCCAGGCCTGGCTCATGAAACGGTGCGCGGTGCCCAAGCTGAAGATTTCCTCTTCCAGGCCGGAGATCGAGCTCGACTTCATGTCCGCAATCACCACGAAATGCGAGGGCAGGCCGGTGGTGAGTTCCTGTTCCGCGCGCGAACCGAAGCGGTGCGGCTGCGGCTCGCTGGCTGGTGTTTCCTCGGCACGGAACAAAGGCGCCAGCTCGGTGTCTTCGGATGCCGGGTGAAACTGTTCTTCGCCGGCGCGCGCCACCAGGGAATGATCCGCCAGCCGGTTCTCGGCGTGGAAGCCCTGCATCTGTTCAAGGCTGTAGGGGCCGTAGACGCGGCCGCCAACGCTGATGGTCCAGGATTCAGGCATATCGCGGGTTGCCAGGGATTTCGGTCGCAAGACTAGGCCACAATGGTTACGCAACGGTTTCCGCTAAAGGCCTGCCGCCCCGTTCACAAACGAAAACCCCGGCGCGGAGCCGGGGTTTTTAAGCAGAATTGCGAAGGTTTTAGAGAAATTCCCACTCGCCATTGCGGCGCAGGCAGGCGGTGCCGTCCCGGTCGAACTCCCGGCCCCGGCGATAGACCACCTGGGTGAAGTCACGGCAAATGCGGCCATGGCGGCGATATTCGCGGTTGGTGACGATATAGCCGCGGTTCGGCCCACGGCGCCATTCCGCCCGGCGGCCGACCGGGCCGCTGAAGCTTTCATTGTAGGAACGCGCCGCATAGGGGCGGTCTTCGCAGTCCATGTCGCGGGAGATGGCGTTGCCCGCCAATCCGCCCAGAAGCGCGCCGCCGATCACGGCGCCGCCATTGCCGCGGCTGACCGCGCCGCCCAGGACGCCGCCGGCGATGGCGCCCAGGATGGTCCCCCCGGTATGGTCGCGCCCGCTGCAGGCATCGGCAAAGGCGCTGCTGGTGCCGGCGGCCATCAGGGCGGCGGCGAAAAGAGCTTTGCGAAGCATGGGTTCAATTCTCCTCAAGCGGTGAAATGGTGCTGACGATACCAGAACGGCCCCGGCGCGAAAACGCCGGGGCCGCCTGCTGATATCAATCAGTCAAAGCGCCAGCCGCCGTCGCGCATGTCGCGGCAGGCAACGCCCGTGCGGGTACGGCTGCTGCCGCCGCGCCAGGTGGTGGTGGTAAACTCGCGGCAGACCTGGCCGCCACGGCGGAATTCCCGCGTGGAGGTGAAGGTGCCGCGATTGGGGCCGCGATGCCATTCATAGGGACGGCCGATATCGCCGTTCAGGCCATCGACATAGACGGGATAGGCCTGGGCCTGGTCGTCGCAGTCCATGTCTCCGGCAATGACATTGCCCAGGAGGCCGCCGCCGACCACGCCGCCGACAGTGGCGAGGCCATTGCCGTGGCTGGCAAAGCCGCCGATCAGGCCGCCCGCGATGGCGCCCAGGATGGTGCCGGTGGCGCGATTGTCACGGCGGCAGTCACGCACCGGCACAGGCGGAGGAGGCGGGGGGGCATTGTCATACGCGCCCGGACCCGGGCCGGGACCGCGGTCATAGCCACGGTCATACCCGCCGCGGCCATAGCGCATTTTGCGATACGCACCGTTGCGGTCATAGAAGCCGTTGTGATCGGCATCGCTGTAATAACCGTCCGGCGGATTGCCCGGCGGCACCCAGCCCGGCTGGGCCGAGGCGATGCTCGCCGTCAGTGTCAATGCGGCGGTGGCCGCCAGCAGTATCTTCTGGATTTTCATAAAGTCTCCCTTGGGTGTTCGGCGCTCCACGCCGCAGTTCAGTGCGTCCAGATTTGAGCCCCTGACCTGAACCGCGCCTGAATGGATTGCGGCGGATTCGGGGCCCCGATTTCCGTCAGGTGACGGAATAGTCCGTCACGACCCAGCTTCCATTCTCGAAAGACAGGGTGACGGTTTCCACCGCCGC
>CBIHOI010000136.1:0-5098 GCA_966211925.1 uncultured Hyphomicrobiales bacterium | reverse complement strand
AGGGCACCCTGGCCGAACGCATCCGGGCTGGCGGCGCCGGCATCCCCGCTTTCTATACCCGCACCGGCGTGGGCACGGTGGTGGCAGAGGGAAAGCCAACCGAGGATTTCGACGGGCTGACCTATGTGCGTGAGCGCTGGCTGCGGGCCGACATCGCCATGGTGAAGGCCTGGAAGGGCGATACCGAGGGCAACCTGATCTATCGCAAGACGGCGCGGAATTTCAATCCGATGATGGCGACGGCCGGCAAGGTCACCATCGCCGAAGTGGAAGAGCTGGTGGAACCGGGGCAACTTGATCCCGACAAGATTCATACACCGGGCATCTATGTGCAGCGCATCCTGCAGGGCAAAAACTACAAGAAGCTGATTGAGCGCGTCACCACGCGGCCGCGTCCCGCAGGCGGGGAGAAGTAATATGGGCTGGACCCGCGAAGAGATCGCCGCCCGCGCCGCCCGCGAATTGCAGGACGGTTTTTACGTCAACCTGGGTATCGGTATTCCGACCCTAGTAGCGAACTATATCCCGGACGGCATGAAGGTGACGCTGCAGAGCGAGAACGGCATGCTGGGCATGGGACCTTTCCCCTATCCGGGCGACGAAGACCCCGACCTGATCAATGCCGGCAAGCAGACCATCACCGAACTGCCGATGACCAGCTATTTCTCGTCGGCCGACAGCTTCGCCATGATCCGCGGCGGTCATATCGATTTGTCGGTGCTGGGCGCGATGGAAGTTTCCGAGGATGGCGACATCGCCAACTGGATGATTCCAGGCAAGATGGTCAAGGGCATGGGCGGCGCCATGGACCTGGTGGCCGGGGTCAAGAAGATCGTGGTGGTGATGGAGCACACCAACAAGGCGGGCGAGAGCAAAATCCTGAAAAAATGCGAGTTGCCGCTGACCGGTACCCAGTGCGTGGATATCATCATCAGCGACCTGGCGGTATTTACGCTGGAACGCGGCAAGCCGGGCCTGACGCTGGTCGAACTGGCGCCCGGCGTCACGCTTGATGAAGTGAAAGCCAAGACGAAAGCCGCTTTTACCAGCGCGCTGTGATGTCGCCGCGCCTCGCAAACCGCCTGTGGCGGCACCACCTGCCATTGGCCATGGTGACGGGGGCTTGCGGCTTCGCGCTGTATGTCACCCGCCCCTACCCGGATGTCCTGACACGCCTGAGTTTCGCCACGGCGTGGCCGGCGCTGGCACTGCTGTCGGTCACGTTGATCATCGGGCCATGGCGGGCGCTGCGGCGCAGGCCCTATGCGCTATCGCAGGATCTGCGGCGCGATATTGGCATCTGGGCCGGCATCATTGGCGTGCTGCATGCCGGTATTGGCCAATGTGTGCATCTGCGCGGCCGGCCATGGCTCTATTACGTCTATGAGAAATGGCAGGTAATGCCGGTGCGGTACGACGTGTTCGGACTGTCCAATCACACGGGGTTGGCTGCCGCGCTGATCCTGCTGGTGTTGCTTGCGACATCCAACGACCTGGCGCTGCGGCGGCTTGGTCCGACCCGCTGGAAGGGCTGGCAGCGCTGGAATTACGCCTGCTTTGCATTGGCAGGGTTACACACCTTTGGTTACCTGCTGGGTATCGAGAGCCCCCGACTCCCCATGATTGCAACTGCTGTACTGTGCCTGCTGGTCACGATAGCGCTGCAAACATGGGCATGGGGTCGCAAAAGTCTGACAGTCCTGTCGCAAGTCGTACGATAGGGAACGCTTCGGGTTCCAATCCATTTAAAAACGGCAACTTTGGAGCATTGCCATGAAAAGAATTTCCCTGCTGCTTACAGCCGCCACGCTGCTGGCGGGCGCTGCGGTCACTGTCCCCGCGTCCGCAGCCGGCGTGTCCATTCATGTGGGCAATGGCGGCATTACCTTCCGCGATCACCATTATTATCGCGGCCGCGGCTATTACTATCGCAACCACTGGTACCACCATCGCGCCCGGTATCACGGTCACTGGCGCTACCGCTAGGACGTAGGGTCTGAAACATCCGGCGGCTTCCACCGCCGGATGTTTCATATCTGTCCCACAGCCTAGTTGCTTTGGCCGCCCACCGTCGCCGACCCGCTACCGCTGCAGCCCAGCGCGCCACGGCGAACGAATTTCTGGATGCGCTTTCCGGTATCGACTTCCGCCGTGTAGATGTTGCCCTTGCTGTCGGGATAGACGACGTGCAGCCAGTGGAACTGTCCGGGCATGCGGCCCGCCGTGCCCAGCCGTCCCAGCTCGGTCAAGTCGTGGCGATTGAGGATGTAGATGGTCTGGTTGGTGTTGTCGCCGACATACAGACAGCTCTGCGCCTTGTCGGTCGAAAAGCTCATCGACACTGCCGTGCCCGGCATCACCGGCAAGGTTTCGGTCCTGGCGCTGATCGCCTGCTCGCCGACAAAGCCGCACTTGCCCACTTCGCCGCCGGGATTGCTGCACGGCTTGCCAAGATCAGGGCTGTTCTTGTCGAAGACCTGGATGCGGTCATTGCCGCGGTCGCAGACATAGAGCTTGCCGTCGGCCGCGATCTTCACGCAGTGCACGGGATTGCGGAAGAACATCGGCTTGGTGCGACCCGCCGTCAGGTCGTCCGGCCAGCGGCCCGCCGCCTTGGCCGCGGCGTCATCGATCGGGTTCGATCCATAGGCGCCGAAATGGCCGATATACTTGCCGGTGGTCGCATCCAGGATCACGATGCGGCGATTGCCATAGCCGTCGGCGATATAAAGCCGGTTGGCCGCCGCATCCACCGCGATGTCGGCAGGCTGGTAGAAGACCGGCGTGCCGTTGAGCCCGCCATCCTTGTCATTGCTGGCAAAGGCCTGCGGCGTGCCGCCGATGCGCATCTTGAAATTGCCGTTCTTGTCGAACTTCAGGATGAACCCGTCCGCGCCCAGCTTGTTGGTGGCCCAGGGCGCGCGCGGGCCGGTGCCGGCCGCTTCGGCGCCGCCTTCCTCCGGCGGCTTGCCGCCATAGGCGGTGTTGCCGCCGATCCAGATATTGTCCTGCGCGTCGACATAGATGCCGTGCTCATTACCAGGCCAGATGCAGCCATCGGCGGCCTTGCAGTGCTTTTCGATCCAGCCGGTGTCGGAAGGTCCGCCCCAGGCCTGCAACAGCTTGCCGCTTGCATCGAATTCCAGAACGGAGGGCGCGGCCAGGCAGCAGTCGGCGGCAGGGCCATGCGGCCGCTCGAAGCCCAGGCCGCTGACCGGTACCTTGGCGGCCGTCAGCGCGCCCTTGACCGGCGGCTCGAGCCCGGATTCGTCATTGGTCAGGCTGCGTGGGCGGTTCAGCACCCAGATGTGATCATTGTGGTCCACAAACAGGCCGCCGATCTGGCCCAGCAGCCAGCGATGCGGCAAAGGCTGCGGCCAGGACGGGTCCACCGCGAAGTCCGGCGTCGTGGTCCCCCTGGCCTTGTGCCACACGCCGGAAACGGCGTTGTCCTTCGTGGCCGCATCGGCTGCCAGGGCGCCGCCCGTGGCGAGCACGACGGCCAGCATCATCAAAATCCTGCGCATCGCGATAGTCCCTCTAGTTGTTCGGCACGTCGATCATCAGCACCCGCTTGGGGCCAAGACCGGTCTTGAGACGCGCCAGTTCCTTGCCGGAATGGGCGTCCAGTATCGAAGCATCGTCGCTGTCGGCATTGCTGATGCCGGCATATTTGCCGTCGCTGGACATGCTGATCCAGTTGGGACATGCGCCTGTCGGCATTTTGGCCGAGACTGCGCCGCTGGCCAGGTCATAGATATAAACCCCGCCGCCGGACACCGAGGTGATCCACAGCTTCTTGCGGTCGGTGGTCAGCGCAATGCCATGGGTCGGGGTATTGGCCGGCTCCACCCGGCAGTTCATCAGTGGCATGGCCGGCAGCGCCAGTTGGGTTTCGCTTTTCGCGGCCCTGTCCACTATCGCAACACCGTGCAGGCCCGACAGCGCGGTATAGATGCGCTTCTCGTCCGGCATCACGATGAAGGGCCGGGGATCGCCGCCGACATTGACCATGTCGGTATAGTCCATCTTCGCCAGGTCGATGCGGTTGATGCGGAACAGATCGCGTTCCTCGCACCAGATCGCGGTGTTGCTGCCGCCTTCCGGGACGACGCAGTTGTGCGGCTTGCGGATCGGCAGCGTCTTGACCAGCGCCTTGCTGGTCATGTCGTAAATCACCACCGCGTTGGCGGGCGCCAGTAGCGGCACGGCGACATAATGGCCGTCACTGGTGGCGGCGCACTCGTTGGGCTGGCCCGGCAACGCAATGTTGTCCACCACGCTGTTGGTCCGGGTATCCACGATCTGGAGCTGGTGGGTGGATTCCACCGTGACGAAGGCCTTGCGGCCGTCGGCGGCGGCACAGATGCCGTGCACCTGCTTGCCGACCTTGATGGTGGCGACGGCCGTCCGCGCCGCCGGGTCGATCACCGTGACGTCATCGCCCAGACTGTTGCCGACATACAGAAGCGTGCGGGCGTCGGAGGCAGTCACCAGCGTGGGCGCCAAGGCGCAGAAGGCCAGCGTGGCGAAACATTTGCGAAGCATCCCCGTCCCCCTTTTTCTTTCCTTCTTAGGGGAAGAATGGGGGCCCGGCCAGTGATCAGTCCTTGCCGCCGGTGCGAGCCTTTTCCTGGTCGTCCTTGGTGCGCTGCGACAAAGGAATCACGTTGCCCTTGCCGTCCTGCTCCAACCCGGGCTCGGCCTCTGCCCGGGGCGCCATCTTGGTCTTGCGGACCGAGGGTTTGTTCGCGTCTAGGTCATGGGCGCTCATCTCAATTCTCCGCAGGCTTCATCAGCAGCGAGCCCTGGTGGCGGCGCAGCATGAAGATGCCGGCCTCGATCGCCAGAGCGGCCAGGAATGGCGACAGGGCGACAGCGGCGCCGTCCTCTTCTTCCTCCACGCGCCACAGCGCGCCAACGGCGCACAGGCCAAGGCCGATCATCAACAGTTTGCGCATTTGGGGGCTCCAGCCATTCCAACAGCCCAACGCCGCAAGAGGCCGGAAAGTTCCGCAAAAGCCGCCAGAGGGGGATGGGGAGTGGTACAGTTGGGTGGGCTTGAACCACCGACCTCCGGATCCACAATCCGGCGCTC
>CBIHOI010000135.1:0-5158 GCA_966211925.1 uncultured Hyphomicrobiales bacterium | reverse complement strand
CCCGCCGCCCCCGGCGAAGACGTACATCGTCTTCTTCGACTTTGATAAGTCGAACCTCACGGCCGAAGCGCAGCAGACGGTCAGCGAGGCTGTGTCCGCCGCCAAGACGCTGGGCTCTGTCCGCATCATGGTCACCGGCCACACCGACACCGTCGGTTCGGATCGCTACAACCAGGCCCTGTCTGTCCGCCGCGCCACCAGCGTGAAGGACGAGATGGTTCGCCAGGGTCTCGGCGCCGATGCGATCGCGATCGAAGGCAAGAGCTTCCACGACCCGCTGGTTCCGACCGGCCCGGGCGTGCGCGAGCCCAAGAACCGCCGCGCGGTTATCGATCTGGGCGGCTGATCAGCCCGGCATTGAATCAGAAAGGGCGGACCTCACGGTCCGCCCTTTTTGTTTGTCCTGAGTTTTCCTGGAGCGCGAAGCGAACCTGGAAAATCTTGCCCCGCTTTGGGCGCCGCAGGCGCGGCACAAACAAAAACGGCGCTGGATTTCTCCAGCGCCGTTTTTGTTTTCGCATGTCTCAGAATGTCTGGACCGGCGGGTCGCCGGGCATGGCCGGTCGCGCGGTGGGAATGATCTCGGGGCCGGCCTGCACGCCCTGGAAGGTGGCGCTCACCTTGATCTCGCAGGTATTGACCGGGGTTTCCTCGTTCACCGGAACGCCGGAGACGAAGTCTTCCAGCACCGGCTTGTCGGGGGCCAGCGCCGCGGCGAAGACGATGTCGGCGGTCTTGCAGAAATTGTCATGGGCGCCGGGCTTGGTGCGGCGCTGCTCGGCATGGGCGATGGCGCGGGTCTTGTAGGCGTCATAGGCCGCGTTGCCCTTGGAGAAGCCGTTGAGCCGCTTGAACATGGCCAGCATGCGGGCGTCGGACTTGCGCAGCTCCGGCCCGAACACGGTCTGGAAGCGGTTGAACAGAGCCACTTCATTGGGGCCGCAGGCCAGCGCCGCGTCGGTCAGCTCTTGCTGGATGGCGGAGATCTGGATCGCAGAAACCTCGGCCGCGCTGGCGCAGTTGAGGGTCTTGGCCTGGACGATGGGCGCTGCCAGGGTACCAAAGGCCGCCACACAGGCTGCCAGCTTCATGCCGTTCATAAATACCTCTCCAACAGACGACGCCAATCGCGTCACGCTCGAAACCTTGCCCCGGCCAGTGGCAACTTAAACGGGAAGCGCCCCGCCGCCAAGCCTTTGGAAGTAGGGAACTTTCATGGGCCACCCAACCGGCGCAACAGTTTGCCCGTTGTGGCGTTGTGGATTCATGAGCCCATGCCGCACATTGCTTGCCGCTGCTGCCCTGGTCGCCGCCGCCATCCCGGCCCAGGCCTATCAGATACCCGACCCCAGCGCGCAGGCGCCCATCCCCCATGTCCAGGACGTCCGCTTCAACGATGCGGGCAAAACGCCTTACGCCATGAATTATACGGATGAAGCAGCGCAGAGCCTGGGCATAAAAGACGGCAAATGGGAGGCGTTCAGCACCACCTCCTCCGACCCACTGATGCCCAGCCTGAATGCCGGGGCGGACAGCGGCGGCGCCATGATCAAGCTGCAGTGGCGTTAGGCCCGCGCTTTTAGTATCTGTGCGCCCCGAATAGAGGACGCACCATGGCCTATAAAATCGCAGTCGTCGGCGCCACCGGCAATGTCGGGCGCGAGATGCTGAACGTCCTGATCCAGCGCCAGTTTCCCATCGCCGAAGTCGTGGCCCTGGCTTCCACCCGCTCGGTGGGCACGGAAGTCTCGTTCGGCGACGGCACCCTGAAGATCAAGGCCCTGGATTATTACGACTTCAAGGGCACCGATATCTGCCTGATGAGCGCCGGCGGCGAGATCGCCCGCGAATGGGCGCCCAAGATCGCCGCCCAGGGCTGCGTCGTGATCGACAATTCCAGCGCCTGGCGCATGGACCGGCAGGTGCCGCTGGTGGTGCCGGAGGTGAATGCCGATGCCCTGAACGAGATGCCCCGCGGTATCGTCGCCAATCCCAACTGCTCGACCGCCCAACTGGTGGTGGCGCTGAAGCCGCTGCATGATCTTTTCAAGATCAAGCGGGTGGTGGTTTCGACCTACCAGTCGGTATCGGGCGCCGGGAAGGAAGCGATGGACGAGCTGTTCACCCAGACCCGCGCGGTATTCGTGGCCGATCCCATCGCGCAAGGCACCTTCACCAAGCAGATCGCCTTCAACGTCATTCCGCACATCGATGTCTTCCTGGACAGCGGCGTCACCAAGGAGGAATGGAAGATGGCGGTGGAGACCCAGAAGATCCTGGACCCCGACATCCAGCTCACCGCCACCTGTGTGCGGGTGCCTGTGTTCGTGGGACATTCGGAATCGGTGAATATCGAATTCGAGCTGCCGGTGACGGCCGAGAAGGCGCGCGCCGCCCTGCGCGCCGCACCCGGCATCCTGGTCGTGGACAAGCGCGAGGATGGCGGTTACGTCACCCCGATCGAGTGCGCCGGCGAGGACGCGACGTTTGTTTCGCGCATCCGCAAGGACCCCACGGTGGAGAATGGGCTCAACCTGTGGATCGTCGCCGACAATCTGCGCAAGGGCGCAGCCCTGAACGCGGTGCAGATCGCCGAATGTCTCGTCAATCGCAAACTCTTGAAGGTGGCCTGATGCCCAAAGCCTATTGGATTGCCCGTGTCGATGTCGCCGACCCGGAGGAATACAAAAAGTATGTCGAGACCGGCAAGCCGGCCTTTGAACGCTATGGCGCGAAATTCCTGGCGCGCGGCGGCAAGACCGAGCAGGTCGAAGGCAAGGGCCGTGCCCGCAATGTGCTGATCGAGTTCGCCTCCATGCAGGACGCGCTGGATTGCTACAATTCTCCGGAATATTCGGCCGCCCGCGCCATCCGCCAGAAAGTCAGCGAAGGCGAATGGGTGCTGGTCGAAGGCGTTGAATAGCCGGCCGCGCCGCAGCGCCTTGTATGTTCCGTGCGACAATGCGCGGGCACTGGAAAAAGCGCGCGGCCTGGACCTGGATGTCCTGATCCTGGACCTGGAAGACGCGGTCGCGCCGGACGAAAAAGCGCAGGCGCGCCGCAACGCGGTGGCCGCGCTGGGCAGCTTTGGCGACCGCGAGGCGGTGATCCGCATCAATGCCAAAGCAACGCCCTGGCATGACGAGGATCTGGCGGCCGTGCTGGCGGCCAGGCCCGATGCGGTGCTGCTGCCCAAGGTGAACGGTGCCGCCGATATCCCGCAAGGCTGCGATATCCCTTTCTGGGCGATGATCGAAACGCCGGCCGCCGTCATCAACCTGCACGAGATTTCGCACGGGGTGCAGGGACTGGTGCTGGGCGCCAACGACCTGTTGAAGGAGATGGGTGCGCGCCATCGCACCGACCGCGCCAATCTTCAGCATGTCATGGCGCAGATGGTGCTGGTCGCGCGGGCCCATCACATCGTGGCGCTGGACGGGGTGCACAACCGCATCGATGACGCGGACGGTTTTGCGCTGGCCTGTGCCATGGCGCGCGACTTCGGCTTTGACGGCAAGACCCTGATCCATCCCGGCCAGATCGCGGCTTGTCATGCCGCCTTCATGCCGTCGCCGGACGAGGTGGATGCGGCACGGCGCGTGCTGGCGGCCTTTGCCGACAATCCGGGCAAGGGCGCCATCAGACTGGACGGGCGGATGGTCGAGGCGCTGGATGCGGAGATCGCGGTGGCCCTCCTGGCGCGAGCCGGCAATGCTTGAAGAACAGTATCGCGCCGCGGTGACACGCGGCGAGCTGAAGCCGGATGTGGCCCAGGAGAATGCTGTTGCGGCATTGCATGCGCTGGCGATGGCGCTGGGCGAGAAGCCTTCGCTGTTCCGCAAGGCGCAGCTCTCTTTCTTTGGGCGGCACTCGCCGCCCGGTACCCCGCGTGGTCTCTACATCTGGGGCGATGTCGGACGGGGCAAGACCCTGCTGATGGACTTCTTCTTCGAGGAAGCTCCGGTGGCCAGGAAGCGGCGCGCGCATTTCAACCGCTTCATGGTGGATGTGCATGCCCGCATCCATGCCGAGCGGCAGAAGATGGGTGTCGACGATCCGATTTTGCCGGTGGCCAGGGCGCTGGCGGACGAGGCGCGGCTGCTGTGCTTTGACGAATTCCAGGTCACCGATGTCGCCGACGCCATGATCCTGGGCCGGCTGTTCGACCGGCTGTTTGCCGAGGGCGTGACCATCGTGGCGACCAGCAACACGCCGCCGGATCGGCTGTATGACGGCGGCCTGAACCGGCAGTTGTTCCTGCCCTTCATCGAAGAAATCCAGCAGCGGCTGGACGTGGTCGAATTGAATGGACCCACAGATTACCGGCTGCAGCGTTTTTCCGGCGTGAAGGTCTATCTGACGCCGCTGGGCGCCGATGCGGATGCGGCGATGGATGCGGCCTGGGCGCGGTTGACCGATGGCAAGGCCGCAAAGCCGTGCAGCCTGGCGGTGCTGGGGCGGCAGGTGGCGGTGCCGCGGCAGGCGCGCGGGGTGGCGCGGTTTGATTTCGCCGATCTGTGCGAGCAGCCGCTGGCGGCGGCGGATTATCTGGCGGTGGCGCAGGAGTTTCATACCCTGCTGCTGGATCATATTCCGCTGCTGACGCCGGACATGCGCAACGCGGCACGGCGCTTCACCCTGCTGATCGATACCCTGTATGATGAAGGGGTGAAGCTGGTCTGCTCCGCCGCCGCGCCGCCGGATGGGCTGTATCCGCAAGGGTATGGGGCGGACAGCTTTCGCCGCACCGCCAGCCGCCTTGCCGAGATGCAGAGCGATGACTATCTGAAGCGCGGACACGGTATTCACGGGCTTGGATCATGACCAATGTGCTTTGGGCCTGCGGCTTTGTGCTGGCGTGCATCGCTTTCTACCGTTTCGGGCTGCCGCGCCTGAAGCGGTTCGACCAGGCCAATGTGGCGCGCATCGCCCAGCAGGCGCGCGACACCGCCGATTCCAATGCCCATATCCGCCATGCCTTGTCGGTGGCCGACGAGCAGGTGGAAGAGGTGCAGGAAATCAAGGTGGGAGAGGTCACGCACTATCTGTTCGAGGCGGAGGTGTTTTCCAGCCGCGAGGATGCCGAGGAAATGCGCGCCCGGCGCGTGGGCGTGGTGGCGCGGCGCTTCTATGAGGAATTGCCGGCGGCGCTGATGGG
>CBIHOI010000134.1:0-5214 GCA_966211925.1 uncultured Hyphomicrobiales bacterium | reverse complement strand
GGCGACCTGCTCTACGCGACATTGCTGAAAACCGGATTGGCGAAGGGCGTCTATGACGAGCGCATCGACGACACGCTGGAACTGGTGAACTGCCGCATCGCCAATTCGGTGCGCTGCGTGCCGCCGCAGAACAAGCCGGAACCGTCCGAGATCAAGACCTGTCGCCAGTTCCTGATTTCGGAACTGGACGTGCTGCCGAACGTGAAAGTGATCCTGGCGCTGGGCAAGATTGCCCATGACAGCGTGCTGAAGACGCTTGATGCGAAGATCAGCGCCCACCCCTTCAAGCATGGCGTGGCCTATGAGATCGGGCGCTTCACCCTGATTTCGAGCTATCACTGCTCGCGCTACAACACCAATACCGGTGTATTGACCACGCCGATGTTCGAGAATGTTGTCAGCAAAGCCAAGGCCTTGGCAGGACTGGAATAAAGGCCCCGCTCACGGCTTTTTGTGCTATGCTGCACCATGGCAAACAAATCAGACAGGCTGAACCCGACATTCAAGGCGGAGGATCGTGCCACCGCCAGCGAGCGGCGGGACCGGCAGATCTTCACGGACCTGAAGAAGGAACGCGTGGAATCCGACGCCAAGACCGAGCGGCTGAAGGCGCTGCGGCTGGAAAAGGAAGCGGCCGAGGCCGCCGAACTGGCGGCCAACCCGCCCGCGCCCAAGAAGACACGCGCCAAGGCGAAGGCTACGCCGCGGGGCTAGCCGCGATCGCGCAATAACCGCGCCTTGTCGCGTTCCCAGTCGCGGTTCTTTTCGGTTTCGCGCTTGTCGTGCAGCTTCTTGCCCTTGGCGACGCCGATCTCGAGCTTGGCCTTGCCCTTGGCGTTGAAATAGAGCTTCAGCGGAATGAGAGTCATGCCTTCGCGCTGGATGGCGGCGGCGAGGCGCGCGGCCTCGCGCTTGTGCACCAGCAGCTTTCGCGTGCGCTTGGGCTCGTGGTTCATGCGGTTGGCTTGCAGGTATTCGGGAATGTAGCTGTTCACCAGCCACAGTTCGCCATCCTTGGCGTGGGCGTAGCTTTCGCCGATCGTGGTCTTGCCGCTGCGCAGGCTCTTGACCTCCGAGCCCATCAGCATGATGCCGGCTTCCAACGTCTCACCGATCGCATAGGCGTAGCGGGCCTTGCGGTTGTCGGCGATGATCTTGAAGCTGTCTTCTTTCTTCTTGGCCATGGTCTGTAAGTAGGCGTTGCGGCCTAGAACTTCAAACCGGCGCCCTGCATCGCGGCCTTGACCTGGGCGCGCGCGGCGTCGGTGGCTTCCACCAGCGGCAGGCGGACGTCCGGCAGGCAGCGGCCCAGCAACGAGACACCGTACTTGGCGGGCGCGGGGCTGGGTTCGCAGAACATGGCGTCGTGCAGCGGCATCAGGCGGTCCTGGTATTCGCGCGCCTTGGCAAAGTCGCCAGCCAGCGAGGCGGCCTGGAACTCCGCGCACAGACGCGGCGCGACATTGGCGGTGACCGAGATGCAGCCATGGCCGCCATGGGCATTGTAGCCCAGCGCGGTGCCGTCCTCGCCGGAGATCAGCAGCCAGTCCTTGCCGATGGCGTTTCGCTCGCGCGACGGGCGCATCAGGTTGGCGGTGGCGTCCTTCACCCCGATGATGTTCTTGTGCCTGGCGAGGCGCGCCATGGTGTCCACCGTGATCTCGACGATGGCGCGGCCGGGGATGTTGTAGAGCAGGATCGGGATGTCCACGGCTTCGGCAATCGCCATGAAGTGGCGATACTGCCCTTCCTGCGACGGCTTGTTGTAATAGCCGGTCACTGACAGCACGGCGTCGCAGCCCACATCCCTGGCGTGCTTCGTCAGTGCGATGGCCTCGTCGGTGGAATTGGAACCGGCGCCGGCGATGACGGGAACCCGTCCCGCCGCTTCCTCGACGCAGATTTCCACCACCCGCATATGTTCCTCATGGGACAGGGTCGGGGATTCGCCGGTCGTGCCGGTGGGAACCAGGGCAGTGCTGCCCTCGGCGATCTGCCACTGGACCAGCGCGCGGAAGGCGGCCTCGTCGACCTTGCCGTCCTTCATGGGGGTGATGAGGGCGGGGATCGAGCCTTTGATGCGTTCGCGTATGCTGGCCATTGTCGAGTTCCGTTATTCTTCTGGGACCGGTCACATTTATGCCCGGCGGCAGCGCCATTATGGCCCTGCCGGGGGCTTAGCGTCTAAGCTCATCCAGACTTTTCAACAAGCCGTACGCCCACCTAAAAATCATGCGATAGCCAACATGTCCTTTCTGCGTGCCTGCCTCCTGTCCACCGCTCTGCTCGCGGGCGACTTCGCACTTGCGGCGGAAAGTCCGTCCGGCACGGTGGTGATGCTGCCGCCGATGGTGGATACGGGCGGCATCGCGGTCCGGCCCAGCCGGCTGCACTATCTGACGGCTCCGGAGCATGACCTCTTCGTGCGCGCCTTCGACGCGGCCAGCCGCGGCGACTGGGTGGCGGCGCGCGGCCTCGCCGCCCAGGGCCAGAACAGGATCGCGCGCCAGTTGCTGGAATGGCGCTATGCCCTGGACAAGAACAGCGGCGCGACATTCGCCGAGATCGACGCGGTGATCCGCGACACCGACGCGAAGGGTGCGGCCGCCTGGCCGCTGCGGGGCACCTTGCAGGCGCGCGCCGAAGCCGCCTTACCCCCGGAAATGAGCCCGGCCCAGGTGGTGGCGTGGTTCGGCAGCAAGTCTCCCAATTCCTCCATTGGAAAAATACGCCTGGGCGAGGCGCTGGTCGCCACCGGCGACAAAAGCCGCGGCGCGCTGCTGATCCGCCAGGGCTGGGCCGATGGCAGCTTTGCGCCGGACGTGGAGCTGGCCATCGTGCAGAAGGACGCCGCGCTGCTGACGCCGGCCGACGACCGGGCGCGGCTGGAGGCCCTGCTGTGGCGCGGCGAGACCAGCGCGGCACGGCGGGTGATGGCGCGGGTGGACGCGGCTACGGCCGAGATCGCCAATGCCCGCATCGCGCTGACCTCGGGTATCCAGAAGGCGCAGCCCATGCTGGACAAGCTGGGCGATACATCAGACCCCGGCCTGCTGTTCGACTGGAGCCGCCAGTTGCGCATCGCGGACCGCGACGGCGAGGCCCATGCCATGCTGCTGCGCATTCCCGCCGCCGGCATGGTGCGCGATCATGCGGCGCGCTGGTGGGCGGAATGCAGCATCCAGGCGCGCGATGCCCTGACGGCCGGTGATCCGCGGCTGGCGCTGCGGCTCGTGCAGCATGCGGGCTTCACCAGCGGCGACCAGTATGCCGAACAGCAGTTCCTGGCGGGCTTCA
The DNA here is from genome assembly GCA_966211925.1 of uncultured Hyphomicrobiales bacterium. Classification (GTDB taxonomy): domain Bacteria; phylum Pseudomonadota; class Alphaproteobacteria; order Micropepsales; family Micropepsaceae; genus Rhizomicrobium. The sequence continues at coordinate 1,917 of CBIHOI010000134.1, read as the reverse complement.
TTGCCCTGCGCTTCCTGAAGGAGCCATCCACGGCGCTTGCGCACTTCCAGAGGCTGGATGCGGCGGTGGCGCGGCCCATCAGCAAGTCCCGCGCGCAATACTGGCAGGGGCGCGCCTATGAGGCGCTGAACGACACCGCCAGCGCGCTGTCGCATTACAAACAGGCGGCGGCCTATCCGGAGACCTTCTACGGCCAGATCGCCCTTGCCCATACCGACCCGACACCGATGCTGCACCTAAACGACACGGCGGTGGAGGCAGCGGCGCCCAGCGAGCTGGAAACCGCGCCGCTGATGGATGCGATCAAGGTACTGGCGGACCTGGGACAGGCGGCCAGCCTGCGCGCCTTCGTTGACCGCGACGTGGAAGTCCATTCCTCGCCCCGCCAGCTCGAGCGGCTGATGATGCTGCTGGTGGAATGGGGCTATCCGGAAATCGCAGTGCGCCTGGCCAAGAGCGCCGGCTATGCCGGCACCGCTTTGCCCGCCTTCACCCATCCCCTCATCGCCCTGCCCCCCTATGCCGGGCCCGGCACGGCGCCGGAGGCGCCGCTGGTGCTGGGGCTGATCCGGCAGGAGACGGAGTTCGACGCCTATGCCGTGTCGGGCGCGGGCGCGCGCGGGTTGATGCAGATGATGCCGGCCTCGGCGCGGACGGCGGCCAAGGCCATCAACCAGCCCTATCGGCCCGAAGCGCTGATGGCCGACACGGTCTACAACATGCAGCTTGGCATGGCGGAATGGCGCGGCCACCTGGACCGCTATGGCGGGTCCTGGATCCTGGCGATCGCCAGCTACAATGCGGGGCCGGGCAATGTGAAGAAGTGGCTGGCGGCCTATGGCGATCCCAGGACCGCGGACCCGATAGACTGGATCGAGCAGATCCCGTTCGGCGAGACCCGCAATTACGTGCAGCGTGTTCTGGAAAATACCGAGGTCTATCGCGCCCGGCTGGCGGGGAAGGATGTCCCCTTGCGGATACTGGCGGACCTGTATGCGCCCAATGCACCCACCATGACGGTGCTGGCGAAATAGCGTCCGGCGTGTGGGGCCGTGGCGATCAGGCCCGGAAGATGTTCAGCCACTCGCGGGCCAGTTTCTGGGCTTCGGCGATCTGGCCGGTGCTCATCTCGGCGGCGAGCTGGTTGCGCCAGCTCTTGGCGGCTTCCACCCCGCGCACGGCGGCCAGGTTGAACCATTTGTGCGCCGCCACCAGGTCGGTGCTGACGCCCTGGCCGGTGGAATAGGCCAGGCCGAGATTGTAGAGCGCGTCGGCGCGCCCTTCCTTGGCGTCGCGCTCATATTGCGCAAGTGAATCGATGTCGATGCAGGCCACGACACTTACTCCCTCATAGCGAGCAGGCGAGACGCCGTTCGCGTGAGGGGATGGTGGCGCCGCAGAAGCTAAGACGCGGTAAACAGCGGTTAGCCTTAATTGCTAAGAACCATTAGGCGTGGTGAACGAAAGCCTAACGCGCGCCCTGCCCCGCGGCGAAGCGATCGGCGGGGAAGGTGCCCCTAGCGTCGCTTGCGATGCGGAGGGGGCAAACAAAAGCAGAGGGCGCGCCTATCGCGCTTTCTGGCCGAAAAGGACCTTGCGCTCTTCTTCGGTGAAAGGCGTGCGGGCTTCGGCCGCCAGCGCCTTGCCGCGCTGGACCGCCTTGCGCTTGCCCACGCGGTCGCGCCAGGCCTTCACATGGGGGAATTCGTCGAGCGGGACGTGCTTGGAGGCCGATAGCGTCCAGCTCCAGGACGCCATGTCGGCGATGGAATAGGTCCCGGCGAGGTATTTCTTCTTGGCCAGGCGGGTGTTCATCACCCCCAGCAGGCGATGGACCTCGTTGCGGTAGCGCGTCTTGGCATAGGGCACGTCTTCCGGCGCGTAGTTGAAGAAATGGTTGGCCTGCCCCGCCATGGG
>CBIHOI010000133.1:0-5231 GCA_966211925.1 uncultured Hyphomicrobiales bacterium | reverse complement strand
GTGGCTGGCCTGATCAGTGTGGCAGCCATGATACCGGCTGCCGCTCAGCCTGGCTCCATCTGGTATAGCTGGTCGCCCAAGCCCGTGCCGATGACCCAATGGAAATCGCCCAACAAGCCGATCTGGCGCCTTAACGAGATCATGGCCGCTCACAAAGGCGAAAAAAACTGGATTCAGCCCATCGTGCGCGACCAGGACTATAGCGCTGACTATATTCAGCAGGCCCCGGGCGAGAAGACCAAGACCCAGTTTTGGGCCGACGACCGAGTGTTCTGGTACATCGCTTCCGGCTCCATCCGCTTCACAATCCAGGGGCAGGAACCTTTTGTGGCGACCAAGGGCTTCCTGGTGCAGGTGCCCTACCGTACGCCCTACTCGCTTGAGACGATCGGCAGCGAGCCCAGCGTCCGTTTCGAGGTAACCCGCGCAAACCGCACGCCGCTTTATCCGGCGACTGGCAAGGACGATGCAGGGCCGGCGCCGACCGCCAAGGGCAAGGTCTATGTCCTGGCCAGCTATCGCACGCCGCCGGATCCTTATACCGACCAGAACAAACCCTATGTCGACTTCCTGAAGGACTATGTGAACAGCACCGTGCCGCCGAAGCCGGGCGATCATGCTTTCGTGAAGGATGCGAACAACTTCATGAACGTGATCCGCGGCAAGGGCATGCCAACGCCGCCCGACAGCAACAAGGGCCATTTCCACATCGACTATAACGAGTTCTGGGTGATCGCCGAAGGAACCGTCGATTACAAGATGGAAGGCATGCCGTTCTTCACCGCCAATGTCGGTGACATCGTCTACGCACCGCAGGGCCGCTGGCATCGTGCAAGCTGGGCAGGAACCGGCATGTCCACCCGGATCGCCATCAACCCGCGTCCCGAAGGCATGCACAATTTCGATGCTGAAGCCGGCGCGAAACAATAGGCAGGAAACAATGGGCCGGTCGCGAGACCGGCCCTTCTTCTTGAGGTCTTCATGAAAAGGCTTTTGTCGATACTGGCGCTGCTGGCCCCCCTGCCCGCCGCCGCACAGCCTGGAACGGCACCCATCAAGCTCTACAGCTCTGCTGCCGATGTCCAGGCCTTGATCGCCCAAGCACGCGCCGAGCACAAAGGCGGAAATACCGTCAAGATCATCGGCAACGTGCCGGGCTATCCGGTACAGCTCGAGTTTCGCACCAGCACGACACCGCCTTCCATCCATCCTGCACAGGATGAGCTGATCGAAGTCATCGGTGGCGGCTGCACATTGATCACGGGCGGAACCCTTACCGAGGTCACGCCCGGGAACAGCAAGACGCTGTCGGGGAAGGTCATCGAAGGCGGTTCGCCGCGCAAGATCACCAAGGGCGACTATGTCCTGGTGCCGGCCAACACGCCGCACCAATACACCGATATCCAAGGCGAGCTGATTACCGTCGCCGTACATTTTCCCAGAGCCAACTAGTCAGGTAATCCGAACACATAGAGCTGGTGGCCGGTCGCGGGACGATGGACTTCGTCCAGCAGCGCGGTGGGCTTTTGTTGCGGGCTGCCGCCGCCAAGACCTGTCGTGACGGCGATATACTGTTTGCCGTCCAGGCTGAAGCTGACGGGATAGCCCTGCACGGTATTGCCCAGCCTTGTCTGCCAGATGATTTTTCCGGTCTTCACGTCAACGGCCTTGAAGCTGCGGTTGAAGTCGCCCACGAAGGCCACCCCGCCGCCAGTTGACAGAACTGCCGACAGAAATGGGCTGCGCTGCTGCCAGGACCACATCTCTTTCATGTCCGACGTGCGATAGGCCACCAGTTTGCCCATGTTCTGGTGGGTGCCAGGCATGAAGAAGAACTTCTGGGAGGCGGCCGTACCGCCGCCGCCCAGTTTCTGATCCACGTCATGGCCCTGGATCATCACGCAGCTCTGGCTGAGCGGTATGATGAGCAGATCGGTGGGCTGGTTGTAGCTGACTGCCTGCCAGTCATGGCCACCTTCGGGGCCCGGACACGACGAAAGCCACTGGTTGGTCTTCTGGTTGAGGATGTCGCTGCGATAGGTGACTTCGCCGGTCTGGTGATTGATGTTGGCGAAGACGTTCTGGAACATCGTCTCCTTCGCATCCAGGAACTTGCCGGTAACGCGATCCAGCTTCCACAGGATACCGGGCTTGCCGATGGTCATCAGCGTCTTCTGGTCACCATGGTCGATCAGCACACGCTCGAACACTTCATCCAGGTCCAGCGATTCACCCGGCGCATGCTGGAAATACCATTTCAGCTTGCCATCGTCGGGGTTGAGCGCCAGCGTGGACGAAGAATACAGCGTCGAGGCGCCATAGGTCTTGCGGCTGGCGCGGAACCACGGCTTGGTCTGGGCCACCCCCCAATAAGTCGTGTTCAACTCCGGATCGTATGTGCCCGCAATCCAGGTGTCGCCACCGCCGCGCAGCAGATTGGGCAGCCCGTTCCAGGTATCGCCGCCGGGTTGACCTTCCAATGCGGTGGTGAAAAATTTCCAGTCCCGCTTGCCGGTATCTGCGTCAAAGGCGCTGATGTAGCAGTTGTTCTCCGAATAGTTGTCGCAGCCGGTCAGGCCCGTCAGAACCTTGCCGCGCATAACCATCACGCCGCCGGTATTGGAATTGCGCGTGCTGCCAAGCGCCTGTTCCCAGACGATCTTGCCAGTACGGGCATCCAGCGCGTGGATCTTGGCATCCGTCGTCGCGACATAGACCTTGTCATGATAGACGGCCAGGCTGCGGGTGCCGCCATAGGCGATCTTCGACACAGGCCCGATCCGGTTTTCCCAGATCAGTTCGCCCGTGCGGGCATCCAGTGCCTGCACGGTGTTGGAGGTGTTGGAAAGGAACATGACCCCGGCATGCACGATCGGTGTCACCTGGTTGGCGCCGCCTTCGTTCATGTTCCAGGCCCATTTCAGGGTCAGGGATTTCACGTTGTCGGGATTGATGTCCTTCAGCGGGCTGAAGCTCCAGCCCTGGTAGTTCCGGCGGTACATCAGCCATTCGCCGTCCGGCGGATGGCTCAGCATTTCGTCGGTGACATCGACGTAGTTCTTCACAGTGCCTTGCACCGTGTGCCCAAGCTGGAAGGCCGGCGCCATCAGGTCGGTGCGCTGGTTCAGGGGGGCGTCATTCGCCGTCTTGGCGACCTTGGGCGATTTCGCCGGCCGTTTGCCCGTAGCAATGCTTCCAACCTTGATGTCGGTGTTCTTGCTGAAGGGTTTCGCGCCGACCGCCGCGCCATTGGCCTGCAACAGATAGGCCGTCACATTGGCATATTGCGCTTCGCTCAAGCTGGCGGGCGCGCCAGCCGGCATGGAGGTGGCGATGAACTTGTACAGATCCTTTGTCGAGCGCGCGCCGAAAGAACTTATAAAACCATTGCCGCCCAGCGCCGGGGCATCACCGCCGCCCGCAAGATTGTCACGATGGCAGCCGGCACAGTTCTGGGCATAGACCGCCCTGCCCGCCGCCGCCTGGGCCGCTGTGTACACGCCGGCCGGTGCCGTCTGCGCCCAAGCCAGCGCGCTGCCAACACCGATCAGCGCCGCAGCGCCCATCAGGAAATTCCGCGACATCCTCATTTTCCTTCCAGCCAGCCTTGCAGGTTGCCCTCGGGCGCCTTCTCGCTATCGATGCGAACATACAGCGCCTGCTTCTGCAGCGCCGTGACCTGATCCTGCGTCAGGGTTACCGATCCCGACACCGTGCCGGCGGGCGCACGGTCCACGGTCAGCTTGCCGATGGCATCGCCCGGTACGCCCTTGGCCAGTCCCATGCGCACCGAAGCATTCGTCGCCGCAGAGGTCATGGCGGAGAAGCTGCCCTGGATTTTCAGGACATTGCCGTCCAGCGTGGCGGTGACGTTGCCGATGCTGTTGATCACGTCGGCTCGGGTGGTGGCATCAAACGGCGTGGGATCCAGTTCGGCTTCATAGTCGGCGGCGAACGCCGGCGTGCCGGCCAGAAGCACTGCCATGACAGCCGTCAGGTTCAGACGAAACATTCCGGTTTCTTTCGTTGCGGATCAGGGTTGCGGCGGCAGCTTGATGCCAAGCTGGGTGCGCAGATAATTGATGTTGTGGGCGAGATAATCGTCCACCTTCAACCGGTCGTCGCCGCCTATGGCGTCATAGCCGTCATCGCCCTTGCGCGGACCGTCCACGTCGAAGATCACCCAGCCCTTGAAGTGCTTGTCACGCAGCACCTTGAAGACGCCCTGGAAGTCCACGCCACCGCCGCCCAGATTGTGATAGACGCTGGCGATCTTGTGCTGCTCCTGGGTCGGCGTCGCGGTATTGCCGCGGTACTTGGCGTAGGTATCCTTGAGATGGATTTCCGACAGGCGCGGGAAATAATCGCTGATGATCTGAACCGCATCGCCGCCGCCCAGGGTGAGATGGCCGGTATCGGCGCACAGCCAGACAGCCTTGGGATCCGTATGATCCATTACGAAGCGCATTTCCTTTTCGCGCTCCAGCGGCCCCCAGATATGCGGATGCGGCGACAGCTTCACGCCCATAGCGATGGTCTGTTCGCCGAGCCGGTTGAGCGTATCGGCCAGACGCTTGAGCTGCTCCTCGCTGGGGCCGCCCGCAGGGCGTGCGCCCATGTTGATCTTCCAATGGCCGCAGCCCATCGGCACCAGGAAGTCGCGGCAGAAGGCAACATGGTCGGCGATGGTCTTGGGGATCTGGTCGGGGTCGATGAAATTCGTTGACTGGCCTTTCTGGCCATTGGAGGCATCCAGAAAGGTGATGCCGGCATCGTCGAACAGCTTGCGCAGTTCCTTGACCTTGGACCGATAGGGCTCCACGCCATGGGCATAGAATTCGATACCCTGCAGCCCGCGCGCCGCCACCACCTGGATGGCCTGGGCCGTGTCATAGACGGTGTTTGTGTTCAGCCCGGCATCGTTCCAGATTGAGCTGGTAGTGCCGAACAGCAGGTCGGGATTCACAGGATCCAGCGGCTGGTGCTTGATGATTTTAGCAAGGGCGGGGAGGGTCCCCATGGTGGCCAGGCCGGCGCTGGCGGCAGCACCCACGATGAAATGACGGCGCTGGAGTGGCTTCCTGGACATGGCGGACTTCCCTTCTTCTTGGTTGGTCAGACGTTTGGGGGCGAATGACAGTAAGTCAAGTCCCGGCATCATCCCATTTGAACCTCACTTTGGCGCACCCCCTCCCCCCGGACGGCGGTGACCGAACAGTCGGCCCGGCAGA
>CBIHOI010000132.1:0-5287 GCA_966211925.1 uncultured Hyphomicrobiales bacterium | reverse complement strand
ACATGGCGGGCCTGAAGCCCCAGATCGCCGCCATCACCGAACGGGCCATGCGCGGTGAGCTGGAATTCGAGGGCGCCCTGCGCGAGCGCGTGGGCATGCTGAAGGGGCTGGGGCTGGACGCGCTGGAGCGCACCTATGCGGAGCGCGTGCGGCTGAACCCCGGCGCGAAATCGCTGCTGGCGACGATGCGCGCGAATGGCGCGCACACCATGCTGGTTTCGGGCGGCTTCGGCTATTTCACCCAGCGCGTGGCGGAAGCGGCTGGCTTTCATGTCGAGCGCGGCAACACGCTGCTGGATGACGGCACCCATCTGACGGGCGAAGTCGGCCTGCCCATCCTGGGCCGCGAGGCCAAGCTGGCGGCGCTGGAAGAAGCGGTGGCCGTGCAAGGCATCACCTTTGCGCAGACGCTTGCGGTGGGCGATGGCGCCAATGATCTCGCCATGATCCAGCGTGCGGGCCTGGGCGTGGCCTATCACGCCAAGCCGGCTGTTGCGGCCGCGGCCGGGGCGGCGATCCAGCACAATGACCTGACGGCGCTGCTGTATCTGCAGGGCTATGCGAACGACGAGATCGTTCGGTCTTAAACCACCGGCGCTAAAACGGCGTAAAATGCGCAAACGCGTGCTGGCTTTCGGCGATGCTGGCCATGGGCACGAAGTCCATCACCGCGCTCATCGCCTTCCAGTGCGCGCCGATCTCGGCAATGGCGGGGGCGCCGCGGGATTTTTCCACCGACACCCATTCGAAAATCTCGACCAGCTCGCCATCCTTGGCGATGCCCTGCACCACTTCGCGGTCGGTGATCAGGCCATGTTCGCGCAGCAGCGGCACATGCGCTTGCATCAGCATGCGGGCCTCGTCTTCATGGCCCGGATGCGGGCGATAGGAACAGATGACCAGAATGCCCATGGCAAGCTCCTAGTTCAGTCGAAGTCCCACATAAGTTAAGTCGCCGCCGCGATTGATCAGGATCAGTTCGACCTTCTTGCCGGACTTGGCGTCGGCATCGACCTTTTTGGCCACGTCCTGCGGCGTCTTCATGGGCTGGCTGGCGACTTCGACGATCACATCGCCGGGGCGCACATTCTTTTCGCCCGCCGGGCTGCCGCCCTCCACCGCCGTCACCAGCACGCCCTGCACATTGCCGGCGATCTTGAACTTGGCGCGGCTCCCGCCGTCCAGCGGTCCAAGCGTCAGGCCGAGCTGGGCCAGCTTGGGCTGGTTCCTGGGCGGCGGCGGCGCCTTGACCGGCTTGTCGGGCTTGTTGTCGTCGGCCAGCTTCAGCACCGTGATGCGCAGGGTCTGCTTCTTGCCCTTGCGCAGCACGTCAATGTTCACGGTCTTGCCGATGGGGGTGTCGGCCACGATGCGCGGCAAGGCGCGGTCGTCGCCCACCGGCTTGCCGTCAAAGCCCGTCACCAGGTCGCCATTCACCAGCCCTGCCTTGTCGGCCGGGCCGCCGCGCGTCACGTCGGCGACCAGCGCGCCATTGCTGCCGGCAAGCCCCATGCCTTCGGCAATCTCGGGCGTGAGCTGCTGGATGCGCACGCCGATCCAGCCGCGCCGGGCGATGCCGAACTGGCGCAGCTGGCCGGTGACCTCGCGCGCCAGGTTGGCGGGAATGGCGAAACCGATGCCGACGCTGCCGCCCGAGGGCGAGAATATCTGCGAATTGATGCCGATGACGTCGCCGTCCATGTTGAACAGCGGCCCGCCGGAATTGCCGCGATTGATGGGCGCGTCGGTCTGGATGAAATCGTCATAGGGCCCCGCATTGATGTTGCGGTTGCGCGCCGAGACGATGCCCGCCGTCACCGTGGAGCCGATGCCGAAGGGATCACCGATGGCGATGACCCAGTCGCCGATGCGGGCCTTGTCGCTGTCGCCGAAGCGGGTGGCGGGTAAGGGCTTCTTGGGATTGACCTTCAGCACCGCCAAATCGGTCTTGACGTCGCGGCCGACCACGCGCGCCGGCAGGCTGGTGCCATCATTCAGGGTGACGGTGACCTGGTCACTGTCCTCGATCACATGGTTGTTGGTGACGATGAAGCCGCTGGGATCGATGATGAAGCCCGAACCCAGCGAGGTCACGTGGCGCGGCTGGCCTTGTTTGGGGCCCAGGAAATTCTTGAACAGGTCTTCCAGCGGCGAGCCGGGCGGAAGCTGCGGCATGGCGGACTGGGCCGGCGCCTTCAGGGTCTGGGAGGTGGCAATGTTCACCACCGTGGGCAGCAGCTTGCCCGCCAGGTCGGCGAAGGAATCCGGCGCCGGCCGCGCCAGTGCCGGACCGGCAAGCAGCGGGCCCGCAAGAACCAGAATGGCACACAGATTCTTCAAAAGACGCATATGTCCACTTGTGGCTGGAGGAGCTTGGGATTCGGGCCGCAGTTTAGGCACTGAAAAACGGAACAAACAGGGCAAAACCGGGATTTGAGGGCTTTTTTCCCGCATGCCCGCGCGCCGGTTCCCAGGCATGGCCCTTGAATGGCGCAGGCCATGAAACATCCCAACACCCATGCCAGATTGCTGGGCCTGCTGTGCCTGCTGATGGTCGCCATCCCGCTCGCGCTGGCGGGCTGCGGCAGCTTGCTGGGGCCGGACAGAAGCGGCCAGGCTACCGAGGCGCTGGACCAGATCGTGCCGGGCATGACCCGCGCCGAAGACCTGGCGAACATGGGCATTGACCTGGCCGGCGGCGAAACGCTGTCCAGCGCGGGTGTCGCCAGTCGCTTTGCATCGGCGGATCCGCGCGTCCAGGCCTGCATCCAGGCCGGGCTTTATTGTACCGGTTACATCGTTCATGCCGCCGCCTCGGGCGGTTTTCTCGCGCCGCTCCTGGGCCGTCCCAAGCCGGTGCAGGTGGTGCTGCTGGTGATGAATGGCCGCGTCATGGACAAGGTCTTGTCGGCGGACGCACCGGCGCCGCACCTGCGGGTCGCCAGCGCAACCACCTTCTAATCGGACCGCGCGGGGTCTATATCCCCGGCCATGACAGCGACACGCGACGATGTACTGAAGGCGCTTGACCAGGTTGTGGACCCCGTCAGCGGCCGCACCGTGGTCCAGCAGGACATGATCCAGGGTCTGGTCGTGAAGGACGGCCATGTCGGCTTTGTGCTGGAAGTGAGCCCCGAACGCGCGCCGCAATCCGAACCCCTGCGCAAGATCTGCGAAGCGATGGTGCTGGGTGTGAAGGGCGTGAAGTCCGTCACCGCCGTGCTGACGGCGCATGAAGAACATGGCCATGCACACGACGACCATGCGGGACATGCCCATTCGCACGCACACGCCCCCGCGCCAAAGCCTGCTGTCGCGCGCCAGGCGCCGCCGGCACCCGCCGGCATTCCGGGCGTGGCGGCGATCGTTGCCGTGGCCAGCGGCAAGGGCGGCGTCGGGAAATCCACCGTCGCGGTCAACCTGGCGCTGAGCCTGTCACGGCTGGGCCTGAAGGTCGGGCTGCTGGACGCGGATATTTATGGCCCATCGCTGCCACGCCTGATGGGGATTACCGAAAAGCCGGAAAGCGACGGCAAGAAGCTGGTGCCGATCACCAAGCACGGCATCAAGACCATGAGCATCGGCTTCCTGGTCGAGGAAGACCAGGCCATGATCTGGCGCGGGCCGATGGTGCAGTCGGCGCTGACCCAGATGCTGCAGGATGTGCAGTGGGCGCCGCTGGACGTGCTGGTGCTGGACATGCCGCCGGGTACCGGCGACGCGCAGCTCACCATTGCCCAACGCGTGCCGCTGAAGGGCGCAGTGATTGTCTCGACGCCGCAGGATATTGCGCTGATCGATGCCAGGAAGGGCATCTCCATGTTCCAGAAGACGCATGTGCCGATCCTGGGACTGGTGGAAAACATGAGCGTGTTCATTTGCACCAATTGCGGCCACGAGCATCACATCTTCGGCCATGGCGGCGCGCGCGAGACGGCGGCGACGCTGGGCGCGCCCTTCCTGGGCGAAATTCCCTTGGTGCCGCGCATCCGCGAAACCTCCGACGCCGGAACGCCGGTGAGCGTCAGCGCCCCGGACGGGCCCGAAGCGCTGGCCTTTCTCGAACTGGCAAGGAAAGTGGCGGCGTCGCTGGAAACAGCGTCGAAGCCCGCGCCGAAGATTATTCTGGAGTGACGCGCTCCAGCGTGACGAAGCTGTAGTACAGCCCGTCCTCGGTCTGGTGGCCTTCGCGCCCGGTTTCGTCCCATTCGCCTTCCAGCGGCGGCAGCACGGCGTCGCCGTCGAACTCGGCATGGACTTCGGTCAGCTCGATGCAGTTGGCCAAGGGCATCGCGGAGGCATAGATTTCCGCGCCGCCGATCACGAAGATTTCGTCGGCATCACCCGCCTTTGCGATGGCCTCTTCCACCGAATGCGCCGTCACGGCGCCTTCGGCGGTCCAGTCCGCCTGCCGTGTCACCACGATATTGGTGCGGCCGGGCAAGGGCTTTTTCGGCAACGAGTCCCAGGTCTTGCGGCCCATGACAATGGGACAGCCCATGGTCAGCGCCTTGAAGCGCTTGAGATCGTCGGAAATGCGCCACGGGATGGCGCCCTTGTCGCCGATGACGCCATTTTCCGCCGCCGCCACGACCAGGGTGATGTCGCTCATGATGCCATCTCCGCCAGCGCGCCGTGATCCAGACGGCAGGTGATCCATTCCGGTTTCAGCTCGGCGCCGATGCCCTTGTAGAAGTCGATCGAGGGCGTGTTCCAGTCCAGCACCTGCCATTCGACATAGCCATTGGCCGCATGGGCACGTTTGGCCAGGTTCGCCAGCAGCAGCTTGCCCAGCTTCTTGCCGCGAAATTGCGGGCGCACATACAGGTCTTCCAGGAAGATGCCGCGGGCGGCGCGGAAGCTCTTGTAGATCCAGAACCAGGTGGTGAGGCCCGCCGGTTCATCGCCGACAAGAAGTATATCGCAGTTGCACACCGCGTCCGGCCCCAGCATGTCGCGGGCGATGACGGCCTCGGTCAGATGGAAATTGTCCAGCAGCTTTTCATAGTCCGCCAGCTCGCGCAGCAAGGCGAGAATCAGCGCCGCATCGGCGGGCGTTGCAGGGCGCAGTTTGATGTCGCTCAAGGCGGGTCCAGGGAATCGGGTGACAGATAGGGAACCTAACCCGCCATTGCGGGTTACAGCACCGCCATATTCAGGAAAAGCCATAATGCGCAAATTGCTGATCTCTGCCGCCACCCTGGCCTTGCTGGCCGTCCCCGCTCTTGCCCAGCCCGAGCCCCCCGGTTCGCGCGGCAAGGCGATGATGGGGCACCAGCAGCCGACC
>CBIHOI010000131.1:0-5300 GCA_966211925.1 uncultured Hyphomicrobiales bacterium | reverse complement strand
CCTTCATGTCGGCCACCAGCGCGCTTTCGATCTCCGCCGTGCCCAGTCGATGGCCCGACACGTTGATCACGTCGTCGACGCGGCCGGTGATCCAGTAATAGCCGTCCTCGTCGCGGCGGCAGCCATCGCCGGTGAAATACATGCCCGGATAGGTCTTGAAATAGGTGTCGATGAAACGCTGGTGATCGCCATAGACGCTGCGCATCTGGCCCGGCCAGCTTTGCGCGATGCAAAGATTGCCGCTGACCGCGCCTTCCATCACCTTGCCTTCGGCATCCACGATCACGGGCACCACGCCGGGCAGGGGCCTGGTCGCCGAACCCGGCTTCAGGTCGGTGGCGCCGGGCAGGGGCGTGATCAGGTGGCCGCCGGTTTCGGTCTGCCACCAGGTATCGACAATGGGGCAGCGTCCATCGCCCACCACGGTGTGATACCAGTTCCAGGCTTCCGGATTGATCGGCTCACCCACCGTGCCCAGCAGGCGCAAGGAGGCGCGGCTGGTTTTCTTCACGGCGGCTTCGCCATCGCGCATCAGGGCGCGGATGGCGGTCGGCGCGGTATAGAAGATGTTGACCTTGTGCTTGTCGACCACCTCCCAGAAGCGCGAGGCCGTGGGATAGTTGGGCACGCCTTCGAACATCAGGGTGGTGGCGCCATTGGCCAGCGGGCCATAGACGATATAGCTGTGCCCCGTGACCCAGCCGACATCGGCGGTGCACCAATAGATGTCGCCCGCGTGATAATCGAAGACATAATGATGGGTATAGGCTGCCCACAGCAGGTATCCACCGGTGGTGTGCAGCACGCCCTTGGGCTTTCCGGTCGAACCCGATGTGTAAAGAATGAACAGCGGGTCTTCCGCGTTCATCGCCTCCGCCGGGCAGTCGGTGGAAACCTTCGCCGCTTCCTCGTGATACCAGACGTCGCGGCCCGTATGCATCAGCACCGGGCAGCCGGTGCGCCGCACCACGATCACCGTTTCCAGGCAGGCGCAGGCGGTGGCTGCAAGGTCGACATTCTTCTTCAGCGCGACGGCCTTGCCGCCGCGCACGCCTTCATCGGCGGTGATCACGATCCTGCTGTCGCAGTCGGTAAGGCGCCCGGCCAGGGAATCGGGCGAGAAACCGCCGAACACCACCGAATGCACCGCCCCGATGCGGGCACAGGCCAGCATGGCATAAGCCGCTTCCGGGATCATCGGCATGTAGATGGTGACGCGATCGCCCTTCCGGACGCCGCGGGCCTTCAGCACATTGGCGAAGCGGCAGACTTCCTCGTGCAGCGCACGATAGGTGATGTGCTTGCTGTCGGCGGGATCATCGCCTTCCCAGATGATGGCGGTCTGCTCGCCGCGCGTCGCCAGGTGACGGTCGATGCAGTTGGCGGCGACATTCAGCGCCCCGTCCTCGAACCATTTGATCGACAGATTGTCGGCATCGAATGACGCATTCTTCACCTTGGTGAAGGGCGTCATCCAGTCCAGCCGTGCCGCTTCCTTGCCCCAATAGCCATCCGGGTCGCGGATCGATTCCGCATAGGCCGCCTCATACCCGGCCGCCGTCATGTGGGCGCGCTTTTTCCAAGCATCCGGTACGGGTATCAGGCTGTCGGACATGGTCGTCTCTTTTGGGCTTGCCTCGGCAGGGATGGTGCTATGATCGTGGCTCCAACTCAAGACGTCGGTTTTGCGTCCGGAAAACCGCATCGGAAAAAGCATGCAGCTTCAACTCTCCACCTGGCCCGAAGTCGAAGCCTATCTGGCAAAGTCCAGGGCCATCCTGATTCCCATCGGCTCGACCGAGCAGCATGGCCCCAACGGCCTTCTGGGCACCGACGCCCTTTGCCCGGAGATCATTTCGCGCCGCGCGGGCGACGAGGCTGGCATTTTGGTCGGCCCCACCTTCAATGTCGGCCAGGCGCAGCATCACATGGGCTTTGCCGGCACCATCACCTTGCGCCCCTCCACCATGATCGCCGCCATGCTGGACTGGACCCAGTCACTGACCCGTCACGGTTTCGAGCGCATCTATTGGCTGAATGGCCATGGCGGCAACATCGCCACCATCAATGCCGCCTTCAGCGAGATGTATCACGGCGTCACCTTCTCCGGCGTCGGCCACAATGCGCCGCCCTTGCGCTGCACCTTGCGCAATTGGTGGGAGCTGCCCGGCGTGATGGACCTCTGCCGCCAGCTATTCCCGGTGGGCGAGGGCAGCCATGCCACCCCGTCGGAAGTGTCGGTGACATATTTCGGCTATCCCGAAGCGGTGAAGAGCGTCACCATGACGCCCCGCATCGCCCCCAACGGCCCCATCCTGGATGCCGACGACTATCGCCGCCGCTTCCCCGACGGCCGCATCGGCTCCGACCCCAGCCAGGCCAGCATCGAAGCCGGCGAAAAGATCGTGGCGGCATCGGTCAAGGCGGTGATTTCCGAATTCCGCCATTTCGCGGCCAGCTAATCATCGTCCGACGGTATCTCGAAAAGCATCAAGGTGCGCGACATGTTGCGACAGCGGGCAAGGCCATCGAATTTGCCGCGGAAACGGCATCCGTTTTGGTAATAAAATTCGCACTTGCCAAAGCGTAAGCCAGGCTTCGGGATAGTAGCGACGAAAACTCCGCGTGGATGGCATTCTTCTGTTCGGTGGTAAGTTCGTCCGCCGTTTTGGCCCAAAGGATATCTGAGCAAGTTTCCATGGGTGGAGAGCGGCCGAATATGGAATTGGACGAAGGGTACTGCCCAGTGCCGTAATTTATCTTTTCACCAGTTTTCGCGTCGAAAATCGCAACCATATACTTTGCTGTAGCGACGGAATTGCCTTTGCCTGAAAAAAGCGCGTTATCGTGCGTAATTCCGAGACCCTGTGGGAAATATGATTCCGTGCCAGAATCGGGGAAGACCGCAATCAGGGCGTCAACCTCGGCTATTTTAGGGTTCGCCCGTATCGCGTTTCGTACCGTTTTCTCTGGGTTGTCGTCCCCCGCGACAGTGAAATTTCCAAAAATTTGGGGGTCCAGCACTTCATTGTTTACGGTTGCCCGTCGCTCCACGACTTTCGACAGTAAGTTCCTGATCTCTTCATCAGGATTCCAATCGGTCTGCAATTTGTAATCGTCATAGCCGAAGCGTGTCAGTCCGGTTTTCTGCATTTCTATTAGATTTCCGAGCGCAGAAAGAATCGCGACAGAATGGACTTGCTCGTACTTGTCCTTTGCGAGTGATTCAGGCATTGCCGCAGTCAGTATGAAGAAAATGACCATTCCGCGTAAGAGGCATTTGCAGCAAGTGTTATGCTCTCCGCCGAATGGCACTTTTGAGCCTGTGAAATTCATTTTTTACCCCACCACAGGAAAAGACGATAGCCAGTTAAACTCTTCAGCCATTCCTTCAATGGCGCAAGACTCTGCGACGCTACGCAATAAACCCGTCGCTTTCCCTCGGCCTCTGCCATCACCAGTCCTGCTTTTTTCAGCGCCGCCAGATGCTACACCATCGCCGTCCGCCCTACCGGCAATTCCTTCGCCAACTCGCCCGCACTGCGCGGCTTTTGCTCACCCGGTCCAAGATCACCAGCTGCACCGGGGGCGGCGAAAACTGGCAAAGTGCGGCATTGTGGGCGGCGGCGCGCATTCACAGAGTGTCAGCCCGGACTGACACATTTGGCAAGCCCAGCGCGGCGGCGTAGGATATCCAAGCGGCGGAGAGGCCACCATGAACGCTGCCATGCTTGACTGGACCCAGGCGCTGAGCCGCCATGGCTTCGAGCGCATCTATTGGCTGAACGGCCATGGCGGCAACGTCGTCACCATCATCTTGGCGTCAGTCCGGGCGGTGATTTCCGAATTCCGCCATTTCGCGGCCAGCTGACATGACAGGCTTCGTCTTTCCCCATGCCGTGCCGTCGCTGCCCATTGTCGGCCGCAAAGAACGCTATGCCGTGCGCCGCATCTGGTGCGTCGGCAGCAACTACCGCAAGCCGGGCGTGGATTACACCAACCGCACACCCGCCATCTTCTTCTCCAAGCAGCCCGACATGCTGGTGCCGGATGGCGGGGTGCTGCGATATCCGCCCGCTGCGCACGAGCTGCGCTACGAAGTCGAGCTGGTCGTCGCCATGGGGCCGGACGGTATCTTCGGCCATGCCGTGGGGATGGACATGACCATCCGCGACCTGCTGCTGACGGCACAACAGACCGGCAAGCCTTGGGAAATCGGCAAGTCTTTCGACGGCAGCGCCCCCTGCGGCGCCGTCACGCCCGGTTCCGCGCCCCTGCTGTCGGCGGCCATGCGGCTGATCCACAATGGCGAGACCCGGCAAAACGCTGACATCGACCAGATGATCTGGACTGTTCCCGAAATCCTCACCGCCCTGTCACGACAGGTCACGCTGGGCGCAGGCGACCTGATCTATACCGGTACCCCCACGGGCCACGGCCCCTGCCTGCCCGGCGACCGCGTCACGGCCGAGATTGACGGCCTGGAACCGCTGTCCATCACGATTGCGTGACAGGCGGCACAGGCCTAGATTGCCGCCTTCCCAGGGGTGCCGCGCGAGCGGCTGAGACCGCAATCCCGCGGATCCCTTACAACCTGATCCGGGTCATGCCGGCGTAGGGAGAGGTCACGATGAACAAGCCCATTCTCGACAAATCGCTCAGCATCACGCGCGGCGCGCTGCCCGGCTCCAACAAGCTGATGGTGAATGGCGTGCCCTTCCGCGAAGTGAAGTTGTCAGGCGGTGAGGCGCCGGTCCGGCTGTACGACACTTCCGGTCCCTACACCGATGACAGTGCCATCATCGATATCGAGAAGGGCCTCGCCGCCCGCCGCCGCGAATGGATATTGGCGCGCGGCGACGTGGAAGAATATGTCGGCCGCGACCGCAAGCCTGAAGACGATGGCCTGAAGCCCGGCGAGACGCTGTCGGTGCAGCAGTTCGACCGCAGCGGCATCAAGCTGCTGCGCGCCAAGCCCGGCCGCAATGTCACGCAGATTCACTATGCGCGTCAGGGCATCATTACCGAGGAGATGAAGTTCATCGCCGCCCGCGAAAATCTGGGCCGCAGCGCCCTGCCGCGCGACGGCAACAGCTTCGGCGCCGCCATCCCCGACGAAATCACCCCCGAATTCGTGCGCGACGAGATCGCGCGCGGCCGCGCCATCATCCCGTCCAACATCAATCATCCCGAAACCGAGCCGATGATTATCGGCCGCAACTTCCTGACCAAGATCAACGCCAATATCGGCAACAGCGCCGTCACCAGCGGCGTGGGCGAGGAAGTGGACAAGCTGGTCT
>CBIHOI010000130.1:0-5440 GCA_966211925.1 uncultured Hyphomicrobiales bacterium | reverse complement strand
GGTGACCGGCTTCGACATCATCTTCTTCTGGGTCGCCCGCATGATGATGATGGGCATTCATTTCCTCGGCGAAGTGCCGTTCAAGACCGTGGTGATCCACAACCGCGTGCTGGACGAAGCCGGCGCCAAGATGTCCAAGACCAAGGGCAATGTGGTGGACCCCATCACGTTGATTGACGAATTCGGCGCTGACGCGCTGCGCTTCACCCTGGCGCTGGCCGCCGGCCAGAGTCGCGACATGCGCATCGGACCCACGCGCGTCGAAACCAACCGCAACTTCGCCACCAAGCTGTGGAACACCTCGCGCTTCTGCGAAATGAACGGCTGCGTCACCGTGCCGGGATTCGATCCCGCCACCGTCACCCAGACCGTCAACAAGTGGATCGTGGCGGAGACCGCCCGCGCCATCGCCGATGTCACCGCCTCCATCGAGGCGCTGCGCTTCAACGATGCCGCCGGCAACGCCTATCACTTCGTCTATGACATCTTCTGCGACTGGTACATTGAGATCACCAAGCCGATCATCCAGGGCACCGATGAGACGATAAAGGCCGAGACCCGCGCCACCACCGCCTGGGCCCGGGACCAGATCCTGAAACTGCTGCACCCCTTCATGCCCTTCATCACCGAAGAGCTGTGGGCCGCCACCGCGCCGCGCGACACCATGCTGGTGGTGGCAGAGTGGCCGACGCTGAAGATCAATGCCGAAGCCGCCAGCGCCGAGATGAACTGGGTCATCGACCTCATCAAGGGCGTGCGCTCGGTCCGTGCCGAGATGAACGTGCCGGCCGGCGCGAAGATTCCGCTGCTGCTGACCGGTGCGGATACCGCCGCCGCCGAACGCCTGGCGCGCAACAAGGACGTGATCCTGACCTTGGCGCGGCTCACCAGCGCTGACATTGCCGATGCCATCCCGAAGGGCTCGGCCCAGTTCGTACTGAACGAGGCCGTTGTGGCGCTGCCGCTGGGCGACGTCATCGACTTCGCCAAGGAACGCGCCCGCCTGGAGAAGGACCTGAAAAAGGCCCAGGACGAAATCGCCCGCTTCGATGCCAAGCTGGGCAACGAACAGTTCGTCGCCAAAGCCCCCGAAGAGGTACTCACCGAACAGCGCGAAAAGCGCGCCGAGGCCCAGGCCCTGGCGGTTCGGCTGTCGGAAGCCATCGCGCGCCTTCAATAAAGGGTCTTGCAGACCGGGCAGGGGCTCCCTAACTCTTCGACACCTGTCTAACGGAGCCTGCCATGCCCTCCCTGTTCGATCCCCTGAAGATGGGCGCCCTGACGCTGCCCAACCGCATCATCATGGCGCCGCTCACCCGCAGCCGCGCCACGCCCGACACCCGCGTACCCACCGACCTGGCCCTGGAATATTACGTCCAGCGCGCCTCGGCGGGCCTGATCATCACCGAAGCCACCATCGTCACGCCCCGCGGCGCGGGCTATGCCGCCACGCCGGGCATCTATTCCGACGAACAGACGGCCGGCTGGAAGAAAATCGTGGATGCCGTCCACGCCGCCGGCGGCCGCATTGTGTTGCAGCTCTGGCATGTGGGTCGCATCTCCGATCCCATTTTCCTGAACGGCGAACTGCCGGAGGCCCCCAGCGCCATCCAGCCCAGGGGCCATGTCTCGCTGGTGCGTCCCGAAAAGGATTATGTCACCCCGCGCGCGCTCGAGCTTCCCGAAATCCCGCGCATCATCGCGGAGTTCAAAAAGGGCGCCGAAAACGCAAAGCGCGCTGGCTTTGATGGCGTCCATATCCACGGCGCCAATGGCTATCTGCTGGACCAGTTCCTGCAGGATTCCACCAACACCCGCACCGACCAGTATGGCGGCTCCCTCGAAAACCGTGCCCGCCTGATGCTGGAAGTCACCGATGCGGTGATCGATGTGTGGGGCGCCGACCGCGTCGGCATGCATCTGGCGCCGCGCATGGATTCCCATGACATGGGCGACAGCGACCGGCTCGGCACCTTCACCTATGTCGCGCGCGAACTGGGCAAGCGCAAGCTCGGCTGGATCGCGGCCCGCGAACAGGTGATGGATGCCAACTCCAAGCCGGTGGACAGCCAGGGTCGTCCCAAGCCGATTGCCAATCCCGAAAGCATCGGCCCGGCGTTGAAGAAGGCGTTCGGCGGCGTCTATATCGCCAACGAAGGCTTCGACAAGGCGAGCGCACAGAAGGCTCTGGACGACGGCTGGGCCGACGCCGTTGCCTTCGGCAAGCTCTACATCGCCAACCCGGACCTGGTGGAGCGATTCGCCAGGAATGCGCCGCTGAATGCCTGGAATGCCGCCACCTTCTATGCGCCCGGCGCGCAGGGCTATACCGACTATCCCGCCTTGCCTTGATGATGCCGTGTTGCTGAATGGAACCTTTCGGCACAACGGTACGTTTCTGTCCCTGTGAGGGGTAGGCGGCGCTGCCGCAGCCTGAAAACAGGAGATTGATATGAAGAACTTTGCGATGCTCGCCGCCGCTGCCATGTTCGCGCTTGGCGCGGGGACCATTTCGGCCTCTGCCGCCTGCAACAACGACACTGGCACGGAAACCGCCCTGGGCGCCGGTTCGGGCGCGCTGGTCGGTGGTCTTGCTTCACATTCCGTGGTCGGCGCCGTGGTCGGCGGCGTCGCCGGCGGCTTGATCGGCAATTCGATCGGCAACAGCAACAACCGCGAGGATTGCCGCCGCGCCGCCTATCGCCATGACCGTGGCTATCGCGAACGCGACCGCCAGTCCTACTACCTCGACCGCGATGGTCATCGTCACTACTATTATCGCTAGGCCGAAAAGCCTGACGCAAAAGACCCCGCCGGAGCGATCCGGCGGGGTTTTTCGTTTTTTGCAGCTGTGCTAATATCGCACACATGCGGGGTCTGAAAAACATAATGGCCATTCTGGCCATCCTGGCGCCGACTGCGGCGTGGGCGCACTGCGCCTGTCGCTGTCCCGAGCGCCATCATCATGCGCGGGTCCAGACCCATCACTGGGACGAGGCGGATGACTGGGCGCCAAGCCGCTATTTCGAGCGGGTCGTCATCGCCCAGCGCCCTTGCGACAACTATCCGGCATCGGCGGCGCGTGTGCACGCGTCCGGTGTGACATGGCTGAACGTGCGCGTCGGTGCCGATGGCTGGGTGCGTGCGTCCGCCCTGCGCGATTCCAGCGGCCGCGCCGATCTCGACCGTGCCGCGATGGCCTGTGTGGCCGACTGGCATTTCGGCCGCGCCGGCGTCGGCAGCTGGCAAGCCGTGCGCGTGGTCTGGCGCTGGCATACCGCCTGGGGTTGATCCTCGCCTGACATGAAAAAGCCCCGGACTTGCATCCGGGGTTTTTCCTTTTGCGTACGAAGTTACTGCTTCTTGGCGCTGTAGGTCATGCTGGTGCCCTTGAGCTTGTTCTCGGACACCACCGAGAGGCTCTTGCCGTCGGCGGACGGAGTGGAGGTCAGGACATAGATGGTCTTGCCGCCGCGCATCCCGGTTTCCACCAAAGACTTGCCGCTCATCTTGACCGCGATGGTCTCGGTGCCGGGATCACCCTTGTAGGGCGCGGCCGGGCCACCCAGCTTGGCGGTGTAGCTCTGTCCGCTGGGCGTGGACATGGTCAGCGTGTCGCCGCTGGTCTTGTAGGTCACCGTCAGCCCATTGTCGGAGATTCCGGAATAGGCCAGCGTCTGCCACGAACCCGATGCCGGATGCGATCCGGCCGGGCCGGCTTCCACCTTGCGCGCCACCACGGTGCCCTTGACCGGCGTGGTCGAGGCGCTGCTGTCGGTGAAGGTGATGGTGGCGGTCTTGGCGTCTGCCGACAGGCTGGTTGTGGCGGTGGCGACAACCTTGCCCTTCTTGCTGTCGGTCTCGGTATAGCCATTGCCCTTCAGCTGGATGGCGACCTGGTCGAAATAGGGATTGCCGGCGACGGGATGATACTGGCCGTCCGCCTTCACGGTATAGGCCGGCGTGCAGGTCTTGCAGGTAAAGCTGCCGTCCTTGATCAGGAAGACTTCAGGCTTCTTGGGTGCCTGGGCGGAATTGACATCGGCCTTCCAGGTGCCATCGACGGTCTGCGCCAGGACTGGTGTGGATACGAGCAGTGCCAGCGCCGCGGCGCCGGCAAACATTCTCTTCATGGTGACCCCCTTGATTGCCCGCGCTCGATGACGCGTTGCGCGAACCCTATCACCGGCAAGGAACGCAGCAAGCGCCAAGCCGTGTTGCAGATGCGAAGGAAAAAGCCCGCCGGTGCGAACCGGCGGGCTTTTTTAAGCTCTTTGCTCAGGCCAGGTCGAAGCGGTCCAGGTTCATCACCTTGGTCCAGGCAGACACGAAATCCGTCACGAACTTTTCCCTGGAGTCGGATTGGGCATAGACCTCTGCCAGGGCGCGCAGCTGGGAGTGCGAGCCGAAGATAAGATCGACGCGGGTGGCAGTGTATTTCCTGGCCTTTGTCTTGCGATCAAAGCCGTCAAAGCTGTTCTCGCCGGTGGCGGTCCACACTGTGTCCATGCTGAGCAGGTTGACGAAGAAGTCATTGGTCAGGGCCCCAGGCTCGTCGGTGAAGACCCCGTCCTTGGATGCGCTTGCGCCCAGCACGCGCAGCCCGCCCACCAGCACCGTCATTTCCGGCGCCGTCAGGGTGAGAAGCTGCGCCCGGTCCACCAGCGCTTCTTCCGGCGCCATGAACTGCGGTCCCGCCTTGCGATAGTTGCGGAAGCCGTCCGACAAAGGCTCCAGCGGTTCAAAGGAATGCGCGTCGGTCTGGTCCGCCGTGGCATCGCCGCGGCCGGTGGTGACGGGCACAGTCACAGCCACACCGGCGTCCTTGGCCGCTTTTTCAACCGCCGCCGCGCCGCCGATCACGATGGCGTCCGCCAGCGAAGCGCTGCCGCGCAGGCTGTCCAGCTTCGCCAGCACCTTGGCAAGCTGCGCCGGCTGGTTCACCGCCCAGTCCTTCTGCGGGGCCAGGCGCACGCGCGCGCCGTTGGCGCCGCCGCGCTTGTCGGAGCCGCGGAAGGTGGAAGCCGACGCCCAGGCGGTAGACACCAGTTCGGACACGGTGAGGCCGCTGGCGAGGATCTTCTCTTTCAGTGCCTTCACATCGGCATCGCTCAGCGCCGTGCCGGCCGGAACGGGATCCTGCCAGATCAGGGTTTCCTGCGGCACCAGCTTGCCCAGGTAACGCTGGATCGGACCCATGTCGCGATGGGTCAGCTTGAACCAGGCGCGCG
The DNA here is from genome assembly GCA_966211925.1 of uncultured Hyphomicrobiales bacterium. Taxonomy (GTDB): domain Bacteria; phylum Pseudomonadota; class Alphaproteobacteria; order Micropepsales; family Micropepsaceae; genus Rhizomicrobium. The sequence goes on along the minus strand of CBIHOI010000130.1, from coordinate 209 downwards.
CAAAGGCCTCCGCGAACTGCTCGGGATTTTCCAGGAAGCGCCGCGAGATTTTCTCGTAGGCCGGATCGAACCGCAACGCCAGGTCGGATGTCAGCATGGTCGGCACCTTCTTCTTCGAAGGATCATGCGCATCCGGGATGTCTGCCGCCGCGCCCTTGGCCTGCCACTGATGCGCGCCGCCGGGGCTCTTGGTCAGTTCCCATTCGAAC
>CBIHOI010000129.1:0-5878 GCA_966211925.1 uncultured Hyphomicrobiales bacterium | reverse complement strand
TTTTTCCGCAAAGATTCGCCGCGCTGGGTGGACGCGCTGGACTGGACGCCGGAACAGCCTTTCGGCTTCGAGCCGCGCGCCGACAATGACGGCATCGGCTGGCACGATGAATCGATGCCGGAACCGCAGGCATCCGTGCCGGAGCCCTCGTCCGAAGAACCCACGGCGGCGGCGCCCCACACCATCGAACTGACGGCGCGCGAGGCCGCGCCCGACATGGTGCCGCAGCCCGTTGCAGAACCGCGCCCCGACCCCCTGCCCCTGCCCGCCAACACCAACAGCACCACCGCCTTTTCCACCGCGCGGCTGGCGATCGGACTGGCGCAGGGTCTGGGTCTGTGCCTGCTGGTGCAAAGCCGCGCCCATGGCCTGTGGCCGGGGCATGATCCCTACCTGTTCGCGGCGCTGTCGCTGGCGGGCATCTTCGCGCCGCTGGTGCTGCTGGAGGGCCTGGGCGAAATTCCCGTCATCCTGCTGAGCCTTTGGAGCGGCATCGTCGCCGCCGCGCTGGCCAGCCTGGGCCTCTATCACCAGTGGCGCATCCAGGGGCCGGAGCAGATGCAGGCCGGCATCGCGCTGGCGGTGCTGGTGGCGCTGATGCTGGTGACGGCGCAAGCGCTGCTGCGCGGCTGGACCAAGAGCGGACGCGTTTTGTCCGGCTATCGCATCACTTTCGATATCACTTGGACGCTGATCGCGCGGCTGTTGATCTGGGGCGCCATCACCGCCGCCGCCTGGGCCATCCTGGGGTCGGGCAACAGCCTGCTGAACTGGCTGCGGTCGCACTATCCCGGCTTTCGTCCCCGCGTCGATCCGCAGCTGCTGATCCTGCCGCTGGTGGCGCTGGCCAGCGCGGCGGCCTTCGACATGACGGGTCCCGGAAGCTGGACCAAGCGCATTGCCCGCAAGGTGTTGCTGGCCTGCTGGACCGTGGCGCTGCCCATGCTGGTGGTCGCGGCCGCAACGATTCTGGTGATGCACCTTTTTGTGTCGCCCGTCCCACTGGCCTGGTCGCTGGGCTTTGCGCTGTTGCTGCTGGTGGCGGTGAACGCCTCCTGTCGCGGCGATAGCGCCAGGGGAAATTGGCGCAAGGCCAGCGAGTTCGCGGCCGCTTTCCTGATCGCGGGCCTGGCCGGCGTCGCGGCCGTCGCCTTGCACCTGCGCGTCGAAGCGCTGGGCTGGACGGCCGAGCGGCTCTATATGGCATGCGCCATTGCGATGATGGGGCTTTATGGCCTGCTCTATGTGAGCGCGACGCTGATCAGCATCGGCGGCGGGCGCTGGATGCAGCGGCTGGAAATCATCAACCCGCTGATGGCGCTGCTGCTGGTCGGCGGTTGCCTGGCGCTGGCCTCTCCCCTCGCCGATCCGCTGCAAATCGCGGTTGCCAGCCAGGCGGCGCGGCTGGAACGCGGCACGGTCGATCCCGCCGCTTTCGACTTCGGCTATCTGCGTCGCCAGGGCGCGCGTTTTGGCGCCGATGCGCTGGCGACGCTGGCGAGGAGCCGCTCCCCGGACGTGGCGCGCGACGCTGCCATCACCCTGTCCGCCCCGCCAGGCATGGAGACGCCGCCACCCAGCCAGATCGGCGCCAACATCACCGTGCGCACGCCGGGCGCGCGGCTCCCGGCCCTGCTGCTGAGCCATGACTGGTCGACGGAGAAATTCGCCGTGCCGCCCTGCCTCACCCGTCCCGCCATGACCTGCGATGCCTGGTTCATGGACCTGGACCATGACGGCGTGCGCGAGATCCTGCTGGTGCATGGCAATGATGCGCGCTGGTGGGCCACGGTGATGAAGCTGGCCAAAACCGGCTGGCGCCCCGCCGCCAGCTTCGCCTCGCCCAACTGCCGCGGCAGCCTGTCGGCCATGCGCGCCGGCAATCTGTATGCCGTGGACCCGGCCCCCACCTGGCAGGACCTGCTGGTGGCGGGCTTCCGGCTGACCGCGAAACCGGCGCCAAAGGCGGATTTGCCCTGCCCGCGCTAGCTGGGTATAGGACCCGCGCGATGCCCACCACTGCTCTCATTGATTATGGCTCCGGCAATCTCGCCAGCGCGGCGAAAGCCTTGGCGCGCGCCGCCGCCTCGAATGGACGTGGGGGCAAAAGCGACATCGTCACCACCGCCGATCCGCAGGTGGTGCTGGACGCTGAGCGCATCGTGCTGCCGGGCGTCGGCGCTTTCGCCGATTGCATGCGCGGCCTGAACGCGGTGCCCGGCATGGTCGAGGCGCTGCGCGAAAAAGTCCTGAAGGAAGGCGCGCCGTTCCTGGGCATCTGTGTCGGCATGCAGTTGCTGGCAACGGTGGGCGTTGAGTTCGGCCGTCATGCGGGCCTGGGCTGGATTGCCGGTGAAGTGGTGAAGATCACGCCGGACGATCCGAATCTGAAAATCCCGCACATGGGCTGGAACGAGATCAGGAAGGCGCAGAGCCATCCACTGCTCGAAGGCATTCCCGATCGTGCCCATGCCTATTTCGTGCACTCCTTCCAGTTGAAGCCGGTCTTGCCCGACGACCTGATCGCCACCACCGATTATGGCGGGCCGCTGACGGCCCTGGTGGGCAACGAGAATATAGCCGGCACCCAATTCCATCCGGAAAAGAGCCAGGCCATCGGCATCAAGCTGCTGGAAAACTTTCTGAGCTGGCGCCCATGATCATCTTTCCCGCCATCGACCTGAAAGATGGCGTCTGCGTCCGCCTGAAAAAAGGCGTGATGGAAGATGCGACGGTGTTCAACACCGATCCGGGCGCGCAGGCGCGCGAATTCGCAGGCCAGGGTTTTGAATGGCTGCACTGCGTCGATCTGAACGGCGCCTTCGCCGGCCACAGCGCCAATGCCGAGGCGATCAAATCCATCCGCGCCGCCATCGACCTGCCGATTCAGCTTGGCGGCGGCATTCGCGACATGAAGGCGGTGGAAGGCTGGATCGCCGCCGGCATCACCCGCGTGATCCTGGGCACGGCCGCCCTCACCGATCCGCAGTTCGTGAAGGACGCCGCCAAGGCGTTTCCGGGAAAGATCGTGGTCGGCGCCGACGCCAAGGGCGGCAAGATCGCCACCCAGGGCTGGGCCGATATGTCCGACCTCACCCCCACCGACCTTGGCCGCCGGTTCGAGGATGCCGGTGTCGCCGCCATCCTGTTCACCGACATTGACGGCGACGGGCTGCTGAAGGGCGTGAATGTCGCTGCCACCGCCGCCCTCGCCCGCGCGCTCACCATCCCGGTGATCGCTTCGGGCGGCGTCGGCTCCATCGCCGATATCGACAATCTGGTCGCGGCCAAGGAGCCCAATATCGCGGGCGTGGTGGTCGGCCGGGCGCTGTATGACGGCCGCATTGATGTGGCCGAGGCGCTGAAGCGCGCCCGGCAGATCTAGCGCGGGCTTTTCAGCCGCCGCTCGATATCGTCCAGCTGTTCCAGGGTTTTGTAGGTGATGCGGATTTCCCCACCTTTATCCCCTTTGTGGATAACCTGGACCTTCAGACCCAAGCGGCTGGAAATGCTGGCTTCCAGGTCCGCGATATTGGGGTCCTTGAGCGGCTTCTTCACAGGCTTTTTCGGCACATGCCGCTGCTCGGCCTGGCGCACCGTCAGCGCACCCTCGATCAGTTCGCGCGCCCGGGCCTCCGGATCGGCCTCGCCCAGCAAGGTCCGCGCATGGCCGGCTGTCAGCTTGCCCTCGCGCAGCCAGGCCAGCACCTGCGGCGGCAGGTTCAGCAGGCGGATTGTGTTGGCGACATGGCTGCGGCTTTTGCCGACATGCTGGGCCACCTCTTCCTGCGTGCGCTTGAAGGGCTCTTCCATCAGCTGGCGATAGGCCGCGCCCTCCTCGATGATGTTCAGGTCGGCGCGCTGCACATTCTCGATGATGGCAAGTTCCAGCGCCTCGCTGTCGACCATCTCGCGCACCACCACCGGCACATCGTGCAACTTGGCGATCTGGGCCGCGCGCCAGCGCCGTTCGCCCGCCACGATCTCGTAGCGGTCGGCGCCGATGGGCCGCACCAGGATGGGCGACAGCACGCCCTTTTCCTTTATCGAAGCCGCAAGGTCGGCCAGCGGCTGCTCGTCAAAAGTTTTGCGCGGCTGGTATTTGCCCGGCTGCAGGAAGGCAACGGGCAGGGTGCGCGTGTCTTTCCTGGCAACGGGCTCGCCCTTCACGGCGGCGACTTCATCACCGATCAAAGCTGACAGGCCGCGGCCAAGGCCGCGCGGGCGATCATTGGGAGGTGTCATGCCGCGACCCGCAGCCGCTCGCGCTGGATCAGTTCACCGGCCAGCTTGATGTAAGCCTGGCTGCCGGGACAGCGCAGGTCATAGACCAGCGCCGGCACGCCATGCGACGGCGCTTCGGAAATTCGGACGTTTCTGGGAATCACGGTGGAATAGACTTTCTCGCCAAGAGTCTGGCGCACATCGGCGGCGACCTGGTCGCTCAGCTTGTTGCGCTTGTCGAACATGGTCAGCACGATGCCCTGCATCTCCAACGCGGGATTGAGCTTGGCCTTCACCAGCTCGATGGTCTGCAGCAGTTGCGACAGGCCTTCCAGCGCAAAGAACTCGCATTGCAGCGGCACCAGAACCGCATCCGCCGCCGCCATCGCATTCAAGGTGAGCAGGGTGAGGGACGGGGGGCAATCGATCAGGATATAGGAAAAGGCATTTTGTCCGTGTGCGGAATATTCCTCCAGCGCGTCCTTCAGGATGAAGTTGCGCCGCGGCTTCTCGGCCAGCTCCAGCTCGGCGCCGGACAGGTCCACGGTGGCCGGGACCAGCGACAGGCCGGGAATGCGGGTGGGGACAATGGCGTCGGCCAGCGAGGCTTCGCCCATCAGCACTTCATAGGTGGTGAGCCCGCGGTCCTGGCGGTGGATGCCCAGCCCGGTCGAGGCGTTGCCCTGGGGGTCGATGTCGATCACCAGGGTGGGCTCGCCCACGGCGGCCAGGGCGGTGCCCAGGTTGATGGCCGTGGTGGTCTTACCGACGCCGCCCTTTTGGTTGGCGACGACCATGATCCGTGGTTTGGGGGGAGGCGACATGACGGGAACCCAGCTCTCTCACAGTCACTATAGCACCGGACGGGTCGGTCTGGCTCGGGACTTGAGAGACCTTCATTTTCCAATATTTATGGGCTTCGGTCAATTCAGACCCCACATTTTGTCCTTTGAGGAACAAGCAAACACTGTTCGGTCCCACGAAGTTGTGGGCATATTCCAGCAGCTTGGGCAGGGGGGCGCAGGCCCGGGCTGTGACCACGTCATAGGCCTGGTGGGGCAAATCCTCCATCCGGGCGTTTTCTATGGTGACGTGCAGGTCCATGCGCTCTGCGGCGGCGCGCAGGAATGCGCATTTCTTGGTAGTGGCCTCGTGCAGGGTGACCGCGACCCCCGGCAGCATCACCGCCAGCACTAGGCCCGGGAAGCCCGCGCCAGAACCCAAATCTGCCAGCGTGGTTGCATCCGCAGGCACCAGCGGCGCCAGTTGGGCGCTATCCCACATGTGCCGTTCCCAAAGGTCGGGCAGGGTGCTCTTGGCCACCAGGTTATGGATGGCGTTCCATTCGGTCAGGATATCGGCATAGGCCTGAAGCTTCGCCAGTGTTTCACGTGAAACATTCGCCTTCGCGGCGAATTCCTCAGGCCCGAACGGCATTTTTGGCTTTCTGACCCTTCACATGGGCGAGGATGAGGGTCAGGGCGGCAGCGGTTACACCTTCAATACGCTGGGCCTGGCCCAGCGTAACCGGACGGATCCTCTCCAGCTTGTGACGGACCTCATTGGAAAGGCCGACAATCGCGCTGTAATCCAGTCCGGCGGGCAGGGCGCGGCCTTCATCCCGGCGAAAAGCGACGATGTCGGCATCCTGGCG
>CBIHOI010000128.1:0-5902 GCA_966211925.1 uncultured Hyphomicrobiales bacterium | reverse complement strand
GCGGCATCAGGCCCGGCGATAAAAAGTCGGTCCCGCCCTTCTGCTAGGGCTAAGCCCGATTGTCATGGCCCACTTTACGTGGGCCATCCAGGGCAAGCAGGCACGATGTTCAATATATCTTCCGTGCATTCCGGCCACGACACGTGGCACGGAAGAAAGCTAACGCTTGTGCAGCGCGTTCCAGATTGCCAGCACGATCACCGCGCCGATCACCGCCACCACGGTGGAGGCTATGAAGCCATGTGCCTCATAGCTGAAGCTGCCGCCGGACAATTGCTGGAAGATGAAGCCGCCGCACAGCGCCCCCACCAGCCCCAGCGCGATATTGACCAGGCAGCCCTGGCGCGGCTTGGGCATGAAGAAACCCGCCAGCCAGCCGATGAAAGCACCGAACACGATCCAACTGATAATGACCATTTTGAAATCCGCCCTACTTCACACTCACATATATCATGGTCACTGCCGCTGCCGCCATCACCAGGGTCGACAGCCAGCCCAGCCCGCCCAGCACCGGGCCGACGCGAAAGTCGCCCATCCGCTTCTTGCTGCCTGCCACGATCATCAGCGCCGCCATCATGGGCACCGCGACCAGCCCGTTCAGCACCGCGCTCCAGTACAGCGCCTTGATGGGGTCGAGCCCGGAATAATCGATGCCCAGGCCCAGGATCACGGCTGCGCCGATCACGGCATAAAAGCCGGTCGCCTGCCATGGCATGCGGTCCAGGCCTGTTTTCCAGCCCCAGGCATCGCCCACCGCATAGGCGGTTGAGCCGGCCAGCACCGGCACGGCCAGCAGGCCGGTACCGATGATGCCGATGGAAAACAGCGCAAAGGCGAAGCGCCCCGCGATGGGCTTCAGCGCGTTGGCCGCGTCGGCCGCGGTGTTGATGTCAGTGACGCCATGGACATGCAGCGTCGCGGCGGTGGCGATCATGATGGCCAGGGCGATCAGGTTGGAGGCCAGCATGCCGGCGATGGTGTCAATGCGGATGCGGTTGATGGCTTCGGGGGCTTCCGCCGGGTCCTTCACAAGGGGCTTTTCGTCGGGATGCTGATCCACTTCCTCCACTTCCTGCGCGCTTTGCCAGAAGAAGAGATAGGGGCTGATGGTGGTGCCGAAGATGGCCACGATGGTGGTGGCGGCACTTTCCGTCAGGTCGGGGTGCAGTCCGATCAGGCCGGCCCCGATCTCCTTCCAGTCCAGCGGCAGCAGGAAGACGATGGCGACATAGGCGAACAGGCTAAAGGTCAGCACCGTCAGGAAGCGCGAATATTTTCGGTAAGGCAGAAAGAGTTGCAGCCCCAGCGACAGCAGGGCGAAGAAAATGGTGAAGGCATGCTGGTTCAGCCCGGTTACCAGCTCGGCCGCTTCGCCCATCGCCGCCAGGTCGGCGCCGATATTGATGGTGTTGGCCACGAACAGCAGCGCCACCAGCAGTCCCACCACCTGGCGCGGCATGATCTGCACCATGTTCTTGGCCAGGCCCTTTCCCGTCACCCGCCCGATCAGGGCGCTCACCATCTGGATCGCCACCATCAGCGGAAAGGTCAGCAGCAGGGTCCAGAGCAGGTTGAAGCCGAACTGCGCCCCGCCCTGGCTGTAGGTGGCGATGCCGCTGGGATCGTCGTCGGCCGCACCGGTGATCAGTCCCGGCCCCAGCTTTTTCAGCAAAGGCGCAGTGTGCAACCGGGATTTCAGGCCGGTTTTTGCGGCGGGCTGGGACATGCAAACCTGCTAGAATGGGAAGGCGGGATCCGAAGCGGTCCCGACAGCGTAATACCATGAAAGCGGGCCTATAACGGAGAACAACAACATGAAAAACAGGTTCCTTGCCGCCATCCCCTTTACGTGCGCTGCCGTACTGTGTGTTGCGGGCCCGGCCAAGGCCGCGCCCGAAAAGGCCGCGCCCGAGCAGGTGTGCCTGCGCCAGATTGACATGTACAGCTTCAATGCGGTGCCCGGGGATCGTTCCCTGATCGTGGAAGACCAGCGTCACCGTCGCTACCGCGTCAACTTCGTGGGTATCTGCAGCGGCCTGCAGTTCAAGATGGGGCTGCGCTTCAAGACCTTCGGCAACTCGAACCTGTCCTGCCTGTCACGCGGTGACCAGGTGCTGCAGCATGACCCCGTGATGCGCACGCCCTGCATCATCAAGGACATCCAGCTCCAGACCCCGGACATGGACCGCGCCGACCTGGCGGCCAAGGAACGCCGCTAGGTGGCGGCCCCTCGCTGAATCGGGTAGTCAGCGTCCACGCCGCGCGCGGGTCCACGTGCACAAAGCGGGGCGTACGAACGTAGCTGGCTCTCGAACCAGCTACGGCCGGAGGGGCCGGAGTGGGGAAGTCATGCGAGGGTATTTCGGTGTCGGCGTAGAGGGCGTTTCCAAGCCCATGAACCTGGGCAACCTGGTGCGGATCGCGCACGCCTTCGACGCCAGCTTCTTCTTCTCGGTGGCGCCGCGCCTGAACCTGGCCAAGGCCAACAGCGACACCAGCAATGCCGAGGGCGTCATTCCTTTCTACAAGTTCGATCACCCGGACGATTTCCGCCTGCCGCTGGATTGCCGCCTGGTGGGGGTGGAGATCACCGACGACGCCATCGAACTGCCGCGCTTCCGCCATCCTACCCGCGCCGCCTATGTCTTTGGGGCCGAGCGCTATTCGCTGTCGCCCCAGATGGTGGCCAAGTGCGAATTCGTGGTGAAAATCCCCACCCGCTTTTCCATCAATGTCGGGATGGCGGGGGCCATCGTGCTGTATGACAGGTTGATAAACCTGGGTGGCTATGGCGGCAGGCCCATTACCCCCGGAGCCCCTGACGCCGAATTGCCCCCTGTGCACAGCTGGGGCGCACCAAAATCGAAGCCCAGAGACTACTAGAGGTTGGAAAACTGGGTCCGGCTTCCTATAACGGTTCCATGCCCACACCCGCCCTGAAAATCACCAATCTCCGCAAGGTCTATCGCCGCGGCAACGTCGCCGTGGACGACCTGTCGCTGAGCATCCCGGAAGGCGAGTTCTTCGGTTTCCTGGGTCCCAATGGCGCGGGCAAGTCCACCACCATCCATTGCGTCACCGGCATCGCCAATCCCACCTCGGGCACCATCGAGATCTTCGGCCTGGATGCGGTGAAGAATTACCGCGAGGCGCGCCGCCTGGTCGGGCTGTGCCCGCAGGAATTCAATGTCGATCCCTTCGCCAAGCCCGCCGACATCGTGGACTGGGCGGCCGGCTATTTCGGCATGGGCCGCGCCCAGCGCAAGGCGCGTGTCGATTACCTGATGAACCGGTTCGAACTGACGCCGCACCTGAAGAAATCCTTCCGCGAACTGTCCGGCGGCCTGAAGCGCCGCGTCGTGCTGGCGCGCGCCCTGGTGCATGACCCCAAACTGATCATCCTGGACGAACCCACCGCCGGCGTGGATGTGGAGCTGCGCCGCGTGCTGTGGCACTACCTCACCGAGATCAACCAGGATGGCCGCACCATTCTGCTCACCTCCCACTATCTGGAAGAGGTGGAGCGGCTGTGCCGCCAGATCGCCATCGTCAACAAGGGCAGGGTGGTGCGCGAAGGCACCAAGGACGAGATGGCGGCCACCCCCGGCAGCCTGGAGAATGCCTACCTGGCCGCCACGGGTGCGCAGGCCGAACATGTCGCGGGACAATAAGATGAGCGCGCAAGACCTCACGCCCCCGAGCCTGGACAAGATGGGCATCAACTGGGTCGGCCTCTACACCATCGTGCGCCGCGACGTGTCGCGCATGCTGCGCGTGCCGATCCAGGTCTTCATCGCGCCCTGGAGCAGCGCCCTGCTGTTCATCTTCGTGTTCGGCTATGTGCTGGGCGGTACCATGCGCACCATTGGCGGCCACAGGTATATCGAGTTCGTGATGCCGGGCGTCCTGATGATGAACATCATCACCGCCGCCTTCCTGCAATCCTCGTCGGCGATCTATTTCTCCCGCTTCATCAAGTTCGTGGAAGAGATGCTGGTGGCGCCGCTCTCCTATCTGGAGATGGTGGTGGGCAGTCTCTCTACCGTCGTGCTGCGCGCCACCGTCACCGGCATCGGCATCCTGGTGATCGGGCTGTTCTTCGGTGCCACCACCATCGAATCCTGGCCCATGTTCATCTTCTGGATCGTGGCGGTCTCCATCATCTTCGGCCTGGCCGGCATCCTGATCGGCCTGTGGTCCAAGAGCTTCGAACAGCTCAACATGCCGGTGGTGTTTTTCCTCACGCCCTTGTCCATGCTGGGCGGCAGCTTCTTCACCATGAAGATGCTGCCCGACTGGCTGCACTGGATCCTCTGGGCCAATCCTTTCTTCTATTTCATCAACGGCATCCGCGGCGCCATGATCGGCGTGGACGAGGCGCCGCAGGGCCTCAGCATCGCGCTGACGCTGCTGATGATCGCCGGCCTTGGCGGCCTGGTATGGCGCCTGTTCTCGCGGGGCTACGGGTTGCGCGAGTAGCCCCCGGACTTTATGGTCCCGTCGATCACACAAACGCCCGATTCCAATGCGAAATCCGCGTTTCCGGCTTTTAAGGACATTTCCAGCATGACCAGGATTCTCGCCACTTTCGCAGGCCTCGCCCTCAGCGCCGCGCTCATCGTGCCCGCCGCCGCGGACCCGGCCACCCTTCTGGGCGTCTATGGCAACTGGTCGGCCTTCTCCACCGGCACGGGTTCCGGCATGACCTGCTATGCCCTGTCCAAGCCCCGCGCCAGCCGCCCGGCGGCCAAGCGCGGCGCCATCTACCTGATGATCAGCGACTGGCCGGGCCGCCGCGTGAAGGCGGAACCCCAGATCGTCTATGGCTACCAGGCCAAGGAGGGCGCCCCCGCAGCCCTGGGCGTCGGCGGCGACAAGTTCATCTTCTTCCAGAAGAACAGCGGCAAGGAGGGCAGCGCCTGGCTGACCTCGCTGAACGACAATCCCCGCCTGGTCGACGCCATGCGCGGCGGCGTGTCGGCGGTGGCCAGCGGCGTCAGCCAGCGCGGCACCAAGACGTCCGACACCTACAGCCTGTCGGGCTTCAACGACGCCCTCGCCAAGATTCACGCCACCTGCAACATGTGATGACAGACGCCAGGCCCTCCCTGATCGGCCTGGACCGCCCGGCGCTGAAGGCGGCGCTGGCAGGGGCGGGTGTGCCCGAAAAATCGCTTTCCATGCGCGTGAACCAGTTGTGGAACTGGATTTACGTGCATGGCGCAAAAGACTTCGAGGCGATGAGCAATCTCGCCGGCGATTTTCGCAAGACTCTCGATGCCGCCTTCACCCTGGCGCGCCCCGAAATCGTCACCGAACAGATTTCCACCGACGGCACCCGCAAATGGCTGTTCCGCACCGGCCCGGGGATCGAGTTCGAAACCGTCTATATCCCTGAAAAGGATCGCGGCACGCTGTGCGTCTCGTCCCAGGTCGGCTGCACGCTCACCTGCCGCTTCTGCCACACCGGCACCCAGAAGCTGGTGCGCAATCTCACCCCCGCCGAAATCCTGGGCCAGGTGATGCTGGCCAAGGATTCGCTGGACGACTGGCCCAGCACCGCGCCCGGCCGCAGCGTCACCAACATCGTGATGATGGGCATGGGCGAGCCGCTCTATAACTTCGACAACGTCAAGGCGGCGCTGGCCATCGCCATGGACGGCGACGCCATCGCGCTGTCCAAGCGCCGCGTCACGCTGTCCACCGCCGGCGTGGTGCCGATGATCCCGCGCGCCGGCAACGATATCGGCTCCGGCCTCGCCATCAGCCTGCACGCCGTCACCGACGAAATCCGCGACCAGATCGTGCCGATCAACAAGAAGTATCCCATCAAGGAACTGATCGAGGCCTGCCGCACCTATCCCGGCGCCTCCAACGCCCGCCGCATCACCTTCGAATATGT
>CBIHOI010000127.1:0-5944 GCA_966211925.1 uncultured Hyphomicrobiales bacterium | reverse complement strand
AGGCCGGTGTCATAGCCCTTCTTTTCCGCCTTCTCGATATCGGCTTCGGCGGTGCCGACATGGCGGCATTCTTCAATGAAAGCCGCCAGCTTGGCGTCTTTCAACGCCAGTTCCTGGGCCAGCGGATGCTCCGGCGACAGCGCCACGAAGGACGCGCCGAACAAGGTATCGGGACGGGTGGTGAAGACGTCCAGCTTGGTGTCGTTGGAGAGCGCGAACTGGAATTTCAGGCCTTCGCTGCGGCCGATCCAGTTGCGCTGCATGGTGCGCACTTTTTCCGGCCAGCGGTCCAGGGTATCGAGGCCCTGCAGCAATTCATCGGCGAAGTCGGTGATCTTGAAGAACCACTGGCTCAGCTTGCGGCGCTCGACCGGCGCGCCGGAGCGCCAGCCCTTGCCGTCGATCACCTGTTCATTGGCCAGCACGGTCATGTCGACCGGGTCCCAGTTCACATCGGCTTCGCTGCGATAGACAAAACCGGCTTCGTAGAACTTCAGGAACAGCTTCTGCTGCTGGTGATAATATTCCGGATCGCAGGTGGCGAATTCGCGGCTCCAGTCGATCGACAGGCCCATGCGCTTCAGCTCGGCCTTCATCGCCGCGATGTTTTCATAGGTCCAGTCGCGCGGATTGACCCCCTTGTCGCGCGCCGCATTCTCCGCCGGCAGGCCGAAGGCGTCCCAGCCCATGGGATGCAGGACGCTGAAGCCCTGGGCGCGGCGGAAGCGGGCGATCACGTCGCCCATGGTGTAGTTGCGCGCATGGCCCATATGGATGCGCCCCGACGGATAGGGGAACATCTCCAGCACATAGGCCTTGGGTTTGTCGGAATGCGCCGGCGTCGCGAACAACGCGCGTGCGTCCCATTCCTGCTGCCAGTGGCGTTCGGATTCCTTGGCGTTGTAACGCGCCATGTCTGAAGACCCTTAGTTGCTGCCGAGGCTGGCCAGGCGCAGCTCGCGGGCACGGGTCAGGATGGAATCTTCCAGCTTGTGCGCCGTGTCCGGGCTAGGAGTGGCATCGGCCCAGGTGTTGCCGTTGCGGATCTGGCGAAACACCACGACCTTCAGGCCGTCGGCGCGCAGGGTGCGGTCCATGATGTAGACGGTCACCTTCAGCCGCTCGTCCGGGCTGGTGGGGGCGACATACCATTCCGAGATGATGACGCCGCCGAACGGATCGGCGGAGGTCAGCGGCAGGAAGGACAGCGTGTCCAGCGAGGCATGCCAGAGGTAGGAATTGACCCCGAGGGTCATGCGGGTGGAGCCCGAAGCGATGGAGGTACCGGTGTCCGCGTCGCGCGAGCCGTCATTTGAGGAGCCGCAGCCGGCGAGGCCCGTTGTCAGGACCAGCGCACAAAACAGGGCGGGCAGAACGCGCATGACTGTCTTTTCCTTTGGAGGGGCGCAAGGGCGCCACCCGCGCTTATAGCGGCGGGGGCGGATGCGCGCAACGGCGGGCCGCTTGCGCCTTGGCCGCCAGTTTGGCTTATGCTGGAAGGACTTAGGGACTTTCTATTGCAGCTTGGTAAGATTGCATCTTTGACTCTCCTGGCCCTGCTGCCCGCAAGCGGCACCCTGGCGGAGGACTTGAGCCTTGCCCCCCTGTCCTGGCCGGCGGGGAATGCAGAATTGCGGCTGGCCGCCGACGCGGGCGGAGCCCTGTTCGGCCCCCACCAGCCAGGCCGGGACGGGGCACAGGTCAGCGGCGATGTGCGGCTGAAGCCCGAGCTGCGGCGCGATTATGACAGCGGGCTGTCGCTGGGACTGGCAGGCATTTTCACGGCGGCCGATCCCCTGTCGCGCGGGCGTTATGACGGCGACGCGGTCGAGCGGCTGGCGGGCGAGGCGCGCACCGGGCTGGGCAAGATCGCCGTCGGCATCACCGATGGCGCGGGCTATGACCTGGCGGTGACGGGCCCCAGGGTGGACCCCGACGTGTCGCTGGAAGACCCACGCACCAGCTTTTTCCGCGATCCGGGCACCGGCCGCGCCCTGCCGTTCGCGCTGCGCACGGCGGTGGGGGCGTCCAGCAACTATGCCAAGCTGGCCTATACCAGCCCGTCGCTGTTCGGGGCGCAGATCGCCCTGTCTTTCACGCCCAGCGAAGGCAAACAGCTGCCGTTCCTGAATGCGGGGCCGCATGCGCCCGGACGACAGGCGGATTTCTGGGAAGCGGCGCTGAAGTACGAGACAGAGATCGGGCCGGTCTCGTTGTCAGCTTATGGCGCCTTTGCCGAAGGCCGGGCCGAGCACAAGCTGCCGGGGCAGGAAGGCGTCAGCGACCTGGGCGCGGGCCTGCGCGCCGACTATCCGGTGAATGACGATATCACCGTGTCGCTGGGCGGTTCCGTCCGGCAAAGCAATGCCTATGCCTTCGATGTGAACCAGGCCTGGCAGGCGGCGACCACGCGGGCGGGACATGTGGCCGCGGCAGTGACCGATGGCGACTGGATGGCGGGGCTGGAATATGGGAGCGGCGTTGCCGGTGCGGTGGCGGGATTGCCGCGGCTGGGCTTGAACGGCGCGCAGGCCTCGCTGGGATACCGGGTGTCGCCCAGCATCGATGTCAGCGCTGGCTGGCAGCGCCAGCGTTATGCGCGCTCCAGCGGTGTGTTCTTCAATGGTACGCCGCAGTTGAAGATGGATGCCATCTACCTGCATCTGAACCTGCACACCTCAGAGCAATGAGGCGATGGCAGCAATGCCGCTGAAGCCGGGCGCCAGCCGCGCGGCATTGCGCGCCGTGATGCCGCCCAGAGCATAAACCGGTACAGGCGCCTGCGCTGCGATAAAGGCAGCGCGCGCGGGCCCGAGCGATGGAGCGCCCCTGTGGCTGCCGGTCGGCAAAACCGGCGACAGGAAGACGGCGTCAAGCGCGCGGGCATGCATCATCGCGCCCAGCGAATGCGCCGACGAGGTGATGATCCAGTTGGGATACCGGCAGCGCCAGTGCAGCGCTTCGCGCATGCGCGCTTGCGGCAGATGCAGGCCGACTCCGATTTCTGCAGCCAGCATGGGATCGTCCGCGATCAGCAGTGACGCGATACCCGCCAGCGCGATCGCCAGCGTCGCGCGCGCTTTATGGTCGCGTCCACGTACCACCACAAGGCTGCCATGCGGCAGCCGCCGTGCCGCGCCAGCCCAGTCCGCGTCGCGATCATCGGTCATCAGCACCAGCGGCATCTCGGCGTTGAGTCTCGCCTGGTGATTGAATAGGTTCGCGGCCATGAGCATTCCGGACAATCTGGCAGAGATATTGGCGCGCATCGACGCGGCGCGAAAGGCGGCAATCGCGCCCGCACCGGTCACACGGCTGGTGGCGGTGTCCAAGACCGTGGACGAGGAGGTCATCCGCTCAGCGCTGGCGGCGGGTCAGCGCCTGTTCGGCGAGAACCGGGTGCAGGAGGCGCAGGCCAAGTTTCCGGAGTTGAAAAGCGAATATCCCGACCTGGAATTGCACCTCATTGGCCCCTTGCAGTCCAACAAGGTGAAGGATGCAGTTGCGCTGTTCGACGTCATCCAGACCCTGGACCGCGTGAAGCTGGCGGATGCGCTGGCGGCAGAACGGGAGAAGTCGGGCAAATGCCCGCGCCTGTTCGTACAGGTGAATACCGGCGAGGAAGACCAGAAGGCCGGCGTGCTGCCGCGCGAAACCGCGGCGCTGATCGCCCATGCCCGCAAGCTGGAATTGCCCGTGGAAGGCCTGATGTGCATTCCGCCTGCCGATGACGATGCCGCGCCGCATTTCGCACTGCTGCTGAAGCTGGCCCGCGAGCAGGGCCTTGCCAATCTGAGCATGGGCATGAGCGGGGACTTCGAGCTGGCGGTGAAGTTCGGCGCCACCCATGTGCGGGTGGGCAGCGCGATCTTTGGCGCGCGGGATTATTCCACCACGACCTGATCGCCCGGCTTGAGCTGTTTCAGCGCCGCCAGCGCATCGGCCAGGGTCAAGGCGACGCAGCCGGCCGTCGGCGCGAAATCCGGGCGCGCCAGGTGCAGAAATATGGCGCTGCCCTTGCCCGGCACCACGGGCGCGTCATTGTAGCCCAGCACCGCCACCAGATCGTAGAGATGATCGAAGCGCCACAACTCTTCGTGGCTGGCGGCATAGGGCAGCTTCACAAGCTGGTTGTAGTGCGGATCGCCCGGCGCATCGCACCAGCCGTCATTGGGTTCGATAGCGCGCAATGGCAAAATTGTTTCCGGCTTTTCAATCCGGTCGGGACGCCACAGCAACTGGCGGAATGGCCATGAACCGCGCGGCGTGATGCCGTCACCCTCGCCGCCCTTGACGGCGATGCCGCCCTTGCCGACAGCGCAGCGGCGCTTGCCCGCACCCCAGTCCAGCCAAGTGCCGCCATCTTCGGCGGTAACGATCAAGTTCATGGAAGGAACTATAGACTAGTTCAGGCTGGCCATGACAGGCACCGGTGACGCGGACCGGCGATAGGCATAGAGAGCGCGGCCAGCCAGTTCGGAATCCACGCCGTGCGCGCTCAGCGCGCTGGTGAGGGCGGCAAGCTCGCGGCTGTCCGGCACGGCGGATGCAACCTGGATCGGCAGGCTGGGCATGTCGGCGGACGGCAGGTCCGTAGAGGCGGCAATGCGCTGCGCCGTAACCTTGGTGCCGGCAATGGCGGTATTGGTGCCGGGTTTCAGCCAGGCCATCACCGTGTCTTCCGCGCTCTTGCCGGTGATCTGTTCGAAGGCGACATCGGCGATGGAAGTGGCCGCACCCCACAGCCCGCCATACAGGGTGTCGCCCGCGATCTTTTCCAAAGGCCCGATATGCTCGCCCGTAGCGGCGCGATAGATGGTGCCCACCACTGGCAGATGCTGGAGCGGGTTCACCACATCGAGCAGGCGATGGAAGAAATCCTCGCCGTCTGACGCATCGGCGGTCTGCGTGGTGGTGGCCGCCGGGCTGGTGACCGGCATGGGCCCCATATGCTTCTGCGAGGGGTCGAATGCAAACATGGCTTTGCCAACGCAAGGGTCGCGCCAGAAATGTGCCGCCTATTTTCCGCGCTATTGCTGGAATTTCATCTTTCGTCCGCCAACAAGGACCGGCAAGATTTGCCGCCTCGCGCCTTGGCGCGCTAAACTTGGCCTTCCCAACCCAGCGAGCATCATGCCGTCTCCCCTGCGCATTCTTCTGGCCGAAAGCGATGACGTGCTGCGCGCCTCCCTGGCCGAACAGCTGCAGCATGAAGGTTATGAGGTTGTCGGCGCACGTACGGCCGAAGATGCGGGCGATGCGGGAACCCAGTTCGCTTTCGCCATCATCGGGCTGGACGATCCGCAGGGGGTTGCGAGCCGATTGCGCAATGCCGGGCTGTCCTGTCCCGCCTTGCTGATCACGGAAGGCGAAGTTGCGGGGTTCGAAACCGTCGCGCGTCCGTTCCGCTTTTCCGCGCTGCTGGCGCGGCTGCACGCGCTGTCCACCCACCACGCCGCCGCCAGCGACCGGGCGGTGCGGATCGGGCCCTATACCTTCCATCCCAGCGCCAAGATGCTGCAGGCCGATGACCGCAAGGTTCGGCTGACGGAGAAGGAAACCAATATCCTGAAGTTCCTGCATGCCAATGCCGGGACCGTGCCGCGCGATATCCTGCTGCACGAGGTATGGGGTTATGGCCCCGCGGTCGCCACCCATACGCTGGAAACCCATATCTACCGCCTGCGCAAGAAGATCGAGCAGGATCCGGCCAAGGCCCAGATCCTGCTGACGGAAGGTGGCGGCTACAGGCTGTCCGCGTAACAGTACCCCTCCCCCGCGCGCGCCCGCGCGCGAGATAGGGGGAGGTGGCCGTAGCCCGCCCGCGGGCTGGCGAAGACCCGAGGGGGGCCAATTGTTTAACGGGCGTTAACCAACCCCGCCAAGAAAAGCCGCCTGGGAAACCCGCCGCCCCAAAACCTCCGCACCCCCGGACCCGCCACCC
>CBIHOI010000126.1:0-6030 GCA_966211925.1 uncultured Hyphomicrobiales bacterium | reverse complement strand
GGGCGTCCTGCGGCAATGTCACGGGATGGCGGCGAACGAATTCCTCCACCACCGCATGCAAGATATTGCCGCGTTCCAGCGGCCCGACCGCTTCGTCCAGCGCATCCAGCGGCCGCAGCTTCAAGACATGCCGCGCATAGATCGCATAGGGGTCGCGCAGCCAGGTTTCGATCTCCGTCACCGAAAGGCGGCGCGGCCGCGCGGCCACCGGCGGGCAGGGCGCGGGCCGCGCCAAACGCGCGGTTTGCGGCACGGCCATCATGCGCGCGGCAATGCCGGCAAAATCCGGCGCGGACGGGATGACGAGTTCCAGCTTGCGCTTTTCCTGCGCCAGAATCGGATCAAGCCCCAGCACCAATTGCTCCAGCCGCTGCAGCCAGCGCGAGGCGATGGTGGGCGCGCCATCCGCCTTCAAGGCGCGGGTCAGCAGCACCTGCGGTCCCGACGCCAGCATGGCGAAGTCGTGCGCCGAAAGCCCGATACTGCGTTCCGGCTGCTCCAGTCCCAGCGACGCACGCATGGGCCGCGAGAACCAGGGATCGGTGCCCGCCCCCTGCGGCCAAGTGCCTTCGTTCAGGCCGCTCAGTACCGTCAGGTCAAAGCGTTGCAGCCGCGCTTCCAGCGGCCCCAGGATGAACAGGCGCGGGTGCCGCCCGAAAGATCCGCGCACCGGCGTCTTCATCGCCAGGCTTCGGAAAAGCGGTGCATAGGAACCGGTCTCGATCGGCGGCAGGTCGGCCGCTGCCAGGCGCAGCCCGGCGATCAGGGCCGCTGCCGCTTCGCCATCATCGTGGCTCCACAAGGGGCAGTTCTTCGGATCGTCGCAAGCCAGGGCTTCGGCTGCGGCGATATGGGTCTCGACCAATAGCCGGATGTCTGCATCGCCGCGCGTGAACAGTTGTTCCAGCGGTGTCAGGATCGCCGCGATCGTTTCCCACCACTGCGCCAGTTCGGCCAGCGCCGTCGTGGGCGGCGGCACCCGCGCCATCCCGGCCTTCGCAATGGCCTTGCGGATACCCCCAAGCCCCGCATCGGGACGCGGTCCGCGCAGACACCAGCGGTCCAGTTCGCGCGCCCGGGCACGGAAGGCTGCGCCGTCATGTCCCAGAGTCGCAAATGGATGCTTGAGCAGCGCCAGCAAGGGCACCGGCGCAAAGCGCGCCTGCGCCGCTTCCGCCAGCAGGCACAGGAACGTGCCGGCCGCCGTGTGCGCCAGTGGCCGGCCCGCTGAATCATCGATCGTCACGCCCCAGCGCGACATTTCTGCTGCCACGCGTCGCGCCAGGCTGCGGTCCGGCGTCACCAGTGCGGCGGTGCGCCCCGGCGTTTCCAGCGCTTCGCGCAGTGCCAGCGCGATGGCCAATGCTTCCTGCGCAGGATCCGCCGCCGCAACCAGCGCAATGTCCTTCAACCCGGCACGGACGTCGCTGCCACCGCTCTTGACCAGCGCGCCCCAGGCATCAGTGGTGGGGGCAGGGCGCAGGGCTTCGCGCAGCAACGTCTCGCGCGCGCCATTTACAGGTGCATCGTGCCAGTCGCCAACATCGGCGCGTTCGCATTTCACCGTCAGCAACAATTGCCGCAGGCCATATTGCGGATGGCCGGGATCCAGATCGTCCCAGCTCTGCGCATCCAGTTCGCGGTCAAGACCGGGCAGCACCACCGCGCCCTGTGGCAGCCGCGCAATGGCGCCCAGCAATTGCGCCGTGGCCGGGATGGAGCCGGTCGAACCCGCCGCGATCACCAGCCCGGGCGGCGGTGAGGTCTCAAGCCGCTGCGCCAACCCCTGCAAGGCGCGCGCGCGCCGCGCCGCGGGATTGAGCTTTTGTTCTTCGTCCAGAATGCCCGGCCAGACCAGATGCAGCACGTCCAGGAAGCGGGTGACACCTTCCCAGTGCTCGGCCAGCTCCTGCGGTGCCAGGTCTTTCAACGTTCCGAGATCGGCGCCCTGGGTTTCGACTTCGTCCATCACTTTGGCCAGGCTGTCGGCCAACGCCGCCGCCTGTGCGAACGACAAGGTCCCGTCGCGGCCCTTGGCATCCCATTCGCGGATCAGCCGGGCCAGCAGCAACTGCCGGCGCAGCGGCGCGATGGCCGGCGCCAGGTCCAATCCTTCCGACGTCGCGTCGAACAACAGATCGTCTTCGTCGCTGTCGCCCAGCGGCTTGAACTGCGGCAACAGCGCCGCGCCGCCCAGCACTTTGGCGAAGGCTTCGCCGAAGCCGCGCGCCGCGCGCCGTGTGGGCAGGTAGATGGTGGCGGATGACAAAGCCAGCGGGTCATCACCGGTGCGCGCCAGCAAGCCTCGCGCCAGCGTCTCCGCGAAGGGCGCGCTGGCGGCGATGGTGAAGACGGACGGGCGCTTCAAGCGGGCGCGGCGAGGGCGGTTTCTGCCTCGTCTCTCGTCTTTGGTGTACCGACATGCAGCCACACGCCATCCAGCAGCGTGCCAAAAAGGCGGTCCCGCGCAATGGCGCGGTCCCACATGATGTTGGTGGAAAAAGCGCCTGTTGGCGCGCCATCGAACAGCCGCGGATGCACGATCTGGGTACCCAGATAGCCGAAAGCCCTGGCGCTGTTGTCGCGCGCACGTACGACATGCCCATCCGCCAGCGCGAAATCGCCATTGCCGTCATAGCCGATGGCGGTGGTCATGTCGGCCAGCAGCAGCAGTCCGTCCATGCGGGTTTCATCCCAAGCTGCGGTCATCGCCTGTAGCGCCGGGGCGCCGTGCTCGATCCAGATGGAGTCGGAGTTTAGGATGAAGAACGGCGCATCACCCAGCAGCGGCAGCGCTTTCACGACCCCGCCGCCGGTATCCAGCAGTTGCGCGGTTTCGTCGGAGAACAGGATTTCCGCGTCGCGCCGCCTTTCCAGATGCGCCCGCAGCATCGCCGCCTTGTAATGCAGGTTGACCACGATCCGCGTCACTCCCGCCGCTACCAGGCGGTCGATGGAATGATCGATCAGCGCCTTGCCCGCTACCGTCACCAGCGGCTTGGGCCGGTCATCGGTCAGCGGCCGCATGCGGCTGCCCAGCCCGGCGCCCATGATCATGGCGGCGCGTACCTGTGTCATGCGATCTCCAACACGCGCCGGGCCGGCGGGATCACGCGGTCATACCAGGCGCGCAGATCGACGAGCGCGGGATGTGCCAGGTCGCGCGCCAGATAGCCCCACACCCGCGGCAGCAGATCGAGATACCGCGCCTTGCCGTCGCGCTTGTAGAGCCGTGCGAATATCCCCACGATCTTGGCATTGCGCTGCGCGGCCATCACCGCCATCTCATGCCGGAACGCGGCTTCATCCACCGGCGTGCCCTGCGCCCGCATTGTTTCAAGATAATGGACCGTAGCCGCTTCCGCGATGGCGGGGCTGACATCGCGGCGCGCATCCTCGGTCAGCGAGATCAGGTCATAGGCGGCGCTGCCGGCCACCGCATCCTGGAAATCGATCAGCCCGACGCGCCCCACGCCCGCGCGATCCGGCAGCCATAGCAGGTTCTGCGCATGATAATCGCGGTGCACGAACACGCGGCGCGTCGCCCCGATGCTTGCCAGCGCCGCGCGCCACAAGATGCGATGTTCCCCAACTTCCGCATCCGTCGCGGTGCGTCCCAGCGCCAGCGGCAGGAACCATTCGGTCAGCAGGTCCGTCTCAGCCACCAGCGCGGTGCTGTCATAGTCGAACAGCGGTTTGTCCGGCGACAGGGCCACCGGCGCGTCATGGGCATGGATGGCTGCCAGGACTTCGACGGCGGCTTTGTACAGCGCCATCTCGTCGCCGCCATCGGCCAGCACATCGGCAAACAGCGCATCGCCCAAGTCTTCCAGAATGACAAAACCCTGCGCGTGATCCGCCGCAAGGATGTCCGGCGCCGCCAGGCCATGGCCACGCAGCCAGCTGGCTGCCGCCGCGAAGCGGGCACAGTCTGCGCCAGCCAGCCGCGCCACCGCGTTATAACCCAGCGCGCGCCGCGTCTCTTCGCTGGCACCAGGCGGCGCCGTCGGTGTTTCCGCGCCTTGCGGCTGGTCCATCAGCATCGCCTTGCGCCCGGCCAGCGCCAGCCGCGCATAGCGCCGCGTGGACGCATCGCCCGGCAGCGGCGTGACGTCGGCATCGCCCCAGCCGGTGCGATGCAGGAAGTCCCTGATGGCGTCTGCGCGCTCAGACATGCAGCACGCTTTCCCACCGCGAAGGGCCTGTCAGCCGCGCGCCGCGCACGCCGCCATCGATGCCCAGCCGCACATGCAGCGCATCGGGCGGCAGGGCTTCGGGTGCGCGCTCTGGCCACTCCACCAGCGCGGCGCCGTCCAGCAGCGCGTCGTCGAAGCCGAGCTCCCGCATCTCGCCGGGGCTTTTGATGCGATAAAGATCATAGTGGTTCACTGTCAGCCGGCTGGTGTCATAGCTCTGCACAATGGTGAAGGTAGGGCTTGGTACATCCTCGGTCACGCCCAGCGCCCTCAGGATGGCACGCGCCAGCGTGGTCTTGCCGGCGCCCAGATCGCCCCACAGCGCCACGCAGTCGCCGGCCCGCAGGCCCCGCGCAATGGCCTCGCCAAGCCTTGCGGTGGCGTCCAGGTCGGGCAGGACGCGCGCCTGCCGGAAAGTCTCTGAAATGTCGGCCATATCCATCGCTTTTAGCCCGCCCCAACCGCCCCGCAAAGGGTTGGTTGAACCCTGTCCACCACCGTGATAACCCCGCGCCCGACCTCAGGAATTCCCGCTCCCATGTCCGAATCCATTGTCATCATCGGCGCCGGCCAGGCCGGAGCCCAAGCCGTCGAGTCGCTGCGCAAGGAAGGCTTCACCGGCCCCATCACCATGGTGGGCGACGAGGCCTATCCCCCCTATCAGCGCCCGCCTTTGTCCAAGGCCTACCTGCTGGGCACCTTTGAGCGTCCGCGCCTGTTCCTCAAGGCCGACAATTATTATGCGGAAAATGACTGCGAGCTGATCCTCAACACCACCGCAAAAGCCATCCACCGCGCCGAGCGCATCGTGGAACTCGGTGACGGCCGCAAGCTGCCCTATGACAAGCTGCTGCTGGCCACCGGCGCGCGGGTCAGGAAGCTGAAATGTGCGGGCGCCGACCTGCCGGGCATCCATTACCTCAAGACCATCGCCGATGTGGACGGGCTGCAGGCGGTGTTCCAGCCGGGCCAGCGCATCGCCGTGGTCGGCGGCGGCTATATCGGTCTTGAAGTCGCCGCCGTCGGCGCCAAGCGCGGCCTCGACGTGACGGTGTTCGAGGCGATGGACCGGCTGATGGCGCGCGCAGTGTCGCCGCAGCTTTCCGCCTTCTATGCGGGCGAACACACAAAGGCCGGCGTCAAGCTGATGCTGAACACCGGCGTCGAAGCCTTCGGCGGTGACGGCAAGGTGGAATGGGTGCGCGCGGGCGGTCAGACCTACAAGGCCGACATCGTGCTGGTCGGCATCGGCGTGATCCCGTGCGAGGAACTGGCGCGCGATGCCGGACTTGCCTGCCAGGATGGCATCGTGGTCGACCAGAACGCCATGACCAACGATTCCCATATCTGGGCCGCGGGGGACTGCACCCGCCATGTCGGCCGCGAAGGCCACGAGATCCGGCTGGAATGCGTGCAGAACGCCATCGACCAGGCCAAGCATGCCGCGCTGGCCATGACCGGCAAGCACAAGACCTATTCCGAAGTGCCGTGGTTCTGGTCGGACCAGTATGACCTCAAGCTGCAGATCGCGGGGCTGGCGCGCCCCACCGATACGCTGGTGCTGCGCGGTGACCCCGCCAACCGCAAGTTTGCGGTCTTCCATCTGCGCGATGGCAAGGTCGCGGCGGTGGAAGCGGTCAATGCCGCGCCGGAATACATGATCGGCAAGAAGCTGGTGGCCGAAGGCAAGCCCGTGGATGCGGCGAAGCTGACCGACCTTTCCATTCCCATGAAGACGCTCGGTTGAGGGAATCCTGATGGCTTCGAAATACCGCGTCACCTTCATCGAGGACAGCGGCAAGGAGCACCCCGTCGAGGTGGCCGAAGGCTGGTC
>CBIHOI010000125.1:0-6106 GCA_966211925.1 uncultured Hyphomicrobiales bacterium | reverse complement strand
ACGTGGCGTGGGAGAAGATCGGCGGCAATGACTGGTGCGCCATCGCCAAGTATCTTGACGTCAAGGGCTGCGTGATCGACAGCGGCAAGGGCGAGCTGGGATCGGTGCGCACCATCCAGACCGGCACCGCCGGCATCGTGGAAATCGTGGTGGCGCGGACGGCACATTCCTACACCTATGCCCAGCCTTTCACGCCCATCTTCTATCACGGCACCCTCGCCGTGGAGCCGGTGGACAAGACACATTCCAAGCTCATCTACAGCCTGATCTGGAACCAGACGGCAGTGGGTGATGCGGCGGCGCAAGCCGCGGCACGTGACAGCCGCCGGACGCGGTTTCAGGCGGCAGTGGACAAGATGAAGGCTGCGGCGGAAGCGAAGTAGCGCCCCAATGGGTGACCCGCTTTGCGGCGGGCCGTGACCAGACGTGGAAACGGCGAAATCGCCGCGCGGGCTGCCGCCCCATTTCTCACCCCCGCTTTAGCCAATGCCTAACCCCGCCATGAGACCATGGTCCGATGGGAAACGGTCCAAATCGTGCCTTCGGGCGGCGCGGGGTCCAGTCTGGTGTTTCGGGCCAGCCGGGGCGCGCGGCAGTGTCCGCGCCTGCTGGCGAGGAGCCTGTTCCCACGGTAGCCGGTGTGCCGGTCGCGCATGATCCGGAACTGGAGGACTGGAAGCGGAGCCGCCGCTGGCAGCCGCCCTGGCGCCAGATCGCCTTTACGGCATCCCTGTGTTTCGGCGTCGCCTCACTGGTCCTGCCGGACACCGTCAATGACAGTGTGCAATGGCTGCTGTACGGGCTCGCCGCCGCCAGCTTCTGGGCCGGATGGCGAAAGCGCCGCGGCTAGGCTTCGTCCAGGTTCGCGCTGCCCGTCAGCAGGTCGGGTTCGGCCGGCTCGTTGGGATCATAGGGGTCTTCGTCGGACCCCAGTTCTTCGGACGGGTTGGGCACATCGAAGCCGCTGGGCGGCATGGCTTCCAGGAATCCGGCGGCCTTGAGTTCGTCGGTCCCCGGCAGGTGGGCGACACTTTCCAGGCCGAACTGGACCAGAAAGGGTTCTGTGGTGCCGTAGGTGACGGGGCGGCCGGGGGTGCGCTTGCGGCCACGGATCTTGATCCAGCCGATCTCCATCAGCATATCGATGGTGCCCTTGGAGATGGCGACGCCGCGAATGTCTTCGATTTCGGCGCGGGTGACGGGCTGGTGATAGGCGATGATGGCCAGAGTTTCGATGGCGGCCTTGGACAGGCGCTTCTGTTCCGGCTGTTCCTTGCGCAACAGGAAGGCCAGGTCAGACGCAGTGCGGAACTGGTATTTTCCCGCGATCTTGCAAAGGTTTACACCGCGCTTCTCATAGACTTCTTCAAGTGCCGTCAGCAGGCCGGGCACGTCCGCGCCTTCCGGCAGCGATGTTGACAGGGCTTTCACGTCCAGGGGTTCGCTGGCCGCGAACAGCAGCGCTTCGAGCATCCGCAGATGTTCGGGGTTGGCGGCGGGGGCCTCAGCTTCCATCTCGGTTTCAATCGTCTCGATCATCTGGGCGACACTGCTCATCTTATGCTCCGGCCTCGGCGGGGGTATCCACGCGGTTTCCGTCGCGGACGAATATCTCGGCAAAGGGGGCGGACTGCTGCAACTGCAGCTTGCCGTCCCGCGCCATTTCCAGGCAGGCCAGCAGGGTGGAGGCCATGGCGGACCGCCGCCTGCCCGCGCCCTGCCATTCCAGCGGGAGGAGCCGCGTCAGGGCGCTCCAGTCACTGATCTTGCCCAGCATGCGTTCCAGCCGCTCGCGGGCTTCCTCGATCTGCAGCACGATGGGCTGGACCGGGCGATAGGTGGTACCGCCCAGCTTGCGCACCCGCTCGGTCGCATAGGCGCTGAGAAGGTCGAACAGCGTGTCCTTGTAGGTGCGCAGCTTGACGACATTGACGGCTTCCGGGTCGCCGCGGCCAAAGACGTCGCGGCCCAGACGCTCGCGCCCCATCAGCCGGGTCGAGGCGGCGCGCATCGCGTCCAGCCGCTGCAGCCGCCAGCGCAGACGGGTCGCCATCTCGTCGGCGGATGGCTCGTTGGTGTCGGTCTTTTCCTGCGGCAGGATCAGGCGGGATTTCAGGTAGGCCAGCCAGGCGGCCATCACCAGGTAATCGGCCGCCAGCTCCAGGTTCAGCTTCTTGGCGCCCTCGATGAACTCCAGATACTGCTCGGCCAGCCTGAGGATCGAGATCTTGGCGATATCGACCTTCTGGTTGCGCGCGAGCGTCAGCAGCAGGTCCAGCGGGCCTTCAAAGCCGTCGACATGGACCAGCAGCGCCTGGTCGTCCGCCACGATGGCGGTGGCTTGAAACTCGTCGAAATTCTCGCCCGCTTCGCTCATACGGTTCCGCCCATCAGCGCAGTCAGCCGGTCTTGCGCGGCGGCGGCATCGAACGGCGCGGGGCCGCGCAGATGCGCCAGCGCCTGCTCGCTGCGTTTCAGCGCCAGACCGTCCAGGGGTTTCACTTCCGATGCCACTTCGCGCATTTCGTCCATATCGCCATTGCAGTGGAGCACCAGGTCACAACCCGCAAACAGGGCCTGCCTGGCACGCACCGAGAGGGGTCCGTCGAGCGCCTTCATGGAAAGGTCGTCCGACATTAAGAGCCCTTCAAATCCTATCTCACCGCGTATCACATCCCGAATGACTTTGGGGCTGGTGGTGGCAGGACGCTGTGGATCAATCGACTCATAGACAACATGCGCTGTCATCGCGATCGGGCATCCGTCAAGGCTTCGAAAGGTCACGAAATCGCTGCCGGACAGCTCGGCTTCGCTGGCGCCGACGCGGGGCAGCGCCAGGTGGCTGTCGGACCCTGCCCGGCCATGGCCGGGAATATGTTTCATCACCGGCAGGACACCTCCGTCCAGCAGACCGTCGATCTGGGCCCGGCCCAGCTCGATAATGGTGTGGGGGTCATGGGCGAAGGCGCGGTCGCCGATGATGTCATGGGCGCCGGGCACCGGCACGTCCAGCACCGGCAGGCAATCCACATTGATGCCCAGGCTGGCCAGGTCGTGGGCGATCAGGCGGGCATTGAGATAGGTGGCTTCCTTGGCGGCTTCGGGATCGACGTCGTGCAAAGCTCCGAAACGGGCGGCGGGCGGGCGCTGGCGCCAGTGGGGCGGCTTGAGCCGGGCGACACGGCCGCCTTCCTGGTCGATCAGGACAGGAGTGTTGGCATCGTCAACCGTGGCGCGCAGTTCTTGCACCAAAGCAATGACTTGCGCCGGATTGCTGATGTTGCGCGCGAACAGGATGAAGCCCCAGGGGCGGGTCTGGCGGAAGAAATCCCGCTCGGCCGGCGACAGGCTTTCCCCGGCGCAGCCATAGATGGCGCGACTGCGCATTACTTGCCCAAGAAGCAGTTGCCGCCGTCAGCCTTCAGCCGGTCGCAGGTGGCCGAGGCGCCGTCCTTGTCGCTGAACCCGGCAATGCGCAGGCGGTACCAGGTGCCCTTCTCGCCCAGCTGCGCCTGCTGCACATCCGGCGAATAGCCGGACAGGAGGGCGGCGTGCTTGGCCTTGTAGGCCTTCCAGGCGGCGTCGGCGTCGGCCTGGCTCTTGTAGGCGCCGATCTGCAGGACATAGGCGCCGCCTGCGGCAGGCTTGGCGGCGACGGGCGCGGGCTTGGTGGCCGCGGCAACCGGCGCGCCGAGCTGGCGTGGGGCGCCGGTGGCGGGGCCAGCTGGTACAGACGTGGCCGGGACAGGGGCGGCCTTGGCGGGCGGCGGCGGGGTGGTGTTGGCCTGCTGGATCAGCGCGGCCACGGACTTGGGCGGCGGCGCGGCG
The DNA here is from genome assembly GCA_966211925.1 of uncultured Hyphomicrobiales bacterium. Taxonomy (GTDB): domain Bacteria; phylum Pseudomonadota; class Alphaproteobacteria; order Micropepsales; family Micropepsaceae; genus Rhizomicrobium. The sequence continues at coordinate 2,278 of CBIHOI010000125.1, read as the reverse complement.
ATCTTGACCGGCGCGGGGGCCTGCTTGGTCGGCGGGGCAACAACCTTCTGCGGCTCAACCTTGGCCGCCGGCGGTGCGGGCCTGGTTTCGACCGGGGCCGTCTGCTGCTTCAGCGGCGGGGCGGCATCGGCCTGGGCGGTGTCGATCCTGGCCGCTTCGGGCTTGGCGGGCGGCGGGGGAGCCGCATCGGCGCTGTCGTCCGACGGCGCCGGCTGTTCGTAGATCTTGAAACCCTGGTAGGGCACGTTGCTGCCGCCCGGCTGTGACGGGGCGATCTTTTCGGGGCCGGCGGCGGCGGTCAGCACAGGCGTCTCGCCGCGGCCGCGCGCCACGCCCTGGGTATAGGCCAGCCAGACCACGCCGCCGAACATCGCCAGCACCAGCAGCGCCAGCACGATCAGCAGCGGCAGGCGGGAGCCTTCGACGTCATCATCGTCTTCGGAGCCGTCGAACACCCGCACTTCGTCGCTGGGTTCGTAAACGCCGCGCTCAAACTTGGCCATGAAACTTCCCGAATCTGCTGGCCGGGATATTAGCACCCCGCGCAATGCGAATCTTGCGGAACTACAAGGCGATTTCGCGGCGGAACACCCGGGCATATTCGGCCAGGGCGAAGCGGTCGGTCATGCCGGCGATATAGTCGCGCGCCACCGTGCCGGGGACACCGGCGCGGGCCGCCTTCTCCCAGTCGGGCGGCAGCAGGGCGGGGTCGGCGACAAAGGCGCCGTACAGCTCGGTGATGACATTCTGGGCCTGGTCCATCGAGGCCGTGACGCGGGGATGGCGGTACATGCGCGTCATCTGGAAGGCTTTCAGCGCCCGCAGCTGATCGAACAAGGCAGGCGAGAACTGGGCCATCGCCCTGCCCGCCGCGCGCACCTGGGCAGCCGTGGTGATGCCGGAAAGATTGGCGCGGGTGGTGGCCAGCACATCCTCCATCAGTTCACTCATCAGGGTACGGATCAATTCGCCGATGAAGCGCGACAGTTCCAGGTCGCCATAGCGCGCCTTGACCGCGCGCGCATGGCGGCCCACCAGCGGCCAGTCCAGCAGGTCGGTGACTGTGAAGAGCCCGGCGCGCAGGCCGTCATCGATGTCGTGGTTCACATAGGCGATGTCATCGGCCAGCGCCGCGAGCTGGGCTTCCAGGCTGGGCCAGCCGGAGAGATCCAGCGGCCAGCGCTTGTCGAAGCTGGTGATGGGGCCCGGCGGCTCGTTCACCAGCGGGCCATTGTGCTTGACGATGCCTTCCAGGGTTTCCCATGTCAGGTTCAGGCCGTCGAAATCGGCGTAGCGATGTTCCAGCCTGGTCACCAGCCGCAGGGCATGCGCATTGTGATCGAAGCCGCCGATATCCTTCGTCACCGCGTCCAGCGCTTCCTCGCCGGCATGGCCGAAGGGCGTGTGGCCCAGGTCATGCGCCAGCGCCACGGCACCGGCCAGATCTTCGTCGGCGGCAAGCGTGCGGGCCAGGCTGCGGGCGAGCTGCGCCACTTCCAGCGAGTGGGTCAGGCGGGTGCGGAAATAATCACCTTCATGTTCCACGAACACCTGGGTCTTGTGCTTGAGGCGGCGAAAAGCCGTGGAATGGATGATGCGATCATGGTCGCGGCTGTAGCAGCTGCGGGTGGCGCTTTCGGGTTCCGGGTAAAAGCGTCCCCGGCTGGCGGCGGGAGTGGCGGCATAGCCGGCATGCGGCCCGGGCGGGCTGACGATAGCGCCCAGAAGGTGTCCGGCAGGGTTGGTTTCGGCCATGGCGAGGACTACATAGAGAGTGCGTCCCAGACTGCAAGAGTCACCATGACCGCCATGCCCGTTACCTTGTCTGCCCGCGCCGCCCGGCGCATCACGGAAATCCTGAAAACGGAGGCCCAGCCCACTGCCCTGCGCGTGGCGGTGACCGGCGGCGGCTGTTCGGGCTTCCAGTACAATTTCGCGCTGGATGACGCCCAGCTGGACGAAGACCTGGTGGTGGAACGCGACGGCGCCAAGGTGCTGATCGATCCTGTGTCGCTGGATTTCCTGGCCGGTGCGGAGATCGATTTCACCGACGACCTGATCGGCCAGGCCTTCAAGGTCAACAATCCCAATGCGACCGCGTCCTGCGGCTGCGGGACAAGCTTCACGGTATGAAGATCGCCACCTGGAATGTGAACTCCGTCAAGGCGCGGCTGGAGCCGGCACTGGCGTACCTGCGCGAGGCCCAGCCCGATGTGCTGTGCCTGCAGGAGATCAAGACGGTGGACGAGAATTTCCCGCGGCAAGCCTTCGAGGAGCT
>CBIHOI010000124.1:0-6215 GCA_966211925.1 uncultured Hyphomicrobiales bacterium | reverse complement strand
CCGGCTTGTCCCAGGACCCGGCGGGCAGTTGCAGGGCAAAGATATTGTCGGCGCCCAGGTCGCTTTCGCCGGCAATGATGATGTCGTTCAGTTCGCCTTTGTGGGCGGCGAGATAGGCTTCGCTGGAACCGCCGGTTTCCTCCGAGCCCCACATCACGACTCGTATTGTGCGTTTGGGATGGCTCTGCGCCACCAGCTTTGCGGCCGCCATGGTAATGGCGATGCCCGATGCGTCATCGATCGCGCCCGTGCCCGGGTCCCAACTGTCGAGATGACCGCCGATCACGATCACGCCCGCCTTGGGATCGCTGCCGGCGATGTCGCCGGAAACGGTCCAGGCCGTGGTGTCCACGACATGCGATGCGAGCGACAGATGCACCGTGACGGGGCCGCGCGCCGCCATGTGTTCGATCAGGTCGGCATCGGGCACGCCCAGCGCGGCGGCAGGAACAGCCTTCTCGCCCGGCGCGGGCGGGCGCATGGCGCCGGTATGGGGTGAGCGGTTGGTCGAAGTGGAAATGGAGCGCACCAGATAGGCGACTGCGCCGCGCTTCGCCGCTTCGGGCGCGGCCGAGCGCGCCGCCACGCCCAAGGCATAGCCCCAGATATCCTGGGTGCGGGTCATGGGCTGGTTCACCAGCACGATCCTGCCGGTGCAGCAGTCGCCGGGTGCGGCCTTCAGGTCGGCGAGGCTGCGGAACACCACCACCTGCGCGGTGATGCCACCCGGTGGTGTGGGCGGGCTGTTGCCGATGCCCAGCAGCGCCAGCTTGCGCGGGAATGGCCCGGTGATTTCACCGGATTCGGCGCCGCGCAGCCAGGCGGTCTTGGCGAAGGGTTCGACATGGACATTGGTGAAGCCCATCGCGTTGAATTTCGCCACGCCCCAGTCGCGCGCCACCGCGGCGGCCGGGCCGCCGGCGGGACGCGGGCCCACCTCGGTGGTCAGGGATTCCAGGATGGACCAGGCGGTGTCATCGCGCAGCGCCTGGTCGCGCAGGCGTGCGGCGGTGACGGGATCGGCAGACGCCGGCGTGACGAGAAGTGCGGCACAGATGAGGGATAGTGACAGCTTCGGCAATTTAATTGTGCGGGCGAAAAACAGCCCCCCCCTCCCCCCCGTGCTCGGGGAAAAAGAACGGGGCAACAGAGGGTTGGCCCGGCGCGCCGCGGCGCTTTCCACAACCTTATGAACGGCGCCCGTGGACAGGGCTGCGGACAGGCGTTGCACAAGCACGGCGCGGATGGTCATCGGGACTCTCCTGTTGCGCGGGAGAGCAAATCAGGTCTGAAACACAACGGCCAGCCCCGTTTTTGGCGGGACTGGCCGGTGATCAAGTCATAGGCCCGGAAGGCCGCGATCAGTTCTTCGCCACGTCCACGAGCTTGTTCTTGGCAATCCAGGGCATCATGGCGCGCAGCTTGGCGCCGACTTCCTCGATCTGGTGGGCGTCGCCGATGGCGCGGGTGGCCTTGAAGGACGACTGGCCGGCCTTGTTTTCCAAGACCCAGTCGCGGGCGAACTTGCCCTGCTGGATGTCGGTCAGCACGCGCTTCATCTCGGCCTTGGTTTCCGAGGTGATGATGCGGGGGCCGGTGACATATTCGCCGTATTCGGCGGTGTTGCTGATGGAATAGTTCATGTTGGCGATGCCGCCTTCATAGATCAGGTCCACGATCAGCTTCACTTCGTGCAGGCATTCGAAATAGGCCATTTCCGGCGCATAGCCGGCTTCCACCAGCGTCTCGAAGCCGCCGCGGATCAGTTCGACCAGGCCGCCGCACAGGACGACCTGCTCGCCGAACAGGTCGGTTTCGCATTCTTCCTTGAAGTTGGTCTCGATGATGCCGGCGCGGCCGCCACCGATGGCGGATGCGTAGCTGAGGCCCAGGTCATGGGCATTGCCCGACGCGTCCTGGTGGACGGCGATCAGCGACGGCACGCCGCCGCCCTTGAGATACTCGCCGCGCACGGTGTGGCCGGGGCCCTTGGGGGCGACCATCAGCACGTCCATGTCGGGGCGGGGCTCGATCAGCTTGAAATGCACGTTGAAGCCGTGGGCGAACAGCAGCGCGGCGCCCTGCTTCATGTTGTCCTTCAGGTCGTCCTTGTAGATGTCGGCCTGCAGTTCGTCGGGGGTGGCCATCATCATCACGTCGGCCCACTTGGCGGCGTCGGCAACGCTCATCACCTTGAAGCCGGCGGCTTCGGCCTTCTTGGCGCTGGCGCCGGGGCGCACGGCGATGACGATATCCTTCACGCCGCTGTCGCGCATGTTCTGGGCATGGGCATGACCCTGGCTGCCGAAGCCGATGACAGCGACTTTCTTGTTCTTGATCAGGTTGAGATCGGCATCCCGATCGTAATACACGCGCATTTCGTCCACTCCTGGTTATTCGAAAAAAGTCCGGTTGATTACATCGCTGCCGGGCCGCGGGAAATCGCGGCGACGCCGGTACGGGAGACATCGACCAGGCCCAGCGGGCGCATCAGGTCGACAAAGCTGTCGATCTTGTGGGGAGAGCCGGTGATCTCGAACACAAAGCTTGAGTGCGTGGTATCCACCGGGCGGGCGCGGAAGGCGTCGGCCATGCGCAGCGCCTCGACGCGCTTCTCGCCGGTGCCGGAGACCTTCACCAGCGCCATCTCGCGCTCGATGCCGGCTTCCTGGCTGGTCCAGTTGGTGACCTTGTGGGTGGGCACCAGGCGGCGCAACTGCGCCTCGATCTGCTCGATCACGTTGGGGGTGCCGCTGGTCACGATGGTGATGCGGCTGGTGCGGGCCATGGGATCGACCTCGGCCACGGTCAGGCTTTCGATATTGTAGCCGCGGCCGGAAAACAGACCGACGACGCGGGCCAGAACGCCGGCCTCATTGTCCACCAGCACCGTCAGGGTGTGGCTTTCGATATCGTCGCGCAGCTTGATCTTGGTATCGTGCATGGTCACGCTTTTCCCTAAACCAGCATCTTGCCGGCTTCGCTGATCTCGCCGCCGTCATCGGGCGACAGGATCATGTCATTGTGCGCGGCGCCCGACGGGATCATGGGATAGCAATTCTCGGTCGGATCAACGCGGACGTCGAATAGCACCGGGCGCTTCACCGAAATCATTTCCCTGATCTTGTCGTCCAGCTCCGCCGGCTTGTCGGCGCGCAGGCCGACGCAGCCAAAGGCCTCGGCCAGCTTGACGAAGTCGGGCAGCGCTTCGGAATAGCTGTGGGAATAGCGCTTGCCGTGCAGCAGTTCCTGCCACTGGCGCACCATGCCCATATATTCGTTGTTCAGGATGAATATCTTGACCGGCAGGTCATACTGCAGCGCCGTGCTCATTTCCTGCATGCACATCTGGATGCTGGCTTCGCCGGCGATGTCGATCACCAGCGCGTCCGGGTGCGCCATCTGCACGCCCAGCGCCGCCGGCAGGCCATAGCCCATGGTGCCCAGGCCGCCCGAGGTCATCCAGCGATTGGGCTCGTTGAAATGGAAACGCTGCGCCGCCCACATCTGGTGCTGGCCCACTTCGGTGGTGACATAGACATCGTCCCGGTGCTTGGTCAGTTCGTACAGCCGGTCGATGGCATATTGCGGCTTGATGATGGAATCGGAATTGCGATAGCCCAGCGACTTCTTGGTGCGCCACGCATCGATCTGTTTCCACCAGCCGGAAATGTCCTGGGTCTTGTGCTTCTGGGCCTTCCAGAAGCGCACCATCTCGCGCAGGGCTTTCGTCGCATCGGCAACGATCGGCAGGTCGACGCGCACGATCTTGTTGATCTGGGAGGCGTCGATGTCGAGATGGATCTTCTTGCTCTCCGGCGAGAATTTCTTGACCAGGCCGGTGCAGCGATCGTCGAAGCGCGCGCCCAGGCAGATCATCAGGTCGCAATCATGCATGGCGTGATTGGCTTCCCAGCTGCCGTGCATGCCCAGCATGCCCAGCCATTCGGGACGCGACGCCGGAAAGGCGCCCAGGCCCATCAGCGTGGAGGTGACGGGAAAGCCGGTCAGGTCCACCAGCTCGCGCAGCAGCGCGCTGGCTTCGGGGCCGGAATTGACGATGCCGCCGCCGGTATAGAAGACCGGCCGCTCGGCCGCCGCCATCATCTCCACTGCGCGCACGATGGCGCCCAGGTCGGGATCGGTCTTGGGCTTGTAGGTGCGGTGATGCACATCCTGCGGCCCGATATAGGAGCCGGTCTGGAACTGCACATCCTTGGGAATGTCCACGACCACGGGGCCGGGGCGGCCGGTGGTGGCGATCTGGAAAGCCTCGTGCAGCACGCGGCTGAGATCGCCGACATGTTTCACCAGCCAGTTGTGCTTGGTGCAGGGGCGCGTGATGCCCACGGTATCGCATTCCTGGAAGGCGTCGGTGCCGATCAGGTGCGTGGGCACCTGGCCGGTCAGCACCACCAGCGGAATGGAATCCATCAAGGCATCGGTGAGGCCGGTGACGGCATTGGTGGCGCCGGGACCGGAGGTGACCAGCACCACGCCGGGCTTGCCGGTGGAGCGGGCATAGCCTTCGGCGGCATGGACCGCACCCTGTTCGTGGCGCACCAGCACATGGGTGATGCCTTCGACTTGGAACAGCGCGTCATAGATGGGCAGCACCGCGCCGCCGGGATAGCCGAAGATGTGGGTGACGCCCTGGTCCTTGAGCGCGCGGATCACCATCTGCGCGCCGGTCATGGACTGCGCCGCCTCCGCGACCAAAGCCTGGTGAGTTGTGTCGTCCTTGTCCATAACGTCGCGTACCTTGCTGTCCGATGCCTGCAATCGCTGAAAAGATAAAGGGGCGTTGCCGCCCCTTGCCCCATGACCACCCGTCCCGAGCGAAGCCTTTCAGCTTCGCGGGCAGGCGGTGGCGATTACTACAAGCATTGCGTTCATGGCGGCGGAACTTAGTGTCGCTACCGCACTGCGTCAAGCAATTTCATGCGTAAAGACTGTCATATTCAGCAATAATATTACTCTCAAGGGGGTCGAACCAGCTATAATGTGACATGCGGTGGCGAAACCACGTCATCTGGCGTTTGGCGAACTGCCGCGTCCCCGTGATGGCAGCCTCCAGGGCCTGGTCTTTTGACAGGGTCCCCGCCGCCAGCGCCTGCAGCGGCGCCAGCCCCAGCAGCTTGGCGGCCGGCAGCGCCGGGTCCAGCCCGCAAAGCGCCACCGCTTCTGCCAGCCCGCCCGTCTCCACCATCGCCGCGAAGCGCGCGGCGATGCGGGCGCGCAGGATGGGCCGTGGCGGGTCGAGCACGAAGGCGGCGATCTTCCTGTCCTTCAGCACCGGCTGCGTCGGTGCATCCTGCCATGCGGCCAGCGGGCGACCGGTGGCTTGCAAGACTTCCCAGGCGCGCAAGGTGCGCTGCGGATCGCTGGGGCGCAGCTTGGATGCAGTCAGCGGATCGCGCGCGGCGAGCCTGGCATGCAATTCTTCCACGCCGATTTCTTCCAGCAGCGCGCGCGCCGCATCCCGGACTTCGGGGGGGATGGCGGGAATGGCAGCCAGGCCGTCGGTCAGCGCCATGAAATACATGCCGGTGCCGCCGACAAAGATCGGCGTGCGGCCGTCCAGCGTCGCCAGCGCCGCGATGGCGTCGTCACGCCAGCGCCCCACGGAATAGACTTCGCGCGCGCCGACATGGCCATACATCAGGTGCGGTGCGCGCGCCTTGTCGGTGGCGGAAGGCTGCGCTGTCAGGATGGGCGCCTCGCGGTACACCTGCATGGAGTCGGCATTGATGATGACGCCGCCCAAGCGCTGCGCCAGCGCCAGCGCAGCGTCCGACTTGCCGCTGGCGGTGGGGCCTGCAATAAGCACGGCATCTACCGTCATCGGATGATGACCCTTGTAATTTTCAAGTGGGCAAATTTCATGGCCGCACCATGTTTGTTCTGAATGTTATCGGCAAGGGCGCTGAACCCGGCATTCTTCGGGGCCTGGGCAGCGGACCGGCTGCGATCCTGTCGCCGGACATGGCTTTTGACCTGCCGGTGGCGGAGCCGGAAGCATTGGCGCAGGCGCGTGATCGCGCTACCGGCCTTGCGCTGGACATCAATCTTGTCGCCACCGCCGATCGCAAAAAGAAGCTGCTGATCGCCGACATGGATTCCACCATCATCAATGTGGAATGCCTGGACGAGCTGGCCGACATGGCGGGCCTGAAGCCCCAGATCGCCGCCATCACCGAACGGGCCATGCGCGG
>CBIHOI010000123.1:0-6233 GCA_966211925.1 uncultured Hyphomicrobiales bacterium | reverse complement strand
GCCGCGACAAGTTCCTGCGCGATCACTGGAACAAGGCGTTTGCCCGCATGCAGGGGCCGGCGACCCGCTTCGCCGGGCTGTTCGGCTGGGATGATCTCAATGCCGTGCTGGAGCAGCACCGCCTGACCCCGCCGCGGGTGATGCTGTACAAGGACGGCCAGCCGCTTGATCCCTCGCGCTATGTCACGCCGCCGCAACTGGGCACGCCTCGTCTGGATTCCGGCGGGTTGGCGGTCTGCGTCGCGGAAGGCGCCACCCTGATCCTGAACGATGCGCAGGAACTGTCGCCGAAGCTGCGCGCCCTGATGCACGAATTCCAGGAAGCGCTGCACACCGACACCTATGCCAATCTTTACGCCGCCTGGCACGCCCAGAAGGCGTTCGACCTGCACTGGGATCCGCAGGATTCCATCATCCTGCAGCTCAGCGGCAAGAAGCGCTGGAAGGTCTACAAGCCCACCCGCCTGCACCCGCTGGAAGACGATGTCGAAAAACCGGTGCCGCCAACCGGCGAGCCGGTGTGGGAAGGGGTGATGAAGGAGGGCGACGCGCTCTACATCCCGCGCGGCTGGTGGCATGTGGTGCATCCGCTGAACGAACCATCGCTGCATCTCACCGTGTCGCTGACGCCGCCCAAGGGCATCGACCTGTTGGGCTGGGCCGTGTCGAAGCTGCGGCGCGAGGCGGCAGTGCGCGCCGATCTTCCCGCGCTGCAGGGCGCCCAGGCGCAGGCGGCGCAGATGAAGACCTTGCGCGGTTTGCTGGACAGCGTGCTGGGCGACGACGCCATGGCGGAATTCCTGCACCAGTGGGACGGCAATATCGGCCATGCGCCGCATATCGACCTGTCCCGTTCGCCGTATGAGCAGTTCGCGGCCATCGCCGACGACAGTCATGTGCGCCTGGCAACATTGAATCGCCTGACCTTGCAGCCCTATGGCGACAATTTCGAATTCAAGGCGGCGGGAAAATTGTGGACCGTGCCGCGTGCCCTGGCGCCCGCTTTGTCGCAGCTTCACAACGGCAAGGCGCACAGCGTGGCTGAACTCGCCGCCGCGCTTGGCAGTGACGCCGCGCGCGATGACCTGAAGAAAAGTCTCGCGGTGCTGGCGCGGTCCGGCGTCGTGCTGGTCGAAAAGCGCGTCTGAGTTCCCGCAAGTTCCTTGCAATCGTCTTTTTCTTGTCTGCGCCGCGCCACATTCCCGCCACCGGTGCAGCCGTTCATTCCCCTGTCTGAAACGCCCAGCGAGCGGGCATCACGGGAGATAAGGCATGAACGGAACAGCAGTGAAGGCGGCGGCGGTGATGCTGGCGCTGGGCGTAACGCTTGGCGGCTGCGCCACGCGCGAATCGGTGGAACATGCGCAGCTCAGCGCCGATACGGCGGAACGCCACGCCAGCGTCGCCAACGGCCGCGCCAACGAGGCCTGGGATGTCGGCAACAATGCGCTTGCCGTCGGCAATGACGCCAAGGCCCGCGCGCTGGCGGCCGAACAGAAGGCAGACCAGGCCAACGCCGATCTTTCGGTGACCAAGGCCAAGGTCGCCTATCTGGAATCCAGGATGACACCGCACAAGAAGAAGCACCGCCACCATGTGGCGCAGGCCAAGCCCAGCAACAGCTAGCCAAATGAAAACCCCGCGAGTCACCTCGCGGGGTTCATCATTTTGCGAAACCGGCGACTAGCCGTTCTTCAAAGACGCCATGTCGATGGAGAAGCGATACTTCACGTCGCTTTTCAGCATCCGCGCATAGGCCGTCTCGATGTCCTGCATCCTGATGACCTCGACGTCCGAGGTGATGCCGTGCTTGGCGCAGAAATCCAGCATCTCCTGGGTCTCGGGAATGCCGCCGATCAGCGAGCCGGCGATGCCGCGCCGCTTGAACACCAGGTTGAACACGGCGGGCGAGGGATGGGGGCTGGACGGCGCGCCCACCAGCACCATGGTGCCGTCGCGCTTCAGGAGCGAGGTGAAGGCATCCAGATTGTGCGGCGCCGCCACGGTGTTGACGATCAGGTCGAAGCTGTTCGCGTGCCTGGCCATCTCGGCGTCATCCTTCGACACCACCACTTCATCGGCGCCCAGCGCCTTGCCGTCGGCCACCTTGTCGGGCGAGGTGGTGAAGGCCACCGTATGCGCGCCCAGCGCGTGGCTGAGCTTGACGCCCATATGGCCCAGCCCGCCAATGCCGACGATGCCGACCTTCTTGCCGGGGCCCGCGCCCCAATGCTTCAGCGGCGACCAGGTGGTGATGCCGGCGCATAGCAGCGGCGCCACCGCCGCCAGGTCCTTTTCGGCGTGGCTGATCGCCAGCACGAAATGCTCGTCCACCGTGATCGCGGCGCTATAGCCGCCATGGGTATTCTCCGGCGCCATCAGCGGGCCGTTATAGGTGCCGGTGAAACCGACCGGGCCGTCGCAATACTGCTCCAGGCCTTCCTGGCAGGAGGCACAGGTGCGGCAGCTATCGACCATGCAGCCCACGCCCACCAACTGGCCGGGCTTGAACCTCGTCACCTGCGCGCCGACCGCCGTCACCTTGCCGACAATCTCGTGACCGGGAACACACGGATACTTGGTGCCGGGCCATTCGCTGCGGGCGGTGTGCAGGTCGCTGTGGCAGACGCCGCAGAACAGGATCTCGATGGCGACATCCTTGGGACCGGGCGCCCGGCGCTCGATGGTCGTGGCGGCAAGCGGCGTGGTGGCCGACTGGGCGGCGAAGGCTTTGGTCTGCATGGGGGGACTCCTGAAAAGGGCGGGGTGTCGCTGGGCAAATAAGGCGAAAAAGTGCGTTTCCAAGCCGTTTGCGACTTTTCGCCCCGAAACTTAGGGGCCGGGTTGACGCGCCGCAACATTGAACTTACCAACCCCGCGATTTCCTTCAGGATTGCTGTGATGCGTATCGACCAGATCCCCGTTGGCAAGAATGCGCCCGATGACGTCAATGTCATTATCGAGGTGCCGATCGGCGGCGAACCCATCAAGTACGAGCTCGACAAGGCGTCGGGCGCCCTGGTGGTGGACCGCTTCCTCTATACCTCGATGCGCTATCCGGGAAATTACGGCTTCATCCCGCACACCCTGTCGGGCGACGGCGATCCGGTGGACGTGCTGGTGGCCAACAGCCGCGCCATCGCGCCCGGCGCCGTGATGAGCGTGCGCCCGGTGGGTGTGCTGCTGATGGAAGACAATGCCGGCATGGACGAGAAGATCGTCGCTGTGCCCTCCAACCATATCAGCGCCCGCTTCGATGGCATCACCAATTATAGCGACCTGCCGGACATCACCCTGAAGCAGATCGAGCATTTCTTTGCCCACTACAAGGATCTGGAGCCGGGCAAGTGGGTCAAGATCATCCGCTGGGGCGATGCGGCGGAAGCGCGCAAGATGGTCGAAGACGGCGTGGCGCGCGCAAAGGCCGACAAGAAAGCATAGCCAACCGGAGACGGTTCGCGGTCAATCGCCTTCCAGACGGCGCCCGTCAAGACCGGCGCGCCGTACCGGCGCCTGCAGCATCATTGTCATCTATTTGATGTAGGAACGAAGCACAGCCACCAGCTCATTGGCGGCGGTGACTTCCTCGCGCGCCGGCTTCCTGTTGGCCGCCATCATGTGCATCTGGATATGGTCCTGGACGACCTCCGCCATCATGCCGTTCAGGGCACCGCGCGCCGCCGTCAACAGGCGCATCACCTCGTTGCAACTATTCTCGGATTCCAGCGCCCGTTCGATGGCGTCCACCTGGCCGCGCAGCCGCCGGACACGGTTGAGCAGCTTCTGTTTCTCATGAACGACATGCGACATTGTAGACCTTCCAATACCCCCATGGGTATATTGTCTATATACCCATGGGGGTATAATGCCGGGCCGTTGGAATTTGACAAGGGGGCGTGCCGATGACGAGGACATTGCTGGTTTCCGCCCTGACGTTGGTGCTCTCAACCTCTGCCTTCGCCGCCGACGAAGACTGGGCCATCCACGGCCAGGCGACCTTCGTCGAACAGTTCCATCCGGCCTTTCACGCGCCGGTCAGCGGCGCCAACAGCCTGTTCGGCGGCGCGCAGGGCCGCGAGACTTTTGATGCCACCCTGTTCCTGGGTTTGCGGCCGTGGGACGGCGGCGAAGCCTGGGCCGACATGGAGATGGATCAGGGGTTCGGCCTGTCCAACACCCTGGGCGCGGCCGCGTTCCCCAGCGCAGAGGCCTACAAGGTCGGCAAGTCGGCGCCCTATGGCCGGCTGCAACGCCTGTTCTTCCGCCAGACCTTCGATCTGGGCGGCGATGCGCGCGCGGTGGAAAGCGCCGCCAATCAGCTCGGCGCCACCCACACGGCGGACAGCCTGGTCTTCACGGCCGGCAAGTTCGCCGTCACCGATATCTTCGACACCAACACATATGCCCATGACGCGCGCGGCGATTTCCTCAACTGGGCCGTCATCGATGCCGGCGCCTTCGATTATGCCGCCGATGCCTGGGGCTACAGCTATGGGGTGGCGGCGGAATGGGCCACCGGCGCCTGGACCCTGCGCACCGGCCTGTTCGACCTGTCGCGCGTGCCCAACACCACCGAACTGGAAACCGGCTTCGACCAGTTCGAACTGGTGGGCGAGGTGGAGCGCCGCTTCGCGCTCCTGGGCCATGACGGCAAGATCAAGCTGCTGGGCTTTCTCAATCGCGGCCGCATGGGCTCCTACAATGACGCCGTGGCGCTGTCGCTGCTGACCGGCCAGCCGGCCGATGCATCACTGGTACGCCGCTATCGTTCGCGCCCGGGCGGATCGCTGAACCTGGAGCAGGGGCTGACCGACGATCTGGGCCTGTTCGTGCGCGCCGGCCTCAATGATGGCAGCCAGGAAACCTTCGAGTTCACCGACATCCACGACAGCCTGTCGGGCGGCGTGTCGCTCAAGGGTACGTCCTGGTCGCGGCCGGGCGATACGGTTGGCGCCGCCATCGTGACAAGCGCCATTTCGCGGTCAGCCCAGGCCTATCTCGCGCGGGGCGGGCTGGGCCTTTTGATCGGCGACGGCAGCCTGGCCCATTACGGGCAGGAGACGGCGATGGAAACCTATTATGACGCCGAGATGGTCCGTGGCCTCAATGCGGCGCTGGACGCCCAGATCCTGTTCAATCCCGCCTATAACCACGATCGCGGGCCGGTGCCGGTGCTGGGGCTGCGCCTGCACGGGGAATTCTGATCTTTCCAGCCTTTGGCCGGCATGCCAGATTTGTTCGTCTTCGGTAGGAGGTCTTGCATGTCAAAACCCTTTCTCGCCGTCCTTGCGACACTGACGATTGTCTTGCCGCCGATTGTCCTGCCGGTCACGGCCCACGCCATGCCGCACGGCAGGCCGGGGCTGTGGACCATCACCACCACCATGAAAATGGGCGCCATGCCCCAGCTACCGCCCCAGGTGCTGGAGATGATGAAGAAGCGCGGCGTGCCGGGCATGGGCGGCGGTCCGGTGGTCAGCCAGATCTGCATGACGCCGCAGGACGTCAATGAAGGCGCCGCCGCGGCGCAGCGGATGCGCCAGCAGCATCAGGTCAACTGCACCCCGCATGTGCTCAGCGAAAGCGCGTCGTCGGTCACCACGGAAATCACCTGCCACGGCAACATGGAAGGCACCGGCCGGTCCCAGATAAGCTGGCGCGGCGACAGCCACTATGAAGGCGACTACAGCTTCAAGGGCAGCATGCACGGCCAGCCCAATGAAATGAGCTCGCATTATGTCGGGGAATTCGTGAAGGCCGATTGCGGTTCGGTAAAGCCGTTCAGCGCCCGGGATATTCCCGCCCACAGCCCGCCGCCGCCGCACTGATGGCGGACGATGTCGCGGCGCTGGCCGCCCTGATCCGTGCCGCTGACCGCGTGGTTGTCTTCACCGGCGCGGGCATTTCCACCGAATCCGGCATTCCCGATTTCCGCTCGCCCGGCGGCATCTGGACGAAAATGATGCCGGTGGAATTCCAGGATTATATCCGCGATCCGCAGGCGCGGCGCGTCTCGTGGGAGCGGCGCTTCGAAATGGAGGAAACCTGGAACGCGGTGCAGCCCAATGACGGCCACCGCGCGGTGGCCGAGCTGGTGGCCATGGGCAAGGTCAGCCATGTCATCACCCAGAATATCGATGCTCTGCATCAGGCGGCCCTCGAAAAAATGGGGATCGTGCCCGACGAACAGGTGATCGAACTGCACGGCAATACCCGTTACGCCAAATGCCTGG
>CBIHOI010000122.1:0-6256 GCA_966211925.1 uncultured Hyphomicrobiales bacterium | reverse complement strand
ACCAGGGCATAAAAAAACGGCCGGTCCGCAAGGACCGACCGTTTTTAAATGGTTGCGGGGACAGGATTTGAACCTGTGACCTTCAGGTTATGAGCCTGACGAGCTACCGGGCTGCTCCACCCCGCGTCACGAAGGCGGGGGATATAGGCCATGGGCACACCCCTGTCTACCCCTGGATTTTTGCCGGTTTTTTGCCGCTGGCCGGCCGGTCAGGCCCGATGGGCATCGGGCAGCGGCGTCGCCGTCAGGCCCGCGACATGCTCCTTGGCCGTCTGGATTGCCCGCACGAATCCCACCGGGTCGGCGATCTGCGGGGTGGTGGTGGAATCCACGCCCGTGCCCTCGATCGTCACGGTGCCGAAGCCGAACATGCGGCCGGTGACGGTCTGGTGCACCTTCACGCCCTCGATATTGGGCAGGGCGATCTCGCTGGTGCGCATGGAAAAGACGCCGCGCTTCTCGACGAAGCGGTGGCTGGTGACGCCGATCTCGGTGGTGGACTTGATCACCAGCATCTTCACGGCGGTGAACAGGCCCCACAGCACCCACAGACCCACCAGCATCATGCCCAGGAAATAGGGATTGGAACTGTCCACCGGCGGCTCCTGGGTGGCTTCCACATACAACAGCAATTCCACCAGCAGCGGCAGCAGCAGCGAACCCCAGGCATAGAGATTGTAGAGCCAGTGAAAGCGCGCCCGCGCAATGACGGTCTCGCCATTACCCAAGGACTGGTCAATGTAGGACATGCATTCCCTCCCGGCTGATGGGGAGGTTTTAGGGGATTTCGGGCCGCTTAACTAGCGGTCCTCATGATCCGGCAGCAGCACTTCGCGCACGCCTTTGTGATTGGGGCTGGAGACAACGCCGTCCTGTTCCATCCGCTCGATCAGGCTGGCGGCGCGGTTGTAGCCGATCTGCAGCCGGCGCTGGATGTAGCTGGTGCTCGCCTTCTTGTCCCGTGCCACCACGGCCAGCGCCTTGTCATACAGGTCGTCGCCCGAATTGCTGTTGCCCTGGCCGAACACGGCATAGGGATCGTCGCTCTCCTCGTCCGGCTCCTCGGTGACCGCGTCCAGATATTCCGGCGCGCCCTGCGATTTCAAAAACCGCACCACGTCTTCGACTTCATGGTCCGACACGAACGGCCCGTGGATGCGCTTGATGCGGCCGCCGGCCGCCATGTAGAGCATGTCGCCCTGGCCCAGAAGCTGCTCGGCGCCCTGCTCGCCCAGGATGGTGCGGCTGTCGATCTTGCTCGTCACCTGGAAGCTGATGCGGGTGGGGAAGTTGGCCTTGATGGTGCCGGTGATGACGTCCACGCTCGGTCGTTGTGTGGCAGCAATAAGATGGATGCCCGCGGCGCGCGCCATCTGCGCCAGGCGCTGCACCGCGCCTTCGATTTCCTTGCCCGACACCATCATCAGGTCGGCGACTTCGTCCACCACCACCACGATGTAGGGCATGGATTCGAATTCCAGATTCTCGTCCTCATAGATCGGCTTGCCGGTCTCGCGGTCGAAGCCGGTCTGCACCGTGCGCTTGAGAACCTCACCCTTGTCCTTGGCCTTCTGGACACGCTCGTTGAAGGCTTCCACGCCGCGCACGCCCATCTTGGACATCTTGCGATAGCGGTCTTCCATCTCCCGCACCGCCCATTTCAAGGCCACGATCGCCTTGCGCGGATCGGTGACGACCGGCGACAGCAGGTGCGGGATGCCGTCATAGACCGACAGTTCCAGCATCTTGGGATCGATCATGATCAGGCGGCACTGGCTGGGCGGCATGCGGAACAGGATCGACAGGATCATGGTGTTGAGGCCCACCGATTTGCCCGAACCGGTGGTGCCGGCGACCAGCAAATGCGGCATCTTGGCGAGATCGGCGATCACCGGCTCGCCGCCGATGGTCTTGCCCAGCACGACGGAAAGCGGCGCGCGGGCCTTTTCATATTCGCTGCTGGCGAACATCTCGCGCAGGTAGACCGTCTCGCGGAACTGGTTGGGCAGCTCGATGCCGATGACGTTGCGGCCCGAGATGGTGGCGATGCGCGCCGCCACCGCCGACATGGAACGCGCCACGTCGTCCGATAGCGAGATCACGCGCGACGACTTCACGCCGGCCGCGGGCTCGAATTCATACAGGGTGACAACCGGACCGGGACGCACGGCGGTAATGCGGCCCTTGACGCCGAAGTCGCTCAGCACCGCTTCCAGCATGCGGGCATTTTCTTCCAGCGCCTCGTCGGAAAGCGTATGGGTGTTCTTGACCGGCGGCGCCTCGGTGAGCAGGTCCAGCGACGGCAATTGATAGTCGCCCGATGACAGGTTCAGTGCCGGCTGGCTGTCGGCGCGCTTGGGGGCGGCGGTCTTGGCGGCGTCGCGCTTGACGCGGGACTTCTGGCGTTCGGCGAGCCGGCTGGCGGCGATGGGTTCCGGGCGCAGGCTGCCCGGCGCGTCTTCGGCCGTATCCAGGTGATAGGCGCCTTCGTCATCGTCTTCGTAATCGTGATCGCTGTCATCGGCATCGTCGTGATGGGCGAAGCTGAAGTCGGGCTTGCGGATCAGGCTCCACAGCCACAGGCCGGTGGCGGGAATGTTCATCACGCCGCGATACAGCGGCATGAAGCGCAGCCCGGTGGCCAGGAAGGCCAGCGGCAAACCCGCCAGCAGCAGCATCAGCGGCAGGGCCCAGCCGATCACCGGCGTGTGCCACACGCTGGCGGCATGCGCGGAAAGACCCGAGGCGGCGATACCGATCATGCCGCCTGCACCGGCCGGCAGGCGCGCCGGCTGCGGAAACAGTCCCAGCCCCGCCGCCAGGGTGGCGGTGCCCAGCGGCCAGGCCACCAGCCGCCACATGGCGTATTTCAGCGACTTGCCGCGCAGAGCGCGCGTGCCCCACACCAAAATCGGCGCCAGCGCCGCGATGGCGGCCAGACCGAAAACCTGCAGCAGCATGTCGGCGGCCACCGCGCCCAGCGGTCCCAGCCAGTTGGCGGTGTCGCGCAGGGTCGCATTGTTCAGGCTGGCATCGTCGGCGGAATAGCTCAGCAGCGCCACCAGGCCGGCGGCCGCCGCCAGCACCAGCATCAGGCCCGCGCCGCGCAGGGCGATCATCCGCAACAACTTGTTCATGGCGCGCCGGGCATCGGCCAGGGCGTCGCTCATGGCGCCGCCCTTGGCGCGGGGATGGTAAACGCCCCCAATCATCCTGCTCTGTGCCATGTCCTGTCCCGCCGCCCGCTCAGAGAATTTCTCCAATCCTTTCGAGTGCGGTCATAATGGTTGATAAATCGCTAACAAGCGCCACCCGGACATAGGAAAAGCCAGGGTTTGACTGGGTTTTTCCAGTTACGATTTCCCTTCCCATGTAAGCTCCGGGCAGCAATCGCACCCCCTGTTCGCGCCAGGCGCGCAGGGCGAATTCCTCGCCACTGCCCCCACTTGCGGAAGCAACGTCCAGCCACAGGAACATTGCCCCCTCCGGCCGCTTCATCCGGTTGCCCAGGATGCGCTCGGCGGCTGCCATCTTCTCCTGATAGACGCGACGGCCGGCGATGACATGGTCCTCGTCGCGCCAAGCCGCCGCCGCCGCCGCCAGCAGCGGCCCCGGCACGGTGGGCGCGGCGACATTGCGGAAGGCGCGGAACGCCGCCAGCAGCGCCGCATCCCCTGTCACCAGTCCCGAGCGCAGCCCCGGCAGGCCCGACCGCTTGGACAGGGAGTGGAAACTGAGCAGCCGCGTCAGCCCGCCGGTGGCGGCATGACGCGCCGTCAGGGCCGAGACCGGCGGCTTGCCGTAATAGATATCGGCGTAACACTCATCCGCCAGCACCACGAAGTCGTGTTCGTCCGCCAGCGCGAACAGCCGGTCCCAATAGGCCGTGTCCGCCACCGCGCCTTCGGGATTGGACGGCGAACAGATGTAAACCGCCACCAGCCGTTTAAGGACATCGGCCGGCAGCGCGCCATAATCTGGCAGGAAGCCGGTCGCGGCCGTCGCCGCGGCATAGATCGGCTCCGCCCCCGCCGACAGCGCCGCCGCCGCATAGGCCTGGTAAAAGGGATTGGGCATGGCCACGGCGGGCTGCCCGCCGGCCTTGGATTTCGGCATCAGCGGGAACAGCGACAGGAACAGGCCTTCGCGTGTGCCCGCCAGCGGCAGCACTTCGCGTTCGGGGTCCGGGTTCGCAATGCCGAAGCGGCGGCTGATCCAGCCTGCGGCGGCGTTTCGCCAGTCCGCCGTGCCGTTGCTGAGGGGATAATTGCCAAAGCCCGCCGCCGCGCGCGCCAGGGCCTCGGTGACGAAGGCCGGCACCGCGCCGCTGGGATCGCCCACCGCCAGGGTGATGGGCTCCTTGCCGGGCGGGACGATACCCAGAAGGTCGGCCAGCCGGGCAAAGGGCCCCGGCGGCAAGGCGGCAAGCAGCATGTCGGACAAGGGCGCGACCCAGTGAAAAGCGCGCGGAATCTAGAGACAAAAGAAAAGAGGCGCCACCTTTCGGTGACGCCCCAATTCTCGTCAGATGCAGAACGACTAGTGGTCGTGCACCGTTTCGCCATGCAGGTTGATGTCGAGACCCTCGACTTCAACTTCCGGCGAGACGCGCAGGCCGATCACCAGGTCGATCACCTTCAGGATGATGAAGGTGCCGATGGCGCAGTAGATGAACACGGCAGCAACGTCTTCAAGCTGCAGGATCATCTGGCCGAAGTTGCCATCGGTCAGCCAGCCACCCTTGGGATAGACGCTGTTGATGGCGCCCTTGGCGAACATGCCGGTCATGATGGCGCCAAGCGCGCCGCCAACACCATGCACGCCCCAGGCGTCGAGGCTGTCGTCATACCCGAAGGCCTTCTTCACCCAGACTGCCGAGATGTAGCAGACCACGCCGGCGGTCAGGCCGATGATGAGCGCGCCCACCGGATCGACAAAGCCCGAAGCCGGGGTGATCGCCACCAGGCCGGCAACGGCGCCGGAGATCATGCCAAGCACGCTGGGCTTCTTGGCGATGATCCATTCGGCGGCCATCCAGGCCATTGCAGCGGCAGCGGTCGCGATTTGCGTCGCGGCCGCAGCCATGCCGGCATTGTAGCCGGCGGTGACGGCGGAGCCGGCGTTGAAGCCGAACCAGCCAACCCACAGCAGGCTGGCGCCGATGACGGACAGCACCAGATTGTGCGGCGCCATGCTTTCCGTGCCCAGACCGATGCGCTTGCCCAGCATGAGGCAGGTCACCAGAGCGGCGGTACCCGCGTTCAGATGCACCACCGAGCCGCCCGCATAGTCCATCGCACCGGCGACGCCCAGCCAGCCACCGCCCCACACCCAGTGGGCGATGGGGCAATAGACGAACAGCAACCACAGGCCCATGAACCACATGAAGGCAGAGAACTTCATGCGGTCAGCCAGGGCGCCTGCGATCAGCGCCGGGGTGATGATCGCGAAGGTCATCTGGAAGAACATGTAGACCGATTCCGGGATCGTCGGCGCCAGCGCCTGAACGCTGGTGAGCTTCATCGGGCCCAGGAACAGGTAGGAGAAGCCGCCGATGAACTGGTTCATCTTCGGATCGGGATTGGTCGAGAAGGCGAGGCTGTAACCGATCACCATCCACAACACGGTGATCAGCGCGGTGGCGCCAAAGCTCTGCGCCAGCGTCGCCAGCACGTTCTTCTTGCGCACCATGCCGCCATAGAACAGGCCGAGACCGGGGATGGTCATCATCAGCACCAGGGCCGACGAGGTAATCATCCAGGCGGTATCGCCCGAGTTCAGCGGATCCTTCGGAGCATCCGCCGCGAAGGCCACGCCTGCGGACATTGCCAGCGTACCGGCTGTCGCCAGTGCCGTAAGGCCCGCCTTTTTCAGACTTTCAATTCTCATTTCTGTGTCCCCTTCTTACAGCGCATCGCCGTCGGTTTCGCCCGTGCGGATACGCACGACCTGCTCGAGCGGCGTGACGAAGATCTTTCCGTCGCCGATCTGGCCGGTCTTTGCCTTGGTGGAGATCGCATCGATCACCGCGTCCAGCATTTCGCTTTTCACCGCCACTTCGATTTTGAGCTTGGGCAGGAAGCTCACAGCGTATTCCGCGCCGCGATAGATTTCCGTATGCCCCTTCTGCCGCCCATAGCCCTTGACCTCAGTCACCGTCATGCCCTGAACGCCGAGCGCTGACAGCGACTCCCGGACTTCATCGAGCTTGAAGGGTTTGATGATCGCCGTAATAAGCTTCATCTGCCGTCCTTCC
>CBIHOI010000121.1:0-6269 GCA_966211925.1 uncultured Hyphomicrobiales bacterium | reverse complement strand
GCCAGCAGCAGGGCGCCCGCGATCACGGCCTCGATGGGATGCTCGATCAGGAAAGCCGGGATGCGCATGGCAGACTCCCTTTGGATGACGATCAGATCGGCGGTCGGCCGCGCAGGGCGCCCGAAAAAGCACTGACAATCAGCAGGATCAGAAAAACGACCAAAAGCAGCTTGGCGATGGAAGCGGCCAGGCCGGCCAGTGCGAAAAAACCCATATAGCCCGCGACCAGCGCGAGAAGCAGAAACGTAAGTGCCCAACCCAGCATGTGTGTGTCCCAGAAAGTCTAGGTCACAAAAACGCCGTATCGGAGGCGAGGTTCCCGATCATCCACAGGAGATCAGAGCCGCGCGGCTATTTTGAGGGCTTGTTGCGGCTGAGGAACATGTTAACGGCGCCAGCCACGCCCGCGCCGATGATGGCAATCCAGGGGGTTTCCTTCGCCACCGCGGCCAGCAGCACACGGGTCAGTTCATTGCCCTGGGGCTGGGGCGGCTTTTTGGGGCGGCTCAGATGCGTGATCACGGCCCAGACCAGCGGCGGCAGCAGCAGGGTCACGCCGGCGAGGGCATACCCACCCACCGGGCCCAGCAATGCCACCAGCGCAGACGCCAGCGCCATGCCCAGAAGGCCGATGCCGAAAAACGCCATCGCGATGGCAATGGCGGCCAGCACGGCCTTGGCGGTCAATCGCGAAAACATGAATTCCCCATTCCCGAACATCTGCTTATACGCCGCCGCCGGTTAACAGGGAAAGGCCTGCGGCGGGTCGCGCCGCGCTTGAAAAGGTCAGCGACGGCCCAGGAAAATCGCGCCCAGAAACGCGCCGACGCCGCCGGCGATCAACAGCGAGGTCAGGGGCTGGGCACGCACATGGCTGCGCAGCTCCTCGGCATTTTCCTCGGCCCATTCCTCGGCCTCTTCCTTGTATTCCAGCGCCATTTCCTTGCCCTCGCGGGCGGCTTCCTCGGCCAAGGCGACAGCGCGGTCGGCGATTTCCTCGGCCGAACGCATCGCCATGGCGGCGCGTTCGGATGCCACTTCGCTGACGTCGCCGTAAAGGCCCTTCATGTCACTCTGCAATGCCGCGATATCGGCGCGCAGCGCGGCCAGGCGGGATTCGATATTGCCGGCGGCGACGGATTTTTTCTTGGCAGCCATGTCGTAATTCTCCTGCATCAAACTCATAACGCGCCAAGCAGCCTAAGCGGCTTCCTTGGCGACGGGGTGGAAGAACAGCGCCTGTCCAACGGTAGCCTGCACGGTTTCCGGCAGGAAGGGCTTGGCGATCAGATAGGTGGGCTCCGGGCGTTCGCCGGTCAGCAGCTTTTCCGGATAGGCGGTGATGAAGATCACCGGGATATCGAAGCTGGCCAGGATTTCGCTCACGGCGTCGATGCCCGAACCGCCTTCGCCCAGGTTGATGTCTGCCAGCACCAGGCCGGGACGTTCCGACTTGGCCTTGGCCACGGCGTCGTCCTTGGTGGCGGCGATGGCGACGACCTTGTGGCCCAGTTCGGTGACCAGGTTTTCCAGGTCCAGGGCGATGATCGGCTCGTCTTCGATAATGAGAACCCGGCTGGCCAGCTGGCTGTCGATGGTCTTCTGGGCGCCCAGGATCGCGGTTTCCACCTCTTCGGGGGTTTCGCCGATAATGAAAGCGGCTTCCTCCAGGCTGAAGGCCTCCACCGCCGTCAGCAATAGCGCGGCCCGCTTGGAGGCGGACAGGGACTTGAGGCGGGTTTCCGGGGTCTTGCCGCCGCCGGCCACAGGCGCCTGGGCCTGCTCGTCGAAATGCTCGGCACCGGACTGCCAGATGGCATGGAACAGCCGGTACAGGCCGACGCGCGGGGGGACCCCCTCCATAAGGCTTTGATCGCCTTCAAGAAGTGCTGTCAGGGCGGCCCGGACATGGGCATCCCCGCTGGACTGGGACCCGGTCAAAGCGCGCGCATAGCGGCGCAGATAGGGAAGATGCGGCGCAAGGGTTTGCGACATGGACATGGCAACGGCTCCTTCATGCTCCCGGTCGGGGAGCGGCCCAAAGATAAAGCTCAGACAAGGAACTTACGTCCACCAAAAAAGTTCCCTAGCCTCTCGGAACCATCACAAGGGCCGCACGTTTGGAACTTACGGGGAAGGGAACTGGCAAATGGGGTTGTTAGGTCGAAAATTCATTCCGGGACGCCCGACAGTGGGATGGCCCGAAAAACCAGGAAACGGCTCGGTCAGACATGACGCAGCAATGGAATACTACCGTGTCTAACGACGAAAAACCCACGGAAAAGGCGCGGGCCATCCGGGCCCGGCAGCGGGCTATCGGCCGCGAACTGCGTCGCATGTATGACGATGTGGCGCAGGAGCCCGTCCCCGACGACTTCATGGATCTTCTCAAAAAGATCGATGAAGCCAGCGAAGGGAAAAAGGTGTCGTGATGCACACATCCTCCCCCGCGACCCAGACCCCCCGTCCTGAAAATCCGGACTTCAAGACCGAGCTGCTTGGTCTGGTCCCCTTCCTGCGCGCCTTCGCCCGCTCGCTGACCGGCAACCAGGAAGCCGCGGACGACCTGGCGCAGGAGACCCTGGTAAAGGCCTGGCAGAGTCGCGCCAGCTTTATTCCGGGCACCAATCTCAAGGCGTGGCTGTTCACGATCCTGCGCAACCAGTTCTATTCCGATCGCCGCCGCGCCTGGCGCCAGGCGCCGTGGGATCAGGACGCCGCCGAACGCATTCCCGGTGGCGGCGAAGATCAGGTCCACAGCGCCGAGCTTTCCGACACCGTGCGGGCGCTGAAGCATCTGTCCGATGAACAGCGCGAAGCCCTGATCCTGGTGGGCGCCGGCGGCTTTTCCTATGAAGACGCCGCCGCTATCTGCAAATGCGCCGTCGGTACGGTCAAAAGCCGGGTTGCCCGCGCGCGAAAGACCCTGATAGAGATTTTGGACGGCGGCGACAGTCTGGGTGACGTGTCGCGTCCCGCCGGTGGAGATGCCGCCCGTGAGATCATGGCGCAGCTTGATGAGCTCAGCCCTGGCCGCTCTGAGCAGCAGGCCGGAAAAAAGCGCGACAAGTAATTTTCATGCCATGACCACTCACGAGCCGGGCTGGACCCTGCGCCAGCGGCTCCAGGTCATCATTACCCTGTCCTTGATCCCGGTCATCCTGGTGTCGCTGTTCCAGGGCGTTGCGCGCGCGCGGCTCGACATCGCCAATGTCCATGACCGGCTGATCCAGTCGGCGCGCACCGTCGCCGCCGGCGACCAGAACCTGCTGGCCGCAGCCGAGCAGGTGCTGCGTGCCGTCGGCTCGCTGTCCGAAGTACGGGGCATGAACGGCAATTGCGACGGCGTCTTGGCCGATACCCTGATCGGGGTGCGCTATTTTTCGAATCTTACCCGCATCGACCAGAGCGGCCGCGTCACCTGCAGCGCCATGGCGCTGGCGCGTGGCCTGAACGTCGGCGATTACCAGGTGTTCAAGGACGCCAGGGTGTCCACCCAGATGGCGGTCAGCAACGAGCTGACCAGCCGCGTTACCGGCCAGTCGGTGATCGGGGGCATGCTGGCCCTGCACAAGCCCGACGGCAGCTTCGACGGCGCGGTCGCCATCACGCTGGACGTCCACTGGATCGACTACATGATGCGCGCCAGCCAGCTCCCCAAGGGCGCGGTGGTGGCCGTCTATGACCGCAGCGGCAAGGTCATCGCCACCAACAGCCCCGATGTCGGCAATGCCATCGCCAAGGCCGCCATTCGCAGCAATGCGGGGTCGCAGGACGTTTACAGCGCCATAGACAGCCGCGGCGACAAGTGGCGCTTCGCCAATGCGCCCCTGTCGGGCAATTCCATCTTCGTGGCCTTTGCCATGGGCGAGGGCCGGCTGTTCGGCCCCACCTATCTGCATGTCGGCCTGGATTTCCTGCTGCCCATCCTGATGATCGGCTTTGCCTGGGTGGCGATCTGGCTGGCGACCGACCGGCAGATGACGCAATGGATAAATTATCTGCGCCGCATCGCGGCGGCCTATCGCAGCGGCCATTATGCCATCCGCCCCGACCTCGCTGACGCGCCGACCGAGTTCCGGCTGCTGGGCGACGCGCTCGCCGAGATGGCTGACGGCATCCAGGACCGCGACCGCCGCCTGCGCGAAAATGTCGAGATGAAGACCACCCTGATCAAGGAGATTCACCACCGGGTGAAGAACAATCTCCAGATCGTGATGAGCCTGCTGTCCATCCAGGCCCAGCAGGTCAAGGATGTGCGCGCCAGAGAGGCATTGATGCAGGCCCAGACCCGCATCAACGCGCTGGCGCTGGTCCATCGCATCCTCAACGAGCTGGAAGACCAGTCCACCCTCGATATCCGTCAGCTGCTGGAAGAGCTCAGCCACCAGATTGCCGGCGGCATGAGCAACGATGCGGTGATGGTGGAGGTCGATGTCCCCAGCCGTGTGGTAGCGGGCAGCGTGGCGGTGGCGCTGGCGCTCTTTACGGTCGAAGTGCTGACCAACATCTTCAAGCATGCCTATCCGAACGACCGCCGGGGCGTGATCCGGGTGACGATGACAACCCTGGCCGACGGCAAGCTGAAGCTGGCCATTGCCGATGACGGCATCGGCTTTGCCATGGACGAGCAGACCAAAAGCGTCGGCAGCCGCCTGATCAAGACCTTCGGGCTGCAGCTCGGGGGTGTTTCCAGCGTTCAGTCCGAGCCCGGCCGGGGCACGGTGGTGGACCTGGTCTTTCCGGACCCGGATCTGCGGGAAAATCCCCCTCAGGTGTAGGCAAAAAGCCGCGCCGGTATGCGTTTTTGGGCTGTTTCCCTGCGCCCCGGATGCTTATGTTCCCGCCATCGCAAGCGGAGCAGGACATGGCTGACAATTTTGACGTGATCGTGATCGGTGGCGGCCCCGGCGGCTACAATGCTGCGATCCGGCTGGGCCAGCTGGGCCTGTCCAGCGCCTGCATCGACAAGCGCGGCACCTTCGGCGGCACCTGCCTCAATGTCGGCTGCATCCCCTCCAAGGCCCTGCTGCATGCCAGCGAGCGCCTCCATGAAGCCGAAACCGATTTCGCCAAGCTGGGCATCAAGGCCAAGGTCGAACTCGATCTGCCCGCCATGATGGCGCAGAAGACCAAGGTGGTCGGCGAGCTGACCAAGGGCGTGGAATTCCTGCTCAAGAAGAACAAGAGCGAGGCCATCGTCGGCGAAGCCAGGATCACCGGCCCCGGCAAGGTGGAAGTCAGGCTGGCCGACGGCAAGACCCGCAGCCTCACCTGCAAGAACATCATCATCGCCACCGGCTCCGATGTCGCGCCGCTGCCGGGCGTGACCATCGATGAAAAGCAGATCGTCTCTTCGACCGGCGCCATCGCGCTGGGCTCTGTTCCCAAGAAGTTGCTGGTCGTCGGTGCCGGCGTCATCGGGCTGGAGCTGGGCTCGGTGTGGAAGCGGCTGGGCGCCGAGGTGACGGTGGTGGAATTCCTCGACCGCATCACGCCGGGCATCGACGGCGAAATTTCCAAGACTTTCCAGCGCATCCTCACCAAGCAGGGCCTCACCTTCCAGCTTTCCACCAAGGTGACGGGCGTGGAGAAGACCAAGACCGGCCTCAAGGTCACGGTCGAACCTGCCGCTGGCGGCGACAAGAGCACGATCGAGTGCGACGTGATGCTGGTTTCGATCGGCCGCATCCCCTTCACCGGCAATCTGGGCCTGGCCGAAGTGGGCGTGGCGATGGACAAGCGCGGCCGTATCGTCACCGACAATCACTTCAAGACCAATGTGCCGGGCATCTATGCCGTCGGCGATGTGCGCGAAGGCGTGATGCTGGCGCACAAGGCCGAGGACGAAGGCACCGCCTGCGCCGAGATCATCGCCGGCAAGGCGGGCCATGTGAATTACGACACCATCCCGTCGGTGGTTTACACCTTCCCGGAAGTCGCCACCGTCGGAAAGACCGAGGAAGAGCTGAAGGCCGCCGGCATCCAGTACAAGGTCGGCAAGTTCCCCTTCACCGCCAATGCCCGCGCCAAGACCATCATGGCCACCGACGGCATGGTGAAGATCATGGCCGATGCCAAGACCGATCGCGTGCTGGGCTGCGCCATTGTCGGCCCCGAAGCCGGAAACCTGATTGCCGAAGTCGTCCTGGCGATGGAGTTCGGCGCGTCATCCGAAGACATCGCCCGGACCTGCCATTCGCATCCGACCCTGACCGAAGCCGTGCGCCAGGCGGCGATGGGTGTCGAAGGCTGGACGATGCAGATGT
>CBIHOI010000120.1:0-6310 GCA_966211925.1 uncultured Hyphomicrobiales bacterium | reverse complement strand
GTCGGTTCGCGCGACTATACCTATGGCGATATCGGCCTGACCGCGACCTACAAGGGCTTCGCGCTGGACGTGCGCTACAGCGGCACCGACCTGGGCAATGCCGCCTGCGGCGCGTTCTACATGGGCACCAAGCACGCCTGCGCCGGCAACGTGATCGGCACCCTGACCTACAACTTCGCGCTGCTGTAGGCGCAAGCGACAGGCCAAAAATGCAAAACCCGCGAGGCTCACGCCTCGCGGGTTTTTCTTTGGCTTGTTGGCCGCGCGTCCTGTCAGGCTTCGAGGGCACGCCGCAACTGCGCCATATCGAACGGCTTGGTCAGGTAGCCGACATTGGCGGGCAGGTTGGCACCCTCGTCTTCATTGGTGGAATAGCCGCTGGCGATGATGACTTTCAGGTGCGGCTTCTGGCGCAGCGCCTCTTCCACCAGTTGGCGACCGTTCATGCCGGGCAGGCCAAGATCGGTGAGCAGGATGGCGATGGCGTCGTCGGTGCGCAGGATTTCCAGCGCCTCGGCGGCATCGGCCGCTTCGGCGGCGTCGAAACCCATCTGCTCCACCATGTCCATGGTGGTCATGCGGATCAGCGCCACGTCTTCCACCACCAGTATCTTGCCGCGCGGGGCGGTCACCGGGGCAGGTGCCGCGGCAGGCGCGGTTATGGGCCCGCGGGCGGTGCCGGCAAAGACGCTGCGCAGCTTTCGCGCCAATTCGTCCTTGCGATAGGGCTTGGATAGCAGCAGCGCATCGTCATCCAGCTTGCCGTTATGGACGATGGCGTTCTGGGTATAGCCGCTGGTGTAGAGGACAAGGATGCCCGGATGCATCTCCTGCGCCATGCGGGTGAAGTCGCGGGTGTGAATGGCGCCCGGCATCACCACGTCGGTGAAGATCAGATCGGGCTTCACTGTCTTCAGCAGCGCCAGCGCGGCTTCGGCGTTTTCCGCGCGGCTGACGCGATAGCCCAGGTCGGTCAGCATGTCGGCCACCGCGGCGCGCACGCCCTCGTCATCCTCCACCACCAGGATGCTTTCGCTGCCGCCTTCCGAAGGCGGGGCGGCGATCTCGAAGGCATCGGCTTCGCGGCGGGTGCGCGGCAGATAGAGCTTGATGGTCGTGCCGTGGCCGACCTCGCTGTAGATCTTGATATGACCGCCCGATTGCTTGGTAAAGCCGAATGCCTGGGCGAGGCCCAAGCCGGTGCCCTTGCCTTCAGGCTTGGTGGTGAAGAATGGCTCGAACACCCGGCCCAACACTTCGGGGCTCATGCCGGTGCCGGTGTCGGTGACCGCCAGCATCACATACTGGCCTGGCGTGACCTCGCTATGGCCGGCAGCATAGGCGTCGTCGAGGAAGGCATTGGCGACTTCCAAAGTCAGCTTGCCGCCATCGGGCATGGCGTCGCGGGCATTGATCGCCATGTTGAGGATGGTGTTCTCCACCTGGTTGGGATCGACCAGGGTGTTCCACAATCCGCCCGCGATCACCGTCTCGACTTCGATATTCTCCCCCAGGGTCCGGCGCAGCAGGTCGGACATGTCGCGGATCACCCGCCCCAGATCCACCGATTTGGGCTCCAGCGGCTGGCGGCGCGCAAAGGCCAGCAACTGGCCGGTCAGGCGCGAGCCCCTGACCACCGCGCCGATGGCGTTCTGCAGCCGGTCGCGCAGGCGCGTATCCGATTGCACCGCGGCGCCGGACACAGCGAGGTCGAGATTGGCGCTGATGATCTGCAGCAGGTTGTTGAAGTCATGCGCCACGCCGCCGGTCAGGTGGCCGATGGCTTCCATCTTCTGGGACTGGCGCACCGTGGCCTCGGCGCGCATGCGGGCGGTGACGTCCACCACCCCGATCAGGAAGCCGCCGGTGGCGACCGGCGCCTTGTAGATATCGAGCTCGCGACCGCTCCAGGAAATGTGCTGGGTGTCGGTGCCTTCCTGTCCCTGGCTGGGCGGGGTGAAGATGCGGTCGGCGAAGGGCCGCACGGTTTCCACGGATTTGAACTGCTCAAGAGTGGTGGTCTGGATGCGCGCCAGCGCCAGCGGCAAGTCCAGAAGCGCAAAGAAGCCGGCATTGAAGGCACACAAAAGGCCCTCGCTGGTGAAATAGGCGATGCCTTCGCGCACCGTATCGAGTGTCGCCTGCAGAATGGCGGCCTCGTTGGCGCGGGACTTTTCCGACGCCGCCAGGCTGACATTGTTGCGCACCAGCATCGCGGCGGCGATCAGCAGGATGCCCAGTGTCAGCACGGCCGCGCCGATGGCAAAGGCGATCTCGAGATTCTCGACCTCGCGGCGGTGTTTGTCGCGCTCCGCCAGGAGGCCCAGCTCCTGGTCGATGGCGCCATTGATCTCCCGGCGCAGATCCAGCATCTGCTGGCGGCCACGCTCCACCGCGTCGGTCAAGGCAGTGCTGGACTGGGGGGCCTTGGCCAGCTCTATGTTTAACGCGAGGGTCTCCAGTCGCCGGTCGGCCAGCGCGTTCAACCGACGGGCACGGTCCTGCTGGAAGGAATTGTCACGGGTGAGTTGGCGAAATGCGGCCAGGTCTGCGGGAATGCGGGCTGCCGCGGACTTGTAGGCTTCGAAATAGCCGGGCTGGTGATCGATCAGGTAGCCGCGCTGGTTGGTTTCGGCGCCCTGCACATCATCCATAAGCCGGCGCGTCACATCCAGCACCTGATAGGTGTGCCGGACCCACCCCTGGGCGTTTCGTTCGTTGACCGCGAACTGGACGGTAAGATAGGCGACAATCGCCAGTATCAAAAACAAAGGCACTGCGGCCAGCAGCACCAGACGATTGGTGGCCAAAGTGTTCCCCGAACCCGAAATCCCCGAGGGCAAACGTCCGTATTGTGGAATGGTTCCAGCCATGGCCCGAAATCTAGGGTTCGCGGGGCGAAAAGATAGGCCGCCAGCGGACAAAGCGGGAATTAAAGTCAGCCGGGGACTGCCACGGGACGCATGACGGCCCCGCAGGGCGCCCAACGCAATAAGGAGGAAGAAAATTGGTCGGAGAGAGAGGATTCGAACCTCCGGCCCCTACGTCCCGAACGTAGTGCTCTACCAGGCTGAGCTACTCTCCGAACCAGTGCGAAAGGGGGGAACCCCTCCCGTCGGGAGGCGCCCTTATAACGATGCCCCCCTGCCCCCGCAACCGGCCTTGCGCCAGAATGCAACGGCTTGTTCGACCGGCGATTTTGGGGGTTTGCGCCCCCTATTTGCGGGTGGGGCCGGCTGGCCTTATACGGGTCCGCGCCGGGGGTGACCCCCTCTCCCGTTGGGGCGTCGCCAAGCGGTAAGGCACTGGATTTTGATTCCAGCATTCGAAGGTTCGATCCCTTCCGCCCCAGCCATTTCCATTTCCGAAGACCTTGATGGGGATCCCCGGCCCGTCGCTTGCGCTCCGGGCGTTCGCCGCGCGAAAAGGTCCACCGGACCTTTTCGTAAGGCGCGGCAAACCCCTTCCGCCCCAGCCATTTCCATTCCCGAAGACCTTTACAGGTCCCAGCCATCACCTGATCTGGCTCAGTGCTTGCGCACAAACTCCGCCCGCAGGACCAGGCCCTTGATGCCCTCGTGGCGGCAGTCGATTTCCTGCGAGTCGCCGGTGAGCCGGATCGACTTGATCACCGTGCCGCGGCGCAGGGTTTGCCCGGCGCCCTTTACCTTGAGATCCTTGATGGTCACGACGCTATCCCCATCGGCCAGCAGGTTGCCCGCGGAATCGCGGACCTCGACCAGGTTGGCCAATGCGGCCCGCCGTGCGGCCTCGGCAGCGGGTATCCACTCGCCGGAGGCTTCGTCATATACATAGTCGTCCGTATCGTCGGTCATGGTTGTTCCTTCCCAGGTTCGGCCTAGCCCAATATCCCCCCCTGCGCCATGGGTGATCCAAATGCTCCCGGCCCGCGTTATGGTGGCCCACTCCTGAGGAACTGCTTGCCATGGCCTATGTCGCGCCCATCGCGCTTCTAATCTGCTCCAATGTCTTCATGACGTTCGCCTGGTATGGGCAGCTGAAATTTCCCAATACGGCGATCTGGGTATTGATCCCCATCAGTTGGGGCATCGCTTTTTTCGAATATTGCCTGGCGGTGCCGGCCAACAAGATCGGCCATCAGGTCTATTCGGCGGCCCAGCTCAAGACCATGCAGGAAGTCATCACCCTGCTGGTGTTCGCGGTCTTCTCCGTGACCTATCTTGGCGAGGCGCTGAAATGGAATCACGTGGTGGCATTCCTGTTCCTGTGCGGCGCGGCATTCTTCTCGTTCCACAAGTGGAGTTGACCATGCGTCTTGTGATCGGTGCGTTGCTGGCGCTGACGCTTCCGGCGGGCGCGCAAACACTGCGGCCCGACCAGGCGGCGTTCCGCGACACCTACAAGGCGCTGGTTGAAACCAACACCACGCTGTCCGCCGGCGACTGCACCCTGGCGGCCAGCCGCATGGCGGCGCGCCTGAAGGCGGCGGGTTATCCGGACACCGACCTGCATGTGCTGACCGCCGACGGTCACCCCAAAGAAGGAAGCCTGGTGGCCGTGCTGCCGGGCAGCAATCCGCATCTCAAGGGCGTGCTGCTGCTGGCGCATCTGGACGTGGTGGAAGCAAGGCGCGAGGACTGGACGCGCGATCCATTCACGCTGGTCGAGGAAGGCGGCTATTTCTATGGCCGGGGCACCGCCGACGACAAGTCGCTGGCGGCGACGTGGGTGGATACGATGGTCCGCCTGAAACCACTTCGGAATATGCGCACCGTGAAGCTGGCGCTGACCTGCGGCGAGGAAACCTCGGGCGCCTTCAATGGCGCGCAGTGGCTGGCGGCGCAGAAGCGCGATCTGATCGATGCGGCGTTTGCCATCACCGAAGGCGGCTGGGGCCGGCTGGATGAAAACGGCAAGCGCATCGCGCTGAACATCAATGCGGGCGAGAAATTTCCCCAGAACTACACGCTGGAGGTCACCAATCCCGGCGGCCATGCCATGCGGCCGGTGAAGGACAATGCCATCGTGCGGCTGGGCGCGGGCCTGGCGAAGATCAACGCCTATGACTTCCCGGTACAGACCACCGACGCCACGCGGCAATTCTTTGCGCGCATGGGTCCGCTGGCAGGCGGCGCCATGGGCGCGGCCATGACGGCATTTGCGAAAAATCCGCAGGACGCGGCGGCGGTCGCCACCCTGGCCACCGATCCCGCCTACAATGCCGCACTGCGCACGACTTGCGCCATCACGCTGATCAATGGCGGCCATGCCAACAACGCCCTGCCCCAGCGCGCCACCGCCAACATCAACTGCCGCATATTCCCCGGCACCACCACCGAGCAGGTCGCGGCCAGGCTGACCGAACTGGTGGCCGACCCGCAGGTAAAGGTCACAGCCCTGGACGCGCGCAGCACGGTCGCAGCCGCGCCGCCGCTGACCCCGGCTATTCTGGGGCCGATCGAACGGGTGGCTGCCAAGCATTTTCCCGGCGTGCCGGTGATCCCGCAGCTTGAGATCGGCGCCACCGATGCCGCCTTCCTGACGCCGGCGGGCATACCGACCTATGGCTTTACCGGCATGTTCTTCGATCCCGACGGCAGCCGGCTGCATGGATTGAATGAGCGCATCCGGGCGCGGTCTCTTTATGAAGGACGCGACATGTTGTTCGATCTGGTCAAGATTTATGCAGGGGCAAAATAAAGGCGGAATTTCCTCTTCCACCGCTGGACTCGGGAACTCTGCTGCCGCAGCGTAACCGGCGCATTTCCAGCCGGAGATTCCCATGTTTCGCACCCTGCTCGCCTCGCTGCTCGTCACCGCCATGGCCGTACCCGCCCTGGCCCAGCCGTTGCGACCGGACCAGGAAAAATTCCGCGCCCTGTTCAAGGAAATGGTGGAGACCAACACCACCCTGTCGTCGGGAAGCTGCACCGCGCTGGCCGAGAAGATCGCCGGCCACCTGAAAGAGGCGGGCTACCCGGACGCCAACATCCACCTGTTTGCCGCGCCCGATCATCCCAAGGAAGGCGGCATCGTGGCGGTGCTGCCGGGCACCAATCCGCACCTCAAGGCGATCCTGCTGCTGGGCCATATCGACGTGGTGGAAGCCAAGCGCGCCGACTGGACGCGCGATCCTTTCCAGTTCATCGAGGAGGGCGGCTATTTCTATGGCCGCGGGACGGCAGACATGAAGTCACAGGCCGCAGCCTGGGTTGATACCCTGATGCGGCTGAAGCAGGAGGGATTCAGGAACAAGCGCACCATCAAGATGGCGCTGACCTGCGGCGAGGAAACCAGCACCGCTTTCAACGGCGCAAGCTGGCTGGCG
>CBIHOI010000119.1:0-6404 GCA_966211925.1 uncultured Hyphomicrobiales bacterium | reverse complement strand
GTCTGGGCACGGTGGACCTGGGCGATGGAGGCGGCGGCCAGCGCGGCGCCGAAGCTGGAGAACAGGGCCTCCACCGGCTTGCCGAAGGCGCGGGCGATTTCGGCGCGGGCCTGGTCGTCCGGGAATGGCGGCAGGCGGTCCTGCAGATGCTCCAGCGATGTGGCGACCTTTTCGCCGACAATGTCGGGGCGCGTCGCCAGCATCTGACCCAGCTTGATGTAAGCCGGCCCCAGTTTCTTCAGCGCATCGCCCAGGCGAATGCCGGCATCCGGCTTTTTGGCGCGAAAGGCAAAGGCCGCCGGCGCAAGCACCAATGCCGCGTGCAGCAGACGAAAGAAGCTGGAAACAGGATTCATTACTTATTTGTTTTCATAGGCGCCAGGCGGAATGCATGGCGGCGATGCCGCCCGAAAGATTGCGCACCTTCACCTGTCCCAGCCCGGCATCGGAAATCATCTGGGCGAATTTGGCCTGGGGCGGGAAGCGGCGGATGCTTTCGGCCAGATAGCGGTAGCTGTCCTCGTCCTTGGCGACGAAGCCGCCGATCTTGGGCATCAGCTTGAAGGAATAGGCGTCGTACAAAGTGTCGAGGCCCGGCACTTCCACCTTGGAGAATTCCAGGCACAGGAACCGCCCGCCGGGCTTGAGCACCCGGCGCGCCTCGGCGAGCGCGACATCGATATGCGTGACGTTGCGGATGCCGAAGGCGATGGTATAGGCGTCGAAACTGGCGTCCGGGAACGGCAGCGCCTCGGCATTGCCGCAGACCCATTCGATGGCAGTTTCGTTTTTCTCTTCGGCGCGGCGCACGCCCTCGCCCAGCATCTGGGCATTGATGTCGCAAACCGTGACGGCCGCTTCGCCGCCCCCCTTCTCACGATTTCTGGCACGCGCCAGCTCGACGATGCGGAAGGCAATGTCGCCGGTGCCGCCGGCCACATCGAGCGTCTTCCAGCCGGGCTGCGGGTTCAGCCATTCGACCATGGCGTCCTTCCAGATGCGGTGGACACCCACGCTCATCAGGTCGTTCATCAGGTCATAGCGGGCGGCGACCGAGGAGAAGACCTCCTTCACCAGGCCTTCCTTCTGGCCTTCGGGCACGTCGCGGAAACCGAAACTGGCGGTTTTATCAGTCATGCCGGGAACATAGCCGCCCCTCGCCCCATAGGCTACCGTTGCGCGCTGCGACCTTTAAGATGAGCGGATGCCCGAACTTCCCGAAGTCGAAACTGTCCGCCTGGGGCTGCTGCCCGTCATGGAAGGCCACACCCTGACCCAGGTGGAGACACGGCGCGGCGACCTGCGCGTGCCGTTCCCGCGCGATTTCGCCGCCCGGATGCGTGGGCGAAAAGTGAAGAAGCTGTGGCGGCGGGCCAAGTACCTGCTGGCCGATCTCGACAGCGGAGAAACCCTGGTGATCCATCTGGGCATGTCGGGCCGCATGAGCGTCTTTGCAGAGGGCAAGGCCCGGCGCATCGGCAGCTATGTCTATGACAAGGCGCCGGAGGGCGCCGGAACCGGCAAGCATGACCATGTGGTGTTCGAAACGAACGCGCCCGCGCGCATCATCTTCAACGACCATCGCCGCTTCGGGTTGATGACGCTGGTGGAGACCAGTCATCTGGACCAGGACAAGCTGTTCAAGGACATCGGGATCGAGCCGCTGTCGGCAGGCTTCAACACGGCCTATCTGGTGAAGGCGCTGGACGACAAGAAGACGCCCATCAAGTCGGCGCTGCTGGACCAGCGCGTGGTGGCGGGACTGGGCAATATCTATGTCTGCGAGGCGCTGTTCCGCGCCAGGATTTCGCCCAAGCGGCTGGCGGGCTCCGTCAGCAGGGAGCGCATTGGTCCGCTGGTAACGGCGATCAAGAAGGTACTGAAAGACGCCATCGCGGCAGGCGGTTCGACCTTGCGCGATCATGCGCAGGCGACCGGCGATCCCGGCAATTTCCAGCACCGTTTTCTGGTGTATGGACGCGAGGGCCTACCGTGCAAGCTGGACTGTCCCGGGACGGTAAAGCGCATTGTGCAGGCGGGCCGGTCGACCTTTTATTGTCCCAAGTGTCAGACGTGAGGATTTGATGAGCGCGATTATCACCAAAGTTGAGGGTTCGGTCGGCATCGCCACCTTGAACCGGCCCGAAGCCCTGAATGCGCTGAACACCGAACTGCTGAACGAGCTGGCAGACGCGCTGGAGGCCTGGGACCGGGGCACTGACGTGCGCTGCATGATCGTCACCGGCAGCGAACGCGCCTTTGCCGCCGGCGCCGACATCAAGGAGATGGCACCCAAGGGCTTTTCCGACATGGCCCGGGAAAACCTGTTCGGGGCGCAGTTCGACCGCATCGCCCGCATCCGAAAGCCGATCATTGCCGCGGTGGCGGGGCACGCGCTGGGCGGCGGCTGCGAGCTGGCGCTGGTCTGCGACTTCATCATCGCGGCTGAGACCGCCAAGTTCGGCCAGCCGGAAATCACCCTGGGTGTCATGCCCGGCCTGGGCGGCAGCCAGCGGCTGACGCGGATCGTGGGCAAGTCCAAGGCCATGGACCTGTGCCTGACCGGCCGCGTCATGGGCGCCGCCGAGGCCGAGGCCAGCGGCCTGGCGGCCCGGGTGGTGCCGGCGGAGTTCCTGATGGAGGAGGCCATGAAGGCCGCCCAGAAGATCGCCGCCCAGTCCTCCCCCGCCGCCCAGATGGTCAAGGACGTGGTCAACCGCGCCCTGGAGACCAGCCTGGCGGAGGGCCTTCATTATGAACGGCGGGCCTTCCACGCCATGTTCGCCACCCATGACCAGAAAGAGGGCATGGCGGCCTTTTCGGATAAGCGAAAGCCGGGTTTCAAGGACGAATAGGGCCGAAAAACGGGGGTATTTGTTGACCTTGGGCCGGCGCGGCGCTATACGCGCCCCTCTTTCGCCCGAACTTTCGACGAATCCAAGGAACTTCCATGCCCAATATCGACTCGGCCAAGAAGCGCACGCGCACCACGGCCAAGCGCACCGCCATCAATACGGCGCGCAAGACCCGCGTCCGTGGCTTCATCCGCAAGGTCGAGGAAGCCATTGCCTCGGGCGATGCCAAGGCCGCCCTGGCCGCCCTGAAGGCCGCCGAGCCGGAAATCATGCGCGGCGTCTCCAAGGGCGTGCTGCACAAGAATACCGGTTCGCGGAAGGTCTCGCGCCTGACCAAGCGGGTCACAAAACTGGCAAAATAGTCATCCCGCTGGAATCCTTATGGGATTACAGAATAGATGGGGTCCGGATGAAAATCCGGGCCCTTTTTTATTTGTCCGTGTGCGGATTTCGCGTTTTGGCAGCGCAACACGGACGATTTGACAGCTAAGTGACTGATTCAAAAAAGTTTGGCGAATGGAATTCATTTTCCGTATACGGCACAACGGTTTAGGAACGGTCACAAAAGCGAAAAATTTTTCGAATCAGATGCCTGTTCGCAGTTTGTCCCTCTTGTGAGGGCCCTTGGGCTGGGCGTATCTTAACCAACGGATGGGGCGGACGTCGGACATGCTGAAGACAAACAGAAGTAAAGAACAAGTATTCAGCAGCATCGTGCGGCCTTCAAACCACGCCAGCCAGTATAGCACCCCCTGACCTTCCCACATTGTGACGCTTTAGTGCTGGGCGAAGACCCCGGCAATCCCCGAATTTTCTCTGCAGGCAGGCCATGGCTTCTCCCTCTTCTCCCGATTATGCCGGCGATATCAGCGCCGCCGAGGCCTGGCAGCAGCTTCAGAGCAATCCCAAGGCCCAGCTGGTCGATGTCCGCACCATGGCGGAGTGGAATTTCGTTGGCCTGCCCGATCTGGGCGCCGTCGGCCGAAAGCTCCACTGCGTGGAATGGCAGAGCTTCCCAACCGGCGCGCAGAATCCCGCCTTTGTCGCCGAGGCGTCCGCGGCCCTCGGCGCCGATATGTCGGCTCCCGTGCTGCTGATCTGCCGTTCGGGCGCACGCAGTCGTGCCGCCGCCATCGCGCTGACACGCGCCGGTTTTGAAAAGGCCTTCAATGTCGCGGGCGGCTTTGAAGGCGACACCGATGGCGAAGGCCATCGCGGCAACATTAATGGCTGGAAAGCCGCCAACCTTCCGTGGAGGCAAGGCTAGCGGATCAGCAGCGTAACTGGCCGCGAACGCGGCCGCTTTGCATAACCGGACAGGAAAACCTGCCGGATCAACACAACGAACTAGTGGGTAATGAGAATGGTACAAGCTGGACAATCGATGCCGGACTGGCGGGCTGGATGGGCGGCGGTGCGTGAGCGCATGCGCCGGGAACTGGGCGATCCGGTGTTCGACGCCTGGATCTCGCCGCTCAACCTGGAGTCGTTCGAGGCCGACGATCTGAAAATCGGCGCGACCAAGCCCTTCGTGCGCAACTGGGTGGCCAACCATTATGTGGCGCGCATCGAAAAGGCGTTCCGCGCGGAAGGCTTTTCGCCGTCCTCGCTGGCGATCGTGATTTCTGCGACGCCCGCGCCGGTGATCGGCGGCGCCATCCCGCGCGAGGCCCAGCACCAGGAAAATGCGCCGGCCAACGTTTCCTACATCTCGCCGCGCGGCGAGGCGCGCGTTTCCACCATGGAAGGCGGCGATGACAAGGGCCTGTGGAACCGCATGCTGCATCCGCAGCAGACCTTTGACAGCTTCATTCCCGGTGCCGCCAACCAGTTCGGCCTCAGCGCCGCCCGCAGCTTCGCGGACGGCCAGCAGTCCGACATCCCGCTGCTCTACATCCATGGCGGCTTCGGCTTCGGCAAGACCCACCTGCTGAACGCTGCGGCGCTGGAATTCAGGAAGCGTGGCAAGCGCACTTTGTTCCTGCGCGCCGAAGACTTCATGCGCCACTTCCTGGGCGCGCTGTATCGCAAGGACACGCTGGCCTTCAAGGAAGAGCTGCGCACCGCCGAAGTGCTGATCCTGGACGACCTGCAGCATATCTGCCGGTCCGCCGCCACCGCGTCGGAATTCCTCTACACCGTCAACGCCTTTGCCGACCTGCGCCGCCGGGTGGTGATTGCCGCCGACCGCCCGCCCCAGGCACTGGAAGGCCTGGGCGCCGATGTGAAGTCGCGCCTCGCCGGCGGACTTTGCGTGGGCCTGGACAAGCCGGACCGTGACACCAGGCTGGCGATCCTGAAGTCGCGGGCCACCGAGTTCAGCCGCCACAAGCCCGACGTGGTGCTGCCGCAGGCCGTTCTGGAGCGCATCGCCGACCTGGACGATGCCTCGCCGCGCGAACTGATCGGCGTCTTCACCAAGCTGGCGACCTATGCCGACCTGACCAAGAAGCCGGTGACGCTGGAGACGGCGGAGGAAGCGGTGGGCCTGCGCGGCTCGCCCGGGGTCAAGACCTCGATCGAGGACATCCAGAGGAAGACGGCGGAATTCTACAAGCTGGACGTGAAGGACTTTCACAGCCCCCAGCGCGCCCGCCGCGTCGCCCGCCCGCGCCAGGTCGCCATGTACCTGTCGCGCAAGCTGACCACCCGTTCGCTGCCCGAAATCGGCCGGCGCTTCGGGGGGCGCGACCACACCACGGTGCTGCATGCCTGCCGCCGCATCGAGGCGCTGGTGCTGGAGGATGCCCTGTTCCGCCAGGAAGTGGATTTCCTCAGCCAGATGCTTCAGCGCAAGCCCGAAATCTAGGCTGAATTTCCGGGTGAAAACCCGCCTTTTCCGGCCTTTGAAACACGCGGAAAACTCCGGTTTTCCGCGTGTTTTTTTTGGCCAAAAAGCCCCCGTTCTGGTAGGGTTCGGGACTTGAGTCTTGGGGCCTTTTGAGGCTCTCCCAAACACAAGAAAATCGGATGTTTTCGGGGCCGCGCGGCGGCTGCGAAAATGGGTGTTGGACAGCAACAGGGCGGCCAGTCGAACCATGAAGATCAATGTCGAGCGCGGCGCATTCCTCAAGGCCCTGAGCCATGTGCAGAGCGTGGTGGAACGCCGCAATACCATCCCGATCCTTTCGAACGTTCTGATCGAGGCGGGCAAGGGCGAGCTCAAGCTCACCGCCACCGACCTGGATATCGAGATCGTGGAAGGCCTGCCGGCCGATGTGCTGCGCAATGGCTCGGCCACCGCGCCGGCCCACATGCTGTATGACATCGTGCGCAAGTTGCCTGATGGCGCCCAGGTGCAGGTGGAACTGCTGTCGAGCGAAGGCGGTCGCCTGGCCGTGTCGGCCGGTACCTCGCGCTTTGAACTGTCCTGCCTGCCGCGCGAGGACTTCCCGCAGATGGCGGCCGGCGCCCTGCCCCACAAGTTCCGCCTGGCGGCCGATGACCTGAAGCGCATCATCGCCAAGACGCGCTTCGCCATCTCCACCGAAGAGACCCGCTATTACCTGAACGGCATCTATGTCCATGCCGCCAAGGACGCCAAGCCGC
>CBIHOI010000118.1:0-6465 GCA_966211925.1 uncultured Hyphomicrobiales bacterium | reverse complement strand
AGTTCGGTCCCTATCTGCCGTGGGTGTTCGAAACTTGAGAGGACTTTTTCCTAGTACGAGAGGACCGGAAAGAACGTATCTCTGGTGGATCGGTTGTCACGCCAGTGGCATAGCCGAGTAGCTAAATACGGACGAGATAACCGCTGAAAGCATCTAAGCGGGAAACTCACTTCAAAACTAGGTTTCGCTTGAGAGCCGGGGAAGACTACCCCGTCGATAGGCCAGGTGTGTAAGCGCAGCAATGCGTTGAGCTTACTGGTACTAATTGCTCGATTGGCTTGATCGCAAGCAGCACCGTTCCATGTCTGGAAACAAAGCCAGGCATGTCTAATGAAATATTGGTCTCCCAGTGTCATATTATACTCGTGCAGTTCGCGCGCTTTGCGCGTGGACTTGATTTCAGTCCTTTGCCGACCTGGTGGTCATAGCGAAGGAATTCTACCCGATCCCATTCCGAACTCGGCCGTCAAAGCCTTCTGCGTCCATGGTACTGCGGCTCAAGCCGCGGGAGAGTAGAACGCTGCCAGGTCTGCCAAGGACTGAAATAAGAGAACCCGCCCGAACAATTCAAAAAAGCCCCGCACGAGAAATCGTGCGGGGCTTTTGTGTTTTTGGTGCTGTTTTCAGCCGGCCAGCAGAGGCGCCGCGGCAGAACCGAACAGCGTTTCCAGCATGAAGTCCGGCAGCAGATACTGCGGAAAGCTCTTCGACATGTTGTCCGTGCGCAAGACGTGCAGGCACAGGCCCGCGCGATCGGCGAAGTGGTCGAATCGCGCGCCCCTGGCGATGCCGGCCGCGACGAAGCCATAGTCCGAGGCGTACTGAACCTGCGGAAACGGCGCGCCCTCCCACATCGACTTGCGAAACACATAGCTGAAGCCATAGCCCAGCCAGTTGTTCTTCATGTTCTGCGGCGGCGCGTTGTTGACGAAGGCGTCCAGCCGCTTTTCCGGTCCGAATGTGAAATGCAGCCCCAGCGTGCTGGCTGTATCCCAATACCCCAGCCGCTTCAGCTGGGCGGAATAGACGAACCAGCCCGACAGCTTGGTGATGTCGGCGCCGGTCGCTTCCAGGCGCGCCAGCATGGTCGCCAGATAATCCGGCGCATAAAAGTCATCATCGTCGAACTGCGCGATAATCGGCGCGGTTGCCCGATCGCACAGCCAGTTGCGCTTCACGCTCACCAGCTGCCGCTCGGTCTGGTGGTGATAGCGGATGCGCGGATCTTCCAGCCCGGCGAAGTAATCCGACGGCGCCGGACTGTCGTCCAGGATCAGCCATTCGAAATCCTGCACCGTCTGCGCCAGCACAAGCGCATGCTGATGCCGCAGCAGATCCTGGCGATTATAACTGGGTGTAATGATCGAGACGGCGGGCATGGCCACCGATTTAGTTGTTCAACGCCTGCCGGGTCAAATCCTTGGCGATGAAGCCGCTGATCGGATAGGTGCGCGTCCCGAAGCCGCGGCTGGGAATATCCCACACCCGCACCAGGCTCCAGTCATTGTTCTTGCTGACGTCCAGCACCGGGGTGGCGTGGTCGATCTCGCCGTGATTCTGCCAGTTGGCCTGGTCCACGATGATCTCGCGCGGGCTGACAATGTCGGTCACGACCGCGACATGGCCGCGCTTCAGCCGCTTGGAGCCGGAAAATACCATCACTGCTTCCTCAACCGGATGGCTGACGCGGGCATACAGGTTGCGGGCCCGCTCCCACCAGTGCTTGGCGTCGCCAAACACGGCCAGGCCGGAACGCATGCGGGCATATTCGACGCAGAACAGCCGGCGCAGCGGCGTTTCGGTGGACGGCGCGACTGTTGCCGCGGCCACGGCGGGCAGGCGCGGCGCATCGACCGGGGCTGCGCTGGTCAGGATGGCGCGCGGCTGAAGCGGCTGCTTCTGGATTGGCGGAAGCGGGGTGGGATCAGTGGGGTTTTCCGCCTGGTTGGCGCCAAACCCCAGGAACGAGATCACGTCCCGGGTGATATTAGACTTCGTATCGGAAGATTGGGGCCGGCTTTCCGACGCATGGGCGCCCAGCGGTGCGAACAGCAACGCGGCGGCTATGGCATGGCGGACAAAGGTCTTCGACAAATCCCGACGTCTCTTTTTGTGCCTGTCCGGAACCCGGTGGCGGTTTTGGCGTTGGGTAAGCCCCCCGTGCCTGGACGGACTAGACCAAGAGTCCGGACTGTCACAAAGACGTATCTCAGCCACGCTTTTGTGGCCTATGTGCAACATTAAATCCTTGGAATTGCTGGATATTCTGCCTGCATTGCAGCGCAGCATCACGCTATGCAACATTTCGACACACGGTAGGGCGGTCGTTTTCGCCACGGGCCCGTGGGGGGACTGCAATGGAACTGTTGGGCTCACCCGCCCGCACATTGATCTCGATCGTGGTCTTTGTGCTTGTGGTCATTGTGATGGCCACCCTGGCCTATATGGGCGCCGGCTGGAGCTTCGCCGACGCCAGCTACATGGTGCTGCTGACCGTTTTCACGGTGGGCTATGGCGAAGTCCATCCCATCAACACCACCTACCTGCACACCGTCACCATGGGGCTGATGATCACCGGCTGCACCGGCATGATC
This sequence comes from uncultured Hyphomicrobiales bacterium, assembly GCA_966211925.1. Classification (GTDB taxonomy): domain Bacteria; phylum Pseudomonadota; class Alphaproteobacteria; order Micropepsales; family Micropepsaceae; genus Rhizomicrobium. The sequence continues at coordinate 3,871 of CBIHOI010000118.1, read as the reverse complement.
CTGCTCACCGGCGCGCTGGTGCAATTCCTCACCATTACCCAGTTGCAGCAGATCCTTGGAGGGCGCCGCGTGAAAGCCGAAATCGACAAGCTTGAAAACCATGTGATCGTGGTGGGTTTCGGCCGCATCGGCCTGATGCTGGCACGAGAGCTGAAGGCCGGCGCGGTGCCTTTCGTGGTGCTGGAGCATAACGAGCACAAGGCCGCCGATGTCCGCGCCAGGGGGTATCTGTGCCTGGTCGGCGATGCCACCGACGAACAGTCGCTGCAGGACGCCGGGGTTGCCCGGGCCCGCATCCTGGCCACTGTGCTGCCCAATGATGCCGCCAATGTCTTCATCACCCTGTCGGCCCGCGCCATGAATCCCGGCATCGAGATCATCGCCCGCGGCGAGGCGGTGGCGACCGAGTCGAAGCTGATCCAGGCCGGCGCCAACCGCGTGGTGCTGCCCGCCCATATCGGCGCCGAACGCATCGCCGAACTGATCCTGTTTCCCGAAACCGCGCGCATGCTGCGCGAAAGCACCAAGTTCAACGAACTGGAACGCACCCTTCGCGGCCTGGGGCTGGAGATGGAGGTCGTGGTGGTGCCGGCAAAGGGTGCGCTGACCGGACTGACGATAGAGGCGATGGAAACCCGCGCGGCGGGCAGATTCTTTGTCCTGCAGCTCAACCGCCAGTCGGGTGACAGCATCACCAACCCGGACCGCAGCCTGAAAGTGCAGGGCGGCGACGGGGTAGTGATCGTCAGCCGCAGCGGCGGCGCCAATGCCCGGGCCATGTTCGACGCCCCGGCGGAGAAGATCAGGGCCGGCCGGGCGACCTTCTAAAGAAAAACGCCCGGCGGCAGGACCACCGGGCGTTTTATAAGGTGCTGCCCATCGCTTACGCTCAGGGCGCTTGTCGCTCAAAATGGTCCACTGGACCATTTTGTCCGCTCTTGGCGGACCGCTCCTCTCACTTGGCGGCCGCCACGATCGCCAGGCTCTTGTCGACATGCTGGTCCGGCGACAGGCCGTCGGTCTTGGACGACAGGCTCGCCAGCACCTTGCCGTCCTTGCCGATCACATAGGTATGGCGCTCGATGAAGGCGTGGTTGATGGCATCCTTGTTCACGTCCTTGGCGCCTTCGCGCGGCGGGGTGACGTTCAGGGCATAGGACTGCGCGATCTTGGTATCCGCGTCCGAGGCGATGGGGAATTTGCCGGCGCAGAAGGCCGGATCGGCGCTGAATTTGTGCAGCCGGCCCAGGTCATCGGCCGACACGCCCAGGATGCTGGCGCCGGCGGCTTTGAACTTGTCGGACTGTTCGGCGAAGGTATGGGCTTCCAGGTCGCAGCCGCCGGTATAGGCGCTGGGATAGAAGTACACGACCACCGGCCCCTTCTTCAGGGCGTCCTTCAGCTTGAAGGTGAAGTCCTTGCCGCCCAGGCTGCCGGCAGCGGTAAAGTCGGGGGCGGTGTCGCCGACCTTGAGGGCGGCGAAGGCGGGCGCGATGAACAGGGCGCTCAGCGCCAGGCCGATAATGAGCTTTTTCATGGGATCCTCGTTGGGGGGAAATGGCCCGCCCAGCCTAGCACAGGCTGCTTCGCGGCGTTAGGCTGGGCGCTTCGAAATTCCCCGCAAAGGATGCAGCCCATGCCCAAAGGCGAACAGCGCAGCAATCGCGAGAAGAAGAAGCCCAAGCAGAACGCCGCCGCCAAGCCGGCCAAGCCCTCCGGCTCCGCGTTCACGGCGCCCGCCCTCAGCGTGCAGCGCGGCAAGAAAAAGCCCTGACGCGGATCTGTGAATGAGCGTTTCAGCCCTTGAGCACATCACCATCCGGTGTGCCCAGCTCGCGCGCACGCGCGACTTCTATGTCGAGTTGATCGGCCTCACCGAAGGCCCGCGCCCGGACTTTCCGTTCCGGGGGCACTGGCTCTATCTGGGCGATGTGCCGGTGGTGCATCTGGTGGACGCGGCCGACAAGGGCAGCGCCTGGGGTGGCGCGCCGGGCGCGGCCATGGGCGACACCGGCCCCTTCGACCATGTTGCTTTCCGGGGCGATGATTTCGCGGCCACCAGCGCCAAGCTGAAAGCTGCCGGCGTGGCCATGCGCGAACGGGTGGTGCCCGGCGGGGCGCTGTCGCAGATTTTCGTGCGCGATCCCGACGGCGTGCTGGTCGAATTGAACTTCAGAACTTGAAGAGGGGCGTACCTAGCGCTTCAGCGCCGCCACGGCCTTCAAGGTCTTGCTGACATGGCCGTCCGGGTCCAGGTCGCTATAGGCAAAAGCGATCTTGCCGTCCTGGCTCACCACATAGGAGGTGCGGTCGCTGACCATGCCCAGCATCAGGGATGTGTCGTAGCTCTTCATGATCTTGCCGCTGTCGGCGGCGACGGGAAACTTGCTCTGGCATTCGCTGACCGAGAACTTGTTCAAGGTGGCGATATTGTCATGGCTGACCCCGATCACGCTCGCGCCCAGCGCCTGGTATTGCGGCATGGCGGCGGCGAAATCATGCGCCTCGATGGTGCAGCCGCTGGTGAAGGCGGCCGGGTAGAAATAGACCACCACCGGGCCCTTCTTCAGGGCATCGGCCAGGTGGAAGGTGAATTCCTTGCCGCCCAGGGTGGCGGGCGCCGAAAAGTCTGGCGCCGGGGCGCCGACCTTGAGGGCTGCAAAAGCGGGCGTGGCGGCGAGGCCCAGCAGGGCGCACAAAATCAGGGTCTTCATGGGCGATTCTCCAGCAGGACGCTCTGATACGGCGCCGGTACGGGATCGGACCATCAGTCCGTATCGTCCGGTCCGCGCCGCCGCAGATTCTCATACGGTGTCCCGTCCTGACGGCTGTACAGGGCGGGCCTGCCGTCGCCGTTATAGACAAGGTCGATGCCGGGATAGAATGCCTGCTCGTCCTGGACGCGGGTGCCAATGTCCAGGATCAGCACATCGCGGTCGGACCGGTTCTGGAAATGATGGCCATCGGCCTGGCCTGCCTTGAAGCCGGCACAGTCACCGGCCTTCAGCACTTCCTCGCCGGCATCGGTGACAAGAACGACTTCGCCTTCCAGCACATAGCTGAACTCGTCGCTGGCGGTGTGCCAGTGGCGCTGGCTGGACCAGGTGCCGGGTGTCAGGCGCAGCAGGTTGACGCCGAACTGGGTGAGGCCGGCGACATCGCCCAAGGCGCGGCGCTCGCGGGCGCGACAGGGGGTGTCATGGGGTGGCGGATAGAAGGTGCCGACGATGGCAGGCAACAGCTTCGGATCTATCCGCTTGGCCATCGCTAGTCTTTCGCGCGTTCCACATAGGCGCCGTCTTCGGTCATCACCACGATGCGGGTGCCGGCGACGATATGGGTGGGCACCATGGTGCGCACGCCGTTGGACAGCACGGCGGGCTTGAATGACCCCGAGGCCGTCTGGCCCTTCATCACCGGCTCGGTCTCCACCACTTCAAAGGTGGCGCGCTGGGGAATTTCGATGGAGATGGCGTTGCCTTCGAACAGCTGCAGCTGCACGTCCATGTTCTCGGTCAGGTAGGGGGCATAGTCACCCACCACGGCGCCCGACACGTGAAGCTGGTCGAAGGTCTGGGGCTGCATGAAGACGAAATTGTCGCCGTCCTGGTAGAGATACTGGTAATCCTGGTTCTCGACGAAGGCCTTCTCGATGCTGTCGGTGGTGCGCAGCCGCTCCACGGTCTTCACGCCGTCGCTGATCCGGCGCATTTCCAGGTGGGTGACCGGGGTGCCCTTGCCGGGATGGATATTCTCGGCGGTGAGGACGACATAAAGCTTGCCCTCCTTCTCGATAACATTGCCCTTGCGCACGGAGCTGGCGATAACCGAAACCACGGGAACCTCACAAAACAGACTTATTGGAATTTGC
>CBIHOI010000117.1:0-6488 GCA_966211925.1 uncultured Hyphomicrobiales bacterium | reverse complement strand
TCCACCAAGCCGGGCGATGTGATCCTGGACCCCTTCTTCGGCAGCGGCACCACCGGCGCGGTCGCCAAGCGGCTGGGGCGCCATTACATCGGCATCGAGCGCGAGAAGGTCTATGCCGATGTGGCGCGGGCCCGCATCGCAGAGGTGGTGCCGGCCGACGGCGACGTGATCGAGACAACGAAATCCAAGCGCGCCGAGCCGCGCATTCCCTTTGGCTGGGTGGTGGAGCGCGGGTTGCTGCCGGTCGGCACCGTACTGCACGGCCAGGGCCGCAAGAAGGCCAGCGCCAAGGTCCGCGCCGACGGCACACTCACCACCGCCGATGCCAGCGGCTCCATCCACCAGATGGGTGCGCATGTGCAGGGGCTGGATGCGTGCAACGGCTGGACCTTCTGGCAGTTTGAACTGCCGGGCGGCGGCCTGGCGCCGATCGATCTGCTGCGCCAGCAGCTACGCTCGGGGCTTGCGTAACGCGAAGAGCGGCCCGCCCTCGTCCAGGCCGTGTTCGACGATCTTCTTCATCACCGTGGGCAGCGCCACCGCGCCCAGTCTTTCGCGCGGTATCCATTCGCCCGGCGTTTTCGGGCGCCTGGAAACCTGCGCGACATAGACTTCCGTCTCCAGTTCAAAATGCGTGAAGCCATGCCGCACCATACCGGCGCGCTTTTTCCATGAGGCCGGGAACGGCGCCTGTTTCAGCGCCGCGGCGGCAGTCGGAAATTTCTCGCTCCACGGTCCCAGCGGCGGCTCCAGCATGGAAGCCAGCAGGCCCTTGTCTGGGCGCTTCAGCAGAAGCACCGCACCGCTCTTGTCCGTGACCACGAAGGCCGCGCCGCGCTTCAGTGGGCGGGCCATCTTTGGCGCCTTTACCGGCAGTTGTTCCTGGATACCCAGCTTGTTGGCCTTGCACCAATCCGTCCATGGACAATTGGGGCATGCAGGGCGCTTGGGCGTGCAGATGGCGCTGCCCAGATCCATCAGCGCCTGAGCGAAATCCCCTGCCCGGTCCGGCACCAGTGCCGAACAGAGCGCATGCAATTCTGTCTTGGCCTTGGGCATGGGGGTTTCGACGGCGAAGACGCGCGCGATCACCCGCTCGGCATTGGCGTCCATGGCCGCCTGCTTCTCGTCATAGGCGATCGCCGATATCGCGCCGGACGTGTAACCGCCAACGCCCGGCAGTTCGCGCAAGGCGGCGGCAGTGCCGGGAAACTTGCCGCCCATCTGGTGTGCAACGACTTTCGCAGCAGCGTGCAGGTTGCGGGCACGGGCGTAATAGCCAAGCCCGGCCCAGGCGGCCAAGACCTCGTCCTGCTGCGCGTCGGCCAGGTCGTGCACGGTCGGCCAGCGTTCCAGGAACTTGCGATAATAAGCGCCCACGGCCTGTACCGTCGTCTGTTGCAGCATGATTTCCGACAGCCACACTCTATATGGGTCGGCACGGCGCCCCTTTGGGGCTCGCCATGGCAAGGTGCGGCGGTGGATGTCGTACCAGGCGAGCAGGCGAGCGGCGAAATCCGGCTTTTGTGATCTTGCGGCAGGAGGCATACTTCGACCATGGCCCGAAGCCCCAAGGATACTCAAGAAGAACCGCCGGTGATCCGACGGAACCGCATCCTGCCGGTCGGCGCGGACGCCGGCATCGCCACCGCCGCCTTTGCCCGCGCCGGCTTCAGCGATCCCACCCTGGTGCTGCGCTGGAACGAGATTGCGGGTGCGGAGATGGCACGGCTGTGCCAGCCGCTGAAATTCTCCGAAGGGCCATCCGGTGGAACGCTGACCCTGCGCGCCGCGCCGGGCGCGGCGCTATTCCTGGGTCACGAAAAGCGCGCGATCTGCGAGCGCATCAACACCTATCTGGGGCGTGCGGCCGTGGCGCAGGTGAAATTCTCGCAAGGTGCGCCGCTGATGCCGCGCCCGGCCGTGCCGCGCCAGAAACCGGCAGGACCGCTGCCGCCCGCCGACCCCAGCCGCCGCTATGACGGGCCGGAGGGACTGGCCAAGGCATTGCAGGCTCTTGCACGTCGCCGCTAAAAGAAGAAAACCAAAAAGGGACCGCCATGTCGCGCAAAAGCTGGATCATTCTTGTCGTGCTGCTGCTGGTCGCGGCGGCCGGCGGCGCCTGGTATTTCCTGAAGGATGCGGACGGGACAGTCACCGCCACAGCGGTGCCAACCGGCAAGGGTTACACCATCACGCCGCACGACATGACCATGGGCAACCCCAAGGCCAAGGTGGTGCTGATCGAGTATGCCGCGCCAGTCTGCCCCCATTGCGCGCACTTCAACGAGACAACCTTCCCGCAGCTGAAGAAGAACTACATAGACACCGGCAAGGTCTTCTATGTCTTCAGGGTTCTGCCAATCCTTCCCGAGGACGGGCCGGCGGAGAAGCTGGCGCGCTGCCAACCCAAGGACAAGTATTTTGCGTTCATGGACATGCTGTTCCGCAACCAGGCCAAGTGGGACCCGGAGTTCGGCATAACCGATGTGCGCGGCGCGCTGCTGGACCTGTCCAGATCCCAGGGTATGACCGAGGAAGCCTTCAATTCCTGCATCGCCGACACCAAGGAAGACGACATCATCAACGCCGTGGCCAAGGACGGTGTGGACAAATATGGCGTCAACTCCACCCCGTCGATCGTGATCAACGGCACCTTGCGCCCCGGCATGGCCGAATATGCCGCTTTGCAGGCTGAGCTGGACAAGGAACTCGCCAAAAAATAGGCCTGTGGGCAGGTTCCCGCAGAGATTCGACCGGACCTTTAATTCCTGCGAAAAACGGGGGTAACGGAAGCGGAGAATCACCCGTGTCGCGCAAACAGATTTATGTGGTTCTGGGAGTCGTCTTGCTGGCGATCCTCGGCGGTCTGGGCTGGTACCTGACCAGCGATTCCACGGGCACGACCGCGACCGCCGCCTCCGGCCAGCCCGGTGCGGGCTGGGAAATCACGCCCAAGGACCGCACCATGGGCAACAAGAACGCCAAGGTCGTGCTGATCGAGTATGCGGCGCCGGTCTGCCCGCATTGCGCCCGTTTCAACATGGAATTCTTCCCGGATATCAAGAAGAAATACATCGACACCGGCAAGGTCTTTTACGTCTTCCGCGTCTACCCCATCCGCCCGGATGACGGCCCGGCCGAAAAGCTGGCCAGTTGTCTGCCTGAGGATAAGTATTTCTCGTTCATTGACCTGCTGTTCCGGAATCAACCCAAATGGGACGGGGCGGAGTATCCTGTCGCCGATGACCATGCCGGGCTCCTTTTGATGGCTCGAATTGCCGGCATGAGCGCGGAACAGGCCGATGCCTGCATGTCGAGCAAAGCTGAGGATGAACGCATCAACAAGGTCGCGTCGGATGCAGAGGCTCGGTACAAGCTGACCAGCACGCCGACCTTCATCGTCAACGGCGTGGTGAAATCCCAGTTGCCGTTCGAAGAATTGTCGAAGGTTTTGGACGCCGAACTCGCCAAGAAATAAAGGCGGCCGGCTAATAGAGTTAGGACAGTCGCTTGAAGTTCACACGCTTACGCCTTTCCGGTTTCAAGTCCTTCGTCGAACCGACGGAGCTGTTCGTCGAGCCCGGCCTGACCGCCGTGATCGGCCCCAACGGCTGCGGCAAGTCCAACCTGTTCGACGCCATGCGCTGGGTGATGGGCGAGACGCGCCCCTCCTCCGTCCGCGGCTCGGAAATGGACGACGTGATCTTTGCCGGCTCGGCCGGCCGGCCGGCGCGCAATGTCGCCGAAGTGACCTTGTTCATCGACAATTCCGACCGCACCGCCGGCGGCGCCTATGCCGATTTCGAAACCATCGAGGTGTCGCGCCGCATCGAGCGCGAAGCCGGCAGCGTCTATCGCATCAACGGTCGCGACGTTCGCCAGCGTGACGTGCAGATATTCTTCGCCGACGCCTCGTCAGGCGCAGGCTCGACCGCCTTTGTGCGCCAGGGCCAGATCGGCCTGCTGATTTCGCAGAAGCCGCTGGCGCGCCGCGCCATTCTGGAAGAAGCGGCCGGCATCGGCGGATTGCATCAGCGCCGCCACGAGGCCGAACTGCGCCTGCGCGCTGCCGAAACCAACCTGTCGCGCCTTGAAGACGTCATCCGCGAAGTGGAAGGCCAGCTTGCCAGCCTGAAGCGCCAGGCGCGCCAGGCTTCGCGCTATCGCAACCTGTCGGGCCATATCCGCAAGGCCGAAGCCTTGGCGCATTATCTGCGCTGGACCGCCGCCGAAGCCCGTACCGCCATCGCCGCCGAGGAATTGGCAGCCGCTGCGGCGACCGTTGCCACCGCCACCGAGACGGCGGCGAAATGCTCCATCACCCAGAGCGAGGCGGCAACGATATTGCCGCCACTGCGCCAGACAGAAGCCGAACGTGGGGCGGCGCATCATCGCCTGATCGCCCAGCGCGAGCAGCTGGATGCCGAGGAAACGCGGGCTCGCGAAGCAGCGCAGCGCGTGCGCCAGCTGATCGCACAGGCGGACGCCGACACGCTGCGTTCGCGCGACCTGGAAAAAGACGCGGACAGCGCGCTTGAGACATTGGGCGCGGAAGAAGCCACGCTGAAGAGCGCGCAGGAGAATGCCGGCGAGGACCTGACCGCCGCCGAAACGCTGGCGGCGGAATTCACCGCGACCCTGGCGGAGACCGAAAGCCTGCTGGAACGTCTGACCGCTGCCCTGGCGGAATGGAATGCCAAGAAGGGCAGCCTGGAGCGCAGCCAGTCCGTGGCCACCGGCCTGCTGGAAACCAGCACCAACCAGCTGGCCGACGCGCAGGCGCGGCTGGACGCGGCGCTGGAAAGCGCCAAAGACGCGCCCGACGTGCACGCGGCGGAAGCCGAGACCGAGCGCGCCCGCGGCGCAAGCGACGCGGCCCGGGCTGCCGCCGCCGATGCGCGCGTTGCGTTTCAGGACGCTGAAACGGCGGAAGCAGCTGCCCGCGACCCGCTGGAAGCGGCCGAACGCGAAGTGCAGCGCCTGACCGCCGAAGTAAAGGCGTTGGGCGATCTGCTCCATCCCGAAGGCGAAGGCCTGTTCCCGCCGCTGGTGGACGCCGTGACGGTGCAGTCTGGTTACGAAGCGGCGCTTGGCGCGGCACTGGGCGATGACCTGCAGGCGCCACTGGACGATTCCTCGCCGCATCACTGGCGCGACCTCGGGGCCTTTGATTTCGACCCTGACTTGCCGGAAGGCGCCAAGCCGCTCAGCGACTTCGTCAAGGCGCCGGGCGCGCTGGGGCGTCGCCTGGCCATGACCGGTCTTGTATTCCCCGACCAGGGCGCTGCCCTGCAAGCCAGCCTCAAGCCTGGCCAGTCCTTGGTGTCGGCGCGCGGTGATTTGTGGCGCTGGGATGGTTTCGTGGCGTCAGCCGAGGCACCGTCAGCCTCCGCCATTCGGTTGTCGCAACGCAATCGCCTGACCGCGCTGGAAAGTCATGCCGAAGAAGCGCGGGCCCTTCGCGCCGAACGTTTTGCCGAATATTCCGTCGCCAAGGACGCCGCCCAGGCAGCGCGTGAGACCCTGCGCGCCGCCGAAAGCGAAGAGCGTGCCGCCGGCCAGGCGCTGACCGTGGCGCAAGACCAGGCAACCCGCGCCGCACGCGCGGCTGCCGAGCGCGCTTCGCAGCTTGCATCACTGGAATCGGAAATCCGTCGCCTCACCCAGTCCGTGGAAGCCGCCGAAGAGTCGCGTCAGCAGGCTATCAACGGGTTGGCCGAACTTGGTGATGGCGTCGAATTGAATACCGGCGTCGCCGAGGCGCGCAGCAAGACGGCCGAAGCGCGCACCCAGGCCGGTGAAGCACGCGGTGCACTGGAAAGCCTGCGCCGCGAAGGCGAAGCGCGCGCGCGCCGCCTGAAAGCCATCGAGGAAGAGCAGAACCGCTGGAATGCCCGCAAGGCCGATGCCCAGCGCCAGTCATCCGAACTGGCACGTCGCCAGGAAGAGCTGGGCTTGGAACTGACGACGGCGGAAGCCGTGCCAGAACAGATTGCCGAAAAGCGCAATGCCCTGCTGGATGCCATCGCGACCGCCGAAACCGCTCGCAACGAAGCGAGCGATGCCCGCCAGGAGGCCGAGACCGTGCTGGCCGAAGCCGACAAGCTCGCCAAGGCCGCCGATGCTGCCCTGTCGGCAGCGCGCGAGGAACGCGCCCGCGCCCAAGCGCTGTCGGAAGCCGCCAGCCAACGGATCGAGGAATTGAAGATTCGCATCCAGGACGAACTGGAATGCGCCCCCACCGATCTTGCGGAACGCGCCGAGATCCAGGAGGGCGAAGACCTGCCGCCGCTGGAGCAGGCCGAAAAGCGCGTCGAGCGCCTGAAGAACGAGCGCGAGCAGCTGGGCGGCGTCAACCTGCGGGCGGAAGAGGAAGCCGCCGAGCAGGAAGCACGCATGGCGACCCTGACCGCCGACCGCGACGACCTGACCGGCGCCATCGAGCGGTTGCGCCGTGGCATCCAGAGCCTGAACAAGGAAGGCCG
>CBIHOI010000116.1:0-6595 GCA_966211925.1 uncultured Hyphomicrobiales bacterium | reverse complement strand
GCGCGGTATGCGCTGGCCCCGGTGTGGCGTTCGGCGGGTTCCCCGACAAATCAGTGTTCTGGTTGCAGACCGCTTTACAAGTACTGAGCGCGCGCAACAGGCGCAGAGGTCAACCCGGCAATTTCACCAGGCCGTGCCGGGCATTCTCCGCCTGTAGCGTCAGTGCCCGAACCCGCAGCAATTCCCGCCGCGTCACAAGGCCCAGCAGCGTATGTGTCTCGCGCGCGATGACCGGCACACGGCTGAAACGGCCCTCGGCCATGCGGTCGGCCAACGCGCCCGCAGTTTCGTCGGGAAAGGCCGTCGAGACTGTGGCGCAGACGTCGCCCAGAAGTTCGTCGCCATTGGCATCACCGCGCGTCCAGCGCAGCATGTCACCGCGGCTGACCAACCCGGCGAGTTTCCCGTCCGGTGTCACGACCGGATAGCTTTTGTGACGCCCGGCGCCGCTGCCGAAGAAAGTGACGGCATCAGCAACCGTCATGGCTGTCGAAAGGGTTTCGGCCGGGGCGGCCATGATGTCGCCTACGCGCATCACCTCGAAGGGATCGATGGCATATTCCCGCGTCAGATGCAGGCCGCGCCTGGCGATCCGTTCGGTGAGGATGGAGCGGCCCATCACCAGGACGGTAAAGCCATAGCCGGCCACGCTGGCGCAGAGCAGTGCCGGCATGAGATGGAAATTGCCCGTCAGCTCCACCGCGAACAGTATGGCGGTCAGCGGAGCGCGCATCGTCCCGCCCAGTATCGCGGCCATGCCCAACAGTGCCCAGTAGCCGGTATCGCCGAACGGCATCCACTGCGCCTCAAGCGCGCCCAGGGCGCCGCCCATGATCAGAAGCGGTGCCAGCACGCCGCCCGACGTGCCTGATGACAGCGCTACGATCCATACCAGCGCCTTGTCCCACAACAGCGTGATGATGGCGGCGGTGCCCAGGCCGCCTGTCAGCAACAGCGTGATATTGGCATAACCGACACCGAGCACGGCGGGATCAACCAGTCCACCAAGCCCGACCACGACCCCGCCAAGGGCCGGCCACCACATCCAGTGGATCGGCAGCATGGCGAACAGGTCTTCAACGGCATAGAGCAGCAGCGTCAGAAGTGACGATTGTACCCCGGCAATCACCCCCGCCAGCACGCACAAGCCCAGGCCCCACCACGGCATTGCCGGGTTGCCCAAATAGGGAAACAGCGGACCAGCACCGATCAGAAGCGGGCGCCAGGCCATGGCGACGATGGCCGCCACGGCCACAGGAATGAAACTGCGCGGCTTCCATTCGAACAGAAGCAGCTCCACCGCCAGCAACACCGCCGCGATCGGTGTACCAAACACCGCGGTCATGCCGGCTGCGGCGCCGGCCACCAGCACCGTCTTGCGTTCGGCTGATGTCAGGTGGAACACTTGGGCAAGCAGCGAACCCAGTGCGCCGCCGGTCATGATGATGGGACCTTCGGCGCCGAACGGGCCGCCCGTCCCGATAGAGATAGCCGATGAGAGAGGCTTGAGCAGCGCCACTCTCAGCTGGATACGACTGCGGCCGATCAGGATTGCCTCGATCGCCTCGGGAATGCCGTGGCCGCGGATTTTCTCGGAACCATACCGAGCCATCAGCCCAATGATCAGGCTGCCGGCCACCGGGATCGCCACGCTCCATATCGGAAGATGTGCGGGGATGGACGCTGACGCGACCGACAGCCGCCCGTTATAGGCGAGGTTCGTGAACAGGGCGATCAGCCTGAGCAGTACCCAGGCAGCACCCGCACCCATACTCCCCACCACCACCGCCATCAACGCCAGCTGCAGCACACGCGGCGTGGTGGTGAAGTCGCGTAAAACACTGTGCGGACCGGTCGGGCTCATTGGAAATTCCTTGCCAGAATTGCGGGCCGTTTATATCGTGTTACGATATAAATCAATCCCGGACAGCAAAGCCCATTCCATGAAAACGAAAAAGACCCGCACCCCACCACCCGATTACCGCGCGTTGGCCCAGTTTCGCCACGCCCTACGGCAATTCCTCGCCTTCAGCGAGACAGCCGCGGCACAGGCCGGACTGACTCCGGTGCAGCATCAGGCATTGCTGGGCATCAAAGGGATGGACGTTCAGCCCGTCAGCGTGGGCGCGCTGGCCGACTGGCTGGGCGTGAAGCCGCATTCCTGCGCTGGCCTGGTGGACCGCCTGGTGGCACAAGGGCTCGTGAGCAAGCGAGCAGATCCAAATGATCGCCGCCGAATGGTTTTGCGGCTGACAGCTCGGGCGGATGTCCGACTGGCCGCGTTGTCGGCAGTACATCGCGACGAACTGCGCCGCCGCGCCGGGGCGCTCAAACTGCTGCTGGCAGCCATGGGGTGATTAATGATCGGCCAACAACGGATGGCCGCCAGCCGGTGCGCTCCCGCCGTGAACGCTTTGGTCCTTTAAGGTGCAGCGAAGCCCGTCAGCTCGGACGATAAGATCAAAGCGGCGCGCGATCCGTAAACGAAAAAAGGGGCTCGACTTTCGCCGAGCCCCTGCTTTTCGACGGTTTGAAGATTCCAGTCTAGCGCTTCGAGAACTGGAAGCTGCGGCGCGCCTTCGGGCGACCGTACTTCTTGCGCTCGACGGCGCGCGGATCGCGGGTGAGGAAGCCGCCCGGCTTCAGCACCGGACGCAGGGTGGGCTCATAGTTGACCAGCGCGCGGCTGATGCCGTGACGCACGGCGCCGGCCTGGCCCGAAAGGCCGCCGCCATTGACGGTGACGACCACGTCGAACTGGCCGTCGCGGCCCGCCGCGATCAGCGGCTGGCGCAGGATCATGCGCAGCACCGGACGGGCGAAATAGACGGTCTCGTCGCGGCCATTGACGGTGATCTTGCCCGTGCCCGGCTTGATCCAGACGCGGGCGACCGATTCCTTGCGGCGGCCGGTGGCATAGGCGCGGCCCTGGGCGTCACGCTTGCTGTCGATCTTGGAGGGATCGACGGCTTCGGCGGTGCGCGCCTTGATCAGCGTGGACTTGAGTTCTGTGAACTTGTTCTCTTCAGCCATGACTTAGGCAGCCTTCTTCGCGACGGGGCGCTTGTACTGGGTGTTCTTGGGGTTCATCGCGGCGACGTCCAGCACTTCGGGCTGCTGGGCTTCGTGCGGATGGGCGGTGCCGGCATAGCAGCGCAGGTTGGACATCTGGCGGCGGCCCAGGGGACCGCGCGGGACCATGCGTTCCACGGCCTTTTCCAGGACGCGTTCGGGGAACTTGCCGGCCATGATGGCGGCGGCGCTGCGTTCCTTGATGCCACCGATATAGCCGGTATGGTGGTAATAGACCTTGTCCTTCAGCTTCTTGCCGGTCAGCAGCACCTTGTCGGCGTTGATGACGATGACATTGTCGCCGCAATCCATGTGCGGGGTATAGGTCGGCTTGTGCTTGCCGCGCAGGCGCATGGCGATGATGCAGGCCAGACGGCCCACGACCAGGCCTTCGGCATCAATGATGACCCACTTCTTTTCGATTTCACTGGCTTTCGCCGAGTAGGTTTTCATAAGGAATTTCCGTTGAATTGACGGGGGCGTATACGGTGCATGGGCCGCAGGGTCAACAGAAATGTCGGAATATCAGGCATTTCCGGGACGCGGTATTATAATACCGCTACTACGGGGTGCCTGACGTGTAAATGCCGCCGGCGGGCATTAGATTGGCGCCATGAGCGCCAATACCCCTGCCCCTCCGGACTATCCCGACACCCTCATCAAGCAGATCCTGCGATCGGTGAAGACCATCGCCATGGTGGGGGCCAGCGGGAACAGCATCCGGCCGTCCTATTTCGCCATGATGTACCTGCTGAACAAGGGCTATCGGGTCATCCCGGTGAACCCCGGCGCGGTGGGGCAGAAAATCCTGGGCCAGGACGTCTATGCCAGCCTGAAGGACGTTCCCGCGCCCGTGGACATGGTGGATGTGTTCCGGGAAGCGAAATTCGCCCCCGACATCGCCCGCGAAGCGGTTGCGGAAAAAGACCGGCTGGGCGTGAAGGTGTTCTGGATGCAGCTTGGCGTGATCAGCGCGGAGGCGGAAAGGATCGCGGCCGATGCCGGCATGACCGTCATCATGAACCGCTGCCCCAAGATCGAGCATGGCCGCTTTTCCGGCGAGATGGGATGGCTTGGCATCAACCGCAAGGTGATCGACAATCGCAAGCCCCTGCTGTTCGGCAAGGGTGGAAGTCTCAAGAACAACTAGGCAGGCCATGTCTCTCGATAATGCGTCACTGACCGTCTATGGCGACTCCATCTCGGGCAACTGCCTGAAGGTGAAGTTCGTGGCCGAGCGATTGGGCATCCCCTTTGACTGGGTCGAAACCAGCGTGCTGGCGAAGGAAACCCGTACACCCGAATTTCTGGCAATGAACCCGGCCGGCCAGGTGCCGCTGGCGGTTTTTGCGGGCAATGGCCCGCTGGCGCAGTCGAATGCCATCATGCTGTACATGGCCGAGGGCAGCGACCTGATCCCGACCGACGCCTTCGAACGGGCCAAGATGTATGAGTGGTTGTTCTGGGAACAGTATAGCCACGAGCCGGCGGTCGCCGTTCTGCGCTTTCACAAACATTATCTGAAAAAGACGGACGCGGAGATCGACCCTGCCCTGCCCGGCAAATGCGACCGCATCTTGACCTTGATGAACAATCATCTTGCCGGCGGACATTACTTCGTCGGCGAGAAACTCAGCCTCGCCGACATTGCGCTGGTGGCCTATACCCGCTTCAGCCACGAAGCCGGTATCGACCTGGCGCAGTATCCGAATGTAGTAGCCTGGGTGCGCCGCATCGAAGACGACCTCAACATCGAACACGCCCAATAGGGAGAGCATGATGGCCGACTATGGATTCAACACCCTCAGCGTTCATGCCGGCGCATCGCCCGATCCGGCCACTGGCGCGCGCGCCACGCCGATCTACCAGACCACGGCCTATGTGTTCGAGGATGCCGACCATGCCGCCGCGCTGTTCAACCTGCAGGTTTTCGGCAACGTCTATACCCGCCTGATGAACCCCACCACGGCGGTGCTGGAAGAGCGTGTCGCGGCGCTGGAAGGCGGGCGCGCCGGTCTTGCCGTGGCGTCGGGCCATGCCGCCCAGTTGCTGGCTATGCACACGCTGATGTCGCCGGGCAAGAACATCGTATCGGCGCGCCAACTTTATGGCGGCTCGATCAACCAGTTCAACCACAGCTTCGCCAAGTTCGACTGGCATGTGAAATGGGCCGACACCACAAATGTCGAGAGCTTCAAGCCGTTGGTCGACGAGAACACACGCGCCATCTATGCCGAAAGCCTGGCCAATCCGGGCGGGCTTGTGACCGACATCGAGGCACTGGCCAAGATCGCACATGACGCCGGCGTGCCGCTGATCATCGACAACACCCTGGCCACTCCCTATCTCCTGCGGCCCATAGAATTTGGCGCGGATATCGTGCTGCATTCCGCCACCAAGTTCTTGGGCGGGCATGGCAACTCCATGGGCGGGGTGATCGTGGATGGCGGCAAGTTCGACTGGGGCTCGGACAAGTTTCCGTCGCTCAGCGCGCCGAACCCGTCCTATCACGGCATGAAAATGTGGGAGACGTTTGGCGACATGGCGTTCGCCATCACCACCCGCGTGTTGGGATTGCGCGACCTGGGACCGGCGATTTCGCCGATGAACAGCTTCCTGATCCAGACCGGCATCGAGACCCTGCCGCTGCGCATGCAGAAGCATTGCGAGAATGCGCTGGCGGTGGCGAAATGGCTGAAGGCCAATCCCAAGGTGGAATGGGTCAACTATGCCGGGCTGCCCGACAACCCGAACTACAAGCTGCACCAGAAATATTGCCCCAAGGGCGCGGGCAGCGTGTTCACCTTTGGCCTGAAGGGCGGCTATGAGGCGGGCATCAAGCTGGTCAACAGCGTCAAGCTGTTCAGCCATGTCGCCAATATCGGAGATACCCGCAGCCTGATCATCCATCCCGCCTCGACCACACATCGCCAATTGTCCGACGAGGACCGCGCCAAGGCGGGCGCCGGCAATGACGTGGTGCGACTGAGCATCGGCATCGAGGATGTCGCAGACATCATCGCGGATCTGGAACAGGGAATGGCGTGACCCCTATGTCATGGCCCACTTTGCGTGGGCCATGACAATCAGGATAGACGCTTCAACTCGAACGCATGCCACACGGCGGCGCACAGCAGCAGCGCCGCCGTGACCTGGTGGGCGGCGGCGAGATGTTCGGGCGCCTGCATCAGCAGGGTCGCGATGCCGAGGAAGATTTGCCACACGGTGATCACGGCGATCGTCTTGGCGCTGGTCTTGGCAAAACCGGTTAGTCGGACGCCGCGCACGTAGATGTAGGCGGCAAAGCCTGCAACGATATAGGCGCCGATGCGGTGGTCGAACTGGGCCAGGCCGTCATTCTCGAAAAAGTTGATCCACCAGGGCGACGAGAAGAACGGGCTTTCGGGGAAGACATGACCATTCATGTCGGGCCAGGTGTTGTAGACCAGTCCGGCATGCAGCCCCGCCACAAGCGCACCCAGCAGCATCTGAAAATAAACCAGCGCGACAAACACGAAGCCGC
>CBIHOI010000115.1:0-6646 GCA_966211925.1 uncultured Hyphomicrobiales bacterium | reverse complement strand
TGGCCCATCGCGCGCAGTTTTTCGGCGATCGCCTCACCGTCTTCCAGCGGCCTTGTCACTAGAATGCGCATGGGCATCGGGGTAAAGGACCGCCCCATGCCAAGCAAGTCCATCAACGCCAGGCTTCTCACCGTCCTGGGTATCGAGACCAGCTGCGACGAGACTGCGGCCGCGGTGGTGCGCGGCTGTGCACCGGGGCCGGGTGAGATCCTGTCCAATATCGTGTTCAGCCAGACCGAGGCCCATGCCCCCTATGGCGGCGTGGTGCCGGAAATCGCCAGCCGCGCCCATCTGGAAATCCTGGACGGGGTGATCGAACAGGCGCTGGCGGAGGCGAATGTCACCCTGGCAGATCTGGACGGCATCGCCGCCACTGCGGGGCCTGGCCTGGTGGGCGGCGTGATGGTGGGGCTGACCACGGCCAAGGCGCTGGCGCTGGCATCGGGAAAACCGCTGGTCGCGGTCAATCACCTGATGGGCCATGCCCTGACGGCGCGGCTGACCCATGGCGTGTCCTATCCGTTCCTGTTGCTGCTGGTGTCGGGCGGGCATTGCCAGTTGCTGGGCGTGGGCGGCACGGATGATTTTCGCCTGTATGGCAGTACCATCGACGATGCGGTGGGCGAGGCCTTCGACAAGACGGCGAAAATTCTGGGCCTGCCCTATCCCGGCGGCCCGCAGGTGGAAGAGATGGCAAAGACGGGAAACCCGCGCGCCTATGCCCTGCCCCGGCCGCTGGTCACCGGACACAATGCGCGCAAGAGCGCGGACTTTTCCTTTTCCGGATTGAAGACGGCGCTGCGCCAGCTTGCAGACAGCGAAACCGTTTCCATTCCCGACGCCTGTGCCAGTTTCCAGGCCGCGGTGATCGATATCCTTGCCGACCGCACACGGATCGCCATGCAGCGTTTTAAAGCTGATTTTCCGGGCGGAAATACACTGGTGGTGGCAGGCGGCGTGGCGGCCAATCAGGCGATCGGCGCGGCACTGGACCGGCTTTGTGCGGCGGAGGCGTTTGTGCTGCGCGTACCGCCGCCCAGGCTTTGCACCGACAATGCGGCCATGATTGCCTGGGCGGGCGTGGAGCGTTTATTTCCCGAAGAGGGGGCCAGCGGTATTCGCGATTCCCTCGACATTTCGCCGAGAGCGCGCTGGCCCTTGAGCAACTAGATCGTCGCGGCGACCGTCAGCAGGCCCAGCACGCTCACCAGCGCGATGGTTGTGGCATTGAACATGTCGGCGATGAAGTCGCTGACAAAGTCCCGGCTCTGCAGGGGGCTGAGGATGCGGTTCATTGTCCTGGTCCTTGGATCGGGCGGTTAGAACGTGGAGGCGACGGTCAGGACGGCGACGACGCCAGCCAGGGTGATGGTCGCGGCCTGAAAGAAGTCGGCCACGGTGGTGGTGGTGTCTTCGGCCTGGAAGCTGTTGAGAATCTTGGTCATGGAAATGTTCCTTTCGAGATGGGGTGGATCAGAGGGTGGAGGCGACGGTCAGCAGGGCCAGTACGCCGGCCAGGCTGATGGCGGCGGCCTGGAAGAAGGTGGCGATGCTGTCGTCCTGGAAGGCCGGGGTATGGGTGATGGGGTTGGTCATGTCTGAGTTCCTTTTTCAAAATTTGCCGGAGCAAGATCGCTTCGTTGGCTAGTATGTAGCCCACACTACCTTTTCATGCAAGGTACCTTGTTATGTATTTTTGCGTTTGCTCTCATTTTCTTCTGCTGCAGCGCAATATAATGGGCCCGTATTGCAGTTTCATTATCTAACTGCATGCGGTTTACGCATGGGTGCTCCGCAAAATACTAGCCAAGCCGTTGATTTTTCTGCTATTCCTTAACGGCGCCCCCTGGCTCATTTACCAGGTCAGCGTCTTGCGCATGGAAGGGTTGCATCATGAAAATCGCCACCTGGAACGTCAATTCGGTGCGATTCCGGCTGAAATTGGTCTCCCGCTTCCTGCGGGAGGAGCAGCCGGACGTGATCTGCCTGCAGGAAACCAAAGTCCTGAACGAGCTGTTCCCAGCCGCGGCCTTCCACAAGCTGGGCTATGCCCACCAGGCGATCCACGGCCAGAAGGCCTATCACGGGGTGGCGATCCTCTCGAAAATCCCCTTCCGCGAAACCGGCGTGCAGGACTTCTGCCGCGAGGGCCATGCCCGCCACATGGGCGTGACCCTGAAGAATGGCGTGGAGCTGCACAATTTCTATGTTCCCGCCGGCGGCGACATTCCCGACCCGGTCAAGAACGAGAAGTTCGCCCACAAGCTCGACTTCCTGCAGGCCATGGAAAAATCCTTCGCGGCCCGCGCGGCAAAGAAGAGCGATCCGGTGGTGCTGGTGGGCGATCTCAATGTCGCGCCGCTGGAAAATGACGTGTGGAGCCACAAGCAGCTCCTGGACATTGTCAGCCACACGCCGGTGGAGACGCGGCTGCTGGGCGAAGTGCAGGCGGCGTTCGACTGGACCGACACCACCCGTCACTTCATTCCGCCAGAGGAAAAGATCTATAGCTGGTGGAGCTATCGCGCGGCCGATTGGGAGGCATCAGACCGCGGCCGCAGGCTGGATCATGTCTGGATCAGTCCCGGCCTCAAGGGCGCGCTGACATCGCAGAAGATCATCCGCAAGATGCGCGGCTGGCAGAAGGCCAGCGACCATGTGCCGGTGGTGGTCACGTTGGACGTTTAAAGTCCGGCCTAATCCGCCCTCACCCAGAAAGGCTTCAGCGTGCGAAACTTGCGATAGCGTTTCAGCGCCTGCTTTATGGTGCGCGGCGTGCGCGCGGCGTGCCATCCCATTATCGACCCGGCGGCGAAGCACAGGGAATCCGGATTGTCTGTCCGCCCCCGAAGCAGGTCCGCCACCACCGCGCGCACATTGGCGACATCGTTGAGGTCGCCCAGGTGATTTTGCAGGCCCCGCAACTGTTTCAGGTAGCGCCTGACCTTGCGGCGCGGATAGAGCGGGGCGAAGAATTCCGCCGTGTAGCGCAGCTTCTTGAGCGCGATGCGCAGCCGGTGGAGATCGCCCTCTTCGCGCGAGCGCGCCGTGCGCCCGCGTTTCTTCACCCGCGCCACCTGGCGGTCCAGCATGCGGCCCGCGGTCTTGGGCAGGTGGCGCTGGCGGGTCAGCGGCAGTTGGGTGCTGGCAAGGGCCGCCATGTCGCCGGCAAAGGCTTCGAATTCGGTGCTGGTTGCCCAGGCGGTGGCCGCTTCCCAGGCCGCATCGCGTGCCTCTTCGGCCCGGGCGCGCAACAGCTCGAAGCCTTCGCCTTGCGGCGGCTCGGCCAGCAGCTTGCCAACAAACACGTCCAGGTCACGGGCCGGCGCCAGACGTCCCGACAGGATCTTGGCGCGGCCACGCAGCTCTTCCAGCCAGGTCTGCTCGAACTCCCGCCCGAAGGCGCCCAGTGCTGCCTCCAGCCGCCGAAAACCGATGCGCAACTGGTGCAGGCCTTCCACCGAGCGGCCGACCCGCAACGTGGCGGCATTGGCGGTGATCTGGGCGAGGCAATCCGACAAAGTGGCGCGCAGCGCATCCTCGGGCCGCATGCCGCGCGAGACATGGGGGCCGTGCGCCTTGACCGGGCGAGGAGGGCCCAGCGTGCGGCGGCCAAGCACATGCACGGAAGCGCGCGGATCATCCATGGCCCAGCCTAGCGCCACTTTTCGACGGCAAGCAATCGCCGCTAGATGGGCCGGACCGGTATATTCGCCGCCGCCAACGCCGCTTTCGCCTGGGCAATGCTCACTTCCCCGAAATGGAAGATCGAGGCGGCCAGCACGGCGCTGGCATGGCCCTGGGTCACGCCGTCCACCAGATCCTGCACATTGCCGACGCCGCCGCTGGCGATCACCGGAACTTCCACGGCATCGGCCACGGCGCGGGTCAGCGCCAGGTCATAACCGGACTTGACGCCGTCGCGATCCATGGAGGTGAGCAGGATTTCGCCGGCGCCGAAGCCGACCAGCTTTTTAGCATGTTCCACCGCATCGATTCCGGTGGGCTTGCGCCCGCCATGGGTGAAGATTTCGTAGCGCCCGCTTTCCCCCATCTTGGCGTCGATGGCGGCGACGATGCACTGGCTGCCGAACTTCTCGGCCGCTTCCTTGACGAACTCTGGCCGGGTCACGGCCGCGGTATTGATGGAAACCTTGTCAGCGCCGGCCAGCAGCAGGGCGCGAATATCTTCCAGGGTGCGCACCCCGCCGCCCACCGTCAGCGGCATGAAGCAGACTTCCGCCGTGCGATGGACAACATCCAGAAGAGTGCCGCGGTTCTCATGGCTGGCGGTGATGTCCAGGAAGCAGAGTTCGTCCGCGCCGGCCTTGTCATACAGGATCGCCTGCTCCACCGGATCGCCGGCATCGCGCAGGCCTTCGAAATTCACGCCCTTGACGACGCGGCCATCCTTCACGTCCAGGCAGGGGATAATACGAACCTTGAGCATTACATGCGTCCTCGCGCCATGGCGGCGATGTTCATCAATGTGCGGCCCGTCACTGCCTCGGCAGGGACGCCGGTGGTGCGGGTCAGCACTTCGGCTTCCAGCAGCATGTCCAGCGCCTCGCCCAGCTTGTCGCTGTTCCAGCGACTGGCCTGGGCCTTGAACGCGGCGCTTCGGGAAAAATGCACCGGCGGGCGCAGCCGCTTCATCACGTCATCCATGCTGGTGCCGCGGGCCACGCTTTCGCGCGCCTGCAGCAGTTTCTGGAAATGGCCCATGGCGCTGCGGATCACCTGGGCCGGCTGTGTATCCGACACCCACAATCTTTCCAGTTCGCGGTCCAGCTTCGCCAGATCGCCCGAACCAGCCGCGTCGCAAGCCGCCTCGCTGCGCGCTTCCGCCTCGTCGCCCATCACGGCGCGCACGTCTTCGAGGGTCACCTGTTTCTGGCCGTGCATGTAGAGCACCAGCTTTTCCAGCTCTCGCCGCGTCACGCCGCGATCGGAGCCCAGCCGCGCCACGGTTTCGGCCAGCGCATCGGGCGCAATGGAAAGCCCTTCCGCGCGCAAGGCGTCCCGCACCACATCGCCCAGGTCGCGGACGGAATCGGGATAGCACTGGATGGCGGCGGCGGTCTTGTGGCCGTCGAACAGTTTGCGCAAGGCGCTGGTCTTGGCCAGGTCGCCCGCCTCGATCACCACCAGGGCATCGCCCTTCGGATCATCCAGAAACCCTTCGAACAATTCCGCCAGGTCGTTGCCGGCGCCGCGCACCCGCACGCTGCGCCGGCCGCCCATCATGGACATGGACGCCGCCTCGTCCGCCAGCCGCGCCGGATCGGCGAGCAGTACGGCCTCGCTGAGATCCGCGGTGTTGAAGGGATCGGTAAGGTCGGGCGTCACAGTCTTGAGCAGCTTTTCGGCGCGTTCCTGCACCAGACCAGCATCGGGTCCGTAGACCAGGGCAATCATCAGGCCCTTTGGGGGGCTGACAACATATTTGTCGGCCTCGTGGCTCTTGATGATCATTTGCGCTTGCGGAACCAGACACCCAGATCGAGATGGATGCGTTCGGCCATGTCCTGTGCTGCGCGCTTGGCGGAATCCTGCTGCGCGGTCAGGGTGGCATAGGGGGAGTTCACCACGTTATAGGCCGACAATTCGCTCTGGACGCCCTGGGTCAGTATATCGCCCTTGGCGTCGGTCAGGACATAGCGGGCATCGAGCGTGTTGTTGTAGCGGGTGATGGTGGCGTCGTTCTGCAGCGCGATGCCCTGGCTGGATTCGTTGAGCGTGATCTTCAGCCGGTATTTCTTGCCTTGCGGCCGGCCGTCGGAATCCAGCCGGTCGATCAGCATGTTGCGCAGCTCATAGCCATCGCGTTCGGCGATCGGCTCGACATAGATGGAGGACAATTCCGGCGCGAGGTTGCCGCCATACATGGGATGAAAGCCGCAGCCCGCGAGCGCGAGGCACAGCGCAGCGATGGCAGCGCGCCGCATCACGCGACGATGTTCACAATACGGTTGGGCACCACAATCACCTTTTTCGGCGCCTTGCCTTCCAGGGCCCGGACCACGCCATCGTCTGCCAGCGCGGCCGCTTCCACAAGTTTGCTGTCGGCGTCCTTGGGCATGGTGATCTCGCCGCGGCGCTTGCCATTGACCTGGACGGCGAGGGTTACACTGTCCGATGCCGTCAGGCTGGGATCATGCCTGGGCCAGGCGGTTTCCGCCACCAGTCTGGTATGGCCCAGTTCCTTCCAGCATTCCTCCGCCAGGTGCGGCATCATCGGGGCGCTCAGCAGCACGATGGCTTCCAGCGCCTCGCGCCGGGCCGCGCCGTCGGCCTTGTCGGCGCTGCCGACGGCGTTCGCCAAGGTGTAAAGCTGCGCTACCGCGCTGTTGAAGCGCAGATGCTCCAGGTGATCGGTCACCGCCGCGATGGCCTTGTGGACCGCCTGGCGCAGCGTCTTGGACGCCTCGTCGGTCGCGGTGACGGGCGTGCCGGGTGCGGGCAGGCCTTCGCTTTCGGTGCAGAGGCGGTAGATGCGATTGACAAAGCGCCAGCAGCCTTCGGCACCGGCATTGGTCCATTCGATGTCGCGCTCGGGCGGGGTGTCCGACAGCATGAACCAGCGGATGGTATCGGCGCCATAGTCCGCGATGATGGCTTCGGGCGCGATCACATTCTTCTTGGA
>CBIHOI010000114.1:0-6780 GCA_966211925.1 uncultured Hyphomicrobiales bacterium | reverse complement strand
CACGCCCTGCTGGAAATCGGGTTTGGGCAGGCAAACAGCATGGAACTTCTGTTTCCCGGGCTGGAACTGGTTCGCATCGCACCCGACCTGGCCGGTATTCCCCGCTGCGTGGTGCTGCGAAACAACAAGGATTACCTTGGAAAAACGCCTTCCATCGGCTAAGTTACGAATGAGGATCGGGGATGGTCCTCGCCCCGGCGGCGCTTTTGCGGACCGCCGGGCTGAGCTGGTTACGCGCAAAGGCGCGGCCGGGCAGGGGACTCAAACGAACCGAACTGGCGTTGCGGCTTGTGTGCGTTTGGCGCGCGGGCCGTTTGCCGAGGAAGGACTTTACCAATGAAGCGCTCTCGCAGAGGTGGCCGCAGGCCGCAACATACCGGCAATGGCGGCGGTGGCGGCGGCAATGGCGGCGGTGGTTTCAACCCCAACCGCACCTTCGATTCCAGCGGTCCCGAGATCAAGATCCGCGGCTCTGCCAGCCATGTCTACGAGAAGTATCTGCAACTGGCCCGCGACGCCAATTCGGGCGGCGACCGCGTGATGGCCGAGAATTATCTTCAGCATGCGGAGCATTATTACCGCATCATGGCCGCCCAGCAGGCCCAGGCCGCCCAGCATCAGGCCCAGCAGGCTGCCCAGAACCCGCGCCCGGCGGGCGCCGACGGCCAGCCGCAGCCCCAGGCGCAGAATGGCAACGCCCCATCCTTCTCCCTGGCCGAGGGCGAGGAAGAAGGCGAAGAGGCAGAGGCGTCCTGACATCCGCCGGTTGAGCCTTCTCAAGGCCCACCGTTGACGGTCCGTGTTATCTGGGGTCTTGCAGCCTCCGTTCCCGTTTCCCATATCCGCATTGGAACGGTGCCTGTGAGGGACCGTCATAAGGTCCGCCGCCGCAAAGGGGCCGACCGGGAGAGAGCATGGATATCGAGAAATTCACCGAGCGGGCGCGCGGTTTCATTCAATCCGCCCAGTCTTTGGCCCTTCGCGAGGGCAACCAGCAATTTGTACCCGAGCACCTGCTGAAGGTGCTGATTGATGACGAGGAAGGCCTTGCCGCCCGTCTCATCAACGCCGGCGGCGGCAATGACCGCGCTGTGCGTGCCGGGGTTGAAGCCGCGCTGAAGAAGCTCCCCAAGGTGCAGGGCGGCTCAGGACAAGTTTACCTGTCCCAGGATACCGCCAAGCTGCTCGAAAATGCGGAAAGCGCCGCCAAGAAGGCGGGCGACAGCTTTGTCACCGCCGAATATCTGCTGCTGGCGCTGGCCCTGGCAACGACGACCGACGCAGGAAAAATTCTCAAGGAAGCGGGTGTCACCGCGCAGGGGCTCAACGGCGCCATCGCCGCCCTGCGCAAGGGCCGGACCGCGGACAGCGCAACGGCGGAAAATGCTTATGACGCGCTGAAGAAATATGCCCGCGACCTGACCGAGATCGCCCGCAGCGGCAAGCTGGACCCGGTGATCGGCCGCGACGAGGAAATCCGCCGCACCATTCAGGTGCTGGCGCGCCGCACCAAGAACAATCCGGTGCTGATCGGTGAGCCCGGCGTGGGCAAGACCGCCATCGCCGAAGGCCTGGCGCTGCGCATCGTCAACGGCGACGTGCCGGAAAGCCTGCGCGATCGCAAGCTGATGGCACTGGACATGGGCGCGCTGATTGCGGGCGCCAAATTCCGCGGCGATTTCGAGGAACGCCTGAAAGCGGTGCTGAACGAAGTCACAGGCGCCAATGGCGAGATCATCCTGTTCATCGACGAGATGCATACCCTGGTCGGTGCCGGCAAGGCGGACGGTGCGATGGATGCTTCCAATCTCATCAAGCCGGCTTTGGCGCGGGGCGAACTGCATTGCATCGGCGCTACCACGCTGGACGAGTACCGCAAGTATGTCGAGAAGGACGCTGCGCTGGCGCGGCGCTTCCAGGCCGTGTTCGTGGGCGAGCCGACCGTGGAAGACACCATCTCTATCCTGCGCGGCCTGAAGGAAAAGTACGAGCTGCATCACGGCGTGCGCATCACGGACGGCGCCATCGTGGCGGCGGCGACCCTGTCCAACCGCTACATCACCGACCGTTTCCTGCCGGACAAGGCGATCGACCTGATGGACGAGGCGGGCAGCCGCTTGCGCATGCAGATCGACTCCAAGCCGGAAAAGCTGGACGAACTGGACCGTCGCATCATCCAGCTCAAGATTGAGCGCGAAGCGCTGAAGAAGGAATCCGACAAGGCCAGCCGTGACCGGCTGGTGACGCTGGAAGGCGAACTTGTCGCGCTGGAAGAACAGTCCGCTGTGCTGACGGCCAAATGGCTGGAGGAAAAGAAATCCGTCGCCGATGTCCAGGGCATCAAGGAAAAGCTCGATGCTGCCCGGCAGGAAGCGGAAGTGGCACAACGCAATGGCGACTTTGGCCGTGCCGGTGAGCTGACCTATGGCGTCATTCCCGACCTGGAGCGCAAGCTCAAGGCCATCGACGAGAACAAGGACGCCGCCCTGGCCGGCGAAGCCGTCACGGCCGAGAACATCGCCGGCGTGGTGTCGCGCTGGACGGGCATTCCGGTGGACAAGATGCTGGAAGGCGAGCGCGAGAAGCTGCTGCACATGGAAGCCGACCTGGAGCGCCGCGTTGTCGGCCAGGACCAGGCGGTCAAGGCTATCGCCAATGCCGTGCGCCGCGCCCGTGCCGGCCTGCAGGATCCCAACCGCCCCATCGGCAGCTTCCTGTTTCTGGGGCCCACGGGCGTCGGAAAGACCGAACTCACCAAGTCTCTGGCAGCGTTCCTGTTCGATGACGACAGCGCCATGGTGCGTATCGACATGAGCGAATTCATGGAGAAGCATGCCGTGGCGCGGCTGATCGGTGCGCCGCCCGGCTATGTCGGCTATGAGGAAGGCGGCGTGCTGACAGAAGCCGTTCGTCGTCGCCCGTATCAGGTAATCCTGTTTGACGAGGTCGAGAAAGCCCATCCGGATGTGTTCAACGTCCTGCTGCAGGTTCTGGATGACGGCCGGCTGACCGATGGCCAGGGCCGCACTGTGGACTTCCGCAACACGGTGATCATCCTGACGTCCAATCTGGGTACCGAATTGCTGGGCCTGGAAGGGGACCAGACCCAGGCCCGCGCACAGGTGATGCAGGCGGTGCGTTCACACTTCCGCCCGGAATTCCTCAACCGCCTGGACGAGATCATCCTGTTCCATCGCCTGACCCGCGCCAACATGGACAAGATCGTGGAAATCCAGATGGCGCGGCTGGACAAGCTGCTGGCTGACCGCAAGATCGTCGTCACATTGGACGACAAGGCGCGACACTGGCTGGGCAATGCCGGCTATGACCCGGTCTATGGCGCGCGGCCGCTCAAGCGCGTTATCCAGCGCAGTCTGCAGGACCCATTGGCGCAACTGATCCTGGAAGGCCGGGTTGCCGACGGGGCACAGGTCGCCGTCAGCGCCAGCAAAACCGGCCTGGTGATTGATGGGCACGAGTTTGCCGCGGGGGCCGACGAATTGGCCGACGCGCCGCCCGCGGGTACTGCGCTGAATTGATCCGAACTGTCATGGCCCGCATTTGCGGGCCATGACGCTTTGGGCGATGCTTTGTCAGAATTACAGACGAGGCATTTGTGAACATCAGTTTTGACGATTTCCTGAAAGTCGATATTCGCATCGGCACCATCGTAAAGGCCGAGCCGTTTCCCGAAGCGCGCAAGCCCGCCATCAAGTTGCAGATCGATTTCGGCGGCGACATCGGCCTCAGGAAGTCATCGGCCCAGATCACGCGGCACTACACGCCCGATGCCTTGATCGGAAAGCAGGTGATCGCCGTGGTGAACTTCCCGCCGCGCCAGATCGGGCCTTTCATGTCGGAAGTACTCACCCTGGGCGTACCCGATGCTGACGGTGAAGTCGTCCTGCTGCACCCCAGCCTGACGGCGCCAAACGGCGGCCGGATGTTCTAGCTACTTCGCCTTGGCCTGCCGCAGATCGGTCGCGTTATCCGCGACTTTGGATTCAAGTGCCGTGGTAGCAACCAGATTGTCGACTTCCAGCCGCTTTTCCTGGAAGGCGCGCAACAGTTTTCCAACCAGCAGGCGGCCCTGCGCCATCTTCACTGTCAGGGGATTGACCTGTGTCCCCTTGACCAGAATCTCGTAGTGCAGATGTGGCCCCGTGGCGATGCCGGTCATGCCGCTATAGGCAAAGACCTGGCCTTGGCGCACGCGCGCACCCTGTCGCATGCCAGGTGCAAAGCGCGACAGGTGGCCATAGTCGGTGGCGTAACCATTGCCGTGGTTGATCTTCACGAAATTGCCATAGCCACTGGCGCGGCCCATGAACTGAATGGTTCCCGCGCCCGCGGCCATGACCGGTGTGCCGGTGGGTACGGCAAAGTCCACGCCCTTGTGCATGCGCGTGTAGCCCAGGATGGGATGGAAGCGGGATCCGAAGCCTGACGAAATGCGCGCCCCGTCCACCGGGGTCTTCATCAGCATGCCCTTGGCGCTTTCGCCCTTGGCGTCGAAATATTCCGCGGGCTCGTTGGGATCGGCCTGGAAGCGGTACATCGGAATCTGCTTGCCGCCCAAAGTCATCATCGCATAGCTGATGGCGCCATACTTCGCCGGCTGGCCTTCGGGCGTATAGTAATAGTCATAATAGACTTCGAACTTGTCGCCAGGGTGCAGGTCGCGCTGAAAATCCACTTTGTACGAGAACATGTGGATCATATCGATCACCACATCTCCGGGGATGCCGGCCTGCATCGCCGCCAGGTAAAGGCTGGAATCGATGGTGCCGCCCGCTCGATGTCGGTGGACCTGGAGCTCCTTCTTCTCGATTTCCGCGCTGTAGCCACCCTCGGTGGTGCGCGTGACGGTGATTTCCTGTTCGATGGATGGCGAGAAATGCAGCGACAGAAGCCGCGAGATGGCCTGCGAGTTTTCTTCCGTCGCGCCGCTATTGTCATCCTCGCCTGTAGCGTCCAGCGGCACCACAACCGGCTTGTGGTTGACGATAACCGTGGTGGTGCGCGGCCCGGACTTTGGCGCTTCGCCAGTCGCGTCGATGGTTGCGACCGAGTAGGTGAGGTCGAAAGCCTGTCCTGCCTTTAGAGCACGCGGGTTGAAATCCTTGCCCAAGGCTGCGACGACCGCATTGGCATCCTGGGCGGAGATGCCAAGATCTTCGAGCATGCCCGCCAGCGTGTCGCCGGCATCGAGCGTCACGGTGCGGTTTTCCACGCCGGGATTGGGATTGGCGTTGTCGGCATTGTCAGCAACGCCTTGTGGCTCGCTCGCACGGATCAGTTTCATGAACAGGGCATAGGGCAGCGAGGACCGCCCTGGTGCCACCAGCGGACGATTCACGGGCATCATGCCCACGGCCATCCAGGCAATGGCGCCGGCCACCAGCGCCGTCAGGGTGGATGACACGACCGCCCATCGGCCATCGGGCGTTGCCATGATGGTGCCGGCGCCGTGCATCTGCCGAACCAGCGTTGCCACAAAAGGCGAACCGGAAGACTCCGGCTGTGTCACGATCTTGGTGCTGAATTGCGCGCGCGCCTTATGCCCGCGGGGTTTGCCGTCCACGTCTGCTCCATTGCCGTTGGAAACAAGAGCGTCACAAGTCCCCCGACCTATCCGCCTGCCTCCCAGCCCAATTCGGCGCGTGCGCCCATGTCCCCGGCGTGCGACCGGCGCCATATAACGGGTATTCGCACCGGACCGTCAACCTTAAACGCCTGTTCTCATTGAGAATTGTTCCAAAAGGCAATGGCCCGGCGACGGGCGCCGGGCCATCGAAAATGGGCAAGAGTTTTGAGGTTCAGAGCCGGACCAAAAGGTGTTCGGCGATGCGGCCATGAAGCCAGCCAACCACGCGGGCGATATGCAATGTGATGAAAAACAGCAGCACACCGATCAGCGCCGCCAGGATGCCCGCGAACGGCGTGTGGACGAACTCCATCACCCAAAGCGGTGCGCCATCGGCCTGGATATGGGCGCCCATGTCGAACACGCTCCAAACGCCGGTTACGACAAGTCCGCCGGAAACCGCCAGGCCGACAATGGCCATGACGAAATAGGCAACGCCCAGCGGCAGCATCAGGAACATGTAGAACAGCGTGGACCAGGTGCGGATGTCCGACAGCCCGGATTTGATGCGTTCCCACAGATTTTCATTGAACGGTCCCGCAGCCAGCCGGCGTGGCATGCGCACGCCCAGCAAGGCTTCGACGATACGGCCCTCGACATGGCCCAGCAGACGGACCGATCCCATGAAGACCAGGAAAAAGGGAATGCCGATGATCAGAACCGCAAGCCCTGCGGTCAGAGAAGTGCCTGTGACGGCCCATGTGAAGTAGAACACACCCGTAATCAGCGACAACAGCATATAAACCATCGCGCCATAGGTGCGCATGTCGGAAAACACGTTGAACATGGTCCAGGTTCGCGGCGCATTGGCTGCTACTGGGCTGAAGGAGCGGGTCTCCGGACGGGCAAACGGGCGCGGAGGCGGCATGTCCGTGGCGCGATATTCGGCCGCCACTTCTTCGGGACTGCCATAGCTGCGGGCCATGTCGGCGAAGACTTCGGCCTCGCTCATTTCGGGATGTGCGGCAATGGCGCCGCGCAGATGTTCTTCGCAGTCCGCCAGCGCGTCGGCGATCACCGCCTTGGGGGCCCCGGCCAGCGCAGCCTTCAGCGCATCGAGATACTGATCAACGCTGGTGTAAATCGTGTCGGTCATGGTCAGGCTCCTGCGAGAATCTTGTCGGTGTGAATGG
>CBIHOI010000113.1:0-6969 GCA_966211925.1 uncultured Hyphomicrobiales bacterium | reverse complement strand
AATCCTCCACCGGCGAGACGAACTGGATGCCGGCATTGTTGACCAGGATATCCACTGACCCCAGCGCCTTGATGGCGTCCGTCACCATCGCCTCGGTCTCGGGTCCCTTGCTCATGTCCGCGCCGCTATAGATGCATTTGACGCCGAAATCGGTCTCGATGCCGCTGCGTTCCTTCTCGATTGCGTCCGCATCGCCAAAACCGTTGATGCAGATATCGGCACCCTGGCCTGCGAACCCGCGCGCGATGGCCAGCCCGATCCCGGAGGTCGAGCCCGTGACCAATGCAACCTTGCCCTTGAGCGACATGCGAAAATCTCCCGGTAATGACAGCCAAGCATGGCACAGCCCTGTGACAGACGCAGGGGCGATAAGGCCGCATGGCGGCAAATTCATCGAAAAAAATGTCGCAAATCAGCGTATGATTCGGCCCCATGGATACCAAGCCCATCGGCCACCCCGCGTCCCAGTTCGGGGCCCATCGCTACGAGCGCATCGAACGCCCCGAACATTGCGGCCGCATCGCGCTGGTGCTGCAGGGCGGCGGCGCGCTGGGCGCCTACCAGGCCGGCGTCTATCAGGCGCTGCACGAAGCGGGACTGGAGCCGGACTGGGTTTCCGGCGTCAGCATCGGCGCCATCAACTCGGCCCTGATCGCCGGCAACAAGCCCGAGCGGCGGCTGGCCGCCCTGTGCGAATTCTGGGACCGCATTACCGACCGCACCATCTGGCCCCATACCCCCGATGGCGACATTTTTCGCCAGGCCCGCAACGGCGTCTCTGCGCTGACCACAGCCTTGTTTGGCCAGCCCGGCCTGTTCCAGCCGCACAAGATCAATCCCTGGCTGCTGCCGGCCGGCAACAAGGATGCCACCAGCTTCTATGACAACAGCCTGCTGAGGCAGACGCTGGAAGAGCTGGTCGACCTCGACGTTCTGAACAATGGCGACGTGCATTTCGCCGTGGGCGCGGTCAATGTGACGAGCGGCAATTTCGTCTTCTTCGACAACCGTCAGGAAGACATCTGCATCGAGCACATCATGGCGTCGGGCGCGCTGCCGCCGGCTTTCCCCATGGTGCAGATCGGCACGGATTATTTCTGGGACGGCGGCATCGTGTCCAACACGCCGCTGCAGCATCTGCTGGCGCAGCCCGACAATCTCAACTCCCTGGTATTCCAGGTGGACCTGTTCAGCGCGCGCGGCGCCCTGCCGCGCACCATGAGCGATGTGCTGGGACGCCACAAGGACATCACCTATTCCAGCCGCACCCGCCAGGTGACTGACATGTTCGCCCGCCTGCAGCGCTGGAAGCACCGCTGCTTTGAGGCTTTGCAGAAAGTCCCGCCCGACCAGCTTACCGACGAAGACCGGCAGATGCTGGAAAGCCTGTCCGACCTGCCGCGCGCCACCATCCTGCAGATGATCTACCAGCAGAAATCCTATGAGGGGAACGCGCGCGATTATGAGTTCTCGCCCGATTCCATGCACGAGCACTGGAAGAACGGGCACGAGGACACCTTGCACTCCCTGAAGCGCAAGGACTGGCTGGCCATGCCGCCCGAAAATGTCGGCGTCGTCACCCATGACGTGCACCGGCAAAATGAAGGCCGGTAGTTTCCTGCAAGGCAGCGGCGGCAATATCGCCGGCCGGCTGGAGCGACTGCCCGCCACGCGCGGCTTCTGGCGCCGCATCTCGCTGTTGTCGCTGGGCGGTTTTTTTGAATTCTACGACCTGTTCCTTGCCGCCTATATCGCGCCGGGACTGGTGAAATCCGGCATCCTCACCGCCACCACGCCCGGTCTTTTCGGCACAACAGGCGTGGCGGGCTTTGTCGCGGCCTTCTTCGCCGGGCTGTTCGTGGGCACCTCGCTGTTCGGCTTCATCGCCGACCGGCTGGGCCGCCGCCCGATCTTCATGGGCTCGCTGCTGTGGTACGCGGCAGCCGCGATGGTAATGGCGTTCCAGCACGATGCTTTCGGGCTGAACGTGTGGCGCTTTCTCTGCGGCATCGGCGTGGGCGTGGAGCTGGTGACCATCGACACCTATATCGCCGAGCTGTCGCCGCCGCGCACCCGCGGCCGTGCGTTCGCCTATGCCAACATCATCCAGTTCGCCGCCATTCCGCTGGTGGCCTTCCTGGGCTGGCTGCTGGTGCCGCGCATGATCTTCGGGCTGGATGGCTGGCGGTTCGTGGTGATGGCGGGATCGTTGGGGGCGCTGCTGGTCTGGTTCGTGCGCCGCCGCCTGCCCGAAAGCCCGCGCTGGCTGGCGGCGCATGGCCGCGGCCAGGAAGCCGACGCCATTGTGGAAGGCTGGGAAGTCGAAGCCCGCCTGGCAGGCATCGAACTCGCCGAGCCGACGCTGCAGGATGCAGAACAGGGACGCGGGTCTTTCCGTGAAATCTTCGCGAGGCCCTATCTGGGGCGCACCATGATGCTGATCGCCTTCAACCTGTTCCAGGCCGCGGGCTATTACGGCTTTGCCAGTTGGGTGCCGACCTTGCTGATCGCCAGCGGCATCGAGGTAACGCGGTCGCTGGGCTACACCTTCATCATCGCGTTGGCCGCGCCGTTCGGGCCGCTGCTGGGGATGCTGTTCTTCGACCGGCTGGAGCGCAAATGGCTGATCGTGGGCGCGGCCCTGTCCATCGCCGCCGCCGGCCTTGCCTTCACCCAGGCGCGTGGAATGGGCGCGGTGATCGCCTGCGGCGTGGCGCTGACCCTGGCCAACAACATCTTGTCCTTCGCCTATCACGGCTACCAGCCGGAGCTGTATCCCACCCGCATCCGCGCCCTGGGTGTTGGCTTCGTCTATTCCTTCTCGCGCCTGTCCACCATGTTCAGCGCCTTCGTCATCGCAGGTCTCCTGAAGGCTTTCGGTGCACCGGGGGTATTCGTCTTCATCGCCGGCTGCATGGGCGTGGTGGCCATCGTCATCGGCGCCTTCGGTCCCAGGACGAGGGGCCTGCCGCTGGAGCATATTTCCAGATGAACTACCGCCACGGCTATCATGCAGGCAATTTCGCCGATGTGATGAAACACATCGCGCTGGTGGCAATCCTTCAGCATCTGAAGAAAAAGGACGCGCCCTTCGCGGTGATCGATACCCATGCCGGGCGCGGCGCCTACGATCTGTCGGGCGAGCATGCCGGCAAGACGGGCGAGGCGCAGAATGGTATCGCCCGCCTGCACGACCTGTCCGCGCCGATGCCGGATGCACTGGCCACCTATCTCGATCTCGCCAAGGGTGACATTTATCCCGGCTCGCCGCTGATCACGGCAAAGCTGCTGCGCTCGCAGGACCGCCTGACCGCCATCGAAAAGCATCCGCAGGAACATGCGGTACTGAAAAACACGCTCGACCTGTATCGCAATGTCGCGGTCGAAAATCTGGACGGCTATGCCCGCCTGCCCAAGCTGCTGCCACCGGCCGCGCGGCGCGGGCTGGTGGTGATCGATCCGCCGTTCGAAGCGACGGACGAATTCGAAACCCTGGCGCGCACCGTCATAGCCGCGGTCCGCAAGTTCGCCACCGGCATCTATCTCATCTGGTACCCGATCAAGTCGCAGCCGGCCGCAGACGCCTTCACCAGCGAAGTGCTGGCTGGCGGCGTCACCAAGGCGCTGGCCGTCACTATCCAGATCGCCGCGCCGGAAGGAAAATTGAACGCGGCGGGTCTGCTGGTGATCAATCCGCCCTACGGCCTGGCGGCATCCCTGCAGCAGATCGCAGATGTCATCACGTCGCGACTCGGCGCCGACGTCCGCATCGCCTGGCTGGCAGGCTCCGAATAGTTTTTGAGCAGCGAGGCAGTTTCAGCCGTGAAACTGTGCAGATGGCATCCCCCGTCCCGCATCAGACATGTCTGAGCGCGCCTATTCGTCATCATAGTCTTTGCAGCGGCGCATATCGCCGTTGTGACGGTGGCTTCGC
Source organism: uncultured Hyphomicrobiales bacterium (assembly GCA_966211925.1). Classification (GTDB taxonomy): domain Bacteria; phylum Pseudomonadota; class Alphaproteobacteria; order Micropepsales; family Micropepsaceae; genus Rhizomicrobium. The sequence goes on along the minus strand of CBIHOI010000113.1, from coordinate 3,035 downwards.
CTGATACCTTTTGTGCAACTGCACACTTGCATGCACACGGGGACATCATGGACATCGCCAGGCCGACAACCACGCGCCGACAATTGCTGACAGCCATCGGCATGATGGGCGGCACCGCCGCGCTGTACCAGGCCATGACCACCATGGGCCACGCCAGCGAAACCCAGTTCGCCGGCCCGCCCAACCTGTCGGGCGCGCGCCCCGGCGCCTCGGTGCTGGTGCTGGGCGCCGGCCTGGCCGGCATGCTGGCCGCCTATGAACTCTCCAAGGCCGGCTATAAGGTCAAGGTGCTGGAATACCAGAACCGTGCCGGCGGCCGTAACTGGTCGCTGTATGGCGGCGACACCTATACCGAACTTGGCGGCGCCACCCAGAAGGTCGGCTTTGCCGACGGCCATTACCTCAACCCCGGGCCGTGGCGCATTCCCTATCACCACCGCACCCTGCTGCATTACTGCAAGGCCTTTGGCGTGGCGCTGGAACCCTTCATCCAGTTCAACCACAACGCCTTCGTGCAGACCTCCGAAGCCTTTGGCGGCAAGCCGGTGCGCTTTCGCGAGGCCGCCGCCGACTTCGAAGGCAATGTCGCCGAGCTTCTGGGCAAGGCCATCAACCAGAAAGCGCTGGATGCCGAACTGACGGCCGAAGACCGCAGCAAGCTGATGGAAGCGCTGCGCGGCTGGGGGATGCTCGACAAGGACATGAAGTACAAGTCCGGGCTTCTGTCTTCCGAACATCGCGGCTATGAACGTCCCCCCGGCGGCGGCGTAAACGGCGCGCCGATCCCCTCCGCCGTGTTCGACTTCAAGGATGTGCTGAATTCGCAGATCTGGAAGAACATGGCCTTCTTCATGAACCATGAATTCCAGACCACCATGTTTCAGCCGGTCGGCGGCATGGGCATGATCGGCAAGGGCTTTGCCAAACAGGTCGCCAGCCTGATCACCCAGAACGCCAAGGTGACGAAGATCATGCAGGACAAGGCGGGTGTCACCGTCACCTACAATGACACCACCACCGGCACGGTCACCGAGGCCAAAGCCGATTACTGCGTCTGCACCATTCCCCTGGGCGTGCTGAACCAGATTCCCAACAACCTGCGCGGCGAAAAGAAGTCGGCGATCGCCGCCGTGCCCTATTCCAACTCCGTCAAGATCGGCCTGCAGATGGGCCGCCGCTTCTGGGAAGAAGACGATTACATCTATGGCGGCCACAGCTTCACCAGCCAGGACATCTCGCTGGTCAGCTACCCCAACTACAAATACTTCACCGATGGCCCCGGCGTCTTGCTGGGCGCCTTTGCCAGCGGCGCCGGCGCCTATCGCCTGGCCGGCATGACGCCCGACCAGCGCATCGAGGCCGCGCTGGCCCAGGGCTCGGTCTTCCATCCCGGCGTCTATCGCAAGGAATACCAGAACGGCGTGTCCGTGGCCTGGAGCCGCGTGCACTGGACCATGGGCTGCTGCGCCCGCTGGAACGAAGACACCCGCAAGGAACATTACCAGGAGCTGGTCGCGCTGGACGATCGCATCGTGCTGGCCGGCGAACACGCCTCCTATGTCGGCTGCTGGATGGAAGGGGCGCTGCTGTCGTCGCTCGACGCCATCACCCGCCTGCACAAGCGCGCCCTTGCAGCCTAATCACAGAAAAGGCCCGATCATGAAAACCGCAAGCATGGTTCTGATTGCCGTCCTGGTCGCCGCACCCGCTTGGGCTCAGGACACCGCCGGCAACGGCACCGTCAAGGCGCCCGCGCCCGTCACCGGCCAGCAGGTCTATCAACAGGTCTGCCAGGCCTGCCACATGGCCGACGCCAGGGGCGGCAAGGGCGCCGGAGAGATTCCCGCACTGGCCAGGAATGCCAGGCTGGAAGAACCCTCCTATCCCGTCAGCATGATCCTGCAGGGTAGAGGGGCGATGCCATCGCTGACCGACATCCTGAAGCCGGCCCAGATAGCCGCCGTCGTCACCTATATCCGCACCAATTTCGGCAACCACTACAAGGCGCCGGTCAAGGAAGCGGACGTGAAGGCGATGATGGGGCAGTAGTTGCGCGCGGTGGTGCCGCCATGCTTCCCTTGGGCATGCGCTTTGCCATCGCCGCCGCTCTCCTGTTCGCCACCGCCGCCTCCGCCGCGCCCAAGGCGCCGGACGAGGTATTGAAAGCCTCGCCCAGGAGCGACTGGCACCGCCTCGATCCCGCCGACCTGCTGGTGATGCAGTTGAGGACCGGCCGCGTGGTGATTCAGCTTGCGCCGCAATTCGCCCCGCGCACCGTGGGCAACATCAAGAAGCTCGTACACAGCGGCTATTTCAGCAAGAACGCCGCCGTCATTCGCAGCCAGGATAACTATGTCGTGCAATGGGCGCGCGATCCCGAGCCGAAATCCACCGGTGGCTGGATCGAGTTCGAACGCGGCCCCAGCACGAATTTCCACGCGCTGAAGGATCCGGACACCTATGCCCCGCAGGCCGGCTTCGACGGCGACTTCCCCGCCGCCAGCGATGGCAAGACCGAATGGATGGTGCATTGCTATGGCACGGTGGGCGCAGGCCGCGATCTTGCGCCCGACACCGGCAACGGCGCCGAACTGTATGCCGTCACCGGCCAGGCGCCACGTCACCTGGATCGCAACATCACGGTGGTGGGCCGGGTGGTGCAGGGGATGGACCTGCTGTCGTCGTTGCCGCGCGGCGCCGGCGCCATGGGCTTCTATGACAAGCCCGCCCAGCACACGCCCATCCTGTTCACCAGCATCGCCAGTGAAATGCCGCCCGCAGACCAGCCCAGGCTGGAAGCGCTGAAAACCGACAGCAGGACTTTCGCGGCCTATGCCGAGGCGCGCCGCAACCGGGCCGGCCCCTTCTTCATAAAGCCCGCGGGCCGTATCGATGTGTGCAACATCCCCCTGCCGGTTCGCCCCCTAAGCCCCTGATCGCGCTGGCTTCTGATTAAGCTTGCCAGAGCCGGGCCTCTCCCTTATCACCGCCGGCGGACAGGTGGTCGAGTGGTCGATGGCACCGCACTCGAAATG
>CBIHOI010000112.1:0-6980 GCA_966211925.1 uncultured Hyphomicrobiales bacterium | reverse complement strand
CGGCGCGTCATTCACCGAGGTGACGTTGAGGGTGACGGTGACGGGCGCGGAGTCGGATATGCCGTCATTGGCCTTGTAGGTGAAGCTGTCGGCGCCGTTGAAGTTGGCGTTCGGGGTATAGGTGAAGGACCCATCGCTGTTCAGCACGACATTGCCATTGGCCGCGTTGGTCACCAGGACGCTGGTCAGCGGATCACTGTCGGCGTCGGTATCGTTGGCCAGAACGCCCGTCAGCGCCGGAACGGTAAGCACATTGTCTTCCAGCACCGAATAGGTGTCGGCCACCGCCACCGGGGCATGGTTGTTGGAGGAGAAGGTACCGTTCACGACGTCATAAAGCCCGTCCGAGAACTTCAGGAATTCGACGTTGGTGAGCGTGTCGGTGCCGTCGCGGCCCGGAACGGTGTCGGTGACGGTTCCGGCCAGGTTGCCGGTGTTGATGAAGGACAGCGTGTACTGCGCGCGCGCGCCGGAATAAACCGCCGTGTCGAACAGGCCGGCGCCGCCATCGATGGTGTCATTGCCCGCACCGCCGGTCAGCAGGTCGTTGCCGCCACTGCCATTGATGATGTCGTTGCCGCCCAGGCCGGAAATGGTGTCGTCACCATTGCCGCCGGTCAGGGTATTGATGGCGTTGCTGCCGATGATGGTGGCGGCGTCATTGCCCCAGACCGTCGCGTTGGCGAAGCCGGTCAGCGTATTGGCGTTGCCGTTGAACATGAAGGTGCCGGCGCCGAGGTCGATGGCGATGGTGTCCGGCGTGTGGGGGCCGGGATAGACATTGTCCGTGAAGGTGAAGGTATTGGCGCCGGTACCCTTGAATTCGTTGGTCTTGATCTGGGTATCGTAGGTCGGGCCGAACTGGTTGACGGCCAGATCCAGCTCCTGCAGGCCCAGTGTGATCTTGTTCTGGGTGATGGCGATGTGCTGGCCCGAGGCTTCCAGGCTGACAAAGCCGGTATTGGTGGCCTTGGTCTGGATGACGTTGCCATTGATCGTGGCCGTGCCGTTGGAGCCGATAAAGGGCGTGGCCGGATTGTAGGTGTCGGCGCTCAGATAGACGTTGTTGATGGTCCCCTGGACGATATTGCCGTTGATGGTGGCGGTCTTGGTGCCGTAATTGAGGTTGCCATTGTTGGCATAGGCATCGGCGCCATTGGCATAGGCCTTGGCCAGCAGCGTGACGGTGGTGGTGGCCTTGCTGGGCTGAATGATGTTGCCGTTGATGGTGGCGCTGGCATTGCCCTTTTTGGTGCCGTCGCCGGCGATGGCGATGGCGTCCAGCTCGATCGTGTTCATGATCTTGTTGGGCTGGATGATGTTTCCGCTCATCGTCACGGTGGCGTTGCCGCCATTGCCCGGAAGGCCCGGCGTGGAATTCACGCTGGTGCCGCCCAGGCCGCCATTGCCGCCCACCGCGGTCAGCGCGACCGTCAGGTTGTTGGTGGCCGGGGCATTGAAGATGTTGCCGTTCAGGGTGATGGCGGCATTGCCGCCGTTGCCGCCATTGGCGCCGGCCGCGGCGCCGGTGCCGTTGCCACCGTCACCGCCATCGCCGCCGAAGACCTGTTCGGTGATGGAGTCGGCGCCGATCTTGCCGTTCTGGGTGAAGCTCTCATTGGAGCCGGGGCCGCCAATGGTCGGGGTGCCGCCATTGGTGCCGTGGGTGCCCTTGGTGCCGTTGATGATCGCCATGACCCGCTCCTTGATGCTTTTGTGCAGGCGCATGCCTGCTCATCGCTTTGGAAACAGTGTCAAAATGAAACAGATGTCATGTCCAGTGGATTTTGCGTGACAGCCGTACATTCGAAAATCGCGCGTGCAAAAAAGCCGCTAAAATAACGGCTTTAAGCAATTAACCATGTTTTGCGATTTTTGCGGCCAGCAGGTGTGACGTGGTGTCAGGGCTCGCGCAGGCTTTCGTCGCCGATGCGGATGATCGGATGCAGGATGTAGTTGGCGATGGTTTCCCCGCCCGTCTTGATCTCCGCGCTGGCGACCAGGCCGGGCTTCAGGTGAATGCTGCGCGCCAGCAGCGCGGCGGGCTTGTCGTCCAGCTTCACCTGGACCCGGTAGATCACCTGGGATTTGTCATCGCCTTCCTTCAGCGGCTGGGAATCGGGGCTGATCACGGCCAGGACACCGCTGATGGTTCCGAAGCGCTGGAAGGGATAGCTTTCCAGCTTCACCCGCACGCTGTCGCCCAACTTCAGATAGCCGATGTCGCGCGACGGCACGCTGGCTTCCACATAAAGATCGGCATTGTCCGGCACCAGGGTCACCAGTGTCTCTGCCTCGCGCAACACTGAGCCGACGGACCGGTCGGCAACCTCCTGCACAATGCCGTCCACCGGGGCGGTCATCTGGGTGAAGTCCTGCATGCGGTTGGCCTTGTTCAGGGTCTCGATCGCCTCGGACAGCTTCTGACGGGTATCCACCAATTGCTGATTGTGGTCGCTGCGCCATTTTTCGATGAAGGACTGGCGCTCCTGCTGGGTTTCGGCGCGCTGCTGGATCATCTTATCGCGATCGCCGGCGGTGTTCTGCAGCCGGGTCTGCGCATCGATCAGGCTGGATTGCGAGCGCATGATGTCGAGGGTGGCGGCCGCCTTCTGGCGCGCCAGCCGGTCGTACATCTGCACAACGCGCTGGGCCATGCCCAGTTGCTGCTGCATGCCGGGCAGGTTGGTTTCATCGAGCTGGATCTGGGACTGTATCTGTCCCAGCCGCGCGTCGCGCTGATTGATCGAAGCGTTGTAGTCGCTGAGTTCCTGGGCAAATATCTGCGCCTGGGTGATGCGGTCGGCGCCGTCCTGCGGCCCTGCGGTGAAGGGCAGACCGCGCAACTGGGCTTCCAGCCGCTGGCCTTGGGCGGTCAGCGAATCCACCTTCTGCTGCAAAGACGACACGTCGGCGGCGGCAAAGGCGGGATCGAAGCGCGCCAGTACCTGGCCCTTGACGACATGATCGCCGGCCTTGACCGCGATCTCGACCACGCGGGAGGTGGTGAAGGGCTGCATCACCAGCATGGGCGTGCGGGTCGCGATCTTGCCAGGTGCCACCACGATGCGGTCCACGGTGCCGATCACCGCCCAGACGATGGCGGTGAGCAGCAGCGCGGCGACCACAAACAGCGCGGCGTGAGCCGACAGTGGCACTGGCGCTTCCTCGATTGCCGCGGCGTCGGGCTTGAAGGCATTGGCGGCGTGGTCGAAATTCACCGTGCTCATGCCGCCGCCCCCGCATGCTGCTGGTTCCACAGCGTGTTGTAGATGAAATTGCGCTGTATCAACTGGGCATGGGTGCCCACGTCATTCACCGCACCCTTGTCCATCACGATGATGGCGTCGGCGTCGCGAATGGTGGCCAGGCGGTGGGAGATCACGATGGCAGTGCGGCCCTTGGCGATCTCCTTGAGGTTCTTCACCACCACCGCTTCGCTTTCCGGGTCCAGCGCGCTGGTGGCCTCGTCGAAGATGATGACGCGCGGCTGACGCAACAAGGCGCGGGCGATGGAGATGCGCTGCTTCTGGCCGCCGGAGAGATTGACCGCGCCCTCTTCCAGGTCGGTGTCATAGCGCTGGGGCAGTTGCTGGATGAATTCGTCTGCACCGGCCATGCGCGCCGCCTGCACCACATCCTCGAAGGAGGCGGTCGGCATACCCATGCGGATATTGTCCTTGATGCTGGCGCGGAACAGGAACGGCTCCTGCGGCACGACGCCATTCTGGCTGCGCAGATAGCCCAGGTCGATGTCGCGGATATTGTGGCCGTCGATGCGGATGGCGCCTTCGCTGGCATGGTGCATGCCCTGCAGCATCGCCGACAAGGTGGTCTTGCCCGAGCCGCTGCGGCCGACGATGCCCACCATGGCGCCTGCGGGAATCTTCAGCGACACGTCGCGCAGCGCCGGATTTTCCGTGCCGGGATAGCGGAAGGTGACCTTGTCGAATTCGATGGCGCCGGACAAGGCCGGCGTCAGGCCGCGGGTGCTGCCTTCGCCGCGATGATTCATGATCTCGCCCAGCATCTCCACCGACATCATGACTTCCTGATAGTTGTTCAGCAGGCCGATGAGCTGCAGCACCGGGCTGATCACCCGCGACGACAGCATGTTGAATGCCACCAGACCGCCGACAGTGAGTTCGCCCTTGAACACCAGGAAGGCACCGGCCGTGACGATGACGATCGTCAGCGCCTTTTCAATGAAAGAGGACAGGGTATTGGCGACAAGCCCGATCTTGCCCACCGCGACATAGGTATTGACCGCATCGGCAGCGGCATCGTCCCAGGCCTCCTCGCGGCGCGGCTCCAGATTGAGCGACTTGATGGTGCGCATGCCATGCACGCTTTCCACCAGCAGCGACTGGCGCTGGGCTTCGGCGGCATAGAGGTGTCGCAGGCGGCGGCGATACGGCCCCAGCATCAGCGCGATCACAAGACCCAGTACGGCCGTCACCGCCAGCACCACCAGGGTCAGCGGCACGCTGTACCACAGCAGCAGCGGCAGGAAGACCAGCAGGGCGGGAAGATCAAGCAGGGTCCCCAGCAAACGCCCGGTGAGGAATTCGCGGATCTGGGTGCCCTGCTGCATGTGCTTGGTGACGACGCCGGCGCGGCTGGCGTCGAAGAAGCTGATGGGCAGGCTCATCAGGTGGCGGAAGGTGATACGCGCCAGGCGAATGTCGATGCGGCTGGCGGTGCGCAGCACGAAATAGCCGCGCAGCCAACTGAAGGTGGCATCGAACAGGATGGCCAGCACCACGCCGGCCCCGATCACGATCAGGGTTGAAATGCTGAGATAGACCAGCACGCGATCGATCACGGTCTGGAAGAAGATCGGAACCGCCAGGGCCAGGATATGCATGGCCAGCGCCGCGATCACGATGTTGCGCAGCATGCCGCGCTGGCGCCAGAATTCCGGGCCGAACCAGCCCAGGCCGAACTTCTTGGGCGCTGTTTCGCCCGCCTTGTAAGGGCGCTTCAGCAGCACGATCTCGCCCGTCCAGTGGGCGAGGAATTTCTCCCGTTCCACCGGGAACAGGTTGGCCTGCGGCACCTTGGGATTGAACACCACGATCTGCTCGGCGGCCTTTTCCCCGGCCGCGTGCTTCATCGCCTCCTGGCCGACCTTCAGCACCACGAACCAGCCGCCGGTATCCAGCCGCACCAGGAAGGGCGTCTGTTTCTGCAGCCTGGCAATGCCCTTCCAGTTAGCCCGGTGGGTTTCGGCCTTCAGGCCTTCGGCGCGGGCGATGCGCACCAGCTCGCGGGCATCGGGCTCACGGCCCTTGTCATGGATGTGCGAAAGCCGCGCCAGGCTCCAGTCGAGCTGGTAATGCCGCGCCACCGCCGCAAGCGCGCGCAGGCCGCTGTCCGGCACAGGCGTGTTGTCCTGTGCCACGCGCTGCTGAGGTTCGATCTTGCCGATAACCGTCATGGTGGGCTTTCAGGGAAATGGGCGCTGGGCGGCCTGGGCTGGCGGGGGCCGGTCGGGATGGATGCTTTCGCGGCGCAGATGCGGCGGCACCTGCTGGGGCTGGGACGCCGGACGCGCGACGTCGCGCGGCGGTTCGTGTGCCATTGTGGTCGGAGCAGCCGGGCGGGCATTGGCGGTGCGGATGACCTTGACGGTCTCGGCGATCTTTTCGGCGGCGCGCAGAAACTGGTCCACGCCCATCACGACGCGATGGCTGAAGACGGGGCGCGGCTTGCCGTCCGGTCCAGCCTCGGTGGGGGAATGGGCGACCAGGTCCAGCCGCACGATCCCGTCAATGATGGCGATGCGGCCGATGCCGTCCGCGAAGGTCTGTTGTTCCATGCCTGTCCCAGCCTGATAAGGGCGTGATGTCTCAGGCTGGTTCATTCAAGAAGGAGGCCAAGAACCAATCAGTCGTGGCCCCGGGCGCAGGTAAGATTAATAGACGGGTCCGCGCTGCTGCGCCGTCTTCACGCCCACCGGCCCGGGCGGGAATATCCCGGCCAGGAATGCGCCGATTTTCGCCAGCGCTTCCTGGTTGACGGCGGGGTCCGGCTGCCCGCCACGGGTGAAGTCGTGTCCCACACCGGGATAGATCACCAGCTCGGCAGGCACGCCCCGCTCTTTCAGGGCCGCCAGCAAAGCCTGCGACTGGGCGGGCGAAATCACGCTATCGGCGGCGCCATGCTGGATCAGGAAGGGCGGACTCGTGGCCGATATATAAGACAGCGGACTGGCCAGGCGGGCGAGACCCGGCGGACAGGCGGCAGGCTCGCAGCCCAGGAAGGCGCCGCCGTCAGAGGTGGCCGGCAGGGTGAAGCCTGTTGTGGGCTTGTCAGCCACCTTCATGTCCGCGGCGCCATACCAGTCGATCACCGCCTGGACGCAGCCCGACGGCGCATCCTTGTCGAGATCGGCGGGCTCCAGCGCCGGCACGCCGCAAGTCACGCCCGCCAGCGCCGCCAACTGGCCGCCACTGGCCATGCCCCACACCGCAACCCGGGTGGTATCGAGATCACCATCGGCCGCATGGGCGCGCAGCCAGCGGATCGCGGCCTTCACGTCCAGCAGGGCGGCCGGAAAACGGGCCTCGCCCGACAGGCGATAATTCACGCTCGCCACGACGTATCCCTTCGCCGCCAGTGCCGCCAGCGTGCCGGGAAAATCCTCGAAGCCCGCAGCGTGGCGCGCGTCGCCGCCATTGAAGCCGCCGCCATGCACAAACACCACCAGCGGCAGCGGATAGGCCCGGCGCGCCGGCTGATAGACATCGAGCGTCAGCGGGCGAAAGCCCTTCAGGGTCTGGTAGGTGACATCGAAGGTGGCGCTGACGCCGCCGCCGAAGCTGACGCGCTGTGGTCCATAACTTTTGGGCGGCGGGGCGGACCGGACTTCCGATACCGGGCCTGCCAGCGGCGGCGCTGGTGTGGCGGCAACGCTCGCAGTCGGCGCGGGCGTGAAGGTTGCGGGCACGGGGTCCGGCGTGGTGCGCAGCGGCGGC
>CBIHOI010000111.1:0-7056 GCA_966211925.1 uncultured Hyphomicrobiales bacterium | reverse complement strand
TCGCGCCAGTCATAGAGGTCGGCAAAGCAGCCGCCCGGCCAGCGGATCACCGGCACATGGATATTCTTCAGCGCCGTCACCACGTCGGAACGATAGCCATGGATATTGGGAATGGGGCTCTTCTCGCCGACCCAGATGCCGCCATAGATGCCGCTGCCCAGATGCTCGGCAAACTGGCCGTAAATATGCCGGTCAATCGTCGCGCCGGCCTTTGCCGTGTCCACGTTCACGGAAACCCGCGCCGTCTGCGCGCCGGCCGGCGCCGCCAGCGCCAATGCCAATGCCCCACCCAGGATTGCCTTGTTCATGAGTCCCGCTCCGTTTTCAAAAAGATGTCTGGAAAATACGCCCCGGTTCACTTCGGCTGGTCGAACGACAGGGACTTGCTGAAGAACGGCATCACATAGTCCTGGAACCGGAAAGCGACATTGCTGACATGGGTGCCGGGATAGACCGTGAAGCTGTTGGCGATGCCGTAGCTGTCGAGCACGTCATGCAGCTTGCCGGTATCGGTGCGCAGGCTGTCCTGGTCGCCCACATCCAGCGCGATGGCGCGATAGCGCCGCAGGTTGCCGACATACTGGTCCACGAAATCCAGCGGTGCATTGGCCGCCCATTTGGCCAGCACCGTCTGCTGGTCATCGCCCAGCGGCAGATCGAGATACAGCGGCGGCTTCTTCGGGTTGGGCGACCAGGCCGCGGCCGTCGCCAGTTGCGCGCGCAGGAAGAAGGGCAGCTTGGCCGAATCCGCCGGCGACTTGACCGCCGTCAGCGCCGCTTCGTCTTCGGGCTTCATCGGGCCGGCGGGGCGGGCCGACATGCAGCAGGGGCTCATGATGTACAGGCTGCCGAAGACATCGGCATGCTTCATGCCGATGCGGCTGGCGCCGTAACCGCCCATGGAATGACCGACCAGGCCGCGGCTCTCGCGCGCCGGGATGGTGCGATAGTGGCTGTCGATATAGGCCACCAGGTCATGGGCGATGAAATTCTCGAAATCGCCCGTCGTGGCCGAGCTGGAATACATCGACCCGTTATGCACGGTCTTGGAATCCGGCAGCACCACGATCATCTCCTTCGCCCCCTTGGCGAAGGCGCCTTCAACGGTCTGCGGAACATGGATTTCCTGGCTCCATTGCGCCGCGCCGATGGAATAGCCGTGCAGGGCATACACCACCGGGTAGCGCCTGGATGTGCTGGCGGCATAGCCGGGCGGAAGGATGACCATCACGTCACGGTCCACCGCATCGCCTTCCAGGTTGCCTTCCAGCGAAGGGCCGTGAACCGTGATGTGTTCGACCTGCGCTGGGCGCGCGCCCGGCACCACGTCGGGCACGTTGTTCTTGGCCTGGGCAAAGGTCGGTCCCGCAGCAACGGCCATGCAAACTGTCACGATGACGAATGAGATCCTGGACATGTGTCATTTCCTTTGATCGTTGCGCCGGCAACGCGGGCCAGTGGTGGCGGATGGGGAAGTCTGCGCGCCGTCAGCGCATCCGGTTTTGTCTGAGTTTATTGATGGCGTGTCGCAAGACAAGCCTGCTGGCCTGTGGCCGAAAATGAATTGTGTAAGACTTTGTCTGAGACATTGTCATTGTGCAGTCGCAGCAATCCACGCGCTTCGCGGTCATTGTTCATTTGTCAGACAATAGGATTGCAATCAGATCATGCCGGACTAGCATCGCCCGAAACGGCACGGGGAGAAAACATGTCTCAGGATGCATCCTGCTTCAGTCGTCGCGGCGCCTTGCGTCTGACGGCCGGTGTCGGCACCGCGGCGCTCGCCAGTCCCGCTCTGGGATCTGACGGCACCAAGACCGCATCACACCAGGATCCCGGAAACTGCACCACGCCGCTGTCGGCGATTGCGCAAACCCAGTACGGCAAGGTGCGCGGCTATCTGGATGGCGGCGTCTTCACCTTCAAGGGCGTGCCGTATGGCCAGGACACGGGCGGCAAGAATCGCTGGCTGCCAGCAAAGCCGCCGCAGCCATGGCAGGGCGAACTGCACACGCTGATCTATGGGCCCAACTGTCCCCAGACGCTTCATGACTTCAAGGCGATCGAGACGTCCTTCCTGTTCGATTGGGATGACGGCTATCTGGGCGAAGACATGCTCAAGCTGAACATCTGGACGTCCAGCCTGTCGGGCAGGAAGCCTGTGATGGTGTATTTCCACGGCGGCGGCTTCTCCTTCGGCTCGGCTTATGAATTGCCGTCACACGAAGGCGCGCAGATGGCGCGGCATCACGATGTGGTGCAGGTCTCGGTCAATCACCGGCTGAATGCGCTGGGCTTTCTGGATCTGGCGGAGGTGGGTGGCCCCGACTATGCCGAGTCTGCCAATGTCGGCATGACCGATCTTGTCGCTGCGTTGCGCTGGGTGCGCGACAATATCGCCAACTTCGGCGGCGATCCCAACCGCGTGATGATCTACGGCCAGTCGGGCGGCGGCTCGAAGGTCACCTGCCTGATGGGCATGCCATCGGCGAAAGGGCTGTTCCACGCCGCCTGCGTGCAGTCTGGCGGCGGCGGCAATTTCGCCGATACCGACCAGTCCCGCGCCCTTGCCCGCCAGTTGATGGTCGAGCTGGGCCTGGCGCCAAACGACATTGCGGGCTTGCAGAAAACCGAATGGTCAAAACTGTATGCCGCCGGCCAGGCTGCAGTCGCCAAGGTCAACGGCCCCTTGCCGCCCGGCGCATTCTTTCCGCCCAGTTCCGTACGCCGTGCCGGCTGGGCGCCGACCATGGATGGCCATGTCGTGCCGACCCGGCCCTTTTATGAAGCGGCGCCGGAACTCTCTAGGGACATTCCGCTGATCATCGGCTCGGTGAGCGAGGAGGGCTACAGCTATCATTCCAATCCCAGCGAGACGGAATGGCGCGCCAACCTTGCCAAGACCTACGGCGCGGAAAAGGCGAACCGGCTGGTGGATGCAATGAAGGCGGCCAATCCCGGCAAGGCCATCCGGACCTTGTCCTATGGCGTGGCGGGGCTGGCCCAGCGCAACAATGTCGCGCGCATGGTGGGGCTGAAGCATGCCCAGGGCGGCGCGCCGGTCTATCAATACTGGTTCACCTGGCAGTCGCCGCAGCTCGATGGCATCGCGGGTGCCTGGCATACGTCCGAGCTGGCCTTCTGCTTCGACAACACCAAGCGCTGCGAACAGGGCACCGGCAACACGCCCCAGGCGCAGGCCCTGGCCCGCACCATGGCGACCGCCTGGGCGAACTTCGCGGGCACCGGCAATCCCGGCATGGGCTGGACGCCGTCCGATCCGACGCGCAACCAAACCATGATCTTCGACAACACGGTGCGCATGGTGGACGACCCGCAGGGCGACGTGCGGCGGATCATCAAGGCCTGACGGGAGCAACGCATGTCCAACGCTTGCAGGATCGGTTTTTTTCTCTCGCTGCTGGTGGTGGCCCCGGCCGCCTGGGCCCAGCCCGGCACGCTCCCTGCGGTGCCGCTGAACCCGCCGCCGAACGCGCCCTGGTTCAACACCGCCCTGCCGGTCTCGCAGCGTGCCGAAGCCCTGGTTGCCCAGATGACGCTGGAGGAAAAAGGCAAGCAGCTTGTCAACCGCGCCAGTGCCATCCCGCGCCTTGGCGTGCCGGCCTACAACTGGTGGAGCGAAGCGTTGCACGGTGCTGTCATCCCCGGCAGCACAACCGTCTTCCCCGAGCCGGTGGGCCTGGCGGCGAGCTTCGATCCCGATCTGGTGCACCAGATGGCCGTGGCGATCTCGACCGAGGCGCGCGTGAAGTACAACCAGGAACTGCGCGAAGGCCGTTACGCCGGCCTGGATTTCTGGTCGCCCAACATCAACATCTTCCGCGACCCGCGCTGGGGCCGTGGTCAGGAAACCTATGGCGAAGACCCTTTCCTGACGGCCCAGTATGGCGTCGCCTTCATCACCGGCCTGCAGGGCGATGACCCCGAACATCCCCGCACCATCGCCACCCCCAAGCATTATGCCGTGCATTCGGGACCGGAGCCGACGCGCCATGCCATGGATGTGCCGGTCAGCCGGCACGACGAGATCGACACTTATACGCCGGCCTTCCGCGCCGCCATCGTCGATGCAAAGGCGGGCTCGATCATGTGCGCCTATAACCGCGTCAACGGCCAGCCGGCCTGCGCCAGCGATTTCCTGCTGACCGATCTGCTGCGCGATGCCTGGCAGTTCAAGGGCTATGTCACGTCCGACTGCGGCGCCATCAAGGACATTCATGCCGGCCACCATTTCACCCAGAACCAGGAGCAGGCGGCCGCCGTTTCCCTGAAGCATGGCGTGGATACCGATTGCGCCGATTTCGGCGAGGGCCCCGAGGCCGGCGCCAAGGCCTATTCCGACGCGGTGGCGCAAGGATTGGTGCCGCAATCGGTGATGGACCAGTCGCTAAACCGTCTGTTCACCGCCCGCATCAAGCTGGGCATGTTCGATCCGCCCGAGGCTTCGCCTTATGCGAAAATCCCCGACAGCGAGATGGATTCCCCCGCCCATCGCGCCTTGGCGCTGCGCGCCGCGCGCGAAAGCATGGTGCTGCTGAAGAACAACGGCCTGTTGCCGCTCAAGCCTTCGATCAAGCGCATCCTTGTCGTGGGGCCGCTGGCCGACCAGGTGCCGGTATTGCTGGGCAATTACAACGGCCAGCCCAGCCATGCGGTGACCGCGCTGGACGGCATCAAGGCCGCCTTTCCCGGCGCCGACGTGACTTATGTCCCCGGCACCAACTTCCTGCGCCAGCCCGAAGCGGTGCCGACCTCTGCCCTGAAAACGCCGGATGGCCAGCCGGGCGTGCGGGCGGAATATTTCGCCTCGCAAGACCTGACCGGCACGCCAATGGTCACGAAGGTGGATGCGCAGCTCAACCTGCGTTTCCGTCCCTCCTATGCCGGCCCGTTCGAGGCGCCGGGCGCGCATTCGGCCCGGTTTACGGGCACCCTCACGCCGGACGAAAACGGCGCCTATGAGATCGGCCTGGCCACGCCCAACACCAAGCTGTGGCTCGACGACAAGCTGATCGTGGACAACACCATCAACCAGGACACCCAGCGCGGCCCCAAGACGGTGCAGATGCCGCTGCAGAAGGGCCATGCCTATGCGCTGCGTGTCGAGCAGACGCCCAGCCGCGGCACGCCGGTGCACCTGGTGTGGCGACACATCATCGCCGCGCCGCTGGCCGATGCCCTGGTTGCGGCAAAGGATGCCGACATGGTCATCGCCGTGGTGGGCATCACCTCGCAGCTTGAAGGCGAG
The DNA here is from genome assembly GCA_966211925.1 of uncultured Hyphomicrobiales bacterium. GTDB lineage: Bacteria > Pseudomonadota > Alphaproteobacteria > Micropepsales > Micropepsaceae > Rhizomicrobium. The sequence continues at coordinate 1,787 of CBIHOI010000111.1, read as the reverse complement.
GAGATGAACGTCAATCTGCCCGGCTTCAAGGGCGGTGATCGCACCAGCCTGGATCTGCCCGGTGATGAGGAAGACCTTCTCAAGGCGATGAAGAAGACCGGCAGGAAACTGGCGGTGGTGCTGATGAATGGCTCTGCCCTGTCGGTCAACTGGGCGGCGAAGAATGCCGATGCCATCCTGGAAGCCTGGTATCCCGGCGAGGAGGGCGGCACCGCCATCGGTCAGACCCTGAGCGGCGCCAACAATCCCGCCGGGCGCCTGGCCGTCACCTTCTATAAAGACGTCGCCGACCTGCCGCCGTTTGAAGACTATAACATGGCGAACCGCACCTATCGCTACTTCCAGGGCAAGCCGCTCTATCCTTTTGGATACGGGCTTTCCTATACGAAGTTCGCCTATTCCGGCCTGAAGCTGTCCGCGCAAAAACTCGCGGCCGGCGACAGCCTTGGCGTGGACGTGACGGTGAAGAATAGCGGCAAGCTGGCGGGCGACGAGGTGGCGCAAGTGTATCTTGCCTTCCCCAATGCCCCAGGCATGCCCTTGCGCGCGCTGCGGGCCGTCCGCCGCGTGTCGCTGAACGCGGGCGAAAGCCGGACGCTGCACTTTGACCTTTCCCAGCGCGATCTTTCCAGCGTGACCCAGGCGGGTGAGCGCGTGGTGGCGCCCGGCGCCTATCACCTGACGGTGGGCGGCGGCCAGCCCGGGCTTGGCGCACCAACGGCAAGCGCGCTCTTTGCAATCGCCGGCCAGGTTGCTCTGCCGCAATGAGGCGGCTTTCGACCAATCGAATCCTGCTGCGGTAGTTTCCGCAACTGTTGGATTCCGGGTTGCTCTCGTTACCGCCGTCGCGCGAGCGCTTTTCAGCGACTACAGCTGGCTGCCGCGCTGGAAGTGGCAGAGGAGCGGGCGCCTGCCGCCATCGCCAGTGCGGAGTCCGAAAGCATTGCACGCAGTCGGGGTGCTGCAAAATCCAGAAAGGCGCGGACCTTGAGCGGCAACGGGCCTTGTCCCGCATGGACCAGGCTGACCGGCCATGGCGGCGCCTCAAACGGCTGGAGGGCTACGGCAAGCGTGCCCCGCCGCACCGCATCCGCAGCTTGATAGGACAACACCCTGGCAATCCCGACGCCCGCTATTGCGGCATCCACCGCCGCTTCCGCGGTGTTGACGACCAGCCGTGAGCGAAGGTTCACCGCTTCCTCCTGCTTTCCAACGGGGAACATCCAGGCGTCGGCGGACGTCAGCACGTTAAATGTGATGCAATCGTGTGTCGCAAGGTCTGCCGGCGTTGCCGGCATGCCGTGCGCGGAAAAGTAATCGGGGGAAGCGCAGACAATCTTGCGAACCTCTCCAATACGCCTGGCGATGAAACTGCTGTCGGCCAATTCGCCGATCCGGATGGCGACATCGATATGTTCATCCAGGATGTGAGAAATCCGGTCGGACAGGGTCACGATCAGGTCGATATCGGGATAGGCCTTGAGAAAATCCGCAACGACCGGGAGTATATGAAGCCGGCCAAACGCGATGGGTGCCGCCAAGGTCAGCTCGCCCCGTGGCGCGCTGTACTCGCCGGCGGCGGCACGTTCCGCATCGGCCACGTCTTCGAGAATCCGCTTGCAGGCGACGACATAGGTCTGGCCTGCATCGGTCAGTGTCAGCTTGCGGCTGGACCGAATGAGCAGCCTTGTTCCCAGATGGGCTTCCAGGTCCGAGACCTTTCGGCTGACGGTGGCCAGGGGCGCACCCAGGACGCGGGACGCGGCAGACAGGCTTCCGGCGTCCGT
>CBIHOI010000110.1:0-7059 GCA_966211925.1 uncultured Hyphomicrobiales bacterium | reverse complement strand
TTGGCGATGTCAAAGGTGGGCAAGGAGGCACGCGGTGTCCGCGGCGCGGCAAGGCGCGGCTCCAGCATCTTGGGTTCCGGCGGTACGGGCGCCGCTTCCGGCGACAGGTCGGGAAGGATGGCAATGGTGGCGCTGGCGGAATATTCCGGCTGTGTCATCCGGTCATCCACGGCAGCGACCGACCGCGGCGCAAGCGGTTTTGCGGGTTTGCGCGGCAGCATCCGCTCCTCGCCGGGCGCGAGCGGCGCGATGGTGAGTACGGCACGGGCGGCCCGCTGATCCAGGCCGCCCAGCCGCAGGATATCCTGCCGGTTCAGATCGTCGATGGCCGGCGCCACGATCCGATCGTGCGCCCGTTGCGCGACGGCTTGCAGCCCGCGGCCCATATCCGGATGCGCGCGCAAGACCGCGGCCACGACGAAGGCCGACGCGCAGGCGAGGTATGACAGGGCGAGAAGACGAAGACTGGACATGACACCTGAGCCGGGCGCGGTTCACTATAACCGAAGCAACGCCCGTGTGTCCCAAACCGGCACAGGATTTCCACTGCCGTGGTTAACCCTGTTGGTCTCCGAATTTCCCGGATTTCGCCCAACCGCGCGGCACGATGCGCCCCGCCTGGGCGCGTTCGCCGCGCCAGTCCTTTAGTTCCGATGGCGCGAAGAGCTTGTTGTTCTCGTCCTTCAGGCCGTCTTTCCAGACGAACGACGTGGCATCGATGAGCCCGCCATCCTTGTAGCGTTGCAGGTACACGCCCTGCCCGCGCCCCAGTTCCGGCACTTCGTCGAGCTTGAAGATCAGCAGCTTGCGGTTCTCGCCGGCGACCGCGACGCTGTCGCCGGAGACGGGGCGGCACGACACCGCTTCCACGCCGGGCTTCACGTTCATGACCTGCTTGCCCTTCTTGGTCATGGCGACGGCTTCGTCTTCGTTGGTGATGAAACCATGGCCGCTGGTGGCGGCAACCAGCAGCTTGCGGCCCGGCACATGCACGAACATGGTGACGATGTCGGCTTCGGGCGGCAGGTCGATGAAGGTGCGGATGGCTTCGCCATTGCCGCGTCCGCCCGGAAGTTTCGACCCATCCAGCGTGTAGAAGCGGCCATCGGTGGCGAACATCATGATCTGGTCGGTGGTCTGGGCATGGAACCAGAAGCGGCCGCGATCGCCTTCACGGTACTTGTCGTCCTTGGAGGCTTCCTTGTGGCCGGTCAGCGCCCGCAGCCAGCCCTTTTGCGACATGACGACGGTGATGGGTTCCTGCACCACCGCGTTGGCGGTTTCCTCGACATGCTCGGCCAGCGCCGTCATTTCGGCGACCAGCGCGGCCTTGGCGATTTCGGTGCGGCGCTTGCCCAGTTCGGTCTTGAGGCCGAACTTGGCGTCAACCGCGCGCAGCTCCTCGATCAGTCTGGCGGATTTCAGCTTTTCAGACTTGAGCAGCCTGGTCAGCTCGGCATGTTCCTTGGTCAGCGCGGCATGCTCGCCGCGGATTTCCATTTCCTCCAGCTTGCGCAGGGAGCGCAGCCGCATGTTGAGGATGGCTTCCGCCTGGTTCTCGGTCAGCTTGAACGCCTTGATCAGCACCGGCTTGGGCTCATCCTCGGTGCGGATGATCTTGATGACCTTGTCCAGGTTGAGGAAGGCGGCGAGATAGCCTTCCAGCACTTCCATCCGGGTGGCGATCTTTTCCAGGCGGTGCGCCGAACGGCGTTCCAGAACTTCGCGGCGATGGGCGGCGAAGGCGGCCAGGACCTCCTTCAGGCTCATGACCCGCGGGACCAGGCCTTTGTCGAGCACATTCATGTTCAGCGGAATGCGCGCTTCCAGGTCAGACGCGCGGAACAACTGTTCCATCAGGATTTCCGGCTCGACCGTGCGGGTCTTGGGCGTCAGCACGATGCGGATATCTTCGGCGCTTTCGTCGTGGATATCATCCAGCAACGGCAGCTTCTTGAGCTCCAGCAATTCGGCGATGCGCTCGATCAGCTTGGACTTCTGCACCTGGTAGGGAATTTCGGTGATGACGATCTGCCAGGCGCCGCGGTTGCCTTCTTCCTTTTCCCAGCGGGCGCGGACGCGGAAGCTGCCGCGTCCGGTCTTGTAGGCCTCGGCCATGCTGGCCTGGTCTTCGACCACGATGCCGCCGGTGGGAAAATCAGGTCCCTTCACGAACTTGAGCAGGCTGCGGTCCTGGATGTCGGGATTTTCGATCAGGGCGATGGTGGCGGCGACCAGCTCGCCCAGATTGTGCGGCGGGATGGAGGTCGCCATGCCCACGGCGATGCCGTTGCTGCCATTGGCCAGCAGGTTGGGATAGGCGCAGGGCAGCACCACCGGCTCGCGCGTCTCGCCGTCATAGGTGGTGCGAAAGTCCACGGCGTCTTCGTCAAGACCGTCCAGCAGCGCGGCGGCAATCTCGGTCAGGCGGCTTTCGGTGTAGCGCATGGCGGCGGCGTTATCGCCGTCGACATTGCCGAAGTTGCCCTGACCATCGACCAGCGGGTAGCGGACGGAGAATTCCTGCGCCAGGCGGACCAGCGCGTCATAGATCGCCTGGTCGCCATGGGGATGGAAGCTGCCCATCACGTCGCCCACCACCTTGGCGGACTTCTTGAAGGCGGAGTTGGGATCCAGCCGCAGCAGCCGCATGCCGAACAGGATGCGGCGATGCACCGGCTTCAGCCCGTCGCGGGCATCTGGCAGCGCGCGCTGGGTGATGGTGGACAGCGCATAGGCCAGGTAGCGCTCGGCCAGCGCCTTGCTCAGCGGTTCAGAACGGATTTCGTCGGGTACAGCAACCATGGCTCAGCTTTTAGATGATTCGGGCAGGATGGCATCGAGGCGTACGCGCGCAGGCGGCAGGCCCTTGCCTTGGGGCTTGAGGACGCGTTCCAGCAGGAAATGGCCGGTGAGCGCCAGGCCGGAGGCGATTTCGTCGCCATGGGCCTGGTCGGTGTCGTCACCCATCAGGAATCCCGGCAGCCGGAACATGCGCGAGGCATAGATGCCGGCGGCGTCGCGCGACACGGCCCGCCCGGATTTGGGTGAGACATAGATGAGATCGGTCTTGGCGCCGGTGGAGGCGCATTCGCTGAGGTCGAGGCCGAACCCCAGTGCCTCCAGCAGACCCGCTTCCCAGCGCACATAGAGCGGCAGCCAGTGGGCGGTGTCGCCGGTCATCATCTCGTCCAGCAGGATTGCGCCGCCCAGGAAGACGGTGGCATGGGCCTCGCGCTCGGGCATGGCGGCGATGGTCATGGCGGAAAAGGCGTTGAGACCTGCGAGGGTGTCGCGGCCGTCCATCAGTTCGCCGGCGCGCGAACGGGCGAGTTCGCAGGTGAAGCTGCCCAGATGTTCTTCCAGTCGCGCGCGCCATTGCACATGGACGGAATTGCCCGGCTGCAGGGTGGGCTTCACCCGCCGCGAGGCGCCGCCGCGCACCAGGCCAGCATGGCGGCCATGATCGCGGGTGAGAAGCTCCAGGATCGCACTGCTCTCGCCATGGGGGCGGGTCGACAGCACGATGGCGTCGTCAGACCATTCCATTCACTTCTCGTGCGGGAATTCCAGCCCGATTTCGCGGTAGTGCTCGCTCTTCTCGGCCCAGTCCTCGCGCACCTTCACGAACAGGAAGAGGTGGACGCGGCGGCCGAACAGGGTTTCCAGTTCCTCGCGCGCCATCTCGCCCAGCTTCTTGATGGTGGCGCCGCCCTTGCCCAGCACGATGGCCTTCTGGCCCTCGCGCTGCACATAGATGATCTGGTCGATCTTGACCGAGCCGTCGCGGCGTTCTTCCCACTTCTCGGTTTCGACGGCGCTGGAATAAGGCAGCTCGTCATGCAGGCGCAGATAGATTTTCTCGCGCGTCACTTCCGCCGCCAGCAGGCGCGAGGGGATGTCGGCCGCCTGGTCCTCGGGATACAGCCACGGGCCAGGCGGCATGCGCGCCGCGACCCAGCTTGCGACATCGCCGACGCCCTCGCCCTTCAGGGCGGAAACCAGGAAGACATCCTCGAACACGCCTTCGGCATGGAAGCGCTCGACCAGCGGCAGCAGGTCGGTGCGCTTCATGCCGTCGATCTTGTTCAGGATCAGCGCTTTCTTCTTTTTGCTGTTGCCGTCCTTCAGGCCTTCAAGAATGGCAAAGGTGTCGCGCGCGCCCAGGCTGTCGGGATCGGCCACCAGGTCGGCGGCGTCCACGATCAGCAGCACACAATCGGCTTCCTCGGCGCCGGCCCAGGCGGATGTGACCATGGCGCGGTCCAGGCGGCGGCGGGGACGGAAGATGCCCGGCGTGTCCACGAACACAATCTGGGTTTCGCCCGCCATGGCGATACCGCGCACCGGCATGCGGGTGGTCTGGACCTTGGGGCTAACGATGGCGATCTTGGTGCCCACCAGCGCATTGATCAGCGTGGATTTGCCGGCATTGGGCGCGCCGATGATGGCGGCAAAGCCGCAACGGGTGGTCATGGCTCTACCTGGGAAAGAAGTTTCTGGGCGGCGTCCTGTTCGGCCTGGCGCTTGGAACCGCCCTCGCCTGTCACGGCATCGAAGCCGCTGACCTTGGCCTCGACGATGAAGCGTGGCGCATGGTCGGGGCCGGCACGTTCCTTGAGCGTATAGACCGGGGCGTCCTTGCCGGGGCGCGCCTGGGCCCATTCCTGCAGGCGGGTCTTGGCGTCGCGCATGTCATGGGACAGTTCGTCGAACTGGCCGGCCCAATAGCGTTCGACAAAGGCGCGCGCCACGTCCATGCCGCCATCGAGATAGAGGGCGGCGATCACCGCCTCGCACACGCCCGACAGGATGGCGGGCTTGTCGCGGCCGCCGGCGGATTTTTCGGAATTGGCCAGGATGACATGCTCGGCCAGGCCAGCATCGGTGGCGGCCTTGGCGCAGGCGGCGCCGCGCGCCAGGGCGTTGAACTTCAGGGCGAGCGCGCCTTCGGGATCGCCCGGATAAAGCGCATGCAGTTTTTCGGCGATGATCAGCCCCAGGACGCGGTCGCCGAGGAATTCCAGCCGCTCGTTGGAGGTGACGGCGTCGGCGCTGGCGTGGGTCAGCGCGCGCTTGAGCAGGTTCGGGTCTTTGAAGGCATAACCGAGTTTGGAGGTAATCGCGTCCGTCAAAGCGTTATTTCACCATTGTGAGAATGCGCGAATAGCGTACCGCGAAGGGCCATTTCCAGATTTCCCACACCCGGGCCGAACCGTCGGTGGAGAAGAAGCGGATCTCGGCCTTGCCTTCCAGGTTCTCGGCGGGGACGTAACCGACGGCGGCGCGGCTGTCGTCGCTGTTGTCGCGGTTGTCGCCCATCATGAAATAGTGGCCGGCCGGCACGTGGAAGGCTTCGGTGGTGTCCAGCGCGCCGTCGGGGTCGCGGTCCAGCACCTTGTAGGTGACGCCGTTCGGAAGCGTCTCTTCATATTGCGGGACGTGATGCTGTTCGCCGTCGACCGTTTCGACATAGTCGGCGATGCGCTTCTTGGGGACGGCCTTGTCGTTGATGTAGAGCGTGCCCTGCTTCATCTGGATGGTGTCGCCCGGCAGGCCGATCAGGCGCTTGATGAAGTCGGTGGAATTGTCCTGCGGATACTTGAAGACGATGACGTCGCCGCGGGTGGGCTCATGGGCGAAATAGCGGCCCTGCATCTTGTCGCCGAAGGGCCAGCCGCCGAAGGGGAAGGTGTAGCGGCTGTAACCGTAGGAGAATTTCTCCACGAACAGGTAATCGCCCACCAGCAGGGTGGCTTCCATCGAGGCGGACGGGATGTTGAAGGGCTGGAAGAAGAAGGTGCGGATCACGATGGCGATCAGACCGGCATAGATCACCGTCTTGGCAAGTTCCCCCCAGGATTCGCCCTGCTGCTGCTTAACCGCCATTTTGGTGTCCGACATCTGATTTTCCGTGCTTTGCGGCGACAGAAACGGTCAGAACGCCGCGCTGTCAAGCAGTTGGCAGTTAATCTTTGACCGCAGATATGATGACGATGGCCTGGGCATGCGGGAAATCGTCGGTGATGGTCAGGTCGATCTGGGGGCGATGGCCCGGCGGGGTGATTTTTTCCAGCCTTTTCAGGGCGCCGCCGGTCAGCGCCATGGTGGGCTTGCCGCCCGGCAGGTTCACCACCCCCATGTCACGCCAGAAGACGCCGTGGTTCAGCCCGGTTCCCAGCGCCTTGGCGCAGGCCTCCTTGGCGGCGAAGCGCTTGGCATATGAGGCGGCCCGGTTGGCGCGGCGGTCGGACTTGGCGCGTTCTATGTCGGTATAGATTCGGCTCAGGAAGCGGTCGCCATAGGTGGCGATGGATTTCTCGATGCGGCGGATGTCGATGAGGTCGTTGCCCAGGCCGAGGATCATTGGCGCGCCTCGTCCATCAGCGCGCGCATCTGCCTGATCGCGGCTTCGAGGCCGATGAAGACCGCCTCGCCGATCAGGAAGTGGCCGATATTGAGTTCGCGGATATGGGGAATGGCGGCGACGGGCTTCACGTTGTCGAAGGTCAGGCCGTGGCCGGCATGAATTTCCAGCCCAAGGTCGGCGCCGAATTCCGCGCCGTTGTGGATATGGGTGAGCAGCTTGTCCTGCGCCGCGCCGGTGGCATGGGCATAGGCGCCGGTGTGCAGTTCGATCACCGGCGCACCCAGATGGTGGGCGGCGTCGATCTGCTTGCGGTCAGGCTCGATGAACATGGAGACGCGGATGCCGGCATCGGTGAGCGCGGCGACGATGGGCTTGAGGCGGGCGAAGTGCGTGATGCAGTCGATGCCGCCTTCGGTGGTGCGTTCCTCGCGCTTCTCCGGCACGATGCAGGCGGCGTGCGGTTTGGCCTTCAATGCGATGGCCAGCATTTCGTCGGTGGCGGCCATTTCGAGATTCAGCGGCACCTTCAGGCGCTCGGTCAGGGCCACGATATCCTCGTCGCGGATGTGGCGGCGGTCCTCGCGCAGATGGGCGGTGATGCCGTCGGCGCCGGCGGCTTCGGCCATCATGGCGGCGCGGACGGGATCGGGGTTATCCCCGCCCCGCGCGTTGCGCACGGTGGCGACGTG
>CBIHOI010000109.1:0-7067 GCA_966211925.1 uncultured Hyphomicrobiales bacterium | reverse complement strand
GCCATCTGCTTCATGGTGTCGAGCGCTTCGCTGAAGCGCTTGGTGCGGGCGGCCCGGTCGGCGGCCTTCTTTTCGGCGTCCAGCGGTCCGATGTCATAGAATAGCGTGTAAACGATCTTGGTCTTCCTGCCGCGGTCCAGCGGTTCGACCGCCAGGGTACCGTGATAGAAGATCGGCGATTGCGGCTGGATATCCGACGCCTGCTGGGCATAGGTGTAGGAATACGGGGTCTGCGCGACCATGATCTCGTCGGTCTTGCCATTGAGGCGGCGGTTGGTGCCGACACTGACCTGGTTTCCCTGTGTCACCACGCAGGTCACCTTCAGCCACTGGGCAATGGCGCAATAGCCGCCGATCTTGGCCCAGGTCTGGTCGGGGGTCCGGTCCACCACCTTTTCCAGCAAGATGGAATTCCATTCATGCGGGCCATTGACGGTCTGGGCCATGGCAGGAACGGACAACAGCACGGCGATTGCTGCGCCTGCGAACATCGTTTTCATGGTCATTCCCTTTGCTTTCCGCCTGCTTTCAACTCTGATAAAACGCAGCGGTGCCGCATGCAACAGACATGCGCTCCAAAGGTTGGTTGATGCTTCGCATTCTGGTTCCGGCGTTGCTTGTCCTGATGGCCGGGACCGCCACAGCCAAAGATCTGAGAATCCTGACCGGCGCCGGCATGTCGATGCCGGTCCGCGAACGCGCGGCGGCCTTCGGTGCGCGCACCGGCAACACCGTGACGGTGATCAGCGACACCGCCGGCGGGGTGCAGAAACGCATCGAGGCGGGCGAGCCGTTCGACCTGGTCATCGGTACCGCGGCGGTGCTGCAAGCGTTGGCGCGCGAGCAGCTTGTCGCAGTGCAGGCGCACCCGCTGGCGCAGATGGTGGCGGGGATCGGCGTCAAAAAGGGCAGCGACATGCCCGACATTGCTGACGCCCATGCCGCCCGCGCCGCCCTGCTGGCCGCCAAAAGCATCGCCTATGTCGATCCGGCCTCGGGTGGGATCACGGGCGTGTTCTTCCTGGCCCAGGCCGACAAGCTGGGCATCGGTGATGCGGTGCGCGCCAAGGCGGTGCTGCAGCCCAACGGCAGCGGTGTCGCCGAGGCAGTGGCCAGCGGCGAGGCCCAGCTTGGCGTTACCCTGATCAGCGAAATGCTGCCCAACAAGGATGTCATGGTGCGGCCGCTGCCGGACGAACTGCAGATGACGACGATCTATACCGCGTCTGTCGCCACCAATGCCGAAAATGCACTGGACGCGGCCGCGCTGCTCGACGACCTTCGCGGCCAGGATGGCCGGGAAGCCGCCATGCGAGCCGGCCTGAAGCCGGTTGCGCAATAATATCAAAGGGAGACGTTCATGGATCGCCGCAAATTCTTTTCCGTCACGGGCGCCAGCGCCGCCGCCATGGCAGCCGGCGGACTGCCGGCCGCCGAGGCCGCGTCGAAAAAGGGTATGGCCACTGGCAGCTGCGCCAGCAGCACGCTGCAGCCGCTGAAGGCGCGTCTGGGTCACCAGTTCGGCAGCCTGACCGACAAGACCGCCGCCTGGGTGGCGCGCTATGGCGTGGATGCGGTTTGCACCAGCCCGAAGATCACCGATCCCACCCGTCTCTATCCCAATGTCGAAGAGATGAAGGGCATGCTGGCCATCGCCGACAAGTGGAAGGTGAAGGTGGAACTGGTGGACAGCGTCTTGCTGACCTCTTCCAACATCGACCGCGAAAAGAATCCCGGCATCATGCTGGCCAAGTCGCCGGAACGCGAGCGCGAGATCGAGGCCTTCCAGAACCATATCCGCACCTGCGCCGCCACGGGCATCCGTACTCTCAAGTACAACATGTCGCTTCTGGGCGTGGTGCGCTCGGAGGAAGTGCCGGGGCGTGGCGATACCGTCTATAACAAGTGGAATTTCGCCGATGCCCAGGCCAAGAACCCGCCGCTGACCCGCGCCGGCGTGGTCAATGCCGAGGAATTCTGGGAACGCATCGACTATTTCCTGTCCCACGTTGTGCCGGTGGCCAACGAGTACAAGGTACGCATTGCCTGCCATCCGCAGGATCCGGGCATGCCGCCCCAGGGCTATCGCGGCATCGATCGCGTGCTGGGCACCATCGATGGCCTGAAGCGCTTTGTCGGCATGCATGAGAGCCCGTATCACGGCCTGAATTTCTGCCAGGGCACCGTGTCGGAAGACCTGTACCACCCCAACGAGGAACTGCCGGACGTCATCCGCTGGTTCGGCAGCCGCAAGAAGATCTTCAATGTCCATTTCCGCAATATCCGCGGCGGCCGCGACAATTTCGTCGCCGAAATGTTCCCTGACGAAGGCGATGTCGATTTCGTCAAGATGCTGAAGGTCTATCGCGAGGTCGGCTATGAAGATCTGCTGATGCCCGACCACGCGCCCAAGGTCGTGGGTGCGGGCGCCGAATGGGGCACGACCGAGAACTTCGCCTTCGAGTTCGGTTATATCCGCGGACTGATCCAGGCCGAAAAGCACCTGGTCTGACTTCGGAAAAGCGAATGCGAAAAGGCGCGGGGTTTTCCCGCGCCTTTTCATTTCTGCGCGTTGGCCGTTCATCTACCTGAACCCCAGATGAACAGGAAGATGAACGGCTGTCGCAAACCGCACATATAAAACCGCGCTTTTGCGGCATGCCGACGCTTTTGTTTCGCCTGTAAAGGAATCGTTTGCCGGATTCGCGGCTTTGGCTCGCCAGGATGGAACGCTTGCCACAGCCTTGCATGCGAGGGCGGGCAATGGGGCTGGTTCTCACAGTCGAGAAATCCGATGTCGAGGATCGCGAAAGCGGCTTTTGCCGCTGCGTTGCTGGCTTGCGCGCCTGCGCTGGCGGCTGAGCCCAGTGAGGGACAATGGCTGAGGGACGGAGACTGCGCCCTATTCAACGCCGATGCCCATTCGGGCGACACGGTGCGCTGGAGCGGGGGCTGCGAGGGCGGCTATGCCTCGGGCATGGGCACCGCCGTCTTTACATCCACCGACGGCGCCACCCAGAGCTTCACCGGCACCTTCGCGCATGGCGCCGTGGCGGACGGCCCGGTGGTGACGCGCTGGGGCGCAGGCTGGAGCTATGAAGGCGAAGCCAAAGACGGCGTCTTCAATGGCGCGGGCATCCTGACAACGGCGGAGAAAGACCGTTTCGAGGGCCAGTGGAACGACGGCAAGATGAACGGCTTCGGCGTCCTGCGCCGCGCCAATGGGGAGCGCTATGCCGGCGACTGGAAGAACGACAAGCCCAATGGCAATGGCGAACTGCGCCGCCCCGACGGCACCCTGGTCAGCGGCGTCTTCGTGGACGGCAAGCTGGCCGACACACCGAAACTGACGGCCGCGCATGTCGCGCCGGATTCCGCCAAGGCGCCTTTCAGCACGATATCGGGCAAGACGCTGGTGGGCGTGGACGGTTCTTCCGTCGCGCTGACCGTGATCGAAGGCGGCATGGAACTGCAGCAGGTGCCGGGCGAAGGCCGCAGCAGCGACGCACGCAAGACCACCTTCACCTTCATGACCGACCGCATGGGCACCGTGGTGGAAGACACCGGCAATCCCAGCGCCGGCACCAGCGTTACCGGCTTTTTCCGCCTAACGGGAAAGGGCGTGGAGGTGCGCTATGCCGATGGCCGTTCGGCAATGCTGTCGGCCAAGGATGACGGCGGCGTTCAGATGGCGCTGGACGGCGACCTGGGCACCTCGTGCCGCAGCTGGTATCCGGCCGGACATGTGTTCAGCGATGCTGACAAGAAGGCTGCGCTGAACGCCTATGCCAGCCGGCTCGGGCTCGCAGTGACGGCAAGCGAGAGTAATGCCTGTGGCGGCGCGCCTGTGGCCGCTGTGATAGCGCCACCGGCCGCGGCGGCGACCCTGCCGACAGCGCCCAAGGCCAAACTTTCGGCGCGGGAGGTGAAGGTCCCGGCCCGCATGGCCAAGGCGTCCTACCGCGTCGGCGACTTCGCCAAAGAACTGGAGACGGTTTCGGTGAAGACCTCCCAGGTGCATGCCATCGATGACGATGTTTCCCCCAAGATGGCGGAGACCGCCGCCGCGATCGCGCCGAGATCCGCGGACAAGAACGACGCCTCCAGGTGCCTGGCGGTGGACAGCGATGGCGGCCATTGGGGCTTTCGCAATACCTGCGGTTTCGCGGTGCAGTTCGCCTATTGCATGGCGGGTGGCAGCGACCCGATGACGGCCTGCACCAAGGATGTGACCGTCAGCATCGCCGGCAGCGTGGCGGCAAATGGTTTTGGCGCTCTGACCGCCGACAGCAGCCTGAAGGAAAAGGACACCGACCACAAATTCCGCTGGATCGCCTGTGGCGGCGGTGCGGGTGAAGTGGTGGCGCATCTGGATCACTTTGAACCGCCGGCGGGGCGCTGCGAGCGCACCCGCACGGCATCCAATCAATAGGGGGACATCATGCTGAAACTCACCTGCGCCACGATCGCACTCATTGCACTGAGCAATCCTGCGCTTGCCATATGCGCCACCCAGGCCGACGCCATCGCGCTGAAAACCGCGGTGCTGCAGCAGGAGCTGATGGTCGCCGCCCTGCAATGCCACGAGGCCGGCGCCTATAACCGCTTTGTGCTGGGCTATCGCAGCGAACTGCAATCCAGTGATGCGGCGTTGAAGGCCTTCTTCGTCAAGCGTGGCGGCGAGCATGGCGAGACCGGCTACGATACTTTCAAGACCAAGGCCGCCAACCTGTCGGGCCTGGAACAGGCGCGCGATGCCCGCGCCTTCTGCGCCGACGCCCATGCGCTGTTCGTCGCTGCTGCCGCCAACAGCGGCAGCCTGGCGCAATTCGTGGAACAGCGCTCCGCACCGCTGGACCTGGGCGGTGTCTGCAAAGAGGCGCGCCCGATGCTGGCGGCGGCCGAGCCGGTGGCGCGGCCCGTCGCTGTCGCGACTGTCGCCAGAGCGCCGAAGATGGTGCAGGTGGCCGATGCGCGGCCCGCCGATGCCCGAAGCGATGCCGTTATCGGCGTGCCCGATCATTCCCGCCCCGCCAATGTCTGGCGGCGCGAGGATGCGCGTACCCTGCCCCCCGACATGGGCGATGACGATGCGGATGATTATGCCGCCCCCGTCAGGGCAGCAGCCGATGAAGACGACCTGCCGCCGCCGCGCCCGCGCGCCCTGCAGATCCGGCAACGCAGCGATGATGACCAGGATGACCGTTACGGACCGCCGTCCGACTGGCGCGAAAGGGCGCGGCAAGCCTGGCGCGAGCAGGATATGCAGGCCTATCCGCCCCCGCCGCGCCGCTGGTATCCCCGTGACGGGTGGTGAGCCTTACTGTCGCAGGACAATGCGCGCGGCATGAAAATAAAGGTTCCCGTCCTATATTACACCCATGGAACACTCGGAAATTTCCCTGAAGACCGCCGCCCTTCGCGCCTTGCGGGGGCGCTGCCCCTGCTGCGGAGAAGGCAAGCTGATGCGCTCCTACCTCAAGCAGGTGGAACAGTGTTCGGTTTGCGGCGAGCAGTTCGGCCAGATTCGCGCCGATGACGCCGCGCCATGGCTGACCATCATCGTGGTGGGCCACATCTTCCTGCCGCTAGCCTTCATGCTGGACTGGAACTGGATGCCGACCTGGGCCGCGATGCTTTCCATGTCGACGCTGTTCGCGGTGCTCTCGCTGGCAATCCTGCCCCGCGCCAAGATGCTGTTTCTGGCCATCCTGTGGCAGACCCGCGCGCCCGGCTACAAGCCGGTGGAACTGGTCTAGTCGCAGTTCTTCTCACAAGCACCCATGCAGGCGCAGGCGAAGATTTTCGCCTGTGATGCCAGCAACTGGGCCAGTGCATCCTTCATCAATTGCTGGCGGGTGAGACCACGTTTCACGGCCAGGATTCCCAGGCGTTCAAAATCCTGCGCCGACATGCGCACCGAACAGCTTCTATCCTTTGCGGGTGGTGGCGATGGCGTGGCGCTGGACAGTTGCGGCACGGGCTCGGGGCGCCACACCAGCGGCGGCGACTGGGGCATTGGCGGATTGTCTTCGGCGTAGCTCCAAGGCCGCGCTTCGCCCTTGCGCGCCAGCAGGCCTGACGTGATGGATGCGAACTTGCTCATTTCCACCCTCCCACGGTGTCGCCGGCGCGGCGGCCGAAGCTGCGCCGCTCCAGGACGCGCGGTTCAATCAGCAGTCGGCGCTCGATGCCGGTGCGGCGCTCGGGCCCGTCATAGGCCAGCGGCGGCGGCTCGATGATGTCGGGCACTTCCAGCCCCTGCGGCAACAGCGAGTTGATCGCCAGATGCTCAGGCTTGATCTGCGGCAGCAGCGACGGATCGCGCACGATGCGTGACAGCCGCTCCTGGATATAGGCCCACAGGTCGCTGATCTCTTTCGCCGACGCGCAGCCCGGCACCACTTCGCCCACCGTGCGGCCGTCGATCATGCTGGCAGCGAAATCGACGCGATGATGGATGGTAACCGGCGCCACCGTACCGTGCTGCGACAGCGCCACCGCGCTTTCCCCGGTGATACGGGCGCGCGCCGTGGCGGCGTTGACAACAAAGATCACCGGTTTGCCGTGGCGTTCGGCGATATCCACCGTTGCACCCACCGCGCGCAAATCATGCGGACTGGGCCGCGTCGGCACGATCACCAGGTCGGCATGGGCCACGACGCGCGAAATGGACTGGGTGATGGCGGGCGGGGTGTCGATCACCGCAATCTTGATGCCGGCACGGGCGAGATTGGCCAGTGCGTCATCCAGCTCAAGCAAACCTGCCTTCACAAAATGCGGCGCGAGCGCCTGGCGCGCATTCCACCAGTGCGCCAGAGAGCCTTGCGGATCGGTATCGATCAGGGCGATCTCGCCCGCGCCAGACCGGCTGGCTTCCACGGCCAGGTGGCCGGAGAGCGTTGTCTTGCCAGAACCACCTTTCTGGGAGGCGGCAACGATGGTGTACATGCGGGTGACCCCTGAAGACGTCGCCCATCGTCAGGCCTACCCCGTTTCACCGGCGTGAAGCGCGCAACCGCAATTTGCCTCTAATAAGAGACGATTTTCGGGCTATATTTCCAACT
>CBIHOI010000108.1:0-7456 GCA_966211925.1 uncultured Hyphomicrobiales bacterium | reverse complement strand
GCCGCCTGTTTCGCCTGCGCCTGGCGGTCCTGCGGGATGTCCACCGTCAGTTCCGGCAGCAGCATCTTGCCCGTCTGCGGGTCTTCGATGCGCGACAGCAGATGACGCAAAATGCGGAACGACCCCGGCACGATGCCGCTGGCCGCGCCACTGTGTACGCCTTCGGTCAGCACCCGCACCTTCAGAGTACCGATCACCATGCCGCGCAGCGACGTGGTCAGCCAAAGCTGTTCGTAATTGCCCGCGCCGGAATCCAGGCAGACGACAAGATCCGGCTCGCCGATCCTTGGCCCCAGATGGTCAATGTAGAAAGGCAGGTCGGGCGAACCGGATTCTTCCGACGCCTCGATCACGATCACGGTGCGGGCATGCGCCACGCCTTGCTCTTTCAGCGCCAGCAGCGCCGCCAGCGACGCAAACAGCGCATAACCGTCATCGGCGCCGCCGCGGCCATACAGCTTGCCGTCCTTCAGCGCCGGCTCCCACGGCCCCAGCCCGTCGGCCCAGCCCAGCATCTCCGGCTGCTTGTCGAGATGGCCATACATCAAGACGGTGCCGGGTGCAGACCCCGGAATTTCGATGAAGATCAGCGGCGTGCGCCGACTTCCGTCGTTGGAGTGCAAACGCACCACCTCCAGCGTCGCGCCCGGAAACGCGCCCAGCTTGCCGCGCGCCCAGTCCGCAAACATGGTCACGGCCTGTTCCATGTAGCCATGTGCTTCCCAGTCCGGATCGAAGGCCGGGCTCTTGTTGGGAATGCGAATGTAATCGGTCAGCTTCGGGACGATTTCGTCATCCCAAATCTTCTCCAGGAACGCGGCGGCTTTCGGAAAATCCATCTTACCTGTTGATGTCATAGGCCGCGATTACCGCGGCGTTGTAGATTTCGCTCATCTTGGCGCCCAGCGGCGCGATCTGCACCGATTTTTCCAGGCCGACGAGCATGGGCCCCATGACGCTGGCGCCGCCCATCTGCTGCAGCAGCTTGGTGGAAATAGAGGCGCTATGTATGGCCGGCATGATCAGCACATTGGCGGTGTCGGTGATGCGGGCAAAGGGATACAGCGCCAGCTTGTCCTTATCGAGCGCCACGTCGATGGCCATTTCGCCGTCATACTCGAAATCGACGCCGCGATTTTCCAGGATCTGCACCGCCTCGATGATGCGTTCGCTGCGCTCGCTGCGCGGGAACCCGAACGTCGAGGACGCCAGCAGCGCGACGCGCGGCGTCAGGCCGAAGCGCTGGGCCACGGCGGCGCCCTGCACCGCGATGTCGGCCAACTGGTCGGCGGTCGGCATCTCCGTCACCGAGGTGTCGGCGATCAAGACGACGCGGCCCTTGGAGAAGATCACCTGCATGCCCATGGGCCGCTGGCCCGCCGGCGGGTCCAGCACGGTGCGCACATCGGCCAGCGCGGTGGCATAGTTGCGCGTCACGCCCGTCACCATGGCGTCGGCGTCGCCGGCCTTCAGCATCGAAGCGGCATAGACATTGCGGTCATTGGTCACCATGCGCACGGCGTCGCGGTGCAGCCCGCCGCGGCGCTGGATGCGCTTGTACAGGGCGTCGATATAACTCTGCGCTTCCTGGGCGGAATGCGGCACGCGGATCTCGATCAGGTCTTCCGCCAGTCCCGCCTTGCGCAGGCCCGCCTTCACCACATCGACCCGGCCCACCAGCAGCGCCTTGCCCAGCCCGCCATTCTGGAAGGCGGCGGCGGCGCGGATGACGCTGTCTTCCTCGCCTTCGGCGAACACCACCCGCTTGGGCTTGGCGCGCACCGCGCCCGTGACCATCTGGAACAGCCCGGCCGACGGGTCCAGCCGCGCCGCCAGCGAGAATTCGTAAGCGGCAAGGTCGGTAATGTGCTTCTTGGCGACACCCGAATCCATCGCCGCCTTGGCCACCGCCGCCGACACGCGGCTGATCAGGCGCGGATCGAAGGGCGAGGGGATGATATATTCCGGGCCATAGACCGGGCGCGCCCCGCGATAGGCGGCGGCCACTTCATCGGGCACGTCTTCACGCGCCAGCGCCGCGATGGCTTCGGCGGCGGCGATCTTCATGGCTTCGTTGATGGTGCTGGCGCGCACGTCCAGAGCGCCGCGGAAGATGTACGGAAAGCCCAGCACATTGTTGACCTGGTTGGGATAGTCGCTGCGCCCGGTGGCGACGATGACATCGCCGCGCACGGCCTGTGCATCCTCCGGCGTGATTTCCGGATCGGGATTGGCCATGGCGAAGATGATCGGCGACGCCGCCATCGACCGCACCATGTCGGGCGTCAGCGCGCCCTTGGCCGAAAGCCCCAGGAACACGTCGCAGCCCACCATCGCGTCGGTCAGGGTGCGCGCCTTGGTTTCGGCGGCATGGGCCGACTTCCACTGGTTCATGCCTTCGGTGCGGCCGCGATAGACCACGCCCTTGGTGTCGCACAAAAGGATATTGTCGCCCTTCACGCCCATGGACTTGAGCAGTTCCAGGCAGGCGATGCCCGCCGCGCCGGCGCCGTTCACCACCACCTTCATGTCTTCCAGCTTGCGCCCCGTCAGGTGCGCCGCATTGATGACGCCGGCCGCCGAAATGATGGCGGTGCCATGCTGGTCGTCATGGAACACCGGAATGTCCATCAGCTCGCGCAGCTTCTCCTCGATGATGAAGCAGTCGGGCGCCTTGATGTCTTCCAGGTTGATGCCGCCGAACGACGGCGACAGATAGCGGACGGCATTGATGAACTCGTCCACATTCTTGGTGTCGACGCACAGGTCGATGGAATTCACATCGGCGAAGCGCTTGAACAGCACCGCCTTGCCTTCCATCACCGGCTTGCTGGCCAGCGGCCCCAGGTCGCCCAGGCCCAGGATCGCGGTGCCGTTGGAGATGACGGCCACCATGTTGCCCTTGGCGGTATAGTCATAGGCCAGGTCGGGGTCCTTCGCGATCGCCAGCACCGGCACCGCCACCCCCGGCGAATAGGCCAGGCTCAGGTCACGCTGGGTCGCCATCGGCTTGGTGGGATTGATCTCGAACTTGCCGGGCTTGGACCCGGCATGAAAGGCCAGGGCTTCGTCTTCGGTGAAGGACGGACGGGACATTTGCGTTCCTAGCGTGATTTCTTGGCTTTTTGGGCGTTTGGTTTTCCACAGAATAACAAGTGCTGCGCCCTTTGCACCACGCTTCGGTGACGCTGCCTGCGCCGCATGTCTGCTATGTTGCTCGCATGAGCGAGATGGCCTCTTTCCCGGAAGTGGGCAGTATACAGTCTGCAGACGCGGCAATTCCCGCCGATGCCACCCCCATGATGGCGCAATATCTCGCCCTCAAGGCCGCGCATGCCGATTACCTGCTGTTCTATCGCATGGGCGATTTCTACGAGCTGTTCTTCGCGGACGCAGCAAAAGCCGCCGAGGCGCTCGACATCGCGCTGACCAAGCGCGGCAAGCATTTGGGCGAGGACATTCCCATGTGCGGCGTGCCGGTGCATGCCGCCGAAAGCTATCTGGAAAAGCTGATCCGCAAGGGCCACCGCGTCGCGGTGTGCGAACAGGTCGAAGACCCGGCCGAGGCGAAAAAGCGCGGCGGCAAGTCGGTGGTGAAACGCGACGTGGTGCGGCTGGTGACGCCGGGCACCCTGACCGAGGATTCGCTGCTGGAAGCGCGCGCTGCGAATTTGCTGGCGGCGCTGGGGCGCAGTGGCGCGGACTTCGCGCTGGCCTATGCCGACATGTCCACCGGCGAATTCTCGGTGGCGGCTTTGGGCCAGGCCGAGATCGCCACCGAACTTGCGCGGCTGTCGCCCAAGGAACTGCTGATCCCCGATGCGCTGCTGGCGCAGGAAGAGTTTGCGCAGTTGTTCAAATCGCTGGGCGCGGCGCTGTCGCCGCTGCCGGGTTCGCGCTTTGACTCCGCCAATGGCGAGCGTGCCCTGAAGACGCATTATAATGTGCAGTCGCTGGACGGCTTTGGCGGCTTCAGCCGTGCCGAACTGTCGGCGGCCGGCGCACTGATTGCCTATCTGGAACTGACGCAGAAGGGCGCCAGGGTCGCGCTGCAGCGCATTGCGCGGGTGTCGCCGTCGCACTTCATGGGCATCGATGCCGCCACCCGCCGCAACCTGGAACTGACACAGACCCTGTCGGGCCAGCGCAGCGGCTCCCTGCTGGCGGGGATTGATCGCACCGTCACCGCATCGGGCGCGCGCCTGCTGGCCGCGCGGCTGGCGGCGCCGCTGACCGATGTGAAGCAGATCGGGGCGCGCCATGACGCGGTGGAAGGCTTCGCCAAGGATTCCGAACTGCGCCGCCACGCCCGCGACGCCTTGCGCGCCGCGCCCGACATTGCGCGCGCGCTGGGGCGCCTGTCGGTGGCCCGCGGCGGCCCGCGCGATCTCGCCAACCTGCGCGATGGTGTGAAGGCGGCGCGGCGCCTGCGCGATGACCTGCGCAAGGAAGCGCTGGGCGGCGAGGCGCTGAGCGCGATCGATGCCATCACCCAGAACATCGCGGCGGTGTCGCGTCTGTCGGACCGGCTGGAATTCCTGCTGGTGGACGAGCCGCCCTATCTGGCGCGCGATGGCGGCTTCATCAAGACCGGCGCCCATGCGGCGCTGGATGAGCTGCGCAGCCTGCGCGATGAATCCCGCCGCGTCATCGCGGGGCTGGAAGGCAAGTATCGCAGCGCCAGCGGCGTCAGCCAGCTCAAGATCAAGCACAATGGCGTGCTGGGATACTTCATTGAAGTCACGCAGCAGCACGCCGACAAGCTGATGGCGGATAAAGAAACCTTCCGCCATCGCCAGACCATGGCGGGCGCGGTGCGTTTCTCCACCGACGAGCTTGCCTCGCTGGCCTCGCGCATCAGCGAAGCCGCCGAAAGCGCGCTGGCGCTGGAAACCGGCCTGTTCGATGAAATGTCGCTGCTGGCCATCACGCATGGCGAAGCGCTCTCTGCTATCGCCGATGCGCTTGCCACGCTCGATGTTGCCGCGGCGCTGGGTGAACTCGCCATCGCGGCGCGCTATGTGCGCCCGACCATCGACAATGGCCTGAAGTTCGCGATCCAGCGCGGCCGCCATCCCGTGGTGGAAGCGGCGCTGGCGAGCGCCAATGCCGGGCCGTTCGTGCCCAATGACTGCGACCTGTCGCCATCGGCAAAAGGCCGCCTGTGGCTGGTCACCGGCCCCAACATGGCGGGCAAATCCACCTTCCTGCGCCAGAATGCACTGATCGCCATTCTCGCCCAGATGGGCTCGTTCGTGCCGGCGGAAGCTGCGCATATCGGCATCGTGGACCGGCTGTTCAGCCGCGTCGGCGCCGGCGATGACCTGGCGGCGGGGCGTTCCACCTTCATGGTCGAGATGGTGGAGACCGCCGCCATTCTGAATCAGGCCACACCGCGCAGCCTTGTGATCCTGGACGAGATCGGCCGCGGCACCGCCACCTATGACGGCCTCGCCATCGCCTGGGCCGCCGCCGAGCATCTGCACGAAACCAACAAGAGCCGCGCCCTGTTCGCCACCCACTATCACGAGATGGTGGCGCTGTGCGAAAGGCTGAAATCCATGGCGCCCTATACGATGAAGGTGCGCGAATGGAATGACTCAATCGTCTTCCTGCACGAAGTGATCAGCGGCACCGCCGACCGCAGCTATGGCATCCATGTCGCCAAGCTGGCCGGGCTTCCCCCCGCCGTCGTGACCCGCGCCGAGGAAGTGCTGCGCGCGCTCGAGGAAGGCCGCGAAGGCCACAAGCCGCTGGCCCGCATCGACGATCTCCCTCTTTTCGGCGCGTCGGCGCCGGTCGTGAAGGGCAGCGCCGTGGAAGACGCGCTGAACACCATCGAGCCGGACGCGCTTTCTCCGAAAGAGGCGCTGGAACTGCTCTATGACCTGAAGCGAAAGCTGCAGTAGGATCGGGCCATGTCCAGCCCCGCCACCCGCGCCCCGCGCAAGTTCCTGGTCGTCATCGACAAGTCGCCCGAATGCGCCGTGGCGCTGCGCTTTGCCGCCCGCCGGGCCCAGCATACCGGCGGCCGCGTCACCCTGATGTGCCCCGCTACCCCACCCGATTTCCAGCAATGGCGCGGCGTGGAGGAGATCATGCGCGACGAGGCCCATGCCGAGGCCGAGGCCATGCTGTTCGACGCCGCCAGGATCGTGAACGAGCTGGCCGGGATTATCCCCGAACTGGTGATCCCTTACGGCCTGGCCACCGAATGCCTGCCGGTATTGCTGAAATCCGATCCGGACATCTCCATCCTGGTCCTGGCCTCCGGCACCGCCAAGGAAGGCCCTGGCCCCCTGGTTTCCATGTTCGGAACCGCGGTCCAGACCATCCCCGTGACAATCGTGCCGGGCAACTTTACCCCCGACCAGATTGACGCCCTCGCCTGACGGGCGGATAAACCCGGTATGGACAAGATCCTCGTCGCCATCGCGGTCGGTGTTGTTTTCGTCGTGCTCTGCCTTGGGCTCTATACCCTCTGGAAGGGCGGCGACACGGCCCGCACCTGGTCCAACAAGCTGATGCGCATTCGCGTCCTGGCCCAGTTCGTCGCCATCGTCATCATCATGGCCGTGCTCTATTTCAAGCACTGACCGGCAGCATTGAAGTCTGCCGCCGCGACGCCTAAAAAGCGCCCCTTAAATTAAAGACGCCGCGCCTGCGCGCGCAACAAAATTACAATGAGCAAAGCCATGGCCAAGACGCTGTACGACAAGATCTGGGACGCCCACCTGGTGAGCGCCAACCCCGGCGAGACCCCGGTCATCTATATCGACCGCCATCTTGTCCACGAAGTCACCAGCCCCCAGGCCTTTGAAGGCCTGCGCCTGTCCGGCCGCAAGGTCCGCCGCCCCGAACTGACCCTGGCCGTTGCCGACCATAACGTGCCGACCAAGGACCGCGCCCAGGGCATCACCGATCCCGAAAGCCGCGCGCAGGTCGCGGCCCTGAAGCAGAACACGGCCGACTTCGGCGTCGAATATTTCGCCATGGACGATATCCGCGCCGGCATCGTGCACATCATCGGGCCGGAACAGGGCTGGACCCTGCCGGGCACCACCATCGTTTGCGGCGACAGCCACACCAGCACCCACGGCGCCTTTGGCGCGCTGGCCTTCGGCATTGGCACCAGCGAAGTCGAACATGTGCTGGCGACCCAGACCCTGCGCGCCCAGCCCAGCAAGAACATGCGCGTCACCGTGGGCGGCAAGCTGCCCGAAGGCGTCACCGCCAAGGACATCGCGCTGGCCGTGATTGCGAAAATCGGCACCGCCGGCGGCACCGGCTATGTCATCGAATATGCCGGCGAAGCCGTGCGCGGCCTCTCCATGGAAGGCCGCATGACCTTGTGCAACCTGACCATCGAGGGCGGCGCCCGCGCCGGGCTCATCGCCGTCGATGACACCACGCTCGACTATGTGAAGGGCAAGCCCCGCGCCCCCAAGGGCGCCGC
>CBIHOI010000107.1:0-7503 GCA_966211925.1 uncultured Hyphomicrobiales bacterium | reverse complement strand
GTTGCCGGTGGCGCAAAGACGGGCGGCGGCGAGGGATTGGGCTTCAAGATCTTCTGGCTCCTGATCGTGGCCCAGGTGCCGTTTGCCCTGGGATACCTGGCAACAGCCGACTGGAATCGTCAGTCAAGGATCGCTGCCAGTGTTGTCCTGCAGGCCGCCGCCCTTGTCCTGGCGTTCGCGCCAGTGGCTTTTTTCAAACTGTAACCGCGCCCAATATCCGGCATCATACCTTATAAGCCTTTGAAAATGCTTGCTGACGAATCGGGCACTAAACCTTAAGTTGCATGGGTTTGACAGGCCAAAAGTCCTGGCTATAAGTGCGCGCCTTTCCGGCACCCTGCCGGTACCAAATTCGCAAAGCAGGACTGATGAGCAAGCGCCAAAACTCGAAGTACAAGCTGGACCGTCGCGTTGGCGAAAATCTTTGGGGTCGTCCCAAGAGCCCGGTCAACAAGCGTTCCTATGGTCCCGGCCAGCACGGCCAGCGCCGCGCCAAGAAGCTGTCGGACTATGGCACCCAGCTGCAGGCCAAGCAGAAGCTCAAGGGCTATTACGGCAACATCACCGAGCGCCAGTTCCGCAAGTACTATACCGACGCGGCCCGCCGCCCCGGTGACACCGGCGAGAACATGATCGGCCTGCTCGAAACCCGTCTCGACACGGTCGTGTACCGCGCCAAGTTCGTGCCGACCCCGTTTGCCGCCCGCCAGATCGTCAGCCACGGTCATGTGAAGGTGAATGGCCGCCGCGTCACCATCGCCTCCTATCACGTCAAGGAAGGCGACACGCTGGAACTGTCGGCCAAGGCCCGCGAGATGGCGCTGGTGCTGGAAGCCGGCAAGAGCGGCGAACGCGACACCCCCGACTACATCGAAGTGCAGGAATCCAAGTCGGCCAAGCTGCTGCGCACCCCCAAGCTGGCGGACGTCCCGTACGCCGTCCAGATGGAGCCGCATCTGATCGTCGAATTCTATTCGCGCTAAAACGCGGATACACACCTGCAAAAAGCCCGCTGGCGACAGCGGGCTTTTTTGTTGCATCCTTGGCGCCACGTTCGAAGGGGCCGCGCATGTTCACGCTCTATGGCGATCTGGGTTCTGGCGCCTTCAGTGCGGAAGCGGCGCTGGCAGAGGCCGGTGCGCCCTACACCTTCGAACTGGTGTCGCTGGAGAAAAACGAACAGCGCCAGCCCGCTTTCCTGGCCATCAACCCCAGCGGCAAGATGCCGGCGCTGCGGCTGGGCGAGGGACAGGTGATCACCGAATCCGCCGCCATCCTGCTGACCATCGCCGACAATTTTCCCCAGGCCCGCCTGCTGCCGCCCCAGGGCAGTCCCGACCGCGCCCAGGCCTATCGCTGGCTGGCCTTCCTGGCCGGTGAAATCTATCCCTTCGTCGAGATCGTGGATTATCCCGAACGCTTTGCCCCGGAAGGGGCCGCGGCGGATTCCATCAAGGCCATCGCCCGTGCCCGGGTGCGTGAAAGGCTGCTGCTGGTGGAGCGCATCGCAACCGGCCCCTTCATCCTGGCCAGCGGTTTTTCGCTGCTGGATATCTATGCCGCGATGTTCTCGCGCTGGAAGGGCACGCTGGGGCGCGAATGGCGCGATGCCAATCTGCCGCTGCTGGGCGCCCTGTCACGCAAAGTCGCCCAGCGGCCGGCCATTGCGCCCGTTTGGGCGCGTCATTTCGAAAGGTGAAGCGCGGCCCGCGCGGCGGGTGAGCAGGTCCGGCGGACCTGCGAAAGCGACGAGCGCCGAGAGCTTGGGCGAGCGGCCGTCCTAAGCCGTTTCCAGCGCCACGCCGTGCTGCTGCAGGAACGGCACCAGCTCTTCGGTCTCGAACATCTCGCGGATGATGTCGGCGCCGCCCACGAATTCGCCCTTCACGTAAAGCTGGGGAATGGTCGGCCAGTTCGAGAACTGCTTGATGCCTTCGCGCACTTCGGGGTCTTCCAGGACGTTGACGGCTTTGAACGGCGCGCCGACATGACCCAGGATCTGTACCGTCACCGCCGAGAAGCCGCACTGCGGAAACTGCGGCGTGCCCTTCATGTACAGCAGCACATCGTTGGCCTTCACGTCTTCGGCAATGCGGGTCTGGACATCGGACATGGGGGAACTCTCGCGCGGGAATTTCATCCATGATCTAAGCACGGGGGCGCAAAGGGTCAAGGCGGCCCGCAACCACCCGTAAACACCGGATTTTCATGATCTTCCCGCCCGTGCTCACCGCCGCCCTGGACCAGATGCTGGATGGTGTCAGCCGCAAAGACCTTGCGCTGCGTGCGGAGAAGATGTCGGCCGCCTACCGCACGGGCCAGACCTCCGGCGGCATTGTCAGCGCTGCCGACGCGCTGGCCTATGCCGTGGCGCGCATGCCTGCCACCTACGCCGCCTGCGTCGCCGTATTTGCAAGGCTCGCAGAGGCGATGCCGCATCTTTCGCCCACCAGCCTGCGCGATATCGGCGCCGGCCCCGGCACCGCCGCCTGGGCGGCGCACCAGCAATGGCTGGGCATCGCCGCAACGACACTGCTGGACCACAACCCCGCCTTGCGCGCGCTGGCGCAAAAGCTGGCCGATGCGCTGCGTGTGGACGCCCAGATCATCGCGGGTGACCTCGGCACGGGAATGCCGCAGGCCGATCTGGTGGTGGCCAGTTATGTCCTGGCGGAACAGCCGGAAAGCCAGGCCGCCGCCATCGCCGCCGATTTGTGGCGCGATGCGCAGACCCTGGTGCTGATCGAACCCGGCACACCCGCAGGCTTTGCGCGCATCCGTGCCGCCCGCGCCGCGCTGATCGCGGCCGGCGCGCATGTGGCGGCGCCGTGTACCCATGACAATGCCTGTCCCATGCCCCGGAGCGAAGGCGCAAGCCGAAGCGACAATCAAACAAAAGCTGACGACTGGTGCCACTTTTCGCAAAGGCTGGCGCGCAGCCGTGACCACATGGCACTGAAAGGCGCCCACGTGCCGTTCGAGGACGAGCGCTACAGCTATGTCGCCGTGACGCGCGAACCGGTCGAACGCCATGTCGCGCGCATCCTCAGCACGCCGCTGGAATCCAAGCCCGGCCTGACCTTCAAGCTGTGCGAGGCGGCCGGATTGCGCAGCGCCTTCGTGGAAACGCGAGACAAGGAAAATTATCGCCGCGTGAAAAAACGCGGCTGGGGCGATCTGTTCGGCTAGTCCTGCGGGCCCACCCGCTTGCGCACCACCAGCTCGTCCACTTCCAGCCGCTGGATGCGGACACGCTTGATCGTCAGCTTGCCGATGGCCAAGGCCCCGATCGCCAATGCTCCCACCGCCACCGCGCCCAGCGCCATGGACCCCAGGGCCAGGGTGGTCACGGCAACGGCGCCGGCGCGGACGGGAGCCATGGGCTCAGTCCTTCACGATGGTGGTCAGCTGCAGCGCATGCAGCACGCCGCCCATATTGCCCTTCAGCGCGGCATAGACCATCTGGTGCTGCGCCACACGGGTCTTGCCCTTGAAGGCGCTGGATCTGACCGTCGCGGCCCAGTGATTGTCGTCACCGGCCAGGTCCTTCATCTCGATATCCGCATCGGGAAAGGCGGCCTTGATATAGGCCTCGATGTCCGTGCCCTTCATGCCCATGACGATAGCCTTCAGTTGCTGACGGGAATTTCTTCGCCCGCCATGTATTGGGGGAACCAGCCCTCAAAGCCGGCCTTCAGCGCGGCGACCGCGATGCTGTCCTTGTCGTCCAGCTTCACCATATCGCCGCCGGTCTTGCCCAGTTCGGCGACGGTAATGCCCGCGGCGCGGGCTTCGGCGACGATCTTCTCGGCTTGCGCGAACGGCGCGGCGATCACGTAACGCGCCTGGTCCTCGCCAAACCAGAAGGGGATGGCGTCGGGCAATCCGGCGATGCCGACGGACGCGCCGATGCCGCGCGGCAGGGTCATCTCGGCAATCGCCACCAGCAGCCCGCCATCGGAACAGTCATGCACGGTGTCGACGCGGCCCTGTTCGATCAGCCCCCGCACGAAATCGCCATTCTTCTTTTCGATCGCCAGATCCACCGTCGGCGAAGCGCCTTCTTCCCGGCCCTCGATCTCGCGCAGATAGATGCTCTGTCCCAGGTGGCCCCTGGTTTCGCCGATCACGATGATCACGTCGCCCGCGCGCTTGAACGCCACGGTCGCCATCTTGCTGACGTCCTTCATCAGGCCGACAGCGCCGATTGCCGGCGTCGGCAGGATGCCTTCGCCATTGGTCTCGTTGTAGAGCGAGCAGTTGCCCCCGATCACCGGGAAATCCAGCGCCCGGCAGGCGGCGCCGATGCCGTCAATGCCGGCGACGATTTCCCACATGATCTCGGGCTTCTGCGGATTGCCGTAATTGAGATTGTCGGTGACGGCCAGTGGCAGCGCGCCGACGGCCGTCAGGTTGCGCCAGGCTTCCGCCACCGCCTGCTTGCCGCCTTCGAACGGGTCGGGGCGGCAATAGCGCGGCGAGACATCGGTGGTGATGGCCAGCGCCTTGTTGGTGCCGTGCACACGCACCACCGCGGCATCGCCGCCCGGCACCTGCACCGTGTCGGCCATGACGGTGTGGTCATACTGCTCCCACACCCAGCGGCGCGAGGCCATGTCGGGCGAGGCGAGAATTGTCTTCAACGACGCCAGCACAGGCTTGGTCTTGTCATAGGCGGGCGCGCCGGAGACGGCAGGGCGTTCCGTGTAGGGGCGCTCATAGACCGGCGCTTCGTCCGACAGCGCGGTGATGGGCATGTCCGCGACGACCGCGCCTTTGTGTTTCACGACCAGACGGCTGGTGTCGGTGGTGATGCCGATGACGGCGAAATCCAGTTCCCACTTCTTGAAGATGGCTTCGGCCTGGGCCTCGCGGCCCGGCTTCAGCACCGCCAGCATGCGCTCCTGGGATTCCGACAGCATCATGTCATAGGCCGTCATGTTGGTTTCGCGCTGGGGCACCTTGTCCAAATCCAGCTCGATGCCGCTGCCGCCCTTGTCGCCCATCTCGGCCGAGGAGGAGGTGAGGCCCGCAGCCCCCATGTCTTGAATCGCGATGATGGCATCGGTCGCCATCAGCTCCAGGCAGGCTTCCAGCAGCAGCTTCTCGGTGAAGGGATCGCCGACCTGCACGGTGGGGCGCTTTTCTTCCGACGCATCATCGAACTCCGCCGACGCCATGGTGGCGCCATGGATGCCGTCGCGCCCCGTCTTGGAACCGATATAGACCACCGGGTTGCCCGCGCCCTTGGCGGCCGACAGGAAAATCTTGTCCTGCCGCGCCAGGCCCACGCACATGGCATTGACCAGGATGTTGCCGTTGTAGCTGCGGTGGAAATTCACTTCGCCGCCGACGGTCGGCACGCCCATGCAGTTGCCGTAACCGCCGATGCCATGCACCACGCCATTGACCAGGTGCCGGGTCTTGGGATGCGAAGGCTCGCCGAAGCGCAGGGCATTCATCATGGCGATGGGGCGCGCGCCCATGGTGAAGACGTCGCGCATGATGCCGCCCACGCCGGTCGCCGCGCCCTGATAAGGCTCGATGAAGCTGGGATGGTTGTGGCTTTCCATCTTGAAGATGCAGGCGTCGCCGTCGCCGATGTCGATGACGCCGGCATTCTCGCCCGGGCCTTGAATGACCCACGGCGCCTTGGTCGGCAGCTTCTTCAGATGCGCGCGGGTGGATTTGTACGAGCAATGCTCCGACCACATCACGCTGAAGATGCCCAGCTCCACGAAAGTGGGCTCGCGTCCCATCAGGCCGAGAATCTTCTGGTACTCAGCGTCCGAGAGCCCGTGCTCCTTGACGAGTTCAGGCGTGATTTTTGTCATGACAGGGCTTCAATCAGACTCTGGAAAATGGCGCGGCCGTCGGTGCCGCCCAGCGCCTCATCCACCACCCGTTCGGGATGGGGCATCAGGCCCAGGACGTTGCGCTTTTCGTTGAGGATGCCGGCGATGTTGCGGGCACTGCCGTTGGGATTGTCCTTGTAACGGAACACCACCCGGCCTTCGCCTTCCAGCCGGTCCAGGGTTTCGTTGTCGGCGTAATAATTGCCTTCGCCATGGGCGATGGGAATGTGGATTTCCTGGCCCTTGTCATACTTGCGGGTGAAGGAAGACTGCGTCTCCTCCACCGTCAGCGCCACCGGCTTGCAGAGGAATTTCAGCCCCGCATTGCGCATCAGCGCGCCGGGCAACAGGCCGGCCTCGGTCAGCACCTGGAAGCCGTTGCAGATGCCCAGCACCGCGCCGCCGCGATCGGCATGCGCCTTGATGGCGCCCATGATGTTCGACTGGTTGGCCATGGCGCCGCAGCGCAGATAATCGCCGTAGGAGAAGCCGCCCGGCAGCACCACCAGGTCCACGTCCGGCAATTCGCTGTCCTGGTGCCAGACCATGTGCGGCGCCTTGCCCGTCATCTGGGTCAGCGCGACTTGCGCGTCGCGGTCGCAGTTTGCGGCGGGAAAGACGATGACGGCGGATTTCATTCCACTCTCCATGGCCGGCCTCCGAGCCGGCCATCCAGGGCCACAGGCACTGGAAACGTTGAACCATGGATGGCCGGGGCAAGTCCGGCCATGGTGAGAGAGAGCTATTTCAACTCAATCTCGTATTTTTCGATCACGGTGTTGGCGAGCAGCTTTTCGCACATCGCCTTCAGCTCAACCTTGGCCGCCTCGGGATCGGTGCCGGACAGCTCCAGGTCGATCACCTTGCCCTGGCGCACTTCGCCAACGCTGCCAAAGCCCAGCCCGTTCAGGGCATGGCCGATGGCCTTGCCCTGGGGGTCCAGAACGCCATTCTTCAGGGTAATAAAAACGCGGGCTTTCACGGCAACTCTCTATTGGACGAGGCCCTATTGGACCAAAACTGGGCCTTTGTTCTCGCCTTGCACCGATTCGGGCATGATTCCCAAGCGACGCGCGACTTCCGAATAGGCTTCCACCACACCGCCCAGATCGCGGCGGAAACGGTCCTTGTCCAGCTTCTCGTTTGTGGTGACGTCCCACAGGCGGCAATTGTCCGGGCTGATCTCGTCGGCCAGCACGATGCGCATATAGTCATTCTCCCACAGCCGGCCAAATTCCAGCTTGAAGTCGATCAGCTTGATGCCGGCGCCCAAAAACAGTCCCGACAGGAAGTCGTTGACCCGGATGGTCAGGTTGACCATGTCGTCCAGGTCCTGCGGCGAAGCCCAGCCAAAGGCGGTGATATGCTCTTCGCTGACCCACGGATCGTTCAACCCGTCATTCTTGTAGTAATATTCGATGATGGAGCGGGGCAGGGCGGTGCCTTCCTCGATCCCCAGCCGCTTGGACATGGAGCCGGCGGCGACATTGCGCACCACCACTTCCAGCGGAATGATCTCGACTTCCTTGATCAGCTGCTCGCGCATGTTCAGGCGGCGCACGAAATGCGTCGGCACGCCGATGCCGGCCAGCTGGGTCATCAGATATTCGCTGATGCGGTTGTTGAGGACGCCCTTGCCCTCGATCGT
>CBIHOI010000106.1:0-7871 GCA_966211925.1 uncultured Hyphomicrobiales bacterium | reverse complement strand
TGTTTTTGTTGTGGGGGGGTGGCGGGGTTATGAAACGCTGGCGGGGGGTTCCCCGCACCGCCGACCCCCACGCCTCCGCGTGTGGGGGGGGCCCCGACTGGGGCAATGTGCGCTATGGCAAGGGCTTTCGCACCACCCAGGCACTGGATGCCATCGCCTGTCACGCCGACCTTGCCGCGCCGCTCAAGCTGCTGGATGTCGGCTCCAATCGCGGCAGCTTCGTCCGCGCCTTTCTGGACAGGGCGCCCCATGCCGCGCTGACCGCGCTGGAGCCGGATGAACGCTACGCCGATTCCTGCGCCGACCTGCCGCGCACGGAACTGATCCAGCTTCGCACCGAGAATACGGCATTTGCAGATGCCAGCTTCGACATCGTTCATTCCTGCCACACCATAGAGCACCTGGCCGAGCCTTTCGCGGCACTTAAGGATCACGCCCGGGTGCTGAAGACCGGCGGGCTGCTGGTGATTGACGCGCCCAACACGGCTTTGCTGGGCGGTGCGGACATTGTCGAGGAATGGTTCATCGACAAGCACCTGTTCCATTTCTCGGCCCGCACCCTGTCGCGCATGATCGAAGCCGCCGGCTTCACCATCATCCAGCAGAACGATGCCGCGGATACCGTGAACCTGCTGTTCGTGGCCAGGAAGACCGGTGCGCCCATTTCCGACATTGCCCCCGATCCGGCGGAAGCCGCCGAAGCCATGGCGCTCATGGCACGTTACCAGCGCACCCGCGCGCACAATCTGGTGGCGCTGACCCAGGCGGCGCGGGAACTCAACGCCCTGAAGCCACGCAAGGTCGCGCTGTGGGGCGCGGGCCGGCTGTTTGACCTGTTGGTGCGCGATGGCGGTTTCGATCCCGCCACCCTGACGCTCCTGATCGACACCCATCTGAAAAAGCACATGGACAGCCGCCATGGCGTGGCCCTGGCCACGCCCGATGACCTGCCGGCCGACATCGATGCGGTGGTGGTCATGTCGCGCATGTTTGCCGGCGAGATCACGGCCGAAGTCCAGCGCCGCGCTCCGCGGGCACAAATCATTCTTTACGCCGACCTGCTGGGGCGCGCCCGCCTCAACAGGGCCGCTTGAGGTCCCACATGAACATGCACGCCCAACCCGCCAACGACATTGTCGCCACCACGTTGGAGAACCGCCTCGCCGAGGCCGCGCGCTTTGTGCGCATGCATTCCATCGCCAGCATCTATCACGCCGGCTCGGGCCATCCGGGCGGTGCCATGTCGTCGGCCGACCTGTTCGCCTGTCTTTATGGCGCGGAGATGAATGTCTGGCCGCGCGGCGTGGACGATCCGGGCCGTGACCGTTTTGTCCTTTCCAAAGGTCATGCAGCCCCGGCGCTGTATGCCGTGGGTGCCTATTACGGTTTCTGCGACCGCAAGGAATCGCTCAACCTGCGCAAGCTGAATTCGCCCTTCCAGGGCCATCCGCATGTGCTGGACCTGCCCTGGGTGGAAACCAGCACCGGGTCGCTGGGCCAGGGCATTTCGGTCGCCATCGGCATGGCGATCGGCCTGCGCCTCCAGAACAATCCCGCCCGCGTCTATACCATGCTGGGCGATGGCGAATTGCAGGAAGGCGAAGTGTGGGAAGCCGCCATGTCGGCCGCGCACCACAAGCTTTCGCACCTCACCGCGGTGATCGACTACAACAAGCTGCAGAGCGACGCGTCCAACGATGTCATCATGCGGCTGGAGCCGCTGGCCGACAAATGGCGCGCCTTTGGCTGGGATGTGCAGGAAATTGACGGCCACGACATCGCCGCCATCCTCGCCGCCTTCCGCCATGCCGGCGAGACGGACCTGCCTTCGGTCATCATCGCCCATACCGTCAAGGGCAAGGGCGTGCCCTATATGGAAAACATTCCCGCCTGGCACGGCAGCGTGAAGTTCACGCGCGCCCAGGCTGACGAGGCGCTGGAAGCGCTGGGCGCCAGCGCCGAAGAGATGAAAGAGCTGCTCGATGTCTAGTCCTGCGTTGATTGCTTCCAACGGCGATTCCCTGCGCGAAGCCTTCGGCAAGGCGCTGAGCGCCATGGCCGACGAATTTCCCAAGCTGGTCGTGCTGGATGCCGACATTGCCGGCGGCACCGGCGTGCATCACTTCCGCAAGTCGCATCCCGAGCGTTTCGTGCAGTTCGGGATCGCCGAGCAGAACATGATGGCGGCGGCCGGCGGCATGGCGGCCGTGGGCCTGATGCCTGTTGTCACGACTTTCGCCGTTTTCTGCCTGCGCGCCATCGAACAGGCGCGGCTGTCGCTGTGCTATGCCCGGCGCAACGCCAAGATCGTGGCATCGCATCCAGGCCTGGATGTCGGGCCCGATGGGGGCTCGGCCCAGGCGCTGGAGGATCTTGCCTGTTTCCGCGCCATTCCCGGCATGACCGTGATCTCGCCCGCCGATGCGACCGAGATGGCGCTGGCCACCCGCGCCATCCTGCAATTTGACGGGCCCGTCTATATGCGCACCGGCCGCAGCCCCTCACCGCGCCTGTTCGGCGACGACCATGTGTTCGAGATCGGCAAGGGCCAGATCATCCGCCAGGGCGAAGACCTGACCATCATCGCCTGCGGCGCCGAAGTGGCGCGGGCGCTGGCCGCCGCCGACCTGCTGCTGCGCGACGGTATCAGCGCGCGGGTGGTCAACATGGCCACCATCAAGCCGATCGATGCCGAGCTGGTGGCGCGCTGTTCGCGCGAGACCGGGGCCATCGTCACGGCCGAAGACCACAACATCCATGGCGGGCTTGGCGGTGCGGTGGCGGAAGCCCTGGCCGCGACCACGCCCTGCCCCGTCGAATTCGTGGGCGTGAAGAATGTGTTTGGCGCGTCCGGGGAGCCGGAAGAGCTGGCGCATCACTACGAAATCGCCGCGCCGCATATCGCGGCGGCGGCCAAGCGGGTTTTGCAACGCAAATGAGCCGTTTCTCAAATCGGTTTTCGTTGGCCGGCAAATGCGCCGTGGTTACCGGCGGTTCGCGCGGCATCGGCGCGGCCATCGCGCTGGGCCTGGTGGAAGCAGGCGCCGATGTGATGCTGACCTATCGCGAGAAGCATGACGAAGCCCAGGCCATCGCCGGCCAGATCAAGGCAAAAGGACGTCGCGCCCTGGCGGTGCAGATGGACGTCACCCATCGGTTGCAGGTGGAGCAGGCCGCCGAACAGGCCCGCGCCTTTGGACCGGTACAGATCCTCGTCAACAATGCCGGCATCAACAAGCCGACCGATTTCGACCAGGTCACCGACGCCGACTGGGACATGATCGTGGACGCCAACCTGAAAGGCCCCTTCGTGGTGTCGCAGGTGTTCCTGCCGCTGCTGAAAGACGCTGGCGGCGGCGCCATCACCCATATCGGCTCGGTCAGCGGCCAGTATGGCGGCCCGCGCACGGCCCATTATGCCGCGTCCAAGGCGGGACTGATTTCGCTGGCACAGGTGATCGCGCGTTTCGGGGCGCCACACGGCATTCGCTCCAACACGGTGGCGGCGGGACTGATCGCTTCGGAGATGGCGCAGGCCGGCATGGCGTCGGCCGCGGTGCAGAAGGCCGCGGAGACCATCATCCTGAAACGCATGGGGCGGCCGCAAGAGGTTGCCGATGCGGTGGTGTTCCTGTCGTCGGATGCCGCCAGCTATGTCACGGCGCAGACCTTGAACGTCAATGGCGGACTGTACTTCTGATGGGCTCGGGCAAGACACTGTTGATCATCAGCGGCGGCATCGAAGCGGTGGATGCCGCCAAGCGCGCCAAGGAAATGGGCCATACCGTGGTGGTTTCCGACCTCGACCCGCAGGCGCCGGGCTTTGCCTTTGCCGATTCCTGCCTGATCGCGGATGTCTACGGCCCCACCGAGACGGCCGCCGCCGCCGAACGCTACAGCCGCAAGATTCGCAAGATCGACGGCGTGCTCTGTGTCGCAGCCGATGCGCCGCTGACCGCCGCGACGGTGGCGCAGCGACTGCGCATCCCCGGCCTGCCGATCCACGTGGCAGAACTGGCGTGCGACAAGCTTGCGATGAAGAAGGCATTCCGCAGCGCCGGGGTGGCGACGCCCTGGTTCGCCGAAGTCTCCACGCCGCAGGAATTGCAGCGCATCGCCATCGAGCGCGGACGCGACCTGGTCATCAAGCCGGTGGACAGCCGTGGCAGCCGCGGCGTGCAGCGGGTGGCACAGGTGGAAGACCTGGCCAAGGCCTTCTGGCTGGCGCGCTCCCATTCGCCCAGTGAGCGGGTGATGGTGGAGCAGTATCTGGACGGCCCGCAGGTCTCCACCGAAAGCATCATCTTGGATGGCGTCTGCCATACACCTGGCTTTTCGGACCGCAATTACGAACATCTGGAAAAATATGCGCCTTTCTTCATCGAGAATGGCGGCGATCTGCCCAGCCACCTGCCGCAAGATATCCAGCAGAAGGTGCGTGATCTTGTAGGGCGTGCCGCCAGTGCCATGGGCGTGACCAGCGGCACCGTCAAGGGCGACATCGTGATCCACAAGGGTGAGCCCCATGTGATCGAGCTGGCGGCGCGTTTGTCGGGCGGCTTCTTCTGCACGCGCGAGATTCCGCTCAATACCGGCGTGGATTTCATTGGCGCGGCGATTAATGTCGCGCTGGGCGACCCGGTTTCGTCCGCCGACCTGGAGCCCAGGCACCAGCATGCCGTGGTGCAGCGTTATGCCTTTCCCGCCCCCGGCACGGTGACAGCGGTCGATGGCGCGGACGATGCACGCCGGATTCCCGGCATTGCTGAAGTGGTCGTCACCGCCAGGACGGGCGACGTGATCCCGCCCGCCGGCGACAAGCGGCCCAGCGCCGCCATGGTGCTGGCCACCGGCGCAACCCATGATGCGGCGCTGAAGGCAGCCAATGACGCGCTGGCGCTGATCAAGATCAAGACTTCGGGCTGAACCGTGGCGCCGCTCAGCGTCTTCGCCTTCTTTCATTTGAACCTGGCCTTTTCTTCCATCGAAGAAGCGCGCCGCGATGCGGTGATTGCCAATTGCTACTGGCCATTGCTGAGGCTGGCGCAGCGGGTGGGACCACTTGGCCTGGAAGTGTCCGGCTATACGCTGGAGGAGATCGCGGCGCGCGATCCGGCCTGGATTGATGCGGCGCGCGATGCCATCGCCAGAGGCCGGATCGAGCTGATCGGCTGCGGCTACAGCCAGATGATCGGGCCACTGGTGCCGGCGCGGGTGACAGCGGAAAATCTGCGCCTGGGCATGGAGACCTATGAACGGCTGCTGGGCACGCGCCCGCGCATCGCGCTGGTCAATGAACAGGCCTATGCCGGCGGACTTGTCGGACTGTACCGCGATGCCGGCTTCGGCGCCCTGATCATGGATTTCGACAATCCCAGCGCGGCGCACCCCGAATGGAACGCGCAAACCGCCTACCAGCCCCAATATGCGGTGGGGCCTGATGGACGCGAAATCGCGCTCCTGTGGTCGAACACCATCGCCTTCCAGCAATTGCAGCGGCTGGCGCATGGCGACACGGATCTGGAAACCTATTTGCGCTTCGTCGCGGGGCGGCGCAGCGAACAGGCGCGCAGCCTGTGCCTTTATGCCAGCGACGCCGAGATTTTCGATTTCCGCCCCGGCCGCTTCAAGACCGAGGAAAAGCTGGCCGGCGGGGAATGGGCGCGCATCGAGGCCGCACTGAGCGGCGTGGTGGCGCAAGGCGCCAGCCTGATCGCACCATCGGCAGTGCTGGATTTCCTGGACGCGCCGGGCGCGGGCAACAGGCTGGTGCTGGAGAGCGCCGCCGTGCCGGTGCCGGTGAAGAAACAGCGCAAGTACAACCTGGCGCGCTGGGCAGTGACGGGGCGCGACAATACCGGCATCAACGCGGCCTGCCAGCGCATCTATGAAGGCATGCTGCGCGGCGCCCCGGACTGGAAAGAGCTTTGCTATCTGTGGGCCAGCGACTTCCGCACCCATCTGACCGAGAAACGCTGGGCTGCTTATTGCACCCGGCTGAAGGCGGCTGAAGCGAAATGGAGCGCGGCGCGCGCGCCCTTGATCGCTGCGCACGGCGCATCGCACGATGAACGTCACATCGATATCGCCACGCCTGCCCTCACCGCCAGGCTGGACCGGCGGCGCGGACTGGCGCTGTCCAGCCTGCGCTTTGCCGGACACGATGCGCCCGCCATCGGCGGCCTGCCGCATGGCTATTTCGACGACATCGCGCTGCAGGCGGACTGGTACACCGGCGACTGTGTGTTCGAGGCGCCGGGCGAGCACAAGCTGACCGACCTGGACTGGTGCGATACGCAGATCGCCCGGGATGCCGGCGGCGATGTCATCGTGCATGGCATGGTGCAGACGCCCAGGGGCGCCATCGAAAAGCAGATGCGCTTCCGCGCGGACGCGCCGCGGGTGGAATTCGATCTGGTCTTTCACTGGCCGGAATTGGGCAAAGGCGTACTGCGGCTGGGCCATTTCACCTTGCTGCCGGACGCTTTCGATATCGCGCGCCTGTCGCTTGCCACCACCAATGGCGGCGCGGTGGAACGTTTCGCGCTGGCCGGGCAGACCATCGATCACGGCGCGCCCGTGTCATTCCTGGTGTCGTCCAGCCATGGGCTGGGCCTGACCGAAGGCTGGGCAAAGATCGGCGACGGCAAGACCAATTTGCGGATCGATGTTGACCGCGCCACCGCGCCGCTGCTGGGCCTTCTCACCCACCGCCCCGCGCGCCGCGCGGGCGGCGCGGCATCGGTATTCTGCCAGCTGCAATTGTCGGCGCTGGAGCTGGACGATACGCGCAAGCCCGAGGCTTACGAGAGCGGGCCGCGACGCTTCCGCTTTTCCATTTCCGCCGTCTGACGACGACGCAGAGCCCGTCCAAAAACACGAAAGACGGGCTGCCCCCCGGCTGCCCGTCTTTCGCTTATTACCCACCAATAGAAATTCCCTTCGCCCCGGGGCGGAGGCCGTATTCTTACGGTCCTCCGGCATCGGTTGGCTGCGGGCGACGCCCCCTCCTTGTGAGAAGAGACATCGCCCGTGCCGTGGCTTAGCGGAACAGGGACAGAATGGTCTGCGGCGCCTGGTTGGCGATCGACAGCGCCTGGATGCCCAGCTGCTGCTTGACCTGCAGGCTCTGCAACTTGGCGCTTTCCTGCGCCATGTTGGCGTCGACCAGGTTGCCGATGCCCGACGTCAGGGTGTCGGACAGCTTCTGGGCGAAGGTCGCCTGGATCGAGAACTTCGCGGCGCCAGCAGACAACTTGGCAAGAGCCGAGTTCACGCCGGTCAGCGAGGCCTGGATCGTGGCCACCAGGGTGGAAGCCTTCGCCTGGGTCGAAATCGTGCTGGTGGACTTCACCGTCACGATGGAACCCGACAGGCTCAGCTTCTGGGCCGAGGTGGTGATGCGGCGCGTGCCGTCGGCCGAGGCCAGGGCCGTGATCTGGTTGGTCGAACCGTCCACCAGGTTGAAGCCGTTGAACACGGCGTTCTTGACGATGGTGGAGATCTGATCGCGCAGAGCGGTGAAGTTGGCGTTCAGGGCCTGACGGCTCGCGGTATCCAGCGAGGAGTCGGCGGCCGCGAGAGCCTTGCCCTTCATCTGGATCAGCAGGTCCGAGATGGACTGGCCGGCAGACAGGGCAACGTCGACGGACGAAGTGGCGTTGTTGATCGAGTTGATGACCGCGCTGTAGCCAGCCACAGCGCCGCGCTGGTTCTGGGCGATGGCGTAGATGGCGCCATCGTCACGGGCATTGGCAACCTTCAGGCCGCTGTTGATGCGGGACTGGGTCTGGTCGAGCTGACCCTGGGTGGAGGTCAGGTACTGCAGCGCGACGGCGGCGCCGGTATTGGTGTTGACGCTAAAGGACATT
>CBIHOI010000105.1:0-7875 GCA_966211925.1 uncultured Hyphomicrobiales bacterium | reverse complement strand
TCGACAAAGCCGGCGCCCTTCAGCGCCAGGGCGGCGCGGGCGGCATCGGCAAGTTCGGTGAGGGTAAAGCCATAAGAGGTCATCCGGCGCAGGTCGGGCTGAATCTGGATTTCGCGCACCGCGCCGCCAAAGATCAGCACATGGGCCACGCCGGGCACCGCCAGCAGCGCCGGCTTCAGCACCCATTCGGCCTGGTCGCGTAGTTCGAACGGGCTCAGCCGGTCCGACACCAGTCCGATCTTGAGCAGGTCCATGGTGCTGGAAGTCAGCGGCGACAGGCGGGGCGTGTCCACGCCTAGCGGCAGGGCGCTGCCCAGTTCGCTCAGCCGCTCCGAGATGCCCTGGCGCGCATTGTAAAGGTCGATCTTGTCGGCGAACTGGATGGTGATGACCGACAGGCCCGGAATGGACTCCGAACGGATGCTGGTCAGCCCCGGCGCGCCATTGACGGCATTCTCGATCGGCTTGGTGACGAGCTGCTCGACCTGCTGCGAGGTAAAGCCCGGCGCTTCGGTCTGGATGTCCACCGTCGAAGGCACGAATTCGGGAAACACATCCAGCGGCGCGCTGCTGACCGCCCACAGGCCCAGCGCCAGCGACACCAGTGTCAGGGTCGCGATGGTCCCGGCATAGCGCACGCAAAGATCGACCAGCCAGCGCATTGGCTATTCCTCGGCGCCGGCGGGATTGGTCTCGCGCGCCAGAAGAAGTCCCGCGCCACCGATCACCACAGGCTGCCCTGCGCGAATGCCCTGCGCCACGAAATAGCCGTCGCCCAGCGCCATGCCGGTGTCGATCCGGGTCTTCAGGAAGGTGGTGGGCGCGGTCTGGACATAAACCCAGGCTTCATTGTCGCCGTAGATCAGCGCGGTTGCCGGAACGCGCACACCGGCTTGCGCCGCACCGATGGGGACCGACACCGTGACATGCTCGTTCTGGGCAAGGTCGCTGCCGTCCAGCAGCGCATAGAAGCCGCGGCCGGGCAGGGTGGTATCGGAAGGCGCTTCCCAAACCGTGGTTGCCGTCCAGCTTTTGGGATTGGCGCCCAGCCGCGCGATCTGCAACGCCTGCGGCACCGCGTTGCCCATGCTGCCCAGCGGGAAGCTGACACGCACCAGCACACTGCGGCCCGATGCCAGGCGCGCCATGATCGCCTGCCGCGCGGCGGCATCGCGCCAGGGGGCATCGCGCCCAAACATGGCTTCGGTCTTGCGCCGCGCCAGCGCCAGCGCGGCGGCGTCGGCTGCGGCCTTGCTCTGTGCCGTCTCCACCACCTCGCGCGACACCGCAGCTTCCTCGCCGGTGGACAGGCTGCGGGCGCGGGCGGCTGCTGCCGCGCTCTGGGCCGCGGCGGCCTGCGCCGTCATCACATCGGCATCGCTCTGGGCGATGGCATCCAGTGCCGTCACCACGCCATAGCCGCTGACCTGCTGGCGCCATGACGCGGCCACGGCCGGAGCGGTGGTGATGCCAAGGGCCTTGATCTCCTCTGCCTTCAGCGTGAGTCCGGGCGCCTCGGCCTGCGCTTCGGCAGTGGGCTTTTCCGCCGGCTTGCCGCAGGCAGCCAGCAGCAGAAGCGTCATCAGGACGGCAAGCGGACGGCGCATCAGCGGCCCAGGACGATCAGCTTGAAGGTGCCGGGCACCGGCGCCGGGCGCGGATGCGGCTTGTCGGCGGTCGCGACGCCGGGCTTGCGGTCCGCAGTCACCACATAGACGCGGTGCGACTTGGGATCGAGCTCCATGGTGCGGGCGCCCTCGGCGGTAGCAAGGTTCTGCAGCACGGTGAATTTGTCGGGGCTGTCCTCGTGCGCGATGGTCATGGTGCCGGATTCCCCGTTGGAACTGAACACCAGCCCGGTCGCAGGATCGAAGCGGTTGGAATCCACGCCTTCGCCGATGGCGATCTGGGCGACAAGCTTGCCGGTCTTCATGTCCGTCACAGCGATCATCTTGTTGTCGCAGCCGGAAAAAACCCGGCCATGCACGGTGTCCGCCGCGATGCCGGAAGGCTCCTGGCAGGGCGCCAGCGGATAGCGCTGCTTCACCGCCAGTGTGGCGGCATCGAACGCGACCAGTTCGCTCTTGTCTTCGATGTTCACAAAGATCGTGCCGGCCCCGTCACTGACGGCCGCTTCCGGCTTGCCACCCAGCGGCACCGTGCCAACGGCCTTGCCGCTGGCCACGTCCACGGCAGTGGCGTCCTTGCTGATGCTGTTGAAGGTGAAGATGCGCTTGCTGGCGGAATCGTACAGCACGCCGTCGGGGCGCGTGCCCACCGCGATCTCGCCGGTCTTGGCAAAGCTTGCGGTGTCGATGATGGCCAGCCGGTTGGCGCCGCCTTCGGTGACATAGGCGCGGCCATTCGCGAAGACCGTGCCATGGATCCCCTGCAGGCCGGCGATATCGGCCACAAGCTTGCCGCTGGCGGGATCGACCACCATCACATGGGTGCCGCGGGTGATGAACAGCTTGCCGGTGGCGGGATCGAGATTGAGATAGTCCCAGCCGCCGTCCCCGCCGAGCGTGAAGCTGTTGATGACATGATAGGGCGCCGCCTGGGCCGCCGCGGGCGCCATCAGCGCGGCGCAGAAAAACATGGTGGCGATATGCGGCCTGCGGGACTGGGTCATGGTTCCTCCGTTTTGCGCATTTTTCCATGACCGGATGACAGGCGATATGATGACATGGGCGCCCGCCCTATAACTTTCCCCAATGTTGGAGATGGCAATGATGAAGATGCTGATCGGATCCTGGATATTCTGGGCGCTGCTCTCCGCGGTCTTTGCCGCCATGACCGCCATCTTCGGCAAGATCGGGGTGGAGAACATCAATTCCGACTTCGCCACGCTGATCCGCACGGTGGTCATCCTGTGCGTCATTGCGCTGATCGTGGCGGCGAGCGGCGCCTGGCAGCCGCTCGCCAGCGTCTCGCGTCGCACCTATGTGTTCCTGGCTCTGTCTGCGCTCGCCACCGGTGCCTCGTGGCTTTGCTATTACCGCGCGCTCAAGTTGGGGCCGGCCTCGGGCGTTGCGCCCATCGACAAGATGAGCGTACTGCTGGTGGCGTTGTTCGCGGCCGCCTTCCTGGGCGAGCGGCTGGAGGCGCGCAACTGGATCGGCATCCTGATGATCGCGGCCGGCGCGATCCTGGTTGCCGTGCGCGGTTGATCGTGCCGCGCCAGAATCCGGCTAAGACTCGGCGGCCAGCGGAAACGAAACTTCCACGCTGAAACCGCGATCGCATTCGGGAATGCGTATGCGTGCGCCATGCAGGTCG
Organism: uncultured Hyphomicrobiales bacterium; assembly: GCA_966211925.1. Taxonomy (GTDB): domain Bacteria; phylum Pseudomonadota; class Alphaproteobacteria; order Micropepsales; family Micropepsaceae; genus Rhizomicrobium. Next base: position 4,596 of record CBIHOI010000105.1, on the reverse strand, counting down.
CCGATCGCCATCACGAGTGCAAGACCAAGGCCATAGCCGGGCCGGTTGCGGCTGGCCTCGCGGCGATACAGACGTTGGAACAGTTTTTCATGCTCCTCGCGCGGAACGCCGGGGCCATTGTCGCTGATGACGAAGACGGCGCGATCCCCCGCGCCGGACAGCGAAAGCAGGATATGCGTGCCCGCCGGGGTATGCAGGATCGCATTCTCGATGAGGTTGGAAAAAAGCTGCACCAGCAACTGGCGGTCGCCGCGAATCTCCGCGTCATCATGCACAGTGATATCCAGCCGGTGGCCGGCTTCTTCCGCCACGGCGCCGAACAGCTCGCGCATGTGGTGCAGCAAGGGGCCCAGCGCCACCGGCGCAAAGCCGGCACGGCGCGCGCCGCCTTCGATCTGGGCGACCCGCAGCAGGGCGGTGAACAGCGCCAGGATTTCGTCCGACTTGAGGATCGCCGCTTCCAGCGCCGCGGCATACTCCGCCTGCGTGGCACATTCCGACCGCGCACGTTCCAGCCGGTGCCGCAGGTGCGTGACGGGCGTGCGCAGGTCATGCGCGACGTCGTTGGTCACCTGCCGCAGATTTTCCATCAAGGCCGCGATGCGCCCCAGCATTTCGTTGATGGTGCCGGCCAGCCGGTCCAGCTCGTCCTGCGTGCCGCGCACCGGGATGCGCGCCTTCAGGTCGCCATCCATGATCGCGCGGCATGTGCGGGCCATGGCATCGGTGCGGCGCAGGAAGCTGTGGCTGACCAGCGCACCGCCCAGGACCGCCAGCAGCAGGGCGGCGACAAACAACCACAACAGAATGCCGATCAGGTGCCGCTGCGCCGCATGCACAGTGTAAAGGTCGTTGCCGGCAAATACGTAGACGCCCGGCGACATCAGCGCCCCCATGCCCAGTATGTCATGGTCCGGGCTGCTGCCGGGCAGCGTCGCGGCGCCAACGCGCGGCCGCATCACCGGCAAGTTTCCAGCGATGCGCTTGTTGTCTTTCTGCAGCAGGAAGAATTCGGCGGCGCCCGGCGCGCCCGTCAACTGGTCGACCACCTCCTGCGCTTCGGGAACGCCCTTGCTGGCATAGCCGTGCTGGATGGCCGCCACATTGGCGCGCGACGTCCGTAGCAGCTGGTCGCGAAATTCGTTGTCGGTGATGGCGACCACCACCACACCCATGGCCAGTACGGACAGTGCGAAAGCGACGGCATAGATCGCCGACAGCCGGAAGCCTTCGGTCTGGAAGAATCTAGTCTGCACGCAGGATGTACCCCACGCCGCGCAGGGTCTGGATAAGTTCGGGCTCGAAGCCGCGATCCACCTTGGCGCGCAGCCGGCTGAGATGGGTTTCCACGATGTTGGTCCGCGGATCGAAGTGCAGGTCCCAGACATGTTCCAGCAGCATGGTGCGCGTCACCACGCGCCCCGCATTGCGCATCAGGAATTCCAGCAGGCGGAATTCCTGCGGCTGCAGCTCGATGACCTTGCCGTCGCGCTGTACCGAGCGCCGGATCAGGTCGACTTCCAGTCCCGCGAGCCGCAGCCGCGTTACCTCGCCACTGTCCTGGCTGTCCGCCCTGCGGGTGATGGCGTTGACGCGTGCCAGCAGCTCGGCAAAGGCGAAAGGCTTGGCAAGATAATCGTCGGCTCCGCCCTTCAGGCCTTCGACCCGGTCATCCAGGCCGCTCATGGTCGTCAGGAACAGGACGGGTGTGCGGTTGCCGTCGGCGCGCAGGCTCCGCACCAGGCTCAGGCCATCCAGGCCCGGCAGCATGCGATCCACGATCAAGGCTGCATGTCCGCCCGCGCGCGCCCGCGCCAGGCCGTCCGGCCCGTCATGCGTCTCCTCCACCTCATGGCCATGTTCGCGCAGGGCGTGAACAATATGTCCCGCCATTTCGGCATCATCCTCGACGAGCAGGATTTTCAACGGACCAGCCTGTTTTGTGGGCATTTCCCGCCGCCAGTTTCCCAGAGACCGGGCTTTGAAAGCAAGTCACACGGTCGTCACAAATTGCGGGACGGCATGCCGCAGGCATGTTGATTTTTCGTATAGCCACCGTCATCGGACCTTCAATCAGTCCTGTCATCTGCAGCCTCACAGACGGGGTCCGCAGAGTCCATCCGCACAAGGTGCTTTCGCAAAAACTGCGATTGCATCAGCGCATCTGCTTTGCCCCGTGTTCGACAAAAGGGGTTATTTTCATGTCCATCATTTCCAGGCTTCGCCTTTCCACTGCTGCCTTCGCGATAGGCGCCGTTTTCGCCGCCAGCGCCGCGCAGGCCCAGGTCCTGGCGTCCGCAGCCGCCGGCGGAATTGAAACAGTGGTCGTGACCGGCACCGCCTTCGACCCGGAAAGCGCGCCCGCTAAGGCCCGCCTGGAAACCATGGAACCCCAGACCATCATCAACAAGTCCTATATCGAGGACTCGGTCGCCGAGGGCGCCGACTACACCACCATCCTGGCCATCGCGCCGGGCCTGACCGGCTTTGACGTCAACGGCCCCGGCCTGTCGGACGGCGGCGTCAAGAACACCATGCGCGGCCTGCCGGACGGCAGCTACGGCATCACCTATGACGGCATTCCCTTTGGCGACACCAACGGCCCGTCGCATCACTCCCAGTCCTATTTCCCCGGCTCCACCATCGGCAGCATCGATGTCGACCGTGGTCCCGGCAATGCCGGCAACATGGGCGCCTCCACCTATGGCGGCTCGATCAACATGTTCTCGGAAGTCCTGACCGACGATGCGCATGGCAAGGTGTCCGCGACGGCCGGAAGCTGGGGCATGAACCTGTTCGTGGCCAATTATCAGACTGGCGACTTTTCCATCGCGGGCATGAACAATCGCGTCATGATCAACCTGCAGGACCAGAATTCGGCCGGTTACCTGACCTATCAGTCCAGCGCCGCCAAGAACATCACGATCAAGACCCAGACCGAGATCGCGCCGGGTTGGACCCTGACCCTGTTCGGCAGCTACAACGCTTTGTTCCAGAACCTGAACGACAATGCCGGCATCACACCGGCCCAGGTCATCGCGTATGACAAGACCTACGCCCTGCAGGTCACCAATCCGGCCCTGGGCAACTACGCGCCCTACAACCATGTCCACAAGAAGACCGACATGGATTACATGCGCCTGCAGGGTGACCTGGGCAACGGCTTCGCGATCGACAACACGCTCTATACCTATGACTATCGCAACAAGACCCTGAGCACGCTTTCTGTCCAGCAGACCGCGGCCAATATCGCGGCCGGCGTCACCCAGAGCAACGGCACCATCGTCAACGGCGTTGCCTTCAAGAACGATATTCCCGGCTATACCAAGCAGAACGCCTTCCGCAATTACGGCGACATCTTCCGCCTCTCCAAGGATTTCGATTTCGGCTGGCTGACAGGCCAGCTGCGCACCGGCGTGTGGTGGGAGGCTTCCAGCTCCCAGCGCGCGCGTTCCGACTTCGACGCCACCAAGTGCTTCGCCTCGGTCAACTGCGATCCCTGGCATGGCGGCAACCAGCTTTACGCGGACTCGCGCCTGTTCACCGGCCAGGCCTCGCCCACCGCGAAACCCTATGGCGGCGGATTTTTCGAATACCAGGAACATTCCAACTGGAACCAGTACCAGCCCTTCATCGAGCTGGAACTGCATCCGCTGGAAGACCTGACGGTCACGCCGGGCTTCAAGTATGTGGAATGGTCGCGCAGCGTCGCCGCGCCGCTGGAGCAGAAGACCAAGCCCGTGGTGCCGGTCTATGGGTCCTTCACCACCACCCGCGACCTGCCGTTCCTGATGGCCAACTACAAGATCGAGCCCAGCTGGAGCGTCTATGCCCAGTATGCCCAGGGCATCTATGTGCCGGACATCAGCTCGTTCGAGCAGTCCAAGCCCACCACCACCTATCCCAAGGCGCAGACCACCACCAACTACCAGTTCGGTACCGTGTTCTATGCGGACCAGTTCACCTTCGATGCCGACGTCTATTACATCGGCGTGAACAACAACATCGTCTACCAGCTTTGCAACGTGGCGCCCTTCACCGGTTCGGCGGGCGAAACCTGCGCCCTGAACACCGGGGCCGCCACCTATCGCGGCGTCGAAGGCGAGGGCACCTATGCCTTTGAAGGCGATCTGGAAGGCCTGTCGGTGTTCCTGAACGGCTCGGTCGGCTCGGGCAAGACCGGCGGCCTCTGGATCAAGCAGGTCCCGATGTGGACCTCCGCCCAGGGCATCTTCTACAAGCGGGGCGCCTGGAAGGTCTCGCTGATCGACAAGGTTGTCGGGCAGCAATATTCCGACAATTCCAACAGCACCTTCTACAAGCTGGGGGCCTATTCCAACATGGACTTCAAGGCGAGCTACACCTGGAGCGCGCTGGAGTTCGGCCTTGGCGTCTCCAACGTGCTGAATTCCCGCAGCATCGGCGCGGTCAGCATCAACGACAAGTCGCCGATCGGCGGCAGCAGCGTCAACGACATCTTCAATCGCGGCAACAGCCTGGACCAGTATTCGTTCCAGCCCGCGCGCGGCTTCCAGTTCACCGTCAAGGCCCGCTTCTAGGAGAAGAGACATGCGATACGGTTATCTCGTCCTTCTC
>CBIHOI010000104.1:0-7974 GCA_966211925.1 uncultured Hyphomicrobiales bacterium | reverse complement strand
CCATATTAGGCCGCATGGCGGGGGCCGGAACAGGGGCTTTTTGTCTGGTTGCTTTGGGGGTAACAGGAAAATGGTACCCAGAAGGGGCCCGTATCATCCCTCCACCTGGCCGGGCCAGATTTCTGTTGCGCTGGTCCAGCTCATTTTATATCCGGGACCTATCCGCCAAGTTGAGCCAAAAGAACTCCATTACCATACGGAGTGTAGGGTTTTAGCTTGTTTGCTGCCGTGGAGTGACCTGGCGCTACGGTAATTTCTAGCCACAACCGACTACCGAACAGATTTCAGGACGGCCCATCGGCAGCAACCGCCTGCTGCACGACACGCCGTCCACCAGCGCCTTTTCCGGTTCGACCATGACGTGCTGTCCGCGCGCAGCGTCGCCAAGGTCACCATGCTGCTCGGCTTCAACGACATTCGGCATAGCTGCCGCGTCCCGGCCCAAGCCATCAGCGCCGACAAGATGCGGCCATGCGCCAGCTCGTTGCCCGCGCCCATGCACGGGGCATCTGAGTTATCGGCGGCACCATTATGGGCTTTAAAGGTGCGTGCAGCTATTCGCCGGAGGGGAGGCGGTGCGTGTGAAAGTGAGCATATGGATACGTGACGGCGGCGTGCTCGACGGTGTGGCGATTCCGGCAGCGTCGCGCGCGATCCCATGAATACCGGCCAACTCCTGGCGATTACCTATTCAGATAGGCAGCTGCATCCCAACGATGCCGGCCATACCCTGATGGGTGATGCGATCGACGTGAAATTTTTCGCACAGTGACAGGACGCCCGCCGCAGTTAGGCATGCGCCGCTAGAGTATAAGCTCCGACACATCGCGATAGTTGCCGAGCTTGCCTTTGACAAAGGTGTTGAACGCAATCGCGTGGCGCGGCCTGTCCGTGGTATTCGGCTCGACCATGTGGGTCAGGCGAGAGGAAAACAGCAACAGGTCGTCCTGCTTGGGGGTGATCCTGTTGATCGGGGAATTGTAGATATTGCGCTTGGGCACATCCGGCATGAGGTCGATCTGCTGATAGCTGACATGCCGGGTGAATATCATGCTGCCCGGCGGCGTCGGCAGTGGGCAATAATAGAGCGAGCCCGAAAGGATGGAGTTGGAGTGCGAATGGCCATGCATGCCCACATTGGGGTTGTTGGTCAGCGACCAGGATTGCGTGACGTAAATCCGCTGGGGAATGCACAGTACTTCGCGGGCGTAGATATCCAGCACCTCCTGTACCGCATCCTTGATGCTCCTGAGTTCAGGCTCTTCGAAAATATACAGGTTTTCCGAGATCAGATTCTCCATGTTGTTGACCATTTTCAGGCTCTGGATGAATTCGATCTGCTGCGGGGTGATGCTGCCGGCAATGTTCGCCCGGAAGAACGGTTCGACAAACAGCGGGATAACCTCGTGAGAAACAACCGGCATCTTTTCCCCTTCTCCGCTGTGCCCGAATTCACGGGCTTATATTCTTCGTGATGCAATGTGATTGAATTCGAATTGCCGGCGGATTCGCGCCGCCGCCCCGCTACGTCATCGGCGAAACCTTGAAGATGTGCGTGATGTTGTCCATCTGCAGATTGTAACTGCCCATCGCAGCCGGCGTGATTGTCGCCTGCGCGCCGATTTTTGGCCGAGCCTTTGTGCCGTTTTCAATATCTGTCTGCCGCCAGGTCTGGCCGTTCTCCAGCGTCAGGATGAAGGCACCCTGGCTGTCATACCGAACGCCCGCAATGCCCGAGATCGCAACAGGCTGTGCCGTCCCCGTCAGGATCTGCATGAGGCTCGCCTTGCGGTGCGGCGCAGGCCGCGCGGCAGTCGTGCCGGTGCCGGGCGCGGCCATGCGCGGCTGCGATTGCGATTGCGACAGTGGCGGTACCAGGCGCTGCTGGAATTCCGGCGCTGGTGGCAGCCCCAGTTTGGCCCGCATGGGCTGTTCGGCCCCATAGGTGCAATCCAGCCAGGCCCGATCGTCCTGGATCGTCCGGCAACGCTGCATGGCGGCCATGACATCGTCGCGCGTATCTGCAAGCGCCGGCTGGATGACGAACGCGCATGCTGTCGCGGCAAGAAAGACGGATAACTTCATGGGTCCACGCAGCTGAAACATCCCGGCATGTTGCCGAAAACCACCATGCCATTCAACACCGTGTCTGTCCCGGGCAGTCATGGTAACCCATCGCAGATCACCCCGGCAGCCTCTCAATATGTAACAGGCGTCGCAATGGATCCTGCCGGGCCAGCGTTTGCGGTATAGTGTCCGCGCAGAAACGGCAAAGACCGGATCAACAGTTGAGCAATCCAGCGGACGGCCACTATCAAAGAGGCGCCATGCTGCACAATGCCGGAGATTTTACCGGCGCGTTGGCGGCCTACGACGCGGCACTGGCGGCTGCGCCAAATCTTGCTGCAGTGCATTGCAGTCGCGGCAACGCTTTGGCGATGCTACGACAGTTCGAACAGGCGATTTCCGCCTATGAAGGCTGTCTGGCGCTCGATCCCGGCAATGTCATGGCGATGTACAACCGGGCCAATGCTTTTGTTCAGTTGCAGCGATGGGACGGGGCGCTGACAGCGCTGGGCGATATTGTCGCCAGATACCCGGGCGTTGCCGATGCCTGGAACAATCGCGCCGGCGTGCTGCAGGCGCTCGGTCGCTACGACGAAGCGCTTGATAACCTTAGGCACGTTCTACGGCTGCGACCGCACGATGCGCGCGCTTTCTACAATGCTGGAATCATGATGCTGACGCTGAAACAGTTTGGCGGGGCACAGCAGGCTCTCGCCCGCGCCCTGGAACTGGAGCCAGGACACCGCGATGCCTTGGGGTGCATGGCCTCGGCGGCCTTGCGCGCTTGCGATTGGGAAACGCTGGAAGCACTGCTTCCCCGAATATTGCAGGGTGTGCGGGACGGGGCGGTCATCGTGCCGCCTTTGACGCTGCTGGCCCTGACCGATGACCCTGTCCTTCAGCTGCAGTGCGCACAGGCAAATACAATACGATGTCTCGCGGAGACGGAACTGGCCGGCACCGAACCCGCCGCCATGGCGAAAGCGCCCCATGCGCATGACCGTATCCGCGTCGGCTACCTGTCGTCCGATTTTCGCGATCATCCGGTGGCTGCCCAGATCGTCGGCCTACTGGAGGGGCATGACCGGTCGCGCTTCGAGGTTATCGGCTTCTCCACCGGCCGGCCTGACGGCAGCGCCGGCCATCACCGCATTGTCAGGGCCTGCGACAGCTTCCATGACATCAGCGCCATGGGAAGCCGCGAGGCTGCGCAACTGATCCGCCAGACCGAGACAGACATATTGGTCGACCTCAATGGGCATACCCTGGGCTGGCGCCCCGCCATCCTGAAGTATCGCCCCGCGCCCATCATCGCGGCCTACCTGGGATATGCCGGAACGACCGGTGCCGCGTTTGTCGATTACATCATTGGCGATCGGCACGTGACGCCTTTTTCTCTGGGCGCTGCTATGTCCGAGAAGATCGTCCAGTTGCCCTATAGTTTTTGGCCGAGCGATCCGGCGCTTGCGGCGCCGCTGGCTGTTAGTCGAACGCAGGCAGGTTTGTTCAACAATGCCTTCGTCTTCTGCTGTTTCAATGCTCATTACAAGATAAGACCCCAGACGTTCGAAATCTGGGCGCGGCTGCTGAAATCGGTGCCCGGCAGCGTTTTGTGGCTTCGTGCTGGTGATGCGGCGCTGAACGCCCATTTTCGGCAGGAGGCTGCGAGGCGTGGCGTTGACCCGCAGCGCCTCATATTTGCGGAGCGGGAAAATGATTTCGCGCACCACCTGGGACGCCAGGCCCTGGCCGATCTTTTTCTCGACACGTTTCCCTATAACGCGCACGCCACCGCCAGCGATGCGCTGTGGGCCGGTGTTCCCATCGTCACCTTGCGGGGCAAAAGCTTTGTGTCGCGGGTGTCTTCCAGCCTGCTAGAGAATTGTGGGATGGAGGAACTGATCGCTCCAACGATGGCCGCATACGAAGGCATGGCCTTGGCGCTGGCGCGGGACCCAGCCCGCCTGGCCGACTTGCGTCGGCGCCTGGCACAGTCCCGTGGACGGCTGTTTGATATGCCGCGCCTGGTGGCAGGCATCGAGGATGCGTACGTCCAAATGCATGCGCGAGCCCAAAGCGGCAAGCCGCCGTCGAATTTCAGTGTCAAACCTGCTCCGTATTGCGCCGCCCTCTCAGCTAGTGACGGATAGTCCACCGCAGTCACATTGACAGCCCTGTCTGCGCCGCGAAGTTTGAAACAAGCGTTCCGCGGGAGCTGGATAATGTCGTGTAGCCGCAGAAACTTTCTGTCCGGAACCGCCGCTGCGGCGCTCGCGGCAGTGGTGCCTGCGAAAGCCGCGAGTATCGATGATATCCCCATTATCGACTGTCACATCCACCTGTTCGATGGTGGCCGTCCGCAGGGCGCCCCCTACAAGGGTGGCCGGGCATTCCCGGGCGGAGCGGCGCTGCCGTCGATGTACGCCAGGATTGCCAGGCCGCTCGGCATTGTCGGCGTGATCGAAGTCGATGCCAGCCCGTGGGTCGAAGACAATCTGTGGGTTCTGGAAACCATCCAGCCCGAACCGATCATGGTGGGTACGGTCGGCAACCTGCGGCCGGAAAAACCGGAATTCGCGGAATATCTGGAGCGTTACGCAAAGAACCCGCTTTACCGGGGCATCCGCTACGGAAACCTGTGGGGATATGACTTGCCGGGGCAGGTGGACAATCCGCATTTCATCGAGGGCCTGAAGCTTCTGGCGCAGCATGACCTGGTGCTGGAGACGGCGAACCAGAACATCGCACTGTTGCAGGCGGCCATCCGTGTGAACGACAAGGTGCCGCAATTGCGAATCGTGCTGGACCATTTGCCGGCGCTCGACCCGGCCCCGGCGATACAGTCGCAGTACAACGCGGTGCTGAAGGAGATATCCCGGCGCGGCAATATATGGACCAAGCTGTCGGAGATCGTGCACCCCGTGCGCCTGCAGACGGCCGTCGCACCGGTGCGGCCGGCGCCCGGCGGCCCGCCGCCACAGCAGCCTGTTATTGTTCGCGGCCTTGCCGCCCATCGCGAGCGTCTGGACATGCTGATGGACTGTTTTGGCGAGGACCGCGTCCTGTTCGGCAGCGACTGGCCGAATGCCGTCGGCGTTTCCGAACTGCCTGATACTGTCGCGCTGGTGCGGGAGTATTTTTCCGGCAAAAGCCGGGATGCGGCAGAAAAATACTTCTGGAAGAATTCCCTTGCCGCTTACAAGTGGGTCCGGCGATCGCCGGACCAGCCCCTTCGCGCCTGATACTGTCTGGTCGAGCCCTCAACAATGAGAACACCTTTGAAAAAGATAGCACTTGCCGTGTTTGCCGCCGGCGCCGCGATGTTGTTCTTCCAGGTATCCGCGCAAGAGGCGAAACCGGTCGGCATCAGCGCTGCCGACGCCGCGCTGGCCGAACGGGCTTTCAATGGCACCTGCGCCAGCTGCCATGGCGAAAATGCCGGCGGCGGCGACCGCGCCCCGGCGCTGGTGGACAATCCGCACCTGCGCACCCTCGACGCTGCCGGCATCGAAGCGATCATTCGCAACGGCCAGCGTGCCATGCCGTCCTTTGCAAGCCTGCCGCAGGCCGAGCGCAGCCGCCTGGCTGCCTGGTTGCACTCCAAGAATATTTCCGGTCTGCAGTCCGCGCCGCCTGAACTGGTTGCAGGCGGCCAGGCCTACTTCGAAGGCGCGGGCGGATGCTCAGGCTGTCACATGGTGCGGGGTTTTGGCGGTTCGTCCGGGCCAGACCTGTCGGGTATCGCGGCGCGCTCCACCCGGGCCGAACTGGAACGCTGGCTTGATGATCCGTCGTCCTTGATGGGTACAAAGTCGCTGGGCATCTGCCCGGGCTACGCCTTCTGCCCGGACACGCAGTGGGCATTGCAGAGTGTTGTGCTGAAGTCGGGGGAAAAGCTGCAGGGATTTGCGCGGCGGCGGACCGAGCATGAAGTTGTCCTGCAGACCCTGGGCGGCCAGTTCCGCACCCTATTCACCACGGAGATCGCCTCGATCGTTCAGCAGTCCAGCTCCTACATGCCCAGGTTTCACGGCTCGGCAGTCCAGCGGGAAAATCTGCTGGCCTATCTCGGGACGCTGGGTGGCATAGACGCAGGCGCGTTGCAGAAAGCTGTGGCCCCAGTTCCGCAATCGGATATCGACGCCGTGATGCACCCGCAGCCAGGCGACTGGGCGACTTACAATGGCCGCCGCGACGGCAATCACCACAGCGAGCTGGCGCAGATCAACCGCGAGAACGTGTCCCAGCTTCAGCCGCAATGGGCATTCGTTCCCGGCGGCGTGGGGCTGGAGGGCGAGCCTGTCGTCATGGACGGGATCATGTATGTGACGGGCGGACCGCAGGTCTGTGCACTGGATGCCAGGACCGGGCTCAGCATCTGGTGCACACCGCGCACCAACGGGCTTGGGGTACAGCGCACCACCAGTGCGCGGGGCGGGCGGCTACAGAAGAACACGGAATCTGCGCCGCCGACCGGTCCCAACCGTGGCGTCGGAATCCTTGGAGATCGGCTCTTCTACACGTCCGATGATGCCTATCTTGTCTGCCTCAACCGGCTGACCGGCGCGGTGATGTGGTCGCAATTGCTGACCGAACCGTCGGAAAAAGGCAAAGTCTACACCTCTGCCTCGGTCCTGGTGGTGAATGACCTCGTGATCACCGGAATCGCGGGCGGCGATGGACCCATGCGCGGCTTCATCGTCGCGTATCACGCCAACACGGGCAAGGAAGCGTGGCGTTTCTATACCATCCCCAAGCCCGGTGAGCCGCTGTCAGAGACATGGGTTGGGCGCGCGCTTGCGACCGGGGGCGGCGCGACTTGGGAGACGGGCTCCTACGATGCAGAAACTCAAACCCTGTATTGGGCGGTGGGAAATCCCTATCCCGATACCGATCCCTCGGAACGCGGCGGCACCAATCTCTATACGAACTCCGTCGTCGCACTGGATGCACGAACCGGGAAGTTCAAGTGGAGCTACCAGTTCGTTCCCTATGACACCCATGACTGGGATGCGACCGAGCCGATGGTTCTGGTGGACACCGAGTGGAAGGGCAAGCCGCGCAAGCTGCTGATGACCGCACAGCGCAGCGGCGTCTTCTATGTGCTGGACCGCGTGACCGGCGAGTTCCTGCTGGCCAAGCCATTCGTCAAGAAAATGACCTGGGCTGACAGTTTTGATCCCAAGACCGGCGCGCCGCACCTGGTCGCGGGCAATATTCCCACCGAAGCAGGCACGTTGACCTGTCCGGGCGTTCGCGGCGCCACCAACTGGTATCCCACCGCGTTCAATCCCCAGACCAAGCTGTTCTACGTCATGGCGGCAGAGGATTGCGGGATATACCGCAGCAAGGGCCGCATATTCGGCAACAACCCCGATCCGTCCGATCCCGGAATCCGCTTGGTGCGGGCGCTCGACATCGAAACCGGCCGCATTGTGTGGGAAAAGCCGATGGTCGGCCCGCAGGAGACCAATTATAGCGGGGTCCTGTCGACCAGCGGCGGATTGCTGTTCCACGGCGAAGTGGGAGGTGATTTCGCAGCCGTCGATGCCCGGACCGGCAAAACCCTGTACCGGTTTCGAACCAACGACAGTTGGCGGGCCACCCCGATGACTTATATGGTCGGTGGGCGGCAATACATCGCCGCCATGGTTGGCCAGGTGCTTTGGGCCTTCGCGCTTGGTGCCAATACATCACCCTGACCAAAGGGCGCGTGCTGATCTGACCCCCGGCGTTAAGCATCTTCGGTGCGCGCCCGCGACAGGCGACGGCTGGCAAGCTGCGTTCCGGATATCTGCAAAGGCATCGCGCGCGGGCCGACGCGGGGGGTGCGCTGCGGCACGTATAAGCCGACTGTCACATTGTGAGAGGCCGTCTCATACGTTTCTTGACAGTTTTTGGCGCCGC
>CBIHOI010000103.1:0-8007 GCA_966211925.1 uncultured Hyphomicrobiales bacterium | reverse complement strand
TGCGGCGCATGACGGACTTTCTCTAGCGGGATGTCTTGCTGAACAGGTCCACCAGCTCGGCGAACTTCGCGCGCGCATCCTTGACGTCGCCGCTCTGGATGGCGTGGGCGACACAGTGGCTGGAATGGTCTTTGAGCAATTCATCCTCGACCTTGCGCAGCGCAGCCTTGATGGCCTGAAGCTGGGTGAGGATGTCGATGCAGTAGCGGTCTTCCTCGATCATGCGTGCAATGCCGCCGACCTGGCCCTGGATGCGGGCGAGACGTGCAAGGAGCCTGGGATCGTGCGGAGCCATTCTTATACCCCTATGGGGTATAGCGGCGACCTGCAAGACAAAAAGACCGCAAGGCAAAAGAAAAGGCCGGGCAGTTTAGCGCCCGGCCTTTCTTCGATCGGATGATTGAACGAAGCCTTAGATGGCTTCCTTCAGTTCCTTGGAGGCGCGGAACGCGACCTTCTTGGACGCCTTGATCTTGATGGCTTCGCCGGTCGCCGGATTGCGGCCCATGCGCGGACCGCGCTTGCGGACGACCAGGATGCCCAGGCCGTTCAGGCGGATGCGGGCGCCCTTCTTCAGGTGCTTGGTGACCAGGCCAATCACATCTTCGAGGATGGTGTTGGCGAGCTTCTGGGACAGTTCATGCTTCTCGGCCAGCTGGCTGGCGAGATTGCGGGTCGAAACAGTTTCGACCTTGGCGACGGCGGTCTTGGCAGTCTTGGTAGCAGTCTTGGCTTTGGTTGCCATGGGATTCTCCCTCTAACGAATCAACAGATGCCCTGATTTTACGGCATTTCCCGCAATATGAAGTGGGGCATGTGCACAAAAACGCTATAAAATGGGGGTTTTCGTACATATAGACAGGAAAAGCCCCATTTTCCAGGCCTTTTGGAAGGCCCAAAAGCAATCGGGCCGCGCGAACAATGCCCGCGCGGCCCGATTTGTAAGGCTTTCGACTTTTAGGCCGCCGCTTCCGGGGCGGCGACGCTGTCGGTGCGCTCGGTGATGCGGGCGGATTTGCCGGTGCGGCCGCGCAGGTAATAGAGCTTGGCGCGACGCACCTTGCCCTTGCGCACCACGACGACCGAGTCGACCAGCGGGGAATAGATCGGGAAGACGCGTTCCACGCCTTCGCCATAGCTGAGCTTGCGGACCGTGAAGGCCTCGTTCAGGCCGGCGCCCTGGCGGGCGATGCAGACGCCTTCGAACGCCTGGATGCGTTCGCGGGTCTTGTTGGCCTTGGCCTTCTCGTCATAGGTCACGTCGACCACCTTGACGTTGACCTTCAGCGTGTCGCCCGGACGGAAATCAGGCAGCGCCTTGGTGCGCACGGACGCCATCTGCTCGGCTTCGAGTGTCTGCAAAAGGTTCATTGTCTCGGTCTTTCGGTCGTAAAAAGCGTCAATAGAGCCGGGGCATATAGCCTAGCGGCGGTCTTTTTCAAAGGGCTTGCTGGCCTTTTCGTGGGCCGCCCAGAGATCGGGGCGGCGGCTGCGGGTCAGCGCTTCCGCCTGAGCCTGGCGAAATTTGGCAATTTCCTTGTGATTTCCGTTGTTTAGCACTGCCGGCACCGGCCGGCCCTCGAAGTCCTGTGGACGGGTATAATGGGGATATTCCAGCAGCCCCGCGCTGAAGCTTTCCTCGAACGTGGAGGCATGGTCCCCCAGCACCCCCGGGATCAGGCGGACCACGGCCTCCATCAGCGCCATGGCGGCGATTTCGCCCCCCGCCAGCACAAAATCGCCCAGGCTGACTTCCTCGATGGCGCGGGCCTCGATCACACGCTGGTCCAGGCCCTCGAAACGCCCGCACAGCAGGATGGCGCCGGGCCCGGCCGCGAGGTCGCGCACCCGCGCCTGGGTCAGCGGGGCGCCGCGCGGCGACAGATAGATCAGCGGACGGCCGTCGTTTGAATTTTGGGCGCGAACCGCGTCAATGGCCGCGGCCGCCACATCGGCGCGCATCACCATGCCGGGGCCGCCGCCGGCGGGCGTGTCATCCACGGTGCGGTGCTTGCCCAGGCCATGGTCGCGGATGTCGCGCACGTCCAGCGACCACAAGCCGTTCGACATCGCCTTGCCCAGCAGGGAATGACCAAGCGGGCCGGGAAACATGTCGGGGAAAAGCGTAAGGACGGTCGCCGACCAGTTATTCGACATGGTCATTGTCTTCATCGTCTTCGGGCACCGCCACGACGATATAGCCGTCCGCGATATGAATTTGCGGCACGGTCTCCTTGGTGAAGGCCAGGTGCACCTGGTCGCCATCGGCCCGCAGCAGCTCGATCACGTCGCTGGCGCCAAAATTGTGGATGGCGGCGACCTTGCCCAGCATGCGGCCTTCGCTGTCGCGCGCTTCCAGGCCGATCAGGTCGGCATGGTAGAATTCGTCTTCCTCTGCCGGCGGCAGCGCTTCGCGCGCCACATAAAGCTCGGTGCCACGAAGGCCTTCCGCGGCGGTGCGGTCACGGACTTCCGCAAATGCAATCACCGCCTCGCCCGGTTTTGACGGGCGAAAGGCGGTGATTGTGAAAGTGCGGCCATCCCTGGTGTGCAGGGCGCCATAGCGCGCCAGGCCGTCGGGCTGTTCGGTAAAGGTTTTCACCTTCACCTCGCCCTTCAAACCCTGCGCGCCCATCACGGCGGCGAGGAGAATGTCCGCCGCCATGAAGACTAGGCTTCGGCCGGCGCTTCAGCAGCCTTGGCGGCAGCCGCGGCGCGTTCCTGGGCGCGCTTCTTGGGCTGGGCCTTCTGCGGATTGTTGTGCACGCGGGCCTTCACCAGGCCTTCCTTGGCCAGCATCTTGTGGACGCGGTCGGACGCCACCGCGCCCTTGACGATCCAGGCCTTGGCCGATTCCAGATCCAGCCTGATGCGATCGGCATGATCGGAGGGCAGCAGCGGATTGTAGAAGCCAATCTTCTCGATGAAGCGGCCATCGCGCGGCGAGCGCGAGTCCGAGATCACGATATTGTAGTGCGGACGCTTCTTGGTGCCACCGCGGGCAAGACGAATGCGAAGAGCCATTGAGTTTGTTTCCTTACGTTGACTGTTTGAACTGTTGAACTATCTGCGCGGAAAGCCCGGGGGCATGCCGCCGCCGAACATTCCGCCCATGCCACCGGGCATTTGCGGCATGCGGCCGCCCTTGCCCATTTTCTTCATCATGTCCGCCATCTGGCGATGCATTTTCAGAAGCTTGTTGACCTCGCTGACTTCCACGCCCGCGCCCGCCGCGATGCGCTTCCTGCGCGAGCCGTTGATCAGGTCGGGGTCGCTGCGTTCCTGCCTGGTCATGGAGCCGATAATGGCTTCCTGGCGGGTGAGGATCTTGTCGTCCAGCCCCGCCGCGTCGAGCTGGTCCTTGATCTTGCCGACGCCGGGCAGCATGCCCAGAACGCCCTTCATGCCGCCCAGCTTCTTCATCTGGCCCAGCTGGGATTTCAGGTCGTTCATGTCGAACTGACCCTTTTTCATCTTGGCGGCGATCTTCTCCGCTTCTTCCTTGTCCAGCGTCTCGCTGGCCTTCTCAACCAGCGAAACCACGTCGCCCATGTCGAGGATGCGGCCGGCGACGCGCGCCGGATGGAAGGCTTCCAGCGCCTCCAGCTTTTCGCCGGCGCCCAGGAACTTGATCGGCGCGCCGGTGACGCTGCGCATCGACAGCGCCGCGCCGCCGCGGCCGTCGCCGTCGACGCGGGTGAGGATGATGCCGGTGATGCCGACGCGGTCGTTGAACGACTTGGCGATGTTCACCGCGTCCTGGCCGGTCAGCGAGTCCGCCACCAGCAACGTCTCGTGCGGGCCCGCCAGCGCCTTGACGGCGGCGACTTCGGCCATCAGCTGGTCATCGACATGCTGGCGGCCGGCGGTGTCGAGGATCACGGCGTCATAGCCGCCGACACGCGCCGAGGCGATGGCGCGCTTGGCGATGGCCAGCGGGTCCTGTCCGGCGATGATGGGAAGGGTCGCGATCCCCGCCTGTTCGCCCAGCACGCGCAGCTGCTCCATGGCGGCCGGACGGGTGGTGTCCAGCGACGCCATCAGCACGCGCTTCTTTTCGCGGGTCTGCAGCAGCAGGCCCAGCTTGGCGCTGGTCGTGGTCTTGCCCGAGCCTTGCAGGCCCACCATCAGGATGGGCGCGGGCGGCGAGCCGATAGCGAGCTGCTCGTTCTCGTTGCCCAGGGTCTCGACCAGCACATCGTGCACGATCTTGATGACCTGCTGGCCGGGCGACACCGAGCGGATGACGCTTTCGCCGATGGCGCGCGGGCGCACCTTGTCGATGAAATCCTTGACCACCGGCAGGGCCACGTCGGCCTCCACCAGGGCGGTGCGCACCTCGGCCAGCGCGGCATCGACATCGGCTTCGCTGAGGGCGCCGCGCCCGCGAAGCTTGTCAAAGACGCCGGTCAGGCGGGACTGTAAGGACTCAAACAATATTCAATCACTCCAAGCAGTTACACCCCAGGGGGCGCAACGCGCTGCCTGGGGGCGATCCCCCGCGCCAGGCGGGGGACCGGAAAACCTGTGGCTTTCCGGAAATTGGCGGGCGTTTTAGGCTTCCCGCCCATGGCTGTCAAACGTCCGGGACCGTACCAACCCGGCATTGGCGTTGCCGCTGCCTGCCCCGGTATATCATGGCGTCTTTCATCAGGTGCCCATTGCCTTCCGCAACCCACGAATTCCAGGCCGACCTGGATGCCATCGCCGCCATCCCGGCGGTGCCCACCATCCTGGAAGTGATCTGCCGCACCACCGGCATGCGCTTCGCCGCGGTGGCGCGGGTCACCGACAGCCGCTGGGTGTGCTGCGCCTCGCGCGACGACATTGCCTTTGGCCTGGTGCCCGGCGCCGAGTTGCAGGTCCAGACCACCATCTGCGACGAGATTCGCAACAGCCGCGCCGCCGTGGTGATCGACCATGTCGCGAAGGACGCGCTGTTCCGCGACCATCCCACCCCGGCTTTGTACGGCTTCCAGAGCTATATTTCCGTGCCCATCATCCTGGCGGACGGCGCCTTCTTCGGCACGCTGTGCTCCATCGATCCCCGTCCCAACACCCTGAACAATCCCGCCGTCAGCGGCATGTTCAAGCTGTTCGCCGAGCTGATCGCCTTTCATCTCGACGCGCACCACAAGCTGGCCCAGGCCGAGCGCGACCATGCCCGCCGCAGCGAACGCTTCAAGGCGGGCCTCGGCCATGACATGCGCAACACCCTGGCCGCAATCGATGCGGGCGTACGGCTGCTGGCCAAGACGCCGCTCAACGAACGCGGTGCGCTGATCGTGCGCGAGATGCAGGGCTCTGCCGAGAAGCTGGCGCAGCAGGTGGCGGAAGCCACCAAGGATTGACAGGCGACAAGGCTGCTTCATGCTCCGGCGAAAAGCCGGTAAAAAATGGGAGGAAAACATGCAGCCCCTCAATCGCCGCCTGATGCTGGCGGGCGCCGCCACCGCAATCCCGGCACTGGCGCGCGCGGCCGATGTGAAAGCCGTTCTGGGTACGCCGCGTTCCGTCATCAGCGAACCGCCGCGCGATTTCTCGCCGGGCGCGCCGCCCGCCTTCTCGCCCGATCCCGACGTGCTGCGCCTCACGCCGGCCTTTGGCAGCCTGCTGATCGGCCAGGAGGTGATCCGGCGTCTGCACACCGGCCTGCACCTGGCCGAAGGTCCCGCCTGGAGCAGCAATGGGATGTACGCCATCTTCAGCGACGTGAAGAACGACACCCAGTATCGCTATATCTGGGAGACGGGCGTAGTGACGGTATTCCGCAAGCCCAGCTATTCCACCAACGGCAACACCTTCGATTTCCAGGGCCGACAGGTTTCCACCCAGGATTATTTCCGCCGCGTGGTACGCTGGGAGATAGATGGTTCGATGACCGTGATTGCCGACAGCTATGACGGCAAGCCGCTGAACTCGCCCAACGATGTTGCACCACATCGGGACGGCAGCATCTGGTTCACCGATCCGCAGTTCGGCGGCAACCTGGCGGAAGGTCATCCCGATGACGGCGACGGCCCGATGAATGCGGACGGCGTGCGCGATCCTTCAATCGGCAATACCGGCGTCGGCATTCAGAAGGCGGGATCGATGCACCAGCAACTGCCGATGAATGTCTATCGCGTCGATCCGTCGGGAAAGATCGAAGTGGCCGTGCCGTTCGAGGCCGGCAAAGCGCCCAACGGCATTTGCTTTTCGCCTGATTACAGCAAGGTCTATGTCATCCGTGGCGGTGGCATCACGGTGGGCGACATTGTCGGCACCAAGGTGACGAACCTGCGCGTCTTCACCGACTGCATGGTGGACGGCATCAAATGCGGCCCTGACGGCATGCGCGCCGACCGCGCCGGCAATATCTGGTGCAGCAGTGCGTCGGTGCTGGGCTATGCCGGCGTCACGGTGTGGAATCCGGCCGGCCAACTGATCGGACGCATCCGACTGCCGGAGCCCTGTGCCAATCTGTGCTTCGCCGGCCCCAAGCGCGACCACCTGTTCATGACCGCGACCCAGTCGATCTACATGCTGCGCGTGAATATCCAGGGCGCTGCACCGGGATGATGCAGCGCACTCGGCATTGACAGTTTTCGCGTCACAGGTTCCCCTTCCTCCCAACAAAAACACTGCTGGGAGAGATTTCATGACCGACAACCTGTCACGCCGCCTGATGCTGGCCGGCGCCGCCGCCACTGTGCCGACGCTGGTGTTTGCGCAGCCCAAGAGCAACGCGTCCCTGCCCGGCACATCCGTTCTGAACGGCCGCACCTATGGGCCCGATGCGCCGCCGGTCAATTATCCCGATCCCGATGTGCTGATCCTGTCGCCGGATGCGAACAAGCTGTTCATCGGCCATTCCAACATCAAGCGCGTGGGCACCGGCATGATCTGGGCGGAAGGCCCGGCCTGGTCGAACATGGGCCAGTATGTGGTGTGGAGCGACGTCACCGGCGACACCCAGTATCGCTATATCTGGGAGACGGGCGAGATCACGCCCTTCCGCCGCACCACCTACAATTCCAACGGCAACACCTTCGACTTTGAAGGCCGCCAGATCAGCGCCCAGCACGGCCTGCGCCGCGTCATCCGCTTCGAGCATGACGGCAGCATCAGCGTTGTCGCCGACAATTATAATGGCCAGCCGCTGAACTCGCCCAACGACATCGCGGTGCACAAGGACGGCTCGATCTGGTTCAGCGATCCCTATTATGGCGGCCAGCTCGCCGAGGGTCATCCCGATCCGGCCCCCGGCCCCTTCAGCGACGGCGTCGCCAATCCCCATATCGGCGAAGGCATGGCCGGCATCATCGGTTCGCAGAAGCAGGTGCGCCCGCCCTGCATCTACCGCGTCGATACCAGCGGCAAGATCGAGGTGATGCTGGAAGGCAAGCCCGGCACCGTGCCCAACGGTCTGGCCTTCTCGCCGGACTATTCCAAACTGTATTTCGTGTGGGGCACCGGCATCAGCGTGGGCGACGTGGCGGGCGGCAAGCTGACCAACACCCGCCTCTTCACCAACTGCGACGTGGACGGCGTGCATTGCGGCCCCGACGGCCACCGCGTCGACATGTACGGCAATGTCTGGTCGGGCTCGACCGCGCCGGTCGGCTATGCCGGCGTCACGGTGTGGAGCCCGGCGGGCAAGCTGCTCGCCCGCGTCCGCACCCCGGAGACGGTCGCCAATCTGTGCTTTGCCGGTCCCAAGCGCGACTGGCTGTGGATGTGCGGCTCCCAGTCGGTTTACCTGCTGCGGGTCGGGGTCCAGGGCGCCGCAATCGCCTGATTTACCAAGGAAAAATCCGTCAGTTTACTGACAGGCTGGCGGGGGCTAAAGGAGAGGGAGAAAATCCCGCCCGAAAGTTCCCGCCATGCCCAAACTGCCCGATATGTCCGCCGCCAGCATCAAGAACCGCGAAGCGCTGACCAAGATCTACAAGGCGTCCAAGCCCAAGGAAATGCCGGCCGCCCCGCCCAAGCCGCGTATCGCCAAGGGCCGCTAGGCCTCTTTAA
>CBIHOI010000102.1:0-8099 GCA_966211925.1 uncultured Hyphomicrobiales bacterium | reverse complement strand
GGCGCGAAGCAGCCGGTCAGCGCCATCGGCTGCGCCATCCGCACCGAGCGCGTGCTGGCCGTGAAGGGAGCGCAGTAATGGTCGCCCTCACGCTTGCCATCCCGTCCAAGGGACGTCTCAAGGACAACTGCAACACCTGGTTTGCCGAGCGCGGCGTGGTGATGGAGCAGACTGCCGGCGCGCGCGGCTATCGCGCCAGTTTCGTGGGCCTGCCCGAAATCGAAGTCATGCTGCTGTCGGCGGGCGAGATCGCCTCGGCGCTGCTGGCGGGCGATATCCACCTGGGCATTACCGGCGAGGACCTGCTGCGCGAGGAAGCGCCAGAGCTTGCCGGGCGCATGCATCTCATCAAGCCGCTGGGCTTCGGCTTCGCCGATGTCGTGGTCGCGGTTTCGGAATACTGGATCGACGTCACCACCATGGCCGATCTGGACGACATCTGCGCCGCCTTTGCGGTGAAGAAGCGCCGCCGCCTGCGCGTGGCGACCAAGTATGCCCAACTCACCCGCAGCTTCTTTGCTCAGGCGCGCATTGCCGATTACCGCATCGTGCCCAGCGCCGGCGCCACCGAAGGCGCGGTCGCGGCGGGCACGGCCGAGGTCATCGTGGACATCACGACCACCGGCGCGACCCTGCGCGACAACGGACTCAAGGTGCTGGAAGATGGCGTGATCCTGAAAAGCCAGGCCCAGTTGGCAGCATCCGTCACCGCCGACTGGACGGACGAGGCACGCGCCGCCTGCCAGGTACTTCTGGCGCGCCTGGACCCGACTGCGCCGCTGTACGCGACACTGGCAAAGCAGCTTTAGTTTTCGGCGCGGCTCCCGTCAGGGAAGCTTGGCGGTGTCCCGGATATCGGGGTCGCCAATATGTTCCTTCTTCCAGCGCATCATGGTCTCGATTCGAGTGCGCCCGGACGGATGGTCATAGAAGATGGCTTCCTCCCACGGCCCCGGCTCCAGCTTGCGATAGGTCGAAAGCTTGAGCGCCGCGGTGGCGAAGGCGTCGGGTTTGCGCACCGCATTGACGCCAAAGATATCCGCCTGCTGCTCGGTGGTGCGCACGATGGTGTTGGTGATGGGCGTGGCCAAGAAGAAGAATGTCGCGAACAGCGCCGACAGAAGCGGCAGTCCGGCGACGTCACTGACCTCCCGTACCTGCCAGTTGCCGCCGAATATCCCAGTTGTCAGGCGAAAGCCCCAGTCCAGGAAGGCAAAGGCGGCGAAATAGACCAGGCCCAGCAGCAGCAACAGCCGCGTGGTATGGCCCAGCACATAGTGCCCCATCTCATGCCCCAGCACCGCCAGGATTTCGTCATGGCTGGACTTGTTGAGCAGGTTGTCATTCAGCGAAAGCTGCGTCGTGCCCAGGAAGCCGGAGACATTGGCCGAGATCTTGTTGGTCTGCTTGGAAGCGTCGAACCAGTAGACGTTGTCGGCCGGGATGCCATTGGCCCGCGCCAGCGACAGGATATCGTGCTTGAGCGGACTTTCCTTCAGCGGCGCGAAGTGATTGGTCAGCGGGGCCAGAAAGACCGGATAGATGATGATGCCGATGGTGAGGAACACCATGGTGATGCCGGCACCCCATATCCACCATGCTTCGCGCGCCATGCGGATGGCGGCATAGATGATGGGCAATATGATCATGGCGGCAACCAGGCTGACCGCGAAGTTGATGCCGAAGTCGCCCAGCCAGGACGGGAACGACTGATCCGACAGCCCATAAGCGTGTTCGCGGAAGAAGCCCTCATAGACAGACAGCGGAAAACTCACCACCGTCACCAGCACCATGTAGACGGCGGCATAGATCACCACCTCCAGCGTGCGGCTGCGCGTCTTTTCCTGGACCCAGTCCCTGATGCGCGCGGAAATCTGCAGCCACAGCAGCAGGGCCGACACGGCCAGGGCATAAAGCCAGTCCACCACCTGCAAGCCATAGCCGCCTTCGAAATACGCGTCGGACTTGGCGCGGGCCGCGCCGTTGACCTTGGCCAGATAGGCTTTGGTGGCGGCGTCGGCGTCAAAGGCCGGGGTGGTGTTCATTGCGGGCAGGTTGGTAACCTGCACCTGGCTGGTCGGCGCCGCGCGCGGTCCCGCCTGCGGCAGGTCCTGCGCCATAGCGGGCGCCAAAAAGCTGAGAAAAAGCAGCAAGGCCGCCGCGATCATTCGGTTGGTCATGCACGGTCCCTCACAGGCCGCCAGACTAACAGGATTTCATGACATCCGAAGCGATTATTGCTGCTAGGCTGATGGCATGAAGCCTTTGGCATCCCTGCTGTTTTTCTGTTTTTTCGCCGTGCCGGCCAGCGCGGCGGTCGGCAATGCCAGGCCGCCCACCGATTCGCAGCATTACCGTCTTTGTCTCGCGGCCAGCAGCAACAATCCGATCTCGGCGCTGGCCGATGCGGAGGACTGGATCAAGGACGGCGGCGGCGTGCCGGCGCAACATTGTGCGGCACTGGCGCTGGTGGGCCTCAAACGCTACGCCGAGGCCGGCGCGCGGCTGGACAAGCTTGCCGCCGACAAGGCGGTTCCGGACGCCAGCTTCCGCAGCGCGCTGTCCGATCAGGCCGGCAACGCCTGGCTTCTGGCGGGCAATGGCGCCAGAGCAGTGCAGAGCTTTACCGCGGCGCTGGCCTTGTCGGGCGGTGATGCGGACCTGTTCGCCGATCTCGCCCGCGCCCAGGCCATGCGCAAGAACTGGCAGGAGGTGGATCTCGATCTCAATGCCGCGCTGCAGATGATGCCGCGCCGCGCTGACCTGCTGATCCTGCGCGCCAGCGCGCGCCGGGCTCTGAAACGCTATCCCGAAGCGCGGGCCGATATCGAAGCCGCATTGAAGATCAAGCCCGGTGATGGCGGCGCGCTGGTCGAGCGTGGCTTGCTGCGGCGTCAGCTGGGCGATCTGGGCGGGGCGAGACGCGATTTCCAGGCGGCGCTGAAAACCGGCGCGGCGGCGGAAGCGCAGGAAAATCTCAACCAGCTGGCGCCATAGACCATTCGGCGCGCACTTCGGGATCCGCTTCATTGGCACCATGGATGCTGGCCAGGGTGGCAAACTGGTCGCGAGGCAGCAGCCGCGAAAGTGCCCAGGCCGCGGCGCCCCGCACCAGCGATGAATCATCATCGAGTGCACGCTGCACTGCCGGTGCCAGCGTCGCGTCGCCGCTGTTGCCGATGGCGATCATCACATTGCGGATGAAGCGGTCGCGGCCGATGCGCTTGACCGGCGACTTGCGGAACAGGTTGCGAAAGCCCGTATCGTCAAGCGCCACCAGGTCGGCAAGGCGCGGCGCTTTCAATTCATCCCGCGCCTGCAGCTTCATTTCGGACGCGGCCTGCGCGAACTTGTTCCAGGGGCATACGGCAAGGCAGTCGTCGCAGCCATAGATGCGATTGCCGATGGCGGCGCGGAATTCGCGTGGAATGGGTCCCTTGTTCTCAATCGTGAGATAGGAAATGCAGCGCCGCGCATCCAGGCGGTAAGGGGCAGGAAAGGCATCGGTAGGGCAGGCGTCCAGGCAGGCGCGGCAGTTGCCGCAATGATCCTGTTCGCCGTCGTCCGGAGGCAATTCGAGCGTGGTGAAGACCGAGCCCAGAAACAGCCAGGATCCGAATTCGCGCGATACCAGGTTGGTATGCTTGCCCTGCCAGCCCAGGCCCGCCTTTTGTGCCAGCGGCTTTTCCATCACCGGTGCCGTATCGACAAAGACCTTCACCTCGGCGCCGAAGCTGTGAAAAATCCAGCCGCCCAGCGCCTTCAGCTTTTTCTTGACCACATCGTGATAATCGTCGCCCTGGGCATAGACCGAAATCGCGGCACGGTCCTTCCGCTGCAACATGGCCAGCGGATCATCGTCCGGTCCATAGTTCACTCCCAGCACGATCACGCTTCTGGCGGAAGGCCACATGGCTTGCGGATCGGCGCGCCACGCCGTGCGCTCGGCCATCCACTCCATCTCGCCGTGATGCCCGGCGGCCAGAAATTCGTTCAGCCGCTTCGCATTCTGCGGCATCGCTCGCGCGTCCGCGAAACGCACAAGGTCGAAACCTTCCGCGCGGGCCTTTTCACGTATCCGTTCAGAAATCGAGTTCGGCATAATGCGAAACGGGCGGTTGTCCCGGAACGCGATCCGCCAGAATGGAGCGGAAGGCGGGGCGCGACTTCATCCGCACATACCACTCCGCGGCCGTCGGAAAATCCGTCCAGGGCACTTCGCCGAAATAGTCGAGCGCCGACAGGTGTGCAGCTATCGCCAGGTCGCCCAGCGTCGTTTCCCGGCAGGCTAGGTTGCCATTGGCCTCCGCCGCTGCGCCGATCTGCTTCAGAGCCAGCTTCAATTCCTCGCGCCCCGCGCGGATCACGTTCATGTCGGGCGGGCGGCTATAGCCGGCGCCGGTGTATTTGGGCGCTGCCTTCTCATAGACGATGCGCTGCGTCACCTGTTCGTGGAACGGTCCGAAAGCAAAGTCCACCCAGCGCAGGCAGGCGCGCCGGGCCGCGTCGTCGGCGGGCGCCAGCGGACGGTCGGGAAAGTGATGTTCCAGGTGATCGAGGATCGCCCACACACCTTCGGCGCGGGTTCCATCCAGTTCCACGAAGACTGGCATGGTCTGGCGGCTGTCCTCGGCCAGCATGGGATCGCAGGCTACCCGCTTTTCCCCCACCATCAGGCGGGCCAGGCGGCAACTGGGCGACAGCATTACGTGAATCAAACGGCGCATGAGGTTTCTTACAGGCGCGTCTTATTTAACGCAAAAGTTCAGGCCGTCCCGGATGACCATGGCGCTGCGGCCCTGCAGCATGCCGGCGCGCCGCGCCACATAGCGGCCGGGATGTGCCGCTTTCCATTTGTGGGGATTGGGCAGGATTGCCGCCAGCCGCGCCGCCTCGGCCCCGGTCAGTGACGCGGCATCTGTCCCGAAATAGGCCTCGGCCGCCGCCTCGGCCCCGAAGATGCCGTCGCCCCAGTCCACCGTGTTGAGATAGGCGTCGAGGATCCGCTTCTTGGGCCAGAGCTGTTCGATCAGTACGGTCAGATAGGCTTCCAGTCCCTTGCGAATCCAGCTGCGCATGGGCACCAGGAACAGGGTGCGCGCGGTCTGCTGGGAGACGGTGCTGGCGCCGCGCATCGGTTTCTTGGGGTGGCGCTTATGGTCATCCACTGCCTTGTTGATGGCATCCCAATCAAAGCCGTGATGGGTGCAGAAATTCTGGTCCTCGGCCCCGATCACCGCGCGGCCCAGCCGCGGCGAGATGTCATCCGACCAAGAATAATGCGCGCCCTTGCCCATGGCCAGGCTCACCAGCATTTCGGGCGTGCCCGGTATCGGCAGGAAGCGGAAAACCAGCAGCAACAGGATCGGGGCAGGGACCAACAAGATGAACAGAGTCATGCAGACCCGCCACACCCAGCCGCGCCCACGCCACACGAATCCCTTGCCCGCCATGACGCCAGCATAACAATTTTTATAGGGTGCGCGAGGCGGGGTGATGCTACACAGCGCCGCCAACGGGGGACGCCATGCACGACATCCTGCTTTCCATCATTCTGGGCGTTGTCGAAGGCGTCACCGAATTCCTGCCCATTTCCTCCACCGCGCACCTGCTGGTGACGGAACAGTTGCTGGGTCTGGGCGCCGACTGGGAAGCCTTCACCGTCGTCATCCAGCTTGGCGCGATCCTGGCCGTGGTGGCGATTTATTTCCAGACCTTCTGGAAGGCGCTGATCGGGCTGCCGACCTCCGCCGACGCGCGGCGTTTTGCGCTGGGCATCATCCTGGCGCTGATCCCGTCGGTGATTGCGGGGCTGGCGCTGAAAAAGTTGCTGGACGCAGTACTGCTCAACCCGGCCACCGCCATGCCTTTCATTGCCGGCTGCTGGATCGTGGGCGGCGTCATCCTGCTGCTGGTGGAGCGCATCGCGCCGCCGCCGCGCTGGTTCGAAGGCAACAACCTGCCGCTTTCCAAGGCCTTCCAGATCGGCTGCTGCCAGGTTCTTTCCATTATCCCCGGCGTGTCGCGCTCCGGCGCCACCATCCTGGGCGGCGAACTGCTGGGGGTCGAACGCCGCGCCGCCACCATGTTTACCTTCTATCTGGCGGTCCCCACCATGATGGGCGCCACCATCCTGGAGCTGCACCACAAGGCCGGCGCGCTGAGCCACGGCCAGGGACTGAACATCGCCATCGGCTTTGCGGTCTCTTTCGTGGTCGCCTTTTTCGTGATCAAGAGCTTCCTCAAGATCGTCACAAGATACGGCCTCAGCCCCTTCGGCTGGTACCGCATTGCCGCCGGCCTGGCGCTGATTGCCTACCTGGCTATCAAAGCCTAGTTGTTCACCACTTCGACGCGGGCGGCATCGGCATATTCGCCCTTGGCCCGGAAGCGCCACAGGTAGGACGGAATCACCGCCTCGACCGAGGTCGGCGTGATGCCCAGGTCCGCCAGTCCCGCGGCGGTCGGCGCCACCACATTGTCCTTCTTCAGCAGCTTGACCTGGTCCATGGTCAGGATGGGATTGGGCAGCAGCTGCAGGAAGGCTGCCTTGAATGACGCCAGCCCAAAGGGCAGGGGCACCAGCGCGCGCTCGCGGCCGATCTCGCGCAGAATGAGCTGCAGCAGCTCCTTGAAGGAATAGATGCCCGGCCCGCCCAGTTCATAGGTGCGGCCCTTGGCGGCATCACCCAGCGCCGTGACGATCGCCTGCGCCACATCGCCCACGAACACCGGCTGGAAACGGGTATGGCCGCCGCCCACCAGCGGCAGCACGGGCGAGAAGCGCGCCATGCCGGCGAACTTGTTGAAGAAGCCGTCTTCGGGTCCGAAGATGATGGAAGGCCGCAGGATGACCGCGTCCGGGAATGCCTCGCGCACCGCCTGTTCGCCTTGCGCCTTGGTCGCGGCATAGGTGGAGTCGGATTCCAGGTCGGCACCGATGGCCGAGACATGCACCAGCGCACGGACACCGGCGCGCGTGGCCGCTTGGGCGATATTGTCGGCACCCTCGGCCTGCACGTCCGCGAAGGTCTGTCCCTTCTGGAACAGGATGCCCGTCAGGTTGATCACGGCGCTGGAGCCCATGACGGCATGCGCCACGCTTTCCGCGTCGCTGACATCGCATTTCACGAAATCGATCTGGCCCACCGTGCCCAGCGGGCGCAGGAAGAAGCCGCGCGCGGGATGGCGGGTCGCCACCTTGATGCGCCAGCCGGCCCGCGCCAGCGCGCGCACCGTGTGGCGGCCCAGGAAACCCGAACCGCCGAAGACCGTGACCAGATTGGTATTCATGACATCATCCCAAGTATTGCAGTAAGAGCGAGGCGCCCAGCGCGGCCCCGCGGTCAAATTTCTCCACGCCACAGCCCTGGCAGGAAAACCGTTCGATAAAGGCTGCTGCGCTCATCGCGGCACCAGCGGCAGCAGCGTAAAGGGCCGGAGCCGCCCCGTCACTTCCGGCTGAAAGGCGTTGCCCAGCGACGGCCGGCTGTCGAATTTCTCGCCGGCATGGGGCCCGTTCTGGTCCACATAGTGCAGGAAGGCCTGCACGACGCTGTCACCCTCATAGGGCTCCCGCCAATGGGTGAGCTCGCAGCCGCGGTAGATCAGTGCGTCGCCCGGCGCCAGCAGCGCAGCGAAACCATCTTCGCCGACATGCAGCGCCCAGGGCGCGTCGGGCACCTGGCCCAGGTTCACGCTGATGCTGATCTCGCAGGCCGAGCGGTCGCGGTGCGGCGCCAGTGCGTCGCCGCGCTTGTAGATACGAGCATAGGAATAGGTGGGGAACAGCTTCAGCCCCGTCTGCGCCTCGAGGGCCGGCACCAGGTCCTGCATCAGCCCATCCACCTCGCCATCGCCATAGACGGCCGGGGTCTGTGGCACCTGATCGTCCTTCTGGCTCATGGTGCCCTGGGCGGCGCGGCGTTCCAGGTGCTGACGCAGCATCTCCACCCGCGTCGGCGCCACCAGGCCACGCGCTATCGCATAGCCCTGGCGCGCAAAGGCCTCGCTGGCCGGATGACTGAAGGCAACGGTCATGCCGCCATATTAGGCCGCATGGCGGGGGCCGGAACAGGGGCTTTTTGTCTGGTTGCTTT
>CBIHOI010000101.1:0-8161 GCA_966211925.1 uncultured Hyphomicrobiales bacterium | reverse complement strand
GGGTCGAGCGGATCGAGGTGCACAGGTTGGTCTTGTGCGAGGTGCAGCTTTTGCACTGGCGGCATTCGGGCGTGTAGAGCGGGATGACGTGGTCGCCCGGTTTCAGGCTGGTGACGCCCGCGCCGACTTCCATAACCACGCCGGCGCCCTCATGGCCAAAGATGGCCGGGAACAATCCTTCGGGATCGGCGCCGCTGCGGGTGAATTCGTCGGTGTGGCAGACCCCGGTGGCCTTGATTTCGACCAGCACCTCGCCCGCCTTGGGCCCTTCCAGGTCCACGGTTTCGATCACCAGAGGCTGGCCGGCTCCATAGGCAACGGCGGCGCGGGTTTTCATGCGGGAATCTCCTGAAGCGTGCGGAAATCTGCGGCATTTGCCAGCTATTGCAAAGCCTTAGATTACCGCTAGGCTGCGCATTGGGCACACCTAGCTGTCGGACTTCATGCGTTTTGCGACAACAGTCACTGTTGCGGCCGGTTTCTGGCTGGCGACCACCAGCCTTGTGCTGGCGCAGGGCAGTGTTTCGGGCGTGGATTCCGGGCTGGAAGTGCGGGTGAACCCCTATGCCGCCCGCCCGGGCAGCGGGATGCTGCTGTATCCCGGCGGGGAATATTCCCGCAACGTACCGGCCCTGCTGTATCCCGGCGAGCGCGGCGGCCCGATCCGGCTGCACATGCCGTCCAAGCGGCGGATCGTCCATGTCGCCCCCAAACGAGTCGCGGCGGCCGAACCGGACGCCGAACCGGCCCCTGCCCCGGTGAAGCGCGCCCCCAGGGCCACGCCAAAAGCCGCCCCCGCCCCGGCGCCCGCCACCATGCCCCAGGCGGATGCCAGCCCCTATTTCGGCACCCCCAATCTCAGCAATGTCTTCGGCACCCAGCCCCAGTCGCAACCCCAGCCTCAGAAGCCCGCCCCGCAGCCCCAGCGGGTTGCCAAGGCCAGCCCGCCGCCGCCCTCAAGCAGCGGCGAAGCCGGCCTGACCAAGCGCAGCGTCATCCTGTTCGCCAAGGACGCCGCCGACCCGGCGGAAGGCGCGCTGGGGGCAATCAAGTTCCTGGCCACCGACCTCAACAACGCCATGACCGGCCCCGGCAGCCGCATCGAGCTGCAGGCCTTTGGCGGCGGCAAGGGCGACAAGGGTTCCGATGCACGGCGGCTGTCGCTGAAGCGGGCGCTGTCCATCCGCCAGGTGCTGATCGATGACGGCGTCTCGGCCGACCGGATCGATGTGCGGGCGATGGGCGGGGCCGATGACAGCGGGCCGGCCGACCGCGTGGACGTTTACGTCAGAGCCTGAAGAATTCCCAACTTTGTCGCCGGTACAAAGCCGGTTAGAAGATGCGCAAAGGATCGCCGATGCGTTTTGCCGTTTTGACCATGGGATTGTTGCTGCTGGGCGCGCAGGGCGCCTCGGCCGCCGGCACCGAGGGCATCGGCACCGGTGTTGCCATCGCCCTGCCGATGATCGCGGGCGGCATCTCGCTGGCCAAGACCGACTGGACCGGCGTGGCCGAACTGGGCGTGGACACGGTGCTGACGGTGGGCACCGCCTATGCCCTCAAGCATGTGGTCAAGGAAAAGCGCCCCGACGGCAGCGACTATCAGTCCTTCCCGTCTGACACCTCCGCGCTCGCTTTCGCGCCGGCGCAGTATCTGTGGGACCGCTATGGCTGGCAGTATGGCTTGCCCGCCTATGCCGCGGCGGGCTTCGTTGCCTATAGCCGCGTCGATGCGCGCAAACATCACTGGTACGATGTCACCGCCAGCGCCGCGCTGGCCTTCGGCATCGGCAAGATGATCGACACGCCGTATCACGGCCACCTGGTCTATAGCGCGGGCCTGGCCGATGGCGGCGGTTACGCGTCGCTGCAATACCGGTTTTAGGAGCGTCCGCGCGAGCGGGCGCGAGCGGAATTAAACCGGCACCGTCACATCGGTGAACTTGTTCACGCGCCGCAAGGACGGGAACAGCCGCATCCACAGCGCCACCACCACCAGCGTGCCGACACCGCCCGCGATCACCGCCGGCACCGTGCCCAGCAGCGCCGCCGTGGTGCCGGATTCAAACTCGCCCAGCTCGTTGGAAGCGCCGATGAACAGCATCGACACCGCCGAGACGCGGCCGCGCATCTGGTCGGGGGTGGAAAGCTGGATGAGCGACGAGCGGATATTGACGCTGACCATGTCCGACGCGCCCAGCATATAGAGCGCCAGCAGCGACAGCGGAAACCAGGTGGAAAAACCGAACACGATGGTGGCGATGCCGAACACCGCCACCGCCCCGAACATCTTGATGCCGACATTCTGGCGCAGCGGCCAGTGGGTGAGGATGAAGGCCATCGAAAACGCCCCTGCCGCCGGCGCGCTGCGCAGGAAGCCCAGTCCCATCGGCCCGACATGCAGGATGTCGCGGGCATAGACCGGCAGCAGCGCCGTCGCACCGCCCAGCAGCACCGCGAACAGATCCAGGCTGATGGCGCCCAGCACCACCGGGCGCGAGCGCACGAAGCGCACGCCTTCGGCAACACGCTCATAGCGGGAGGCATCGGTCACCTCCGGCGTGAAGCGGCGGCCGCCCAGGTTGGAGACGATCAGCGCCGCGCCGACAAAGCCGGCGATGCAGACGCAATAGACCGGCGTCGGCCCCAGGGCATACAGAAAGCCGCCCAGCGCCGGGCCGCTGATCACCGCGCCGGTGAAGAAGGAAGAGCTGAAGGCCATCGACTTGCTCAGACGCTCTGGCGGCACCAGGAAGGGCAGAAGCGACGATCCAGACGGCCCGGCAAAGCCGCGCGCCGCGCCGAACAGCACCAGCACCAGGTAATAGGGCCAGGCGGTATGCGGCGTGAAGATCGACAAGGCCAGGAACAGCGCACTGCAAGCCGCCTGCAGCCCTGCCGCCAGGCTGTAGACGCGGCGCTGGTTAAAGCGGTCGGTGATGTCGCCCGCCGGCAAGGTGAGCAGGAACATGGGCAGGAACTGGCACAGTCCCACCAGGCCAAGGGCCAGCGGCGTACGCTCCATGTCGTAGATCTGCCAGCCGATGGCGACCGACTGGACCTGGATCGCCAGGGTGGCGATGAAGCGCGAACCGACAAAGAAATAGAGGTCGCGGTCGCGGTAGATGCTGGGGGAAATGTCGCTCACGGCCTGCTGTGCCTAGCATGTGAGGCCGTAAAACAACAATGGCTGGGCATCTGCCTGCTTCACTGTGTCAATGCGGGGTGCGCCTTGCGGTGGCCGTTCGCCGGCTTACATGCCATAACCAAACACGA
The DNA here is from genome assembly GCA_966211925.1 of uncultured Hyphomicrobiales bacterium. Taxonomy (GTDB): domain Bacteria; phylum Pseudomonadota; class Alphaproteobacteria; order Micropepsales; family Micropepsaceae; genus Rhizomicrobium. The sequence continues at coordinate 4,885 of CBIHOI010000101.1, read as the reverse complement.
ACAGCGAAGGCCACGTACTCATAATGAAATGGTCCATATCCTGGATCCTCCTGGCTTTCGCCGCAGCCGTGCCGGCCCTGCCTGCCGAGGCCGCGAACCTGACCATCCGGGTGGAGAATGTGCTGCCCGCGGGCGGCGTACTGCGGCTCGGCCTGTACGATGCGGCGCGCTATCCCGATGACAATTCCAAGCCGGTGGCGTCCGCCGACGTGCCCGCAACGCCCGGCGAGACGGTGATCACGCTGCATGGCGTCGCGCCGGGGGTTTACGCCATCCAGACGTTCCAGGACGTGAACGCCAACGACAAGATGGACACTTCCTGGCTGGGATTGCCGCTGGAGCCGTTCGGCTTTTCCATGGATGCCATCCCGTTCCTCAGCAAGCCCTCCTTCGACGCCGTGAAATTCGCCTTGGCCGCCGGAGACAACAGCCAGGTCATCCATCTGCAGACCATGACCAACAATTCGCCCACCAACAAAGCGCGTGATGCTGTCCGCACGCGCCAACGCAAGTGAGTTGACGATGCACATTGCGATTTCGAGGTTCTGCCGTTCCACACTTGTCCCGGTGGCGGCGCTGGCGCTGCTGTCAATTGGCCCGGCGTTGGCCGCGCCCCATGACCAAGCTGCCGCCACCATCCCCGATGACTGGCAACTCACGGGCACCTTCGGATACGGTCATTCCAGCGGCAATTACGGGACGTCGCACGAGACCAGCGTCGATCTGGGCCTGACGACGCTGAGCCTGGGGACCGGGGATTTCCGCTTCACCGCCAGCGTGCCCTATATGCGCATCGACGGCCGCGGCCTGGTGGTGCTGGACGCCTCGGGCAATCCCATCGTCATCAACCGCCGCACCAACCTGCCGCCCGATACCCGTACCGGCTGGGGCGACCTCAATCTCAGCGCTTCCTACACCCTGCCTTCGGCCATCCTGGCGGATTTCGAAGTGCGGGTGTCGGCCGTCACCAAACAGCCCATCGCATCGGCGCGCAAAAGGCTGAGCACCGGGGAAGCCGACTACGGCATGAGCGTGGATGTCTCGCGCCAATTCGGAAAATGGGCGCCGTTCCTCACCGTCGGCTATCTCAGCGTCGGCCAGCCGGTGGGCTACACGCTCTATGACACGACATCCGTGTCGGCGGGCACCAGCCTGGAGCTGAGCGACGACCTGGTGGCGATCGCATCCTATGATTTCGACAGCCAGGACGGCCCGCTGGTGCCGGCGGCGCAAAGCCTGTTCGGCTCGCTGAGCTGGGTGCGCGGCGACAAGGTCACCCTCACCGGCTATGGCACGGTCGGACTGAGCGCCGGCAGCCCCGCCATGGGGCTCGGCTTCATGGTGTCCTACAAGGTCAACTAGGACCCGTCAGGCGAGCTTGGGTTCCAGCTTCTTGCAGGCCTCGATCAGGCCGCGCACCGCATCGGCCGACTTGTTCAACGCGGCCTTTTCATCGGCCGTGAGATCAAGCTCCACAATGCGCTCGATGCCCTTTTCGCCGATCACGGCGGGCAGGCCGACATAGAGATCCTTGATGCCATAGGGGCCGTCGACATGCACGGCGCAGGGCAGCACGCGCTTCTGGTCCTTCAGATAGCTTTCGGCCATCTGGATGGCGCTGGTGGCCGGCGCATAATAGGCCGAGCCGGTCTTGAGCAGGCCCACGATCTCGGCGCCGCCATTGGCGGTGCGGGTGATGATGCTGTCCAGCTTGTCCTGGGCGATCCAGCCCATCTTCACCAGCTCGGGCAGCGAAATGCCCGCCACGGTGGAGAAGCGCGGCATCGGCACCATGGTATCGCCATGGCCGCCCAGCACGAAGGCGCTGACATCTTCCACCGACACCTTCATCTCGTCGGCCAGGAAGTGGCGGAAGCGCGCCGAGTCCAGCACGCCGGCCATGCCGATGATCTTGGCATGCGGCACGCCGGAGAATTTCTGCAACGCCCACACCATCGCATCCAGCGGGTTGGTGATGCAGATCACGAAGGCGTCGGGGCAGTTGGCCTTGATGCCCTCGCCCACTGCCGCCATGACCTTCAGGTTGATGCCGATCAGGTCGTCGCGGCTCATGCCCGGCTTGCGCGGCACGCCGGCGGTGACGATCACCACATCGGCGCCGGCAATGTCGGCATAGGCATTGGTGCCCGACAGCTTGGCATTGAAGCCGTCCACCGGCGCCGACTGCGCCAGGTCCAGCGCCTTGCCCTGGGGCAGGCCTTCGGCGATGTCGAAGATCACCACGTCGCCCAGTTCCTTGAGCGCCGCCAGGTGGGCCAGTGTGCCACCGATCTGTCCGCCGCCGATGAGAGCGATTTTCTTGCGCGCCATGGGATGTTCCTTGCGAAAATTTCGGTCCGTTCCTAGCCCCTTGGACGGGACCGGGCAAGGCGGCAAATCGGCGCCTTTTTAGTGAGGCTGTGCAGGGGTTTGCCCCGGCTGTTCGGCCAGGCGGAAATCCTCGCGCCGCACCCTGGGCAGGCTTTCGGGATGGTTTTCGCGGATGAAGGCGATCAGCTTTTCGCGGATCTCGCAGCGCAGGTCCCAGGCCCGGCTGGAATCCGAGGCGCTGGCCAGGACACGCACTTCCATCACCTGCTCGCGGGCATCGGAGACCTGCACGTTCACCACCTGGCCGTCCCACAGCCGCGATGCCTGGACGATGGCGGTGGCGGCGGCGCGGGTCTGGTCCATCGGCAGGGTGTAATCGGCATAGACGTAGACAGTGCCGATGATCGAGGACGAAGACCGCGTCCAGTTGGTGAAGGGATTCTGGAACAGGTAGGACAGCGGCACCACCTGGCGGCGCCAGTCCCACAGCCGCACCACGATATAGGTGGAGTTGATCTCCTCCACCCAGCCCCATTCATTGTTGATTACCACGGCATCCTCCAGCCGCAGCGGCTGGGTCAGGGCAAGCTGAACGCCCGCGATAAGGTTCTCCAGCATGGGCCGCGCCGCCAGGCCCGCCACGATGCCCGCCACGCCGGCCGAGGCGAACAGCGAGATGCCGAACTGGCGCACCGCATCGAAGCTCATCATGGCGAAAGCCACGGTCAGGAGCGCCAGCATGACGTTGATCGCCTGGCGGAAGATGCGCATCTGGGTGGCGGCCTTGCGCGCCATCAGGTTGTCGCTGGCCTTCAGGTCCAGCCCGCTGACATAGCGGTCCATCGCCAGGTTGGCTGTCACTGCCGCGATCCAGCCCAGCTGCACGATGAACAGCGCGACGAAGACATGTCGCACCTCAGCGGTGGCGCGGACACTGAGCTGCAACAGCCCCACCGCCATTCCGGCGGCAAACAGCAGGATCATGAATCGCACCAGCCGCCGCGACCGCGTGAAGGCATGACGCAGGAAGGGATGCCACCCAGCAGGGCGCTGCGCCAGGTGGTGCAGCAACAGGCGATGCAGGCCGATGCCCAGCGCGCCAATAGCCGCAAAGAGCGCAAACGCCTGGAGCCAAGGGGGCACCCAGGCCATCAGGTGGTTCCATTCGGCCATGGTTGGAAAACGCACCACGCGCCGCTTGTTTCCACCGGCAGGCCTATTCGGCCACCAGGCGCACAAATCCCATCACGCCATGCGGATTGTCGCCATAGGACGCGGTGGGCGAGGATGGGGCGAAGTTGGCGGCATAAAGTCCGCCGATGCCGAACTTCCAATGGTCCGCAAGCTTCCAGTCGTGGATCGCCCCGACGCTGACCTCGCCGGCGCCGCGCACGGCAGGACCGGGAACCAGTTCATTGCTGCCCAGAGCCTCGGCGCGGGCGAAGAGTGTCCAGGCATCATCGGGCTTGAACTGCGCTTCGATCAGGCCGGCGCTTTCATCGATGCCATCGCTGAGATGCTTGTTGCCGAAGGCGATGGTGGCGGCAACGCTGCCGAAATCGAACTGGTTGAACCAGGTGGCGCTGGCGGTGACGCGGCGCTCGTTGATGTCGGGGTCCAGCGCTTCGGGGCTTTTCAGCCAACCGCCGGACACCTGCAGCGACCAGTGGGGGCCCGGATTCCAGGACAACCGCACCGAGGTGGAATCGAACCTCGCGGTATCGAAGTTGAAGCGATACTGGTCGGGCTCGCGGCCAGTGAACTGCGAGACTTCCAGCTTCACATCATCGCGCACATAGCCCGCGGTGATGACGCCAAAGGTGACATGGGTGGAATCCAGCCAGTGATGGCTGATGGGCGTCATCGGATTGTCCACCGCCGAGATGCGGTGCATGTAGGCCGACGGTCCCAGCGCCGGTTCGCCCGGCATGCCGCCATAGAGGAACAGGCTGTCGGTGGTGGACAGCGGATGGCTGTAGGTCGCCGCCAGCTCCATCAACATGTCATGGGGATGCTGGCGGTCCACCAGGTGCGTCACGCCATCGGCGGTTTCGCCCGAGGCCAGCAGCAAGGGATAGCCGCGGCGGCCCATGAAGGGATCGCCCGACAGCATCGCCTTCAGCCCCAGCGTGTCGCCATTTTCAAGATCCTTGGTGGCCATCGCCATAAGCATGGACTGGGACAGCACCATGTCGTCGCCGCGCGGCCCCGACTGCCAGTCGGCGACGCCCGTGACCTTGCCATGCAGCATCACCATCCAGTCGTCACCGGGCATCAGCATGATGCCGACATGCGGCGCAGCCTCGGGCTGCCAGCTCGTGCCCGAAGCCTCGCGCGACATGCCATAGCCGCCCAGCAGGCCATGCATGGTCATGCCGTGCGAAGACATGTCCATGCCGGGCATGTCGTGGTTCATGCCGGGCATGTCATGGCTCATGTCCATGCCGGGCATGGACTGCGCCATGGCGGGTGTGGCGGACAGAAGCATAAGCAACGCAATGCGGCGCATGACGGACTTTCTCTAGCGGGATGTCTTGCTGAACAGGTCCACCAG
>CBIHOI010000100.1:0-8182 GCA_966211925.1 uncultured Hyphomicrobiales bacterium | reverse complement strand
CGTAATGGGTGATTTTCTGGGCCAACTGGGCGCTGGCGGCGCAGGTACCCAGCAGCAGGAGCGCGACGGAGAGAGTTTTCATTTGGATTTTCCTTTGGGAAGAGCAAAAGCAATCACGTCATCGGCTGTCGCCGGCACATGGGCGTTGTTGCCGCCCGTGGCCACCACCGCAACATACTGCCGGCCGTCGCGTCCGCGATAGCTGATCGGGCCGGTGGATGCGGTCGCCGGCAGCTTGGTTTCCCACAGCAGCTTGCCGGTGTCGGTATCAAAGGCGCGGAAGCGGTTGTCATCGGTGGCGCCGATAAAGACCAGCCCCGCACCGGTCACCATCGGGCTGCCAAGATTGACGCGGCCAGTGGCCTGCTGACCTTCCGGCAGATCGTCGCTGACACCCAGCGGCACCTGCCACTTGATCTTGCCGGTGTTGACATCGACGCCGCTGAGCTGGCCCCAGGGCGGCGCGCTGCAGGGCTGCCGCGTTTCGGGATTCCAGAAATAGAGATAGCCGTCCTTCATGCCGTAGCTGCCGTCGGGCTGCTTTGCCATGGTTGCCAGGGCCGCCAGGTTGTTGGTGTTGGCGACCAGTACACCCCGCCCCGGATCAAAGGCGGCGCCGCCCCAATCGATGCCGCCCAGACTTCCCGGGAAACTGGCGACTGCCGCGTCGGTGCGCAGCGGCTGGAACGGCCTGGACGCCACCACATGTTTTTCCGCGATCAGCTTTTCGCAATAGGCTTTCAGTTCCGGTGTCACCGCGGCGACATCGCCGTCATCATAGCTCAGCTTGGCCAATGGCGGCGTGACGGACATGGGCTGGGTGGGCCAGACCTGCTCGCCCGGAATGTCCGTGTCGGTGGGCACAGGGACTTCGCGGACATCGAACAGCGGCTTGCCGGTCACCCGGTCCAGCAGGAACAGGATGGACGTCTTGTTCATCACCGCAATGCCGGGGACGGAGCGGCCGCCGCGCCTGACGTCGACCAGGGTCGCGCTGGGCAGATCCAGATCCCACAGGTCGTGATGCACCGTCTGGAAGTGCCAGCGATATTTTCCGGTCCTGGCATCCAGCGCCACGATGGAATCGCTGAACAGGTTGGCGCCCGGCCGGTCGCCGCCCCAGCGGTCATAGGCCGGCGCCGCCACGGGCAGATAGACAATGCCGCGTTTTGCATCGCCGATGACGGTGGTCCAGACATTCGCGCCGGAACGGCCCTTCCAGCTATCGCCGGCCCAGGTGTCGTTGCCGACCTCGCCCGGCCGGGGAATGGTGTGGAAGGTCCAGAGCAGCTTGCCGGTGCGCACATCGAAGCCGCGCACGTCGCCGGCGGCGCCCATGGTGGGCGCTTCCTGCACCCGACTGCCGGCGACGACGACATCATTCAGGACAAGGACGGGAGAGGAAAAGCCGAAATAGGTGTTGGGAAAGCCGTTCAGGATATCAGGCGTTTTCAGGTTGATGGCGCCGTCGCTGCCGAAGCTGCTGATGCGCTCGCCGGTGCGGGCGCTGAGCGCGATGACCTGCCCGTTGCGGGTGGCAACCAGGATGCGCGCGCCCGCGCCATGCCCGCCCGGCCAATAGGAAACACCGCGCGTCGCCGGCGCGTCGCCGCCCGGCAATTCATAGGCCCAGACCTGGGCACCGGTGGTGGCGTCCAGGGCGACAACCCTGCGATAGGGCGTCGCCAGGAACATCAGGCCATCCGCCACCAGCGGCGTCATTTCCGAGCCGCTGTATTTCGACCTGGGAAATCCGCCCCGTGCCGGAGCCTGGGATTGCGGATTGGCGGCGGGCACGTCCATGCTGGGCGGCCGCATGTGGAAGGTCCAGGCCGGCACAAGCTGCGTGACATTGGCCGGCGTGATCTGGCGCAGCGTCGAATGCCGCATATTGCCGGCGTCCTGACCGTTGGCCTTCCAGTCGGCGCCATCGGCAGCGCGACCGGGATTGGCGAGCGGCAGCAAGCCACCAAGAAGAAAAACCCAAGGGGCAAAAGCTTTGATTTTCATGTCACACCTGGCGACGCGATCCTGCGTTCGCGCCGCCGCCTCCCGTTTGGAAATGTTCAATCGAGCATATCAGTCGACCCGGTGCCAAGCTCACAGCCGTGGTTCGGGCTTCTCTGCGTTCAGCGCGGCTATCTTGCCCAAGGATGCGAGAAGCCATAGACAGCGTAAACCACCTTTCACGGTCACCCATGGTCAAACCTCCCGCCGTCCGCATACCGGGCAAGATTGCCGCCAGGATTGGCACCCGGATCGTTTCGGGCAAGCTGTTGCCCGGCACGCTCCTGGATGGAGAAATCGAGGCCAGTGAAGAACTCAAGGTATCGCGTTCCGCTTATCGTGAGGCCATCCGCATCCTGGTGGCAAAAGGGCTTGTGCAATCGCGTCCCAAATTCGGTACCCGCGTCACCGATACAGCCCAGTGGCATCTGCTGGACCCCGATCTGCTGAGCTGGATGTTTGCCAAGGAGCCGCCCCGCGAACTGCTCGCCAGCCTGTTCGAGTTGCGCAAGATGGTGGAACCGGAAGCCGCCGCCCTCGCCGCGGAACGGCGCAGCTCCGCGCATGTCGATGAAATGGCGCGCGCCCTGCAGATCATGACGACCGAGACCCTCCATTCAAAGCTTGGCCGCCAGGCGGACTGGGATTTCCATGCGGCCCTGCTGATGGCGTCGGACAATCCGTTCATTATTTCCCTGTCCAGAAGCGTCACGGCCGCGGTGACCTGGAGCACAATCTTCAAGGACCGCACCAGGCGGCTGGAACGCGATGCGGTGCCGGACCACGCACGGGTTTATCATGCGATATCCGCGCGCAAGCCCGACAACGCCCGCAAAGCCATGACCCGGCTGATCGAACTGGCGTTTTTCGACGCGACACGGCCACGGCCGAAAAAATGATGCCGGGCGGCCATCACTCCGCCACCCTGGGATCCACATGCAGGACGCTTTTCACCCCGGTGATCGCCAGCGGACCCGCCACCCTGAGCTCGCCCGCCGCCTTGCCCAGCATGTCGTTGCGGATCTGACTGACCGCCGGCATGCGCGGTAGCGGCTTTGCCATGGAAATGGTCAGTTGCAGCGTATCTGCATCAAACGCGATTTGCAGGTCGGCCATGACGGACTCCTTGTCCCAGCCATGCAGCGCGCGCCAGGCGGCCAGATCGCGATATTTGATCTTCTGCCAGGCGTCCGGATCATAGTCCTTGGTGGCCACGCCTTCGAACAAACCCTGAAAGTCCCTGGGCATGTCGGCATAGACATTGCCATCAGCCTTGTTGTCCGGATTCAGGAAAATGATCGCCGACTTGCACATGGCGAAGATGTTGTTGGCGACAGTGTTTCCCCTGCCGCTGCCGCCATTGGCCCGGTCGGGGCGCACGATGCCGAAGATGCCGGCATTGTCGCAGCGGCCGATCAGGTTCTGCGCGATGATGAGATTGTCGGTGGCATTGTCGAAGATACCCGATCCTGCGCAGCCGCGCTGGCCAGGCGTGCCCGGCTCGGCATTGCGGACATCCCACACGATATTGTTGTCGATCGCGTTCTGGCCCGGGGTCATCTCGATATGAATGGCGGCGCCCACTGTCAGCACATCGGCGAAGACGTTGCTGGTAATGCGGCAATTGGCGTTGCCCACGTCCCACCAGACCGCATTGGCGTGGCGCATGTGCCGGACCACGTTGCGGCGGAACAGCATGTTCTTCGCCCTGTGGAATTTGGCGCCCGCCGCTTCCCAGCCGCGCTCCGCATCGGCCCAGCCGCACCATTCGATCAGATTGTCCTCGACCAGGGTATCGGTGGTACCCATGCCGCCGATGCCTTCGACGCCACAATAACGGATGGTGTTGCGGCGCACGATCTGCGAGGCCCCGGCATGCGGCGCGCCCGCGCTGTTGCCGTCACTGCCGATATCAAGGCCCACGCCGTTGGCCCATTCCAGGGTGTTGTCTTCCAGAATCCAGTGATCGCCGCCCGCCAGCGAGATCATGCCGTACTGCGGAAAGGGATAGCCATTGCCGGCATGCTGGAAGGTGATGCCCTTCACCCGGATAAAGCCAATGCCGCTTTTCGCCGGAATGAAGGCGTGCTGGCGGGTGGTGATTTCGATCATGTGGTCGGCGGGGGTGCCGGACGCCAGGCGCACATGGATCGCGGTGCCGGAATTGTCCACCGAGAAGCGCGCGTTGGGCGAGCCGCCAATTTCCTGCATCACGGGCCCACCGCGCCGGCGCGCCGGCATGCCCAGCAGCGGCACCGGCGGTTTGGTGAAATCGGGCACCGGCGGAAGGTCTTTCATCGCCAGTTCGCGCAGCTGCTCCATCGGCTCCAGCGGCTTGCCATCCACGAACACCAGTCCGCGCCGACGCAGATATGGCCCCATGTCCACCATCTTGGGGTCCAGCCATCCCCATGACGGCATGATGCTGGACAGGGCGAACGGATTGTAGCCGTCCGGGAACAGCGCGTTGGTCAGGTCGTGGCGCCAGGTGGTGACGCCCGCGCCGGCGGCCGGGTTGAAGCTTTCAGAGACGCTTTCCTGCTGCCAGCCATCCTTCAGGACCTCCGAGCCCCGGATATAGACCTTTGCGCCCGGCGCCGCCTCATAGCTGATCATCTGTGACGGCCCTGAGCCGCCGCGCGCCGGCCGCACGCATTCGCGATACACGCCGGCCGCGATGACGACGCGCTCGCCGGGTTGAAGAACCTGCGCGGCCTTGTTGATGGTGCGGAAGGGCCGCGCCTGATCGCCGGGGCCATTGTCATCGGCGCCGGGCGAACTGTTGTTCACGTAATAGGTCTTTGAAAAAGTCAGCTTCTGTTCCCAACGGGGAAACTCGGTCCCGTCAGGCAAGCGCGAATTGGCCATGTCTGCATCGCCCGACGCCTTTGCCCAGGCGCTGCCGTCCAGTCCCAGCACGGCGCCGATCACGGCAGCACTTTCCAGAAAGCGCCGCCGGTCAAGCGATGGATTGGAAGTTTCGCGCGGCTTCAGGTCGGTGCGGTCCATGTCATGCCTCTGTGGTGCGGTTCGAGAAAAAAGACCGGCGCCGTGGTGCGGCGCCGGTCCCATGCAAGTCGGTAAGGACGATTTTACAGGTCGCCTCTGAGGCCGACAGTGAAGTACCGGCCCATGACGTTGTAAAGCCCGTTTGTCGGATAGAACAGGCCGGCGCAGCAGGAGTTGCCCCCCTCGTTCACCGGTTGCGTATTGCCGACATTCTGGACCGAGAAGTACAGGGACGAAGAGCCGCCCCACATGTCGAACCTGCGGTTGATCGTGATGTCCGTGGTGTTGTTGCTGTGTACGCGCGGCATCGCATAGATCTGGCCGGGGGTAGTGGCCTGCTTGCGGCCGGACAGCCAGTTGTTCTGCAGGTTGAAGCCCCAATCGCCGACCGTGTAACTGATAAAGGTGGTCATGCGGGTCTTGGGGATGGAGGACCAGCTGAAGGCGGTGCCCGGCAGGGATTGTTGCTCGAACACGGGCTGGTAGGTCACCAGATGCCGCAAGCTCACCGAACCCGGTATGGCGCTCCACACATCGGCAAAGTCAAAATTGTAATCCAGTTCAAAGTTCCAGCCCTCGGTCTGGATCTTGGCGCTGTTCAGCGGCGAGCTCAGGACCTGGGTCGGATAGTTCGCCACCGCGGTATAGTTGGGGTCGCCAGGAGAAAGGGGCCTGATCGCGAGCGAGCAGAACGGCGAATTGTAAGCCGGCGCGCTGGCGAGACAGAGATTCTGGACCACGTCGCTTTGATAGCTGATCCCGGTAATCGCGTTCGCCAGGTGGGTCTGGTAATAGTCCAGCGACGTGGTGAAACCGGGCAGGAAATCCGGCGTCAACACCATACCCAGGGTATAGGTATGGGCGACCTCAGGCGCCAGATTGGGGTTGCCCTTGGTGACCAACTGGAGGCTGTTGTTGCCCGTGGTCAGCAGATCGCGGAACCCGGTCGAGGAGATGCCCGTCGGCTGGTACAGGTCGTTCAGGTTTGGCGCGCGATGGTCATACGACATGGTACCGCGAATACGGATGGCATCGCTGACCTTGTCGTTGATACCGATCTTCCAGGTCTGGGCCGGGCCGGAGATGGAATAGTCGGTATAGCGACCGGCCAGATCCATGCTCAGATCCTGCGCCAGCGGAAAGTCCTTGAGGAGCGGGACATTAACTTCCAGCGCGGTCTCCCACACATTGTCGGAGGCACTCACGGGCGCAACGACATTCTGGGTCCACAGCGCGGGTGCGCTTCCGCCATTGACCGTACACATGCGCAAGCCGGTGCAATTGACCAGGTCCGCCGGCAAGGCATTGGTCTTGTTGTCATAGGTTTGCCAGCGCATTTCCGCGGAAAGCGCGCCCGTGATCTCGCCGGCCGGCAGACCCAGGCCGAACAGACCACCCGAGATGCTACCGCCGACATTGTCCAGCTTCTGCGTCAGCGACCAGAAGGTATCCGTCTTCATATAGTCGAAGGCGCTCTGGGAAATGCCGTTGGTGGTATCGAACACGTTGATCGGCACGCATCCGGGATAAAGGGACGCGTAGGCCGCCTGGGTGGTGACCCAGCACTGGATCGAACCGCTGACATCCACGCCATTCACCTTGGTGCCGGCGGGCGCGATAACCGCATCCTGGGCCGCCATGTACTTTGCGTTGTTGGTGTTCTGGGGGTCGCTGACAGTCTCGCGGTTTTCCTGGTGGCTGTAGAAGATGTCCCAGTCAAAACCGCCCAGCTTGCCGTCGAGGCCCGCATTCAGGCTCAGAATCCGGTTAACACCCTTGGTTTCATAGATGTCGCTGAGGGCGCCGGCACGCTGCCCATCCACCGTGTTGATATAATGGGCGTCGGTGAAGATGGGCCGACCGGCCGCGGCGACCTGCGCGGCGTTGGTGCCGGCGGCGTTCAATGTCACGGCCGGAAGGAAACTGCGCGCCGCCGTCGCCGCCGCCGTCAACTGGGCTGACGTCGTCGCGGTCAGAAACGGGTTGTCGGTGAAGAAGGTGTTGGGCCGCGAACCGGCCGAGCTTACCAGCAGAGGTGTCCAGCTCGAGAAGTTGCGCGACTCCGCCGCGCTGCCTTCGATATAGGCAGTGATGTCCGGTGTGATGTCATAGCTGAAGCGATTGAAGAATTCGGCCTGATGCTGTCCGGCGATGATCGTCGTGTCGGCAGGATTCGCATAGCCGCCCTCCCCGCCCATCTCCACGCCCGAGGTGCCGGTGGGGATGCCGTGGACCAGGGGGCGCAGATCGCCACCGGGCGTGAAGGTGTAATTGGTCAGCGAACAATTGCTGCCGCACTTGATCGTGCCGGTAAGCGACTGATTGATGAGCCGGCCATAGTCGGTGACGACAAACGGGTTCGCTGCGGTGCCGCTGCCGGTCAGAACCGGAGTGTTGTGATTGTAGCCGTAGGGCCGCGTGTCCATCGCAATCTTGTCTTGCTGGAAATAGCGTGCGGACATTTCGTAATGACCACGGCCGCCAAACAGGTCGGTACCCCAGGCGACACCGATCTTCGCTTCCGCGCCGTCGGTATAATTCGAGATACCGGCATTCACGTCGTATTTGAAGCCGGTGTATTTCTTGTCGAGGATGAAATTGACCACGCCGGCGACGGCGTCGGAGCCGTAGACCGCCGAAGCGCCGCCGGTCACCACATCAACCCGGCTCATCAGCATCTGGGGCAGCGAGTCCACATTCACCGAACCGTCCGAGTTCGCCGGCGCCACGCGGTGGCCGTCCAGCAGGATCAGGGTGCGGGAGGCGCCCAGGTTGCGCAGGCTCAGCGTATTGGAACTGCCGTTGCCGGAGCCATTGCCCTGCGAACGGGGCGAGGTGCCGCCGAGGAAGTCGGGCAGCTTTTTCAAGGCGTCGGGGATGTCGGTGGGCGTGGTGGCCTGCAACTGGTCGGCGGTGACAGCGGTGATGGGTGTCGGCGACAAGGTGATGTCGGAAATGACGCGCGAACCGGTGACTGTCACCTGTTCGACCGTCGCTTCATTGGAAGCAACGGATTGTGCGCGCGCCGCCGTGGTCAATGCCAAGGCGCTTGCTGCACACATAAGCGCGATCTTGCTGAACCTGCTGTTGTTCATCTGGGGCCCCCGAGCCGTTTTTTTCTATGAGTTATTTTTAACTCTGAGTTAGACGCTAGGGGACATTGGTG
>CBIHOI010000099.1:0-8242 GCA_966211925.1 uncultured Hyphomicrobiales bacterium | reverse complement strand
CCACCACCACCACAGACTTCACCAACCAGTTCGCCAACGCCATGCAAACCAAAGGCCCACGCCTGATCGAGGCGGCGCTGCATGTCTAAAGCATTGCGCACCGCTTACTACATGGCCACGGCGCGCGATTTTGTGACCACTGATCCGGATGCAATCTACGGCAAGCTGAGCAGACATCACGGCCATACCCAGGAACTGGAGCAAAAAGCAGCCTGGTTGGAACAGATTGAGCTTTTGCAGGCCGGTCTGACAGCTACGCCCGACGCCTGGCTGGCGCTGGAGATGACAATCCCGCGCATGGGCAAGCGTGCTGACGCCGTGGTTATTCTGGATGGCATCATCTTTGTCCTGGAATTCAAGATTGGTGCCGACACTTTTACCGCGGCGGCCATTTTGCAGGTGACAGACTATGCGCTGGACCTGAAGAATTTTCATGCCGGTAGCCATGACCGGATCATTATTCCCGTCGTGGTTGCCAGTCAGGCAAGGCCCCGCGCGGTACAGCTCAATCTGTGGCCCGACGACGTGGCCGAGCCGATTTTTTCAAACGGCGGGGAGCTGGGCGAATTTCTGCTGGCCACCGTACGGCGGTTCGGGCCGCAACCGGCTCTCAGCCCCGCGGCATGGCTGGAAAGTGGCTACAAGCCGACGCCAACAATCATCGAGGCGGCACAAGCGCTGTATCGAGACCACCGGGTCGAAGAAATAATTAATTCGGCCGCTGGCAAGAAGAATCTCACCGTTACATCCGACCGCCTAAGCGCGATCATAGACGAGGCGAAGGAGCGGCATCAGAAAGTTATTTGCTTCGTCACCGGCGTGCCCGGTGCTGGTAAGACACTGGCGGGTCTGAACCTAATTACCCAGCGCACCCAGGCGCATGGCGAGGAGCACGCCGTATTTCTGTCCGGCAACGGCCCTCTGGTCGAGGTATTGCGCGAGGCATTGGCGCGCGACCGCCATAACAATGGCGACGAAGAAGGGAAGGCTGTTACTCTAAGTGCCGCGCGGCGCGAGGTGACGGCCTTCATTCAAAACATTCATCATTTTCGAGATCACTATCTCGATATCGCGGATGCACCGGATGATCATGTCGTAGCTTTCGACGAAGCCCAGCGCGCTTGGAGCCGTGACAAGCTCGCCAAGGCCATGCGGGAGAAGCATGGCAAGCGCGACTTTGACCAATCGGAACCGGAACTGTTGCTTAATATTCTCAATCGTCATAACGATTGGTGTGCAGTCATCTGTCTTATTGGTGGTGGGCAGGAGATCAACGACGGTGAGGCCGGCCTCAGCGAATGGTTCGCGGCGTTGGCGCACCATTATTCGGACTGGCGGGTCTTTACCTCTGATCATCTGACACATGGTGATTACAGTTGGGGCCATGACCTTGCCACTATGATCGCGGGCATGGATCACAGCCTGGAGCCCGACCTGCATTTGTCGGTGGCCGTGCGCTCGTTCCGCGCCGAGAAGCTTTCGGCCTTCGTCAATGCGGTGATTGCCGGCACCGACGCGACGGCGCGCGCCATATATGCGGACATCCATGCCCGCTATCCGATCATGTTGACACGCGACCTGGGGCGGGCGCGCAGCTGGTTGCGCAGCAAAGCGCGCGGGTCAGAGCGTTTTGGTCTTGTGGCGTCATCAGGCGCGCTGCGACTCAAACCTGAAGGTATCTATGCCAAGGGCAAGATTGATGCACCAAACTGGTTTCTCAATGACAGGGACGACGTAAGGGCGTCCTATTATCTGGAAGACGTCGCAACAGAATTTGCCATACAGGGTCTTGAGCTGGATTGGGTGGGTGTTTGCTGGGATGCCGATTTTCGTCGCACGGCTGGGACGTGGGCCTGCCATGATTTTCAAGGTACCAAGTGGCGCAATGTCCATGATGTCTCACGGTTGCGCTATCACGCCAACGCTTACCGCGTGCTGCTAACCCGCGCTCGCCAGGGCATGGTGGTCTATGTGCCCAAGGGCGATGCCGCCGATGCCACGCGAGCGCCTGACATCTATGATGGCATTGCAGCGTTCCTGGAAAGTTGTGGCTTGGTAATGATCTGAGTCCGCGCGCTAGGGGATCGCGTTTTCGTAATGCGCCCAATGCCCCGTGATTTCCGTCACCACTCGCTTTCCCACCAGATAAGCGGCCGCCATCGCCTCGCGCGTCGCCGGGACCTGCTTCTGGATGGCGGCGACATAATCCGGCGCGCTCATCCCCGGCGGCGGCGCAGTGTAGTCGGAGGCGGTGCGCAAGATCATCACACGTGATGGATCGGCCAGTTTCATGCGGCCCAGAATCCCAACGGCGCGCAGGATGCCGCTGTCTTCCATGGCGCTCGCCATGAAGCGCCCCTTCCCTCGCGTCCAATAATCCACCCAGCGCCGCGCATGGCGGGTGGCGGTCCAGCCGGCCCACCAGCTCTGGCCGCTCACCTCGCTTCCAGTCAGCACGAAAGGCGCCCTGGCGGCGGCGGGTTCGACATACCCTTTGCGCCCATTCGCCAGCGCCTCGCTGTCTGGTAGGACCACAGTCTTGGTCAGGTTGAAAGCCCAATCGCGCAAATGCGTGTTCAGTGCAAACAGGTTGTCGGCCGTATCGGGTACTGGAAGCGCATAGGGCGTGGCGCGGAACCAGGGCAGCTTGCCGGTCCGCCAGTCGGGCGGCGCCTCGCGCGCGTCGATCTCAAAGCCGTAATCGCCGTCAATCACTTCGCCGATCCAGGCCGCCGATCCCAGCGATCCCGCCGCCGGATCTACCCCCGCGATCGCCGCCACCAACCAATAGGCGTGCGTGAAGTCGAACCGCGCATCGGTGCCCAGCGCCATGATGGAGGCGGCCGCGTGGGGCGAGCCCATGCCGGTGGCGATTACCAGAAGCCCGCGCGCCGGATCGTAACGCAGCGGCACATCGCCGGCCGCGAATGGCAGCTTCACCGGCGCTTCTGGCAGCCAGGCTTTCATCTCGCCAAAGCCATCCTCGCCATGCTGGAAAGTGGTCACCACCACCATGCGGATGGGAAGCGGCGCGGCCAGAACCGGCGCGGCGATCAGGCAGAAGGCAAAAAGAAGAACCAGCTTCTTCATGCCTCAAATTGTGTCAGGAAATCGCCGCCCGCACAGTGAGACATTTTGGCGGATGGTGGCCGAGCACCCGCTAATTGGGCCGCGAAACTTTGGAATCCTGGATCAGCACCCACCTGTCAGCAAGTTCTTTGCCTTTCAGGCCATACAGGTCATTCAAAGATGTCAGCACCGCGGTCAGATCGCCGGCGCGAAACATTCCTGTGACGGTTCGCTTGCCCATGTCCGGACTACTGACCATCACGGGCTTCGGAAAATAACGGTTTGCGCCTGCAAGGACTTCACTGAGTTCTGCGTCGTCAAAATACAATTTTCCTTCCCGCCAGGCAGAAGCGCGTGCGGCACTCATGGGGCGACGAACAACGGACCCGTTGGCCGGAAACCGAACCACTTCATTCTGCTTGATCGGCATTGTCTTTTGGCCGGCGTTCGAAGCGGGGAAGGTGACGTTCACAAGGCCCTCGACGACGGCGACCTCCATGGCGCTATTCTTTGGGAAATAGTCGATGTTGAACTTGGTGCCCGTAACAACAACCCGCTTCTTCCCGGCGACCACGATAAACGGGCGATCGGCGTTGTGCTTTACGTCAAAAAAACCTTCGCCCCCGCTCAGGTAAACAATACGCCGCTTGTCATTGAACGCGATGCGCGCGGATGAGGCCGCCCCCAAGGTCAAGGTTGAGCCGTCCGGCAAGGTATAATTGGCGATTTGTCCGCGTGCGGTGGCAGCTCCCCCATCCGCGGCAATCCGGGAAAGGGGAAGAAATTGTTCGATCCGCGGCAAGGCAAGAAAAGCAACAAGAATGACAGCCGCCGCGGCTGCAACAGGCGCCAGGTAGCGGCGCCGTGGACTGCCTACCAGCCAGCCCTTCGAACCTTTCGCGGCCTGGTCACCTTGCAGCAGCGAGCGCGCCTTAGGGCTGTCACGAAGTTGCGCCGACAAGCCCCACAGCGTCCGCGACCTCTCCAAATCGCGTCTGTTTTCGGGCCTTTGTCCAAGCCAGGTTTCAAGATCGCGTGCATCTCGGACCGATAGCTCGCCTGCGCTGATGCGGACCATCCATTCCGCCGCGGTCTTCGGTTTTGAACGGAACATGCTGCCCTATTCCCAAATGACTTTGAGAGGGTTGTCCAATGCCGCTTGCGGGTCAGGTCGAGAGGGCGTCATTTCACGTTCAACCGTGTGTTTTACATGCCCAGTTTCTGGGCAATTTATTTGAATGACATGTATTGGTGTAATGTAATGGACAAGGCGTTTCTAGTCGAGGCCCGAAGACTTGGCAATTCGGCTTTTGCAGGCCGAATTCATGTCCTCGCAGGTAAGCGATGCTCCTCCTCTATACTACACGGGACGTCTCCATTTTCCGACAATGCCTTCCGGTAATCTGTCACTCGCCACCGCAATACGCGGGAATCTGCAACATTCTTAGTCACGTGACTGCGTTCTGCCTCGTATGTGTGTCGGGAATTGGCAGTTGCCCACGTAGTACCCATTTGGTGCCGCACGAAGCCGGCCTTCCGTGCGCGGCTTGCCCATGAAAGGGCAGCGATGTCAGAGTTGGGCGGACTGGCATGGGGGAGTTGATTTAATTGGGCCGATCAGGTCGTGGTGCCGAAACGCCGGGTGCGTTTGGAAGGCATTTTGCGCGCAAAGCCCTGACGCTACTGATGGTGCTGCTGCTTCAGTCGATGGCGCTATCCACGCCCGCTTCCTCGCAAGCACTGGAGCGCCGCTACCCATTCAAGATCGGGCCGTCTGCGATGAAGACCGGCATCAAGGACGTTGAAGTCGCAACTGGCATCTTCCTCATATATTCGCCTGACCAGATCGAGGGGCTGCGCACGAATGGCGTCTCCGGCAACCTGACGATCGAGGAGGCGCTTGAGCTGTTGGTCGAAGGTACGCCTCTTGTCGTCAGGGCCGCGGGAAACGATACCTACACGGTGGCCCTGGCGCGATCGCGGGCTGCACCGGACCGTTCCTATTCAGATCGGAACGACATGGCGCCTGATGATCAGGACCAGGCTGGTGCGCCGCGAGACAAGTCACTGCCATTGGAAACGGTTATCGTTACGGGCACGCAGATTGCTCGCGATGGTTACAGGTCCCCCACGCCCTTGACCGTTCTTTCCATCGAAGAAATTGAGCGGGATGCGCCCACGGATGTGGCGAACTTCATCAACAAGATCCCCGGTTTTGCAAACAGCCAGCTGGCGCGCAACAGTTCTACCAATGTCAGCGACGCCAACGGAGGCGTAAGCAATCTGAATCTGCGAGCATTGGGTGCCGAACGAACCCTTGTGCTGCTCGATGGCATGAGAATTGTGCCATCATCGATCAGCGGCTTTAACCATCAGGGCGGCGCTGTCGACGTAAATTTGCTTCCAGAACAATTGATTTCCCACATTGACGTGGTTGCCGGCGGGGCGTCAGCCGCCTACGGATCTGATGCCCTTTCGGGCGTTGTGAATATCGTCCTGGACAAGGCGTTTACTGGCTTGAAAGGGGCAGTCCAGGGCGGCGTCACCACTTATGGTGATGACTATCAATACCAGGCCAATCTTACCTGGGGCGCGCCTTTGTATGATGGCCGGGGCCACATATTGGTCAGCGGCTCCATCACCCATGTCAACGGCATCATGCACGGCAACAGGCGTGCCTGGCTGCGGCAGGGTTACGATCAGATTCCCAATCCGAAATACACGGCGACCAACGGGCTGCCCTTCTATATCGTCACGAAGCAGGTCGGCAGCAGCCTGTACACGCCGGGCGGGCTTATAGATAGCGGTCCTCTTCGGGGAACGGATTTCGGTCCGGGTGGTGCGCCGCGCGCTTTCAGCTATGGCACGCTCAGTTCGGGCGGGGCGAACATGATTGGCGGCGACTGGGAAGAAACCGTGGGCGCTCTCACCGACGCGTCAGAGTCGGATATCTCTTCGCTGGATGACCGTATTGCACGGCAGAATATATTCACGCGCGCCAGCTTTGATCTGAGCGACCGGCTGCAGGTCTTCGCCCAGATACTGTATGCCAATACAGAAAGTTTCGGTTTTTGCTGCTCCTCATCAGGATCGGCCACCGTCTATTCCGGAAATCCCTTCATCCCGCCGGCTGTGCAAACACAGATGACAGCGCTTGGCTTGCCTTCATTTCATCTGAATGTCTGGCATGCCGGCCTTGGAGCCGTGGGCGCCGATGACGCCCACAGGCTGGGCCTGTTCGTCCTGGGCGCCAAGGGCCGATTTGATGCCATGGGCACCAACTGGTCCTGGGATGCCAATGCAAGCCGGAGCGTTTCATGGACCAGCGTGATCGCAGTGAACGATCCGATCACCGCCAACTTTCTCAAGGCGGTCAACGTCGTCCGCAACCCCGCGACCGGCGCGCCGGTCTGTGCCTCCACGCTTGTTGATCCGGCCGATGGCTGCATACCCTATAATCCCATGGGCACGGGCGTAAACGACATCGCCGCGCTCACCTATGCCGTGGGCGGGACCGGGTATTTGCACCAGACGATTGGCCAGAACGACTTTACGGCCACGCTTCGTGGGGAGCCTCTGAGGATGCCGGCCGGTCCTGTCGCCGTCGCAACCGGTTTTGAATACAGAGACCTGGCGGTGTCCGGAACCTCCTCGGCCACAGACCAGGCCAATGGTTTTTTTGTCGGCAATTTCCACCCCACAACCGGCTCCTATGGGGTCGCGGAAGGATTTATCGAGACCGTCATACCTCTGGCGAAAGACACTTTCTGGGCCAATGCCCTGGATCTTGATTTGGCCATCCGGGAAACCGGCTACAGCACGTCCGGCAATGTCACGACCTGGAAGATTGGTGCGACCTATGACACGCCCTTCGACGGCCTTCAAATCCGTGCAACGCAGTCACGCGACATCCGGGCCCCGAATCTCGGCGAACTATTCTCCGGCGGTCAAAGCGGCCAGGGAAATGTCATCGATCCTTTTCGCAACAATACGACCGCGACAAATATTCTGACGATCAAGATTGGAAACGATACGCTCCGGCCCGAAACGGCGAACACGACCGGCCTTGGTGTGACGTATCAGCCGTCCTGGTTTTCCGGATTCAGTGCCTCTGTCAATTATTTGAAAACCGACATCCGGGGCGAGATTGCGTCGATTACCGCGCAGGATGAAGTGAATGCCTGCTATCTGGGCAACCAGACATACTGCGATCGCATCCAACGGGACGGCAATGGCAATATTCGTATCGTATATGTCCAACCGGCCAACACCGCGTTTGCCACGACGTCGGGTTTCTATATCGAAAGCGCCTACAAAAAAGACCTTTCCGATCTTGCAAGTTCGTGGGATGGGTCGATCTTTCTGCGGCTGCTGGCCAACAACACGATGGTTTTGACCACGGTCAGCCCGACGGGGCTGCTCACTCCCGGGGCGGGCGTCAATGCCGCCAATGGCGCGCCGCATTGGACCGCGAATTTGTCCCTGGGATACGAAATCGAAGACTATTCCGCCGTATGGACAGCGCGGGGATTGACCGCTGGCGTCCGCAGCAGGCTGTTTACGCAGTGTTCGCAAGCATGTCCTGGTTCCAACGGGTACTATTATACCACAGACAACAATCAGCTCCCTGGGGCGTTCTACATGGACATCTCCCTCAGCTATCGCCTTGAAGTCCCCGGTGCTGATGCGGCCAATGTTTTCCTGACCGTGGAAAATCTTGCCAACAACAATCCCGATTTCGCACTCATGAGTTTGTCGCCCGGCATATACGATACCTTGGGCCGCCTTTTCAGGGCCGGGGTTCGGCTCAAAATGTGAAGCGCAGCCTCGACGCGCAGCCGCTACTTTGCTTTCCGCGCGCTGCCGAGGCTGAACTCCGGGTCTCCGATGGTAGAAAACCACTGACGGATTTGCTGCTGATCGCTGCTGTAGGTCAGGCCCAGCTGAAGAAGCAGCCGCGCCTTTTGGGGCAGCAGATCGCCTCCGCCTATGATGCCCGGTATTCCGGCATCATAGGTGCCTTCGCCGCCCGTGCGTGTGGCGGCGACGAATAGGACGCCCTTTTTGATGGCCTCTTCACGTGCCTTGATGAGCGGCTTGGAGATATCTCCGGGGCCAAAGCCGGCGGTGACGATGCCCTTGAAGCCGGCGGCGACCGGGCCATTGATGGCGC
>CBIHOI010000098.1:0-8530 GCA_966211925.1 uncultured Hyphomicrobiales bacterium | reverse complement strand
GGCTGGCGATTTGCGCGGTACATTCGACACGGCCACCGCCGGGCGTCTGGCGACGGCATTCGACAAGGCCCTTGCCGCCACCAAGGCGCATGCAATGACCGTTGCCGTCGCCATTCCCGGCCAGGGCATCTGGACGATGCAGAAAGGCGATGCCAGGCCGCTGTTTTACTGGGCCAGCACCGGCAAGCAGGCGACCGCCACGATCATCCTGCAGCTCGCCGAGGAAAAGCGGCTGGACCTGTCCGACCCCATCGCACGATGGATTGCCGAGGTTCCAAACGGTGACGTCATCACGATCGGTCAACTGCTCAATCACACAAGCGGGCTTTTCAGCGCCAATGAAGACCTGCGCGTCCATCGCGAAAACCGCAGGCTGGACGCCGATGCCGAACTGGCCGTCCTGCAACGCCACGGCGCGATGACCTGTCCCGGCGAGCGCTGGCGCTATTCCAATTCCGGCTATGCCCTGCTGGGGCGCGTCATCGAACAGATCGAGGGGCGCCCGCTGGCCGATGTCATCGCGTCCCGGATCATCACGCCGCTGGGTTTGAAGGAGATGCGCGTTCCGACCAGCACATCGTCCGTGACCGATGTAGCCCCTCCCGTGTCCGATACGGCGGATCCCGCCATCGACATCACCGTCCCCGGCGCCGCCGGTCCGCTGGCCGCGTCCGCCCGCGACATGTTGCTTTTCCAGCAGGCCTTTCTGGATGGCCGGCTTTTGAAAGCGGCGACCCGTGCGCGCCTGCTGGCAGAGCCCTATCCCGTGTTTGAACCGGGCATGTTTTATGGGCTGGGGGTGATGCTCTATGACATCGCGGACGCGCACATCACCTGGATCGGCCATAGCGGGGGCGCGCCGGGGGTGAAAGCGGTCAGCGTTTATGCCCTGGATCAGAACGCTTTCGCTGCCGTCGCCCTGACGGGTGACGGCTCGGCGGAGGCGACGGCCAATGCGCTGCTGAAAGCCCTTCGCGGCCCGTGACAGGGAACCTTTGTTCTCGCCTGCTCGTTGTCACCGTCATTCGAGGGAGAGACATATGAAGCCGATCATGATTTTGGGCGTGGTTCTGATCCTTGCCGGTGTGGGCGGGCTGATTTTCCGCAGCGTGCACTGGACCGAGACCAAGAACGTCGTGGATGCCGGCCCCATCCAGATCAATTCCCAGGAAGACCACAGCGTGTGGATTCCCACCGCGGCCGGCGTCGTGGCGGTTCTGGCCGGCATGGGCCTGGTGTTTGCGGGCCGCAAGCAGTCCTAATTGACCTTCGCTCGCGTGCTTTGAAAGCAGCCATGCTGCACCCGCGAACGCGCGAGCGTTTGCGGGGCGCGCGGGTTCACGCCTATCATCCTGTCCATAAATCAGGAGAGGATGATCATGCGTTCCGTTGCGAAAGTGATTTTGGCCGCCGGACTTGTCGGGCTTGGCATCGGTGCGGGCGCCATCGGCATGGCCGTGGCGCAGAACGACCCCAAGATCGGCACCACCGTCAATGATCCCTCCGGCCCGCTTCCCGACCCCGCCCGCGTAGGCGTGACCCTGCCCAAGGACATCAAGTGCAGCGGCACCGTCGGCGTGCAGCAGATGTGCATCCTGTATGGCGACCCGGCCAAGGCGGGGCCGTACACCGTGATGTACAAGTGGTGGCCGGGCCATTTCTCCAAGCCGCATTATCACAACAATGA
This sequence comes from uncultured Hyphomicrobiales bacterium, assembly GCA_966211925.1. Taxonomy (GTDB): domain Bacteria; phylum Pseudomonadota; class Alphaproteobacteria; order Micropepsales; family Micropepsaceae; genus Rhizomicrobium. The sequence continues at coordinate 6,843 of CBIHOI010000098.1, read as the reverse complement.
GCGCTGGGCCTATGTGGTCTCGGGCACCTGGTGGACCTCGTCCAGCAATGTCTATGACGAGCGCACCACCTATCCGGTCCATGCCGGCACCGTGGCGGTGGACAAGCTGAAGGGCATCCACTGGGACGGCGCGCGCACCGGCGAAAAGGAACCGGCGGTGCTGATCCTGTCGGGCATCGGCCCCAACCTCACCCAGCAGGTGGATGAGAACGGCAAGGACGTCGGCGCACCGCGCTAGAAATCGTGTAAGAAGACGCGCCGCCCGGCCATGTCGCGGGCGGCGCGCGCATGTTGGGGGGACCACAAATGTACGAAGACAAGCCACCGCATCGGAAATTCCACCCGGTGTACCTGTTCCTGGTGATCCCCTATGCCGCCTGGGTGTGGCCGCCCTTCTACAACCGGCTGACGCCGGAAGTGTTCGGCATTCCGTTTTTCTACTGGTGGCAGATCTTCGGCATCTTCCTGACGGCTGCCTGCATCGTGCCGGTCTATCTGTTTGAAGAAGGACGCCGCAAGTGAGCGTCCATCCCATCACCATCGCCGTCTTTGCCATCCTGTTCGTGCTGGTGGCGTTCCTGGGCCTGTTCGGGGCGCGCTGGCGCGCCGGCGACCTGTCGCAACTGCATGAATGGGGTCTGGGCGGGCGCAGCTTCGGCACCCTGATCACCTGGTTCCTGCTCGGCGGCGATCTCTATACCGCCTACACCTTCATCGCCGTGCCCGCGCTGATGTTCGGCGCCGGCGCCACCGGATTCTTCGCCGTGCCCTATGCGGCGCTGATGTATCCCATGGTGTTCATCGCCTTTCCGCGCCTGTGGTCGGTGGCCAAGCGCCACGGCTATATCACCGCGGCCGATTTCGTGAAGGGGCGCTTCGGCCATCGCTGGCTGGCGCTGGCCATTGCTGTCACCGGATTGGTGGCGGTGATGCCGTACATCGCGCTGCAGCTAGTGGGCATGCAGGTGGTGATCGCGGCGCTGGGGCTGGATTACAATGTGGTGGTGCCGGTGCTGGGCACGGTGTCGGCGCCTTTGCTGGCGGCCTTCGTGGTGCTGGCGGCCTTTACCTACACGTCGGGCCTGCGCGGCACGGCGCTCATTGCTGTCGCCAAGGATTTGCTGGTGTACATCACCGTGCTGGCGGCGATCATCATCATTCCGGCCGAGCTGGGCGGATATGGCAAGGTGTTCGACGCCGTGCCGCCGGCGCAGTTGCTGCTGCCGCCGGCGCCCGATCACAGCCTGGGCGCGGGCTTCGGCTATATCACCCTGGCGCTGGGGTCGCTGCTGGCGCTGTTCCTGTATCCGCATTCGGTGACGGGCATCCTGTCCTCGTCGTCGCGGCATGTCATTCGCCGCAACGCCATCCTGCTGCCGGCCTATTCGGTGGCGCTGGCGCTGATCGCGCTGCTTGGCTACATGGCGGTGGCGTCGGGCGTGAACGCGATGCCGGAATATGCCGCGGGCTTCAAAAGCTTCGGCAACAATTTCGCGGTGCCGGCGCTGTTCCTGCACATGTTCCCGCACTGGTTCGCAGGGCTTGCGTTCGCGGCCATCGCCATCGGCGCGATGATGCCGGCCTCGATCATGGCGATCGCCTGCGGCAACCTTTTCACCCGCAACATCTACAAGGAGTTCATTGCCCCGAACTGCCCGCCCCAGACCGAGGCGCGCATGGCCAAGATCGTGGCCTTCGCAGCCAAGCTGGGGGCGCTGTTCTTCGTGCTGGAGCTGCAGACCGCCTATGCCATCCAGCTTCAGTTGCTGGGCGGCATCTGGATCTGCCAGACGGTGCCCAGCGTGCTCTTGGCGCTGTATGTGCGGCTTGATCCCCGCGCGCTGCTGGCGGGATGGGCGAGCGGCGTGGGCCTTGGCACTTGGATGGTGGCGCAGCTTGGCTTCAAGGCCAGCGTCTATCCGCTGCACGTCGCGGGCTGGACGATCCCCTGCTATGCGGCGGTCAGCGCCTTGTTGGTCAACCTGCTTGTGAGCATCGTCGTGACTTGGGTGCTGCGGGCCATGGGCAATGCCCCGGTGCGCGACGAGACGGTGGCGGCGGATTACGTTTAGTCGGCGCCCCTTGCTGTCATGAGATGCTGAAACAAAAAGGCCGCCCTCGTTGGGCGGCCTTTTTCAATTCCCTGGTCCGAAGATCAGCCGAAGCGGCCCGTGATGTATTGTTCGGTCCGCTTGTTGTCCGGGGCAGTGAAGATCTTTTCCGTCGGGCCGTATTCGATCAGCTCGCCCAGATACATGAAGGCGGTATAGTCGCTGGCGCGGCTGGCCTGCTGCATGTTGTGGGTGACGATCACGATGGTGTAGTCGTTCGCCAGTTCCTCGATCAGCTCTTCCACCTTGGCGGTGGAGATTGGGTCCAGCGCGGAACACGGTTCGTCCAGCAGGATCACTTCGGGCTTGGTCGCCACGCTGCGCGCGATGCACAGGCGCTGCTGCTGGCCGCCCGACAGTGACAGGCCCGAAGCATTGAGCTTGTCCTTCACTTCGCCCCACAGGGCGGCGCGGGTGAGCGCGCTTTCGACGCGGCCGTCCATCTCGGACTTGGGGATGCGCTCATACAGTTTGATGCCGAAGGCGATGTTGTCATAGATCGACATGGGGAACGGCGTCGGCTTCTGGAACACCATGCCGACGCGGGCGCGCAGCAGGTTCATGTCCTTGAGGGTCAGGATGTTCTCTCCGTCCATCATGATCTCGCCTTCCGCCCGCTGGTGGGGGTAAAGCTCGAAGATGCGGTTGATGGCGCGCAGCAGCGTAGACTTGCCGCAGCCCGACGGGCCGATGAAGGCGGTCACCTTGCGCTCCTTCAGGGGCAGGGTGATGTTCTTCAGTGCCTTGGAGGCGCCGTAATAGAAATTCAGATCGCGGATATCGATCTTGGTCTTTTCGGGCGCGGCAGTGGCGGCGTGGTGTTCCGGCGCCAGGTGAACAGCGGTGTCCATGGATCAGGTCCGTTTCTGGTTTTCGAGGATGCGGGCGATGATGGAAAGGCCCAGCACGGTGGCGGTGATCAGCAGCGCGCCAGCCCAGGCCAGGGTGTGCTGGTCTTCATAGGGCCCGGTGGCGAAGGTGTAGATGACGGCCGGCAGGCTGGCCATCGGCTTGTTCATGTCCCAGCTCCAGCCGCTGTTGCCCAGCGCGGTGAACAGCAGCGGCGCGGTTTCGCCGCTGATGCGCGCCACCGCCAGCAGCACGCCGGTGATGATGCCGGCGCGGGCCGCCTTCCATGTGACCAGCTTGATGACATGGCTTTGCGGCGCGCCCAGCGCGGACGCGGCTTCGCGCAGGCCACCCGGCACCAGCAGCAGCATGTTCTCGGTGGTACGCACCACCACCGGGATGACGATCACGGTCAGGGCGGCAGCACCGGCCCAGGCGGAGAAATTCCCCATCCGCACCACCAGCACTTCATAGATGAACAGGCCGATGACGATGGAAGGCGCCGACAGCAGGATGTCGTTCACGAAGCGGATGACGAAGGCCAGCTTTCCGTGGCGGTTGTATTCGGCCAGGTAGGTGCCGGCGAAAAGCCCGATGGGCGTGCCGACGATGACGGCGATCACGCTCATGATCAGGCTGCCGGCGATGGCATTGGCGAGGCCGCCCTTGCTGCCCGGCGGCGGCGTCATTTCGGTGAACAGGGTCGGCGACAGCGAGGAGATGCCGTCGACCAGCAGGTTGCCCAGAATAAAGGTCAGCCAGACCAGGCCGAACACCGCGGCCCCGATCGACAGGGTGATGAAGACGGCATTGCCCAGGCGGCGGCGGAAATACAGTGTCTTGTTGATGACCATGTTACTTGCCCATCCCTACTTTCCCTTGCCCCGTTCCAGGCGACGCAGCATCAGCTGGGCGCAGGTCAGCACGATGAAAGTGATGACGAACAGCAGCAGGCCGAGCTCGATCAGGGACGAGCGGTAGAGCTCGCTGGTCGCCTCGGTGAATTCATTGGCGATGGCCGCCGAGATCGAGGTGCCGGGATCGAACAGCGACGGGCTGATCTTGTGGGCGTTGCCGATGACGAAGGTGACGGCCATGGTTTCGCCCAGGGCGCGGCCCAGCGCCAGCATGGCCCCGCCCACCACGCCTGTGGAGCAGAATGGCAGGCAGACGCGGCGCATCACTTCCCAGCTGGTCGAGCCCAGGCCATAGGCGGCTTCCTTCAGGACGCTGGGCACCGTCTCCAGCACGTCGCGGGTAACGGCGGAAATGAAGGGCAGGATCATGATGGAAAGGATCAGGCCCGCGGTAAAGATGCCGACGCCGAAGGGGGCGCCGCTGAACAGGGTGCCCAGCACCGGCACATTGGCGAAGGCCTCGATCAACGGCTCCTGCACATGGGCCGCGAACCAGGGGGCGAACACGAAGAAGCCCCAGATGCCGTAGATGATGGAGGGAATGCCGGCCAGGAGCTCGATGGCGATGCCGATGGGGCGGCGCAGGATGCGCGGGCACAGTTCGGTGAGGAAGATGGCAATGCCGATGCCCACCGGCAGGGCGATCAGCATGGCGATGGTGGACGTGACCAGGGTGCCGTAGATGGGACCCAGCGCCCCGAAGATCTCGCGGGTGGGGCGCCAGGCTTCTGTGGTGATGAAGCCGAAACCGAAGGCCTTCATGGCCGGCAGCGAGCCGATGATCAGCGAGGCGATCACGCCCATGAAGATCAGCAGCACGAACAGCGCCGCGCCCAAGGCCATCAGGCGGAAGCGGGTATCGCCGCCGCCGGCCCGGCGGGCATTTTCCACTCTGTCGGCGAGGTCGATGGTTTGGCTCAAGCTGATATCGGTCAAAGGAAGCCCCGGGACACGTCAAAGTCTGGGCGAATTCACACCGCTCCCGCGCCACGAACATCACAGTCCTGCAAAGCTTTTGTGACAGCGCGGGAACTCCCGCCAGGTTTGAGGTTAAAGCATTGTTTTTGTTAAACTAATTTCTTGCGGGCCCGCGACGCGGGGTGGGTTAACTGAATTGGCGGGACTTTAAGCGTTTCTGAAGGGTGCGCCGGGCACACTGGCCTTGGAAACGCTGGGAAAAACGCCGTCGTGAGCTTCGCGCGGGTCATCAGGATCATATTCGGAAGCGTGGCGGGCGTGATGCTTGTCGCGGCGCTCGCCGACATCCTGTGGCGGGGGCATCTGACCCTTATCTCGCCCTTCAGCTTCGGCGCGCTGCTCGCGGTGGCGCTGGCCTATCTGCTCGACACGGTGCTGCGCGCCCGCGAGCGCGGCGAGATGCTGGTGCAGCAGGCGACCCAGATGAAGACCGTGGCCGCCCGCCTGGAAGCCTCGCTGAAGAATGCGGCCGCCATCAATGCGCGACTGAACCAGAGCGAAGCGCGCTACAAGGGCCTGGTGGATGCGCAGGGCGACGCCATCTTCCGCCGCGACGCCGCCAGCCGGCTGACGTATGGCAACGACTCCTTCTTCAAGCTGTTCGGCCTGACGCCGGCGCGCGCCATCGGCTATCCCTTCGCGCCCGAGCCGCATCCCGAAAGCCGCGCGCCCTTGTTCGGCAGCTTCCTGGAATCGGGCCGCAGCCGCGCCCGCTATGACCAGCATGTCATGACGGCGCAGGGCTATCGCTGGATCGCGTGGGAGGATTTCGCGGTGCGCGATTCCCATGGCCGCCTAGTGGAAGTGCAGAGCGTCGGCCGCGACATCACCGACCGCAAGCAGCTGGAAAGCGCGCTGACCGAGGCGCGCGACAGCGCCGAGGAAGCCTCCCGCGCCAAGTCCGGCTTCCTGGCCACCATGAGCCACGAAATCCGCACGCCCATGAATGGCGTGCTGGGCATGGGACGTCTTCTTCTGGAGACCGACCTGAGGCCGGAGCAACGCACCTATGCCGAAGCCATCACCCAGTCGGGCGAGGCGCTGCTGACGTTGATCGGCGACATCCTGGACTTCTCCAAGATCGAAGCGGGGATGCTGCATCTGGACGAGGATGACGTGAACCTGCGCGTCATGCTGAACAGCGTGACCGAGCTGCTCTGCCCACGCGCGCATGCCAAGGGCGTGGAAGTCACCGCCATCATCGCGCCGGACGTGCCGGACGTGATCCGCGCCGATGAGGGGCGCCTGCGCCAGGTGATCACCAACCTGGTGGGCAATGCCGTCAAGTTCACCGAGCGCGGCGGCGTCTGTGTCGAAGTCAAACACGAGATGCAGGGCGGCGCCGCTGCGTTGCGCTTCGAAGTACGCGACACCGGCGTCGGCGTGCCGCCGGAAAAGCGCAAGGAGATCTTCGAGGAATTCGTGCAGGCCGATTCCAGCCATGCCCGCAAGTTCGGCGGCACCGGGCTGGGCCTGGCCATTTCCAAGCGGCTGGTGGACACCTGGAACGGCACCATCGGCGTCGATGCCGCCACGCCTATCGGCGGTCAGGAAGGCGGCTCCAGCTTCTGGTTCACCTTGCCCACAAAAACAGTGAAGGGCAGCGATACCGGCGGCGCAGCGCTGGGCGGCCTGCGCGTGGCCGTGATGAGCAGGAACCGCGCGCTGCGCGAAGGCATGTATCTGCAGATCGCGGCGGCCGGCGGCATTCCCGTCGATCCCAAGGCGGGCAATGCCGATGCGGTGCTGATCGATGCCGGCACGGGCAGCGTGCCGGAACTGACGGTGCATCCCGATCCCAATGTGCCGGCGCTGGTGCTGCTGACGCCCGGTGGCCGCGGCAGCCTGGAGGAGATGCGCGCCATCGGCTTTGCCGGGTATCTGGTCAAGCCGGTGCGCCAGTCCTCGCTGGTGACGCGGCTGCAATTGTGCACGGGCGGCGCGCGCGCCGCTGTGCAGCCGGCCGCGCGCGAAGAGCTGCCGCCGCT
>CBIHOI010000097.1:0-8546 GCA_966211925.1 uncultured Hyphomicrobiales bacterium | reverse complement strand
GCGACCGGCGCGCCCGTACCGCTCAGGCAAGCGACACGGCCGACATCCACCTTGCGGATACGAGCCTTTTTCAGGTGCGCGATCCCCGCCCGCCAGCCATGTGCCAGGCCGAAATGGCGGCACAGTTCGCTGTCATTGCCGCTGTGCACGAAACTGAACACCGCATCCGGCGACACCGCCGCGCCATGCTCGAAGAAGCCATTCAGTGCCTCGTTGATGGTGCCGTCGCCGCCCACCGCCACGATCTCCATGTGCCCGTCATGCAGGGCGTCGCGCACCATGCGGGCCGCCTGGGTTGGCGCGTTGGTGACGAAGAAGGTCATCAGCGGGAAGATGCGTTCCAGCGCCTGCTCGATCTCTTCCCAGTCGCGTCCCGTATCGCCGTTGGCGGCATTGGGATTGAACACGACGAAGGCGGTCATGCCGCTGTCCTGTAAAGGTGCTCCAGGCTTGCGATCTCGCGGGCGGTCTTTTCCTCGTTCCAGCCCAGTTGCGCCGCCATCAGATTGGCGATCCGCTCGACCACGCTTGCATCGGGCGGGCCGAACTGCCCGATCCCGGTGCGGCGCATCACCATGTCTTCCAGGGTCATGGCCATTTCATCGCGCAGGGCCAGCAGAACCTGCGCCATGGTATCGCCGCTCTGGTTCAACTTCACCAGGTCGGTCATCCGGGCGCCCTTCAGCGCCAGGGGCAGCCGCGCTCCCAGCATGTGCGCCATGGGCCGCATGCTGCCGATGCCGGGATAGGTTTTCTGGAAGCCGCGCGTGAGCTGGTCGAAATCATCAAAGCGTCCGCCGGGCAGGGGCGTGGATGCGGTGGCGCAGGGTGGCGCTTTCACCGCCAGCTTGGCGACCAGGGCATCGGTGATCGTCTCGGCCAGGTGGCGCGAGGTGGTCCACTTGCCGCCCAGCGCCGAGAACACGCCATCCAGCCTTTCGCCGGCATGATCCACCAGCTCGGAGCGGCGGCTGACATTGTAACTGTCTTTTGAACCGTCGCTCACAAGCGGCCGCAGCCCGGCATAGAAGAACTCCACCCGGTCCGGCGTCAGTCCGGCCTGCGGCAGGTATTTGCGGAAGGTGGCGAGGAAATCCTCGACATCGCCTTGCGTCACCGCGACGCTCGCGGGATCGCCCGTGAACGGCGTGTCCGTGGTGGCCAGCAATGTGTGTCCGCGCCAGGGCAGGGCAAACAGATGCCCGTTGCCGGCCTCGATGGTCAGCGCCGCCTTGCTGATTTGCGGCACCATCACATGGATGCCCTTGGAGCGGATCAGCGTGTGTGCGGACTTCTGGCCGCTGGCCTGTTCCAGGAACAGGTCGGCCCAGGGTCCCGCCGCCACCAGCACCGTCCTGGCCCGGATATCGAACACCGCGCCTGTCATAACTTCATGCACGCTGACACCTTCCACGCGTCCATCGCGCATCAGCAGCCGGTCGGCAGAAACATAGTTGGCGATCGCGGCGCCATGGGCGTCGGCGTCGATCAGGTTTTCCAGCGCGATGCGCTCGGGCGAATACATCTGGGCGTCGTGATATTCGAAGGCGCCTTCAAACTTTTCGCCCGCCAGCACCGGCTCGCGCGCCAGCGCCGCCTTGCGGTTCAGCCAGCGATGTCCCGGCAGCTTCCGCGAGACGCCGCGATTGCGATCGAACGAGAGCAGGTCATACAGCGCCAGCCCGGCCTTCAGCTTCAGCCGCTCGGCCAGCCCCGCGCCATACAGCGGCAGCAGGAAAGGCAGGGGCCGCACCAGGTGCGGCGCCATGCGCATCAGGCCCCGGCGTTCGGCCAGGCTTTCGCGCACCAGGCGAAATTCGAGATTTTTCAGATAGCGCAGACCGCCATGGGCCAGCTTGGAATTGTGGGCGCTGGTGGCGGAGGCAAAATCCCGCGCCTCGACCAGCGCCACCTTCAGGCCGCGCATGCTTGCGTCGCGCGCGGTGAAGCAGCCGGTGGCGCCGCCGCCGACGATCAGGACATCAAATTGTTCGGATGAAAGACGATCAAGAGCGCGTTGCAAGATGCCCGCTGCTTACTTGATCTTGCCTTCCTTGAACTCGACATGCTTGCGCAGCACCGGGTCGTACTTCTTGATCGAGAACTTCTCGGTCATGGTGCGGGTGTTCTTCTTGGTGACATAGAAGAAGCCGGACTTGCCTTCGCTGTTGAGGCGAATTTTCGCGGTGGTCGGCTTCGCCATGGGAAACTCCAAAAAGGTCGTGTCGAGAGGGCCGGGTAATGACGGATAACCGCCTATGCTGTCAAGCAAATCCCGGCAAAAGGGCGGAAATCAGCGCTTTTTTGGCTTGAACCGGCCCTTTTTGGGCGGTTTTCCCGGCCTGCCGGGCCTGGGTTTCCGCGCCGGCCGGTCGTCGCTGCCGGACCCGTCTGCCAGCGAGAATCGCAGCCCCCCGGTCAGTGGGGCGGCTTCCAGCAGCTTCACCGCCAGCGGCGCCCCCATGCCGTAGCTGATATTGGTGCGGCTGCCCACCAGCGCCTGGCGCTTTTCGTCATGGTGGAAGAAGTCGGCGCCCAGGTTGCGGATGGGGATCAGCCCCTCCGCGCCCGTGCCGGCCAGCCGCACGAACAGCCCGAAGCGGGTGACGCCGGTGACGCGGGCATCGAAGGTTTCGCCGATGCGGTCTTCCATGAAGGCGGCGACATAGCGATCGGTGGAATCGCGTTCCGCCGCCATGGCGCGGCGCTCGGTCATGGTGATGTGCTCGGCGGTGGCCGAAAGGTGCGCGATCTCGCGGTCGGTGAGCCCGCCTTCGCCCAGATCGAAGGCGCGGATCAGGGCGCGATGCACGATCAGATCGGCATAGCGGCGGATGGGCGAGGTGAAGTGGGCATATTTGGCCAGGTTCAGGCCGAAGTGCCCGATATTGGCGGGGTGATAAATGGCCTGCGCCTGCGACCGCAGCACCACGTCATTCATCACCGCTTCATTGATCGTGCCCTTGGCGCCCGCCAGGACGCGGTTGAACACGCCGGGCTGGATCACCTGGCCCTTGGTGAATTCGATCTTGAGGGTGCGCAGGAAGTCGGAAAAAGCGAACAGCTTCTCCTTCGACGGCGTGTCATGGACGCGGTAGATCAGCGGCGTGCGCTTGTGCTCAAGGCTTTCCGCGGCCGCGACATTGGCCAGCACCATGAACTCCTCGATCAGCTTCATGGATTCCAGCCGGTCGCGATAGGCAATGGAGGCGACCTTGCCGTCCTCGCCCAGGATCACGCGCCGCTCCGGCAGGTCCAGGTCCAGCGGATCACGCTTGCCGCGCGCCACGGTCAGCGACTGATACGCCGCCCACACATCGGCCAGCGTCTTCTTCACGGTGGCCGTCATGCCTTCGTGCGGGCTGCCGTCGAAGGCCGCCTGCGCCTGGGCATAGGTCAGCCGCGCCGCCGAACGCATCACCGCGCGCAGGAAGGTATGGCTTTTCTTGTGCCCCTTGGCGTCGAACACCATGCGCGCGACGAGACAGGCCCGGTCCACATCCTCCCGCAGCGAACACAGGTCGGCCGACAATTCCTCCGGCAGCATCGGCACGACGCGGTCGGGGAAATAGGCGCTGTTGCCGCGCTTCAGCGCTTCCTTGTCCAGCGCCGAGCCGGCGGTGACGTAATGGGCCACGTCGGCAATGGCGACCAGGATGATATGGCCGCCGGGATTGCGTTCGTCATCATCGGGGCCGGCCCACACTGCATCGTCATGGTCGCGGGCGTCGGGCGGATCGATGGTGACCAGCGGCACGGCGCGCAGGTCGGTGCGGCCACGCGGATCGATCGGCTGGGCCGCCTTGGCTTCTTCGATCACCGCCTTGGGAAATTCGGTGGGAATGCCGTGTTCGTGGATGGCGATCAGGCTGATGGTCTTGGGGCTGTCCATCGAACCGATACGCTCGACGACTTTCACCTTGCTGAAACCGGCGATACGCCCGGATGTCAGTTCCGCCGCCACCAGTTCATTGTGCCTGGCGCCGCCCAGGTCATTCTTGTCCAGGGCATATTCGGTGCGCTCTTTCTTGTTGATCGGCACCAGCCGCCAGCCGTCGCTGCCTTCGCGCAGCACGCCGATCAGCTTGCCCGTTTCCTTGTCCTGGTCCAGCCGGCGAATGACGCGGGCCTCATAGGCCTCGCCGCGCTTTTCCAGCCGCGCCAGCAGCCTGTCGCCCTGTCCGGGCGCCGCGCCATCCTTGGGCGGAATGACATAGACGGTGGGGGCGGGTTCGTCGCTGTCCCAGGCCAGCGGCCGGGCCAGCACTTCGCCGTCCTCGTCCACGCCGGTGATCTCGACGATGCCCACATCGGGCAGCTCGCCGCGCTTCACAAAGCCTTTCTTCTGGCGGCCTTCGATGGCGCCCTCGGCTTCGAGTTCCTTCAGGATGCGCTTGAGATGGATGCGATCGGAGCCTTTCAGGCCGAGCAATTTCGCCAGATCGCGTTTGTTGGCGCCGGCATGGGTTGCCAGCAGTTCAAGCACGCGCGCCTTGTCGAGGGCGCGCGCGTTGGTCGGTGCTTTATTGTTCTTCAATTTTCCTATTCGCCTGCCAGCTCCGGCTCTTTGGCTTTCTTGCCAGAGCCGGGGGCCTTGCCCTTGGGGGCGGCAGCTTTCTTTGTCTTGGTGGTCTTTGTCGTTTTCTGGGCTGCCGCCTTCTTCTTCGGCGCAGCCTTCTTCTTTTCGGTCGCGGGCTTCTCGGCCTTTGCCTTCACAGCCTTTTTCTTCTTCTTGCCGCCGCCCTTGGCTTCGCGTTCGGCGATCAGCGCCAGCGCCTGTTCCATGGTGACGCTCTCGGGCTCGGTGCCTTCGTGCAGGGTGGCATTGGTCTCGCCGTCGCTGGCATAGGCGCCGAACTTGCCCTTCAGGATCTTGATCTGGCGGCCATCCGGCGCCGCGCCCAGATCCTTCAGGGTCTGCGCGCCGCGGCGGCCCGGACCCTTGGCCTTCTTCTCGGCAATCAGCGTCACGGCATGGTTCAGGCCAATGTCGAACACGTCTTCTGGCGAGGGCAGGGAGGCATAGATGCCGTCATGATAGACGTAAGGCCCGAAGCGCCCGAAGTTGGACGTGATCTTCTTGCCGTCTTCGGGATGCAGCCCCACTTCGCGCGGCAGGTTGAGCAGCTTCACGGCCATCTCCAGGTCCACATCGGACCTGTCGGTGCCCTTGGGCAATCCGCTGCGCTTGGGCTTGTCGCCTTCGCCACGCTGCACGTAAGGCCCGAACCGACCCGTGCGCAGGGTGATCATGTCCTCGGAATCCGGGAACAGCCCGATTTCCACCGGCCCGGCATCGCCTTCGCCCGGCTTGGCGCCGATCTGACGGGTGAAACGGCATTCCGGATAGTTGGTGCAGCCCACGAACGCACCAAAGCGGCCCAGCTTCAGGTTCAATCGGCCATCGGCACAGCTCGGACACTTGCGCGGGTCCGCGCCGTCATCGCCATGCGGGAAGATGTGCGGCGCCAGAACCGCTTCCAGCTCGTCGATCACATGTGTGATGCGCAGGTCCTTGGTTTCGCCCACGGCGGCGGAGAATTCCGTCCAGAAATCGCGCAACAGCTGCTTCCAGTTCAGTTTGCCTTCCGAAACCTCGTCCAGCTTTTCTTCCAGGTCGGCGGTGAAATCATAGGCGACATAGCGCGGGAAGAACTTGCTCAGGAAGATGGTGACCAGCCGGCCCTTGTCCTCGGGCATGAAGCGCTGGCGGTCCATCTTCACATAGGCACGGTCCCGCAAGGTGGACAGGATCGAGGCATAGGTGGAGGGGCGGCCGATGCCCAGCTCTTCCAGCTTCTTGACCAGGCTGGCTTCGCTGTAGCGGGGCGGCGGCTCGGTGAAATGCTGCGCCGGGTTGACCTGCTCGACCTTGGTCTTGTCGCCGGCCACCAGCTTGGGCAGGCGCGAGCCGTCTTCATCGGCATCGTCGTCCTGGCCTTCCAGATATAATGTCAGGAAGCCGTCAAACAAGGTCACGGTGCCGGTGGCGCGCAGGGTGATCTGCTTGTCGGTCGACACCACGTCCACGGTGGTGCGTTCCTGTTCGGCCGATTCCATCTGCGAGGCGACGGCGCGCTTCCAGATCAGTTCATACAGCTTGGCGGCATCGCCATCCAGATAACGCGACATTTCCTCGGGCGTGCGGGCGAAGCTGGTGGGACGCACCGCTTCATGGGCTTCCTGCGCGTTCTTGGCCTTGCTGACATAGACGCGCGCGCTCGCGGGCACATAGCGGGCGCCATACTTCTTGCCGATGACCTCGCGGGCTTCGTTCACGGCCTCCGGCACCATGGTGATGCCGTCGGTCCGCATATAGGTGATCAGGCCGGTCACATCGCCGCCGATTTCCACGCCTTCATACAGACCCTGCGCGATCTGCATGGTGCGCTTGGCGTTGAAGCCCAGCTTGCGGCTGGCTTCCTGCTGCAGCGACGAGGTGATGAAGGGCGGCGAGGGGTTGCGCTTGACCGGCTTGGCCTCGACGCTGCCCACCGCGAAGGTCTGGGCCTGGATCGCCGCCACGGCGCGGTCGGCATCCTCCTTGTTGGCGAGCGACATCTTGTCGATCTTCTTGCCGTCCAGCTGGATCAGCCGGCCGACAAGATTGCCCGTGGCCGCCGACAGGTCGGCGTCAATGGACCAGTATTCCTGTGCCTTGAAGGCTTCGATTTCCTGCTCGCGCTCCACCACCAGGCGCAGCGCCACCGATTGCACGCGCCCCGCGGACCGCGCGCCGGGCAGCTTGCGCCACAGCACGGGCGACAAGGTAAAGCCCACCAGATAGTCCAGCGCGCGGCGCGCCAGATAGGCGTCCACCAGTTCCACATTGAGATGGCGGGGATGGGCGATGGCGTCCAGCACGGCCGACTTGGTGATGGCGTTGAATGCCACCCGCTCCACCGGCAGGTCTTTCAGAAGCCCCTTGGCCTTCAGCACTTCCAGGATGTGCCAGCTGATGGCCTCGCCCTCGCGGTCGGGGTCGGTGGCCAGGATCAGCTTGTCGGCACCCTTCATGGCCTTGGCGATGTCGGAAACCTTGGAAGCCGCCCGGGCATCCACGTCCCAGACCATGGAGAAATCATCGTCCGGATTGACCGAGCCGTTCTTGGACGGCAGGTCGCGGATATGCCCGAAGCTGGCCAGCACTTTATAATCGCTGCCCAGATACTTGTTGATGGCTTTGACCTTGCCGGGGGATTCGACAATCAGGACATTCATCTAGGAAATCGTACCTAACATTGGATGGGGTGGGGCTTATCTGGGGTCCGGACGGCGATCTTCAAAGGGGCATGGCCAAACGGGGCGGGACACTGGTCGAAGCAACAGCCGCCTGTCAACGCGGCCCAAGCCACCAGATTAAAACCTTTGGTTGTATTCATGGAAGTTCCATAGAATAATTATAACCTTGGGTTGTAAAATCAGATGGGGCTGCCTATGGTTAATCCGCAAAAGCTTTCTGAATCCGTAATGGCCTCTGAACAGCAAAAGCCCGGGTTCCCGGCCGCCAGGCCTTCAACCACGCCGCCATCGGCCACCGAATCCGCCCGCTACACCCTCGATATGCTGGAAAATTTGCGAAAAATCGCCGTCCGGCAGGGCCAGGACGTGCTGGCCCACCTGCTGGAGCTGGCCCAGGCCGAGGCGCGCATCCTGGTTCGCGACGCCCCGGCCCCCAATGGCGCCGACCGCTAGCGTGCCCCGGTCGGCACCACTTCGCGGCCATAGGTGGTGTTGGTGACAATGGCGAAGCTGCCATACATGGCCAGCGCCCCGCACAGCAGCCCGACCCAGCCGCCCGCCGCATGCAGCGCCGGATTGCCCAGCAGCGCGCCGCCGCCCAGGAGGAAAAAGGCGATCCACAGCGTCAGGAATATCCCAAACAGCAGCCGCGACAGCCGAAAGGTCGAAACCCAAAGCCCCAGGGTGAAGACACCCCACAGCACCAGGCACAGCCCGATGGCGCTGCCGGCGCCCGTCAGGTCCAGCACATGGTTGCCGCCGAGCAGGATCAGCAGCGCGAACCACCACCAGAAGGCGCCATAGGCGGTAAAGGCGGTGGCGCCGAAGGTGTTGGCCGTCTTGAATTCCATGATGCCGGCGATGATCTGCGCCGTGCCGCCGAACGCCATCGCCAGCGGGATCACCACCGGCTCGCCTGCCACGGGCAACAGCCCGGCATTGATGCTGCTGAGAAGAATGGTGGTGAGCCCGAAGCCGACAAGCCCCAGCGCCGCCGGATTTGCGGTTGTATCTGCCATGAACGTCTCCCGTCTTTGTTTTTGTTAGGACCAGCTTACACGATTGCCGGGATGGCGCACGCAGCGCCCCGCCAATTCCAATTCCAAAATCACCGTCTGTACCGCGCCCGGCGGTGCGCCCAGTTGGCGGATCAGTTCGTCGATTTCCACCGGGGCAGGGCCCAGCGCCTCTTCCACTTTCGCGCGGATGCGGTCGGCCTCCCCATCGTCTGGCGGTGGTGGTGTCGGTGACATGCCGTCAGGCTCGCGGAAATTCCCGCCCAGCATGGGCGACAGCACCGCCAG
>CBIHOI010000096.1:0-8592 GCA_966211925.1 uncultured Hyphomicrobiales bacterium | reverse complement strand
TATCGCGTGCCGCAGCCACCGGTGGAATTCGCAGACCGGCTGCGCGCGATCGCCAGCGCCAGCGTCGATATTTCCGATGGCCTGATCGCGGATCTCGGCCACCTCGCTTCGGCGTCCAGGGTTCGCATCGTGGTGGAAGGCGAGCGCGTGCCGCTGTCGGACCCGCTGCGGGCGCTGTGGGGCGAGGGCGCCCTGCTGCGCGCCGTGGCTGCTGGCGACGACTACCAGATCGCTTTCACTGCACCACCGGGCCTGACCGGCCCCTTTACCTGTATCGGCCATGTCGAGGCCGGGCAGGGGGTGAGCCTGACGATAAACGGCCGCGAAACCGCGTTGCCCAAGCCCGGCTATCGGCACTTTTAATACTTCCTTCACCACGTTTTGCCAGCTTGGCCCCATGAAAAGGATCGCGCTTCTCACCATCCTTGCCTTGCTGGCATCTCCCGTCCTGGCGGAAGAGCATGCCAAAAGCGAAGGTGGTGAAAAGAAAGGCGGCAAGCCCGGCACCAATGTGGACATGCCGTTCCTGATGGCGCCGCTGACCGATGCCGATGGCAAGCTCACAGGCTATGCCTATATCTCATCCCGCCTGACCGCGACGTCGGAAGCGGCCGTCACCGACGTGCGCGAGAAGCTGCCCTTCATCCAGGATCTAGCGGTGCGCGACATCAACCGCACCGGCGTTGCCGTGCCGGACGATCCCGAGAAGGTGGATATCGCCGGTGTCGAGGCGCGCCTTCTCGCAGATGCACGCAAGATCATGGGCGCCGCCAAGGTCAAGCAGGTGATGATCTGCACCGTGCAGATCGCCGAACTGCACCCGGTCCAGACTCCGGCACTGAATACGCCGCCGGAAAAGCAGGTGCCCGGGGATCCCAAGAATCCCGTCAAATCGCGCTGCGAAAGCTGAAAATTCACAAACTACCCGGTTGCCGGGGCCAAAAGCTTTTGGCAGTCTTCGCTCGCCCTTGAAGCGGCGAGTCCCCCCACCTCACAGGCGGGACACCGGCCATGGGGATCGGCCGCGCGCCCATCCCTGTCTTCGCCAGGGACCCGCCTCCGGTCGACCCATCTTCGATAGACCAAGCAGGGGGATAACCATGCAATTAGAAATCGTACTCGGCTGCGCCGTGCTGGCGCTGCTTTATGGCCTTTATACCATTCGTTCGGTGCTGAGCCTTTCGGCCGGCAACGCCCGCATGCAGGAGATTGCCGCGGCCATCCAGGAAGGGGCGCGCGCCTATCTCAATCGCCAATACACCACCATCGCCATGGTCGGCGTGGTGATCTTCGCCGCGGCCTTCTTCGTGCTGGGCTGGCAGGTCGCGATCGGATTTCTGATCGGCGCAGCTCTTTCCGGCGCGGCAGGCTATGTCGGCATGTATGTCAGTGTGCGCGCCAATGTGCGCACGGCGGAAGCCTCGCGCTCCGGCCTGGCGGCCGGCTTGTCGGTGGCATTCCGCTCCGGCGCCGTCACCGGCATGCTGGTGGTGGGCCTGGGCCTGCTGGCGGTGGCTGGCTATTACTTCTTCCTCACCACCTGCATGAAGCTGGACATCGCGGTTCCCGAGCAGAGCCGCATCATCGTGGACAGCCTGGTCGGCCTGGGCTTCGGCGCCTCGCTGATCTCGATCTTTGCGCGTCTTGGTGGCGGCATCTTCACCAAGGGCGCCGATGTCGGCGGTGACATGGTGGGCAAGGTGGAAGCCGGCATTCCCGAAGATGACCCGCGCAACCCCGCCACCATCGCCGACAATGTGGGCGACAATGTCGGCGACTGCGCCGGCATGGCGGCCGACCTGTTCGAGACCTTCGCGGTGACGACCGTCGCCACCATGGTGCTGGCCTCGATCTACTTCACTGGCGATCTCAAGGGGCAGCTCATGCTGTATCCACTGGCGATCGCGGCGATGTCGATCATCACCTCCATCATCGGCACCTTCTTCGTGCGGCTGGGCAAGTCCGGCCACATCATGGGCGCGCTGTACAAGGGCGTGATCGTGACCTGCATCCTGTCGCTGATCGGACTCTACCCGCTCACCAACTGGTTGCTGGGCAGCATGGACGCGCCGCTTGAAGGTGTCGCCTATACCGGCGCATCACTGTTTTATTGCGGCGTTGTCGGCCTGGTGGTTACCGGCCTGATCATCTGGATCACCGAATACTATACCGGCACCAACTTCCGCCCGGTCCAATCCATCGCGAAATCCTCTGTCACCGGTCACGGCACCAATGTGATCCAGGGCCTGGCGATCTCGATGGAAGCAACCGCGCCGGTGGCGCTGGTGATCTGTGTCGGCATCATCGTCACCTACACGCTGGCGGGACTTTTCGGCATTGCGATCGCCGTCAGTACGATGCTGTCGCTGGCGGGCATGGTGGTGGCGCTGGATGCCTTCGGTCCGGTCACCGACAATGCCGGCGGCATTGCCGAAATGGCCGGTCTTGAGGGCGATGTCCGCAAGACCACCGACGCGCTGGACGCGGTGGGCAACACCACCAAGGCCGTCACCAAGGGCTATGCCATCGGTTCGGCGGGCCTTGGCGCGCTGGTGCTGTTCGCCGCCTATACCCAGGACCTGAAGTATTTCGCCGCCCAGGGCACCGGTTACTTCGCCGGGCTCGCGCTGCCGACTTTCAGCCTGTCCGATCCCTGGGTGGTGGTGGGCCTCCTGTTCGGCGGCCTGTTGCCCTATTTGTTCGGCGGCATGGCCATGACGGCGGTGGGCCGTGCGGCGGGCGCGGTGGTCGAGGAAGTGCGCAAGCAGTTCCGCGAAATGCCGGGCATCATGCAGGGCACCCAGAAGCCCAACTATGCCCGCGCCGTGGATCTGCTGACCAAAGCCGCCATCAAGGAAATGGTGGTACCGTCCATGCTGCCGGTTTTCTCGCCCATCGTGCTGTTCGTGGTGGTCGAGTTGATCGCGGGCAAGACCGCCGCCTTCAACGCGCTGGGCGCCATGCTGATGGGCGTGATCGTCACGGGACTTTTTGTGGCGATCTCGATGACCTCAGGCGGCGGCGCCTGGGACAATGCCAAGAAGTATATCGAGGACGGTCATCACGGCGGCAAGGGCAGCGACGCCCACAAGGCCGCTGTGACGGGCGACACGGTCGGCGATCCCTACAAGGACACCGCCGGTCCGGCCGTCAATCCGATGATCAAGATCACCAACATCGTGGCGTTGCTGCTGCTGGCAGTGCTGGCGCATCTGGGCTGATCGGAACACAAACAGAAAAGGCGCGGAGAGAAATCTCCGCGCCTTTTTCTTTTCAGACGATCATGCCGTTACGGGACGGGGCCGCCGCCGTTGCCGGGGTTGGTTTCCTGGATCTGCGTCGCCGAGGTACCGGGCGTGGCGTTCAGCAATTGCTGCAGGAAGGTCAGCTCGCGGCCGCGCGCGGGTGTTTCGCGCTTTTCGAAGGAAATCACGTGCCCGTCCTGCAGCCCGAAATGGCGCACGGCGGTGACCTTGTTGGTCTTGTCGAAATAGACCGCCAGGATCGTGCGGCGCAGCACCGTGGGGGTGAAGAAGGCGACCTGCTTCTCGGTGGCCGAGATATAGTACCAGCTGTCATTGCCGAAGGTGGCGGTTGTGGAGGCATAGCCCAGCCGCGACTGGACCGATGTCTTGGTGTCGGTACCGGTCTTGATGGCGCCTTCGTTGGCCGGATCGGCGACATAGCCGCGCTGGCTGATGACGGGCGCGCAGGCGATCAGAAGGCTGATGGCGGCAAGCGGAACCAGGACGAATTTCATGATTGTGAACCTTGGGCCTTTCGGGGCGCACCCTGCGATGTGCTACCGTCCGGCACGGGGCGATGCAAGCCCCGCGCCATCAGGGAACCGGTTTGATGTTGAATCTGCTCAGGAAAAGACCATCGCGCAAGCGCGAAGGCGCACGCCTGTATGAACCCTTGGTAAGCCGGGCGCGCAGCCCAGTATTTTTCACCGATTTCGCCGTGGCCGACAGCATAGACGGCCGCTTCGATCTGGTGGTGTTGCATGCCTGGCTGGCGCTGGCCGCCCTGAAGGCCACCGGGCTGGACGAGCAGGCCCAGGGCCTGACCGATGCCATCTTCACCGGCTTTGACGAGGCGATGCGCGAGCAGGGCGCCGGCGACATGGGCCTCAGCCGCAAGATGAAGGCATTTGCCGACGCCTTTTACGGCCGGCTTTCCGCCTATGAGCAGGCCGGTGACGCAGATGCACTGGCAGCGGCGATCGCGCGGAACCTGTATCGCGGCGCCGCGGTGGATGCCCGCGCCCAGGCGCTGGCGGCCTATGCCCTTCGGGCCCGCGAAAGCCTGCGCCAGTCCCTGCCGCAGGGCTTGGACTTCGGGCCGCTCCCCGCCATATAGACGCCCATGACCGAACCCTTGCCGCTGACCCATTTCTACAATCTGGCCCGGCTGGGCAATGCCGGGGACGAGGTGCATTTTGCGGCGGATGAGGCCCAGCGGGTGGCCATCGCCGCCTGGTCCGGTGTCCTGTCGCTGGAAAACCTGTCGGTGGATGTGAAGCTTACCAAGCTGGGGGCGGTGCAGTTCGGACTGGATTTCCATGTGACCGCCGAACTGAACCAGGCCTGTGTCGTCACGCTGGAACCCGTTCCTGCCCGCATCGACCACAGTTTCCATCGGGAGTTGCACTTTGTCGGCCATTCCCGCCGCAATGCCAGCCCCGAATCGGTTGCCGAGGTGGTGCTGGACGCGGCGGCCCTGGAAGGCCCGGAAGAGGCCCCGGAGGAGATCGAAAGCCTGCATTACGACCTCGCCGCCCCCGCGCTGGAGGAATACGTCCTGTCCCTGGAACCCTATCCCCGCTGCCCGGGGGTGGCTTTTACCCCGCCCGACACCGGGGAAGACGCCCCGGAAAACCCTTTTGCCGTGCTCAAGGGGCTGAAATCCGGGCTTTAAGTCCTTGGCCGGCCCGGATTCCGGCTTGAAACGGCCAGGGGTTTCCTGCTACCCACGCCCCCTGTTTTGCCGAACCGGGGAGCACCCGGCCTTTAGGAGTCTCCCGCCATGGCGGTGCCGAAACGAAAAACCTCTCCGTCGCGTCGCAACATGCGCCGCTCGCACCATGCCCTGACGGCGGCCGCCTTCGGCGACTGCCCCAATTGCGGTGAGCCCAAGCGTCCCCATCACATCTGCGGCGCCTGCGGTCATTATGCCGAGCGTGAAGTCGTGAAGGCGAAGAGCTAAAGCCTTTCGCCTGAAAGGTGGCCGTGTCTCGCGCCCTGACTGTTTCGATCGATGCCATGGGCGGCGATGCCGGCCCGGGCATTGTTGTGGCCGGACTGCTCAAATCCATCCAGCGTCATACCAATGTGCAGTTCCTGCTGCATGGCGATGAAGCGCAGCTGCATGCGCTGCTGGCCAAACACCCCCGACTGAAGAACCGTGTCGCGGTGCTGCATGCGCCCGGCCGCGTCACCATGGAAGACAAGCCAAGCCATGTGCTGCGCCGGGGCAAGGACACTTCCATGTGGCGCGCCATCGACAGCGTGAAGCAGGGCGATGCCGAGGTTGCGGTCAGCGCCGGCAATACCGGCGCGCTGATGGCCGTCGCCATGTTCGGGCTCGGCATCATCGAAGGGGTGTCGCGCCCCGCCATCGCCACCATCTGGCCGACCATGCGCGGCCAGACCGTGGTTCTGGACGTGGGCGCCAATGTCGCCGCCACCGACGAACAGCTCGTGGATTTCGCGGTGATGGGCGAAGCTTTCGCCCATGTCATTTTCGGACTCAAGCGCCCCACGGTGGGCATCCTCAATGTCGGGGCGGAAGAGCAGAAGGGCAATGACGCCGTGAAGGGCGCCGCTGCCATCCTGCGCAATACCAGCCTGCCGCTCGCCTTCCATGGCTTTGTCGAAGGCGACGACATCGCCAAGGGCACCGTGGACGTTGTCGTCACCGACGGCTTCACCGGCAATATCGCGCTGAAAACCGCCGAAGGCACGGCGCGGCTGGTGGGGATGTATCTGCGCCAGTCGCTGACGCGCTCGCTGTTCGGGCGCCTCGGGGCGCTGATCGCTTCGGGCGCGCTGAAAACCCTGCGCCGCAAGCTCGACCCGCGCGCCAGCGCCGGCGGCATCTTTCTGGGCCTGAACCGGGTGGTGGTCAAATGCCATGGTGGCGCTGACGCGGTGAGCTTTGCCAGCGCGCTCGACATGGCGATCGATATGGCCAAGACCGACATCAATTCGCGCATCACCGCCGACCGCCGCGCCATCGCGGCCAATGCCAGCAGCGCCGCGGGTGCAGCATGATCCGCTCCCGCGTCATCGGCTGCGGCGCCTGCCTGCCGGCGAACATCGTCACCAATGACGATCTGGCCAAGCGGATGGAAACCTCCGACGAATGGATCCGCGAGCGCACCGGGATCCGCCAGCGCCATATCGCGGTCGACGGCGAAAAGACCTCCGACCTGGCGCTGGGCGCGGCGCGCGAAGCCCTGATCGATGCCGGCATCGATGCCGGCGAGCTGGACATGATCATCGTCGCCACCACGACGCCGGACGAAAGCTTCCCCGCCACCGCGACCGTGGTGCAGTCGCGCCTGGGCATGACGCGCGGCGCCGCCTTCGACGTGCAGGCGGTATGTTCGGGATTCATCTATGGCCTGTCGGTGGCGGACAGCCTGATCCGCACCGGCGCCGCCCGCACCATTCTGCTGATCGGCGCCGAGACCATGTCGCGGCTGCTGGACTGGGACGACCGCGCCACCTGCGTGCTGTTCGGCGACGGGGCAGGGGCCGTGGTGCTCCAGGCCCATGACGGGGTTGGCGACAATTCCGACCAGGGCGTGCTGAACACCTGCCTGTTCTCCGACGGCCGGCTGCACGACATGCTGTATGCCGATGGCGGCGTGTCCTCGACCCAGACCACCGGCAAGCTGCGCATGCAGGGCAAGGAAGTCTTCAAGCACGCCGTTACCAACATCGCCGGCGCCGTCACGGCTTCGGCCGGGGCTGCCGGTGTGGAAATTGCCGACATCGATTGGTTCGTGCCCCACCAGGCCAACCAGCGCATCCTGGATGGCATCGCGCGCAGGCTGGCCATAGATCCCGCCAAGGTGGTGTCCACCGTGGCCGTGCACGGCAACACCTCGGCCGCCTCGGTGCCCCTGGCGCTGGTGACGGCGGTTCGGGATGGCCGCATCAAGCGGGGCGACCTGGTGCTGCTGGAGGCCATGGGCGGCGGCTTCACCTGGGGCGCCGGCCTGATCCGCTGGTAGTCCGCACCCGGACTGTCACGTAAAAGCTTTCAGCCAAGTCTTTGATCTTGACCATTATTCGCGGACGGGTTTACCGTGCTGTGGATAACAGAGAGTCGATCATGACCACGGGAACCTTGACCAGAGCCGACCTTACCGAAGCCGTCTTCCAGGCGGTCGGGCTTTCGCGGACGGACTCGGCCCAGATGGTCGAGGATATGCTGGAGGAAGTTTGCGGTGCTCTCGCCAAGGGCGAGACGGTGAAGCTCTCCTCCTTCGGCACCTTCGCGGTGCGCCAGAAGTCCCAGCGCATGGGTCGCAATCCCAAGACCGGCGATGAAGTGCCGATCGCCCCGCGCCGCGTGCTGGTGTTCCGTCCCAGCCATGTGCTGAAAGCCGTGATCAATGGCGTGGCCGTCGCACCCGAGGGTGAAGACTAGTGTCATCGGCGGCGCTGGCCTTCACCGATAAAAGCGGTCCGACCAAGTCCGCCGAAGCCTTCCGCACGATCAGCGAGGTCGCGGACGAACTGGATGTGCCGCAGCATGTGCTGCGCTTCTGGGAAAGCCGCTTCACCCAGATCAAGCCGGTCAAGCGCGCCGGCGGCCGCCGCTATTACCGTCCCGACGATGTTGACCTGCTGAAAGGCATTCGCGCGCTGCTCTACAGCGATGGGCTCACCATAAAGGGCGTGCAGAAGGTGCTGAAGGAACGCGGCCTGCGCCACGTGGGGCAGATCGGACGCGGCGGCAGCGCCGAAGCGCAGCCGCCCCAGCCGCAGATCATCGAAAAAATCGTCTATGTCGAAAAACCGGCCGAGGCACCGGTGAAAAAGCCGCGCGCACACCTGCGCGCCGTGCCGATGTCCCCGTCCTTGCCTTTCTTCGACGAGCCCGTGCCTGCGCAGAATTTTCCGACCGTGGACATCGCGCTGTTCGCAGAGCCGGTGGTTGAAAACGCGCCGGCCGCCGAGCCGCAAATCGCACCCGTGCAGGCCGAGGTTGCGGCGCCGGACATCGATCGTCCTCGCCTGGAAGAAATCCTGGATGCGCTGCTGGGCATGAAGGAACGGCTCCGCGCCGCCCGCGCCTGAAGGCTTCCGGCGAATACCCATACGCAATAAAGGCTTAGGTGCCAAAAATTAGTGCCCGGGAGCGGTTGCTGCGCGAGGACTGTGCGGCTATGTTCCGCGCCCCCGAGGAATCCAAGCCTCAACGAATGTCGGAATGTAGCGCAGCCTGGTAGCGCACTTGTCTGGGGGACAAGGGGTCGTGGGTTCAAATCCCGCCATTCCGACCATTCTTTTCCGCGTTCGCGGAAAAGAAATGCCAAGCTCGCCGCGGCGACTAGCGACAGCGTAGGTCGCGCGA
>CBIHOI010000095.1:0-8630 GCA_966211925.1 uncultured Hyphomicrobiales bacterium | reverse complement strand
ACGCGCGACATCACCGGCGGTCTGCCGCGTGTTGCCGAGCTGTTCGAAGCCCGCAAGCCCAAGGAAGCGGCCGTGCTGGCCGAAACCGACGGCTTTGTCGAATTCGGCAAGGACTACAAGAACAAGCGTCGCGTCATCGTCAAGCCGAAGTCCGACAAGGTCGAGCCGAGCGAGTATCTGATCCCCAAGGGCCGCCATATCAGCGTGCGCGAAGGCGATTATGTGGAGAAGGGCGACTATATCGTCGAAGGCAATCCCTCGCCGCATGACATCCTGCGCATCAAGGGCATGGAAGAACTGGCGATCTATCTCGTGAAGGAAATCCAGGACGTCTATCGTCTGCAGGGCGTGAAGATCAACGACAAGCACATCGAAGTGATCTGCCGCCAGATGATGCAGAAGCTGGAAATCACCGAAGGCGGCGAGACCACGCTGATCGCCGGCGAGCATGTGGACAGCGCCGAACTGGAAGAGGCCAACAAGAAGGCCGCCGACCAGGGCTTCAAGCCCGCAGAAGGTCGCGCGATCCTGCTGGGCATCACCAAGGCGTCGCTGCAGACCCGCTCGGTGTTCTCGGCCGCCTCCTTCCAGGAAACCACGCGCGTCCTCACCGACGCCGCGGTCAATGGCAAGGTCGACATGCTGGAAGGCCTGAAGGAGAACGTCATCGTCGGACGTCTCATCCCGGCCGGCACCGGCGGCGCCATCGCCCGCCTGCGCCATATCGCAACCGAACGCGATCGCGCGATCCAGGAAGAAGCCGCGGCGCAAGCGCCGGTGGCCCAGCTGGAAGCCCCGGTGGCCGTCGCCGAATAATCGGCTCTGCCCGATCAATGAACAGGGGCCGCCCGCGAGGGCGGCCCTTTTTCGTTTCTGGCAGGCCCGACATCCAACGGTGAAATCCGGAGGCGACGTTCCCATATCCGTTCTAGAGTTGCGCCATGAAAGGACCGGCGAAGCGATGCGTGGATAAAGGGGGGAGGGGGGCAGAAAATGTACCCAATTGCCCCCGGCTTTCCTGCAAAAGCGCTGCCGGAACGGTGGGATAACGATGCCTCTTCCCAAACCAGGTTCCTGGGACCGCGCCGTTGCCAAGACCGGCAAGTTCAACGGCAAATGGATCATCGGGGTGATGACCACGGGGATCTACTGCCTCCCATCCTGTGCCGCCCGCCCGCCCAAACCGGAAAATGTCCGCATCTTCGCCACCGAGGCCCAGGCCCAGGCGGCGGGACTGCGCGCCTGCAAGCGTTGTCGCCCCGACCTGTTCTACAAGGGCGAGGACGAGAACATCGCCTTGTTCGAAGGCCTGGCGTCGCGCGTCGCTGCCGCGCCCGATGCTTTCGCCGATGCATCCGCGCTGGCGAAAGCCGCCGGCGTCAGTCTGACCAAGCTGGGCGACCTGTTTCGCGACCATGCCCATCTGGCACCTGCCGCCTGGCTGCGGCGCATGCGGGTGAAGCGCGCCGCCGTCGAGTTGCTGGGCGGCCGCGACCGCGTGGCCGAGATCGGATTCGGCGCCGGGTTTGAATCAGAGTCGGTGTTTCACCGCCAGTTCCTCAGCCAGATGCGCATGACACCGGGCGCTTACCGCGCCCTCGATGGGGCGCAGGTGTTCCTGCTGCACCTGCCGGCGGGATACCGGGCCAGGGAGATCCTGGGTTATCACGCCCGCGATCCGCAAGGTCTCAGCGAGCGCAGTGAAGGCAACCGCATCTGGAAGGCGCTGCATACCGGGGACGGCCCTGCGGTGCTGGAGATCAGCATCGAAAACGGCCAGGCCTGGGTGAAGGTGCATGCCGACCGCAAACTTGGCCGCGCCGCCATGGCGGCGCTGCACGCGGCGGCGCTGAAAATCCTGGCGCTGACCAACGACGTCACCCAGTTTGAAACCCGCCATGCCGACTTTGTCCGGCCACGTCGGGGCCTGCGCATGCCGCTCCTGCCCACCGGCTTCGACGCTCTGGCCTGGGGCATCATCGGCCAGCAGATCAATGTGAAGTTCGCCACCAGCCTGCGGCGCGACCTGGTCGAACTGGCGGGCGAGAAGATCGGCGACATGCGCGCCCATCCCACACCGGAGGCCGTCGCCAATCTGGATGCGGGCGCGCTTACCAGTCGGCGCTATTCGGCCTCGAAGGCGCGCTATCTGATCGATGCGGCGCAGGCGATCGCCGACCACCGGCTGGATATCGAAGGGCTGACCGAAGGCTCGGCGCTGGCGGCGCAGAATGCGCTGACCGCCCAGCGCGGCATCGGCATCTGGACGGCGCGCTATGTGCTGATGCGTGGTGGCTTCGCGGACGCCGCGCCCGTGGGGGACAGCGCCCTGGCGACGGCACTTCAGCGCCTCCACAACCTGCCCGAACGCCCCGACACCGATGAGACGGGACGCTTGATGAGCCGCTTCGCGCCGCACCGCAGCCTCGCCACCATGCATCTGTGGACGTTCCTCAAAGAGGTGGCATGACGATTTACTGGAGCCTGATCGACACCCCGTTCCAGAAGATGGCCGCCTGGGTGGACGAGGAGGGGCGCCTGCTGCGTTTCACCCTGCGCGCCGACGGCGCGGCCCTGGTCGATCCCCAAGCCGAGAATAATTCACGCAAACTGGCGGAGGTGCAGCGCCAGGTCAGCGAGTATGCCGACGGCAAGCGCCGTACCTTTGAGCTGGACTTGAAAGGCGAAGGCCCGGATTTTGACCGGAAAGTGTGGAAGGCGCTGCTCGACATTCCCTTCGGCACCACCATCAGTTATGGCGCGGTCGCGAAGGCCATCGGCCATCCCACCGCGGCGCGCGCCGTTGGCGCCGCCAATGGCGCCAATCCGATTGCCCTGATCGTGCCCTGCCACCGTGTCATCGGCAGCGATGGCACATTGACCGGCTACGGCGGCGGGCTTCCGCTCAAGCGCAAGTTGCTGGAGCATGAAGCCCGCGTCGCCGGAACGCGGTTCGACCTGTTCGGCTAGAGCGCCTTGGAAAGACCGAAGAAGAACCCACGCCGTGCCCCGAACTGGGGTGCGCCAACACCAACCCCGGTACCGTCGCGGATCACATAGGTCTCATCCAGCGCATTCAGAATATCAAATCGCGCCGTAAGGCCGCTCCAGCCCAAAGCCGCGAACTCCCGGCTGATGCCAAAGTTGACCGTCGTATAGGCCGGCACGGAATCGCCGTTGGGCGTGGCGCCGTCCTTGCGCAGTCCGGTGCCGTACAGCAGGTCTGCCGACAGATGCGTGCCGTCCCAGTTGTAGGCGATACCCGCCGAAACCGATCCCAGTTGCTGATGGTCCAGCGGAATATAATGGGTGGCGATATAGGCAAGGTCACCGGGATCGAACTGGAACTGGCTGGAATTGATATTCCGGCCCGCCGCCCGCTCATAGGAGGCGTTCACATAGCCGCTGAAATCGCCATTGGTATAATTGACCGTCAACTCACCGCCATACTGGCGGCCCTGGGCATAGTTGAACGGCGTCAGGATGATCGGCGCCCCAAACTGGCCTTCATCCACCGTGTTCTTGGACATCTTGTAGAAACTGTCCAGGCCGACGGTCCAATGGTCGAAGAACTTCTGCTCCATGCCGATGTCGAAGTAATCGGCCCGCTCCGCACGCGGCGTGTCGTTCAGCCCGCCGGCCGCCGCCGCAGTGGTATTGTTGAACAGCGCGACCGCGCTGGACGCGACCAGCTCGAAGGGCGGCGGCGAGAAGTACCGCGCATAGCCGGCGTGGATGGTGGTGCCGTCCAGCGGCTTCCAGATGCCGTTGATGCGTGGGCTGAGCTGGTTTTCCTTGTCATAGGCCGCGAAGGCGTCATACCGCAGGCCGTAATTGATGGTCACCTCGTCGGAGATGTCCCATTCATCCTGGGCGTAGAGGCTGTAGCTGGTGCCATGCTTGCTGCCATTGTCGGCAATGGCAATCGGCGAGGCCGAGACCTGGCAGGTCTGGGCCGGATCGGTACACAGCGGATTGGTGTTGGGATTGCCGGCGCCTCCCGGTGCCGTCACCAGCACCAGCGAGCTGGTGCGCGACAGCGTATCATCGGCCTGGAAGAACAGTCCGAAGCGCACGGTATGGCCACCGCCCGCATGCCAGGCACCTTCGGCCTGCGTGCCGTAGGCGACATCGCGCTTGTAGGCGGTCTGCGCCAGCCCGTTGAACAGGATGTCGCCGACATTGTTGCCCGGTGTATAGAACAGGCTGGAATAGCGGCCGAAGAACGACACCTGGAAATCCACATCGCCCGCGGACCGCAGATAGCTCACGATACCGTAATGGGTGATCTCGCGCTGGCGCTCATCCAGCAGCTGCGATGGATAGGCTGTTGCGCCATTGGCATTCAGCACATAGTTGCCGCTGCCGGCGTCCTGCGGTCCCAGACCAACGATGCCGTCCAGTCCACCGGGCTGCACACCGACGCGGTTGGGAATCTGGAAGATGGCGTTGGACGTGCCGACAACCGCCGACAGGCTGGAGTTGGAATCCAGGATGTCCTGCAGATAGGCGAAGCCGTGATACTGCTGGGTGCGGTCGTGACGCGGGTTGCTGGAGCCATCCGGCGATTCAATGCCCAGCGTGTTGGTGGTGTAGTCGCCGGACACGAAATAGTTGAAATGCCCGCTGCTGCCGCCATACGCCACCGACGGCGACAAAGTGGAATGGCTGCCGCCATACATGCTGAGGGTGCCGCCATCCTCGAACACGCCGCTCTTGGTCTGGATATCGACAATGCCGGCGGTGCGCAGGCCATATTCGGCGGGCAGGGCGCCGGTGATCAGCTTGACGGACTCTGCCAGCCGCGGATCCAGGGTCTGTCCAAAGCCGGAAATGCCTTCCGGCAGGATGATGCCGTTCAGCCGATACTGCAGGCCATTATGCTCGCCGCGAACATGCAGCTGGCCGAAACTGTCCTGTGCCACGCCCGGCATCTGCAGCACCACTGAGTTAAGAGCGGAATTGTCGCCACCCGGCTGGGCCTGGATGTCCTTGGCGGTGACGGTAAAGGTCGAAGCGCCAGTCTGGGTCTGGATGCCGTTGCGGGCCTCGGCCAGCTTGGCGGCGGTCACGGTGATGGACTCCACGGCTTCCTGGGCCAGGGCGGGCGTGGCGCACAAAGCGGCCGCACCCAACAAGAGGAAAGAACGAAACAACATAAGCGAACTCCGAAATGGGGAAGGGCACGCCATGCGGCGTGCGGGCTGCGGGCCAGGGGCCTGCATGCGAATCGGGATTGCTTAGTGGCGAGGTGGCGCGCGGCTTTGCCAGGCAAAGGCCGGTGCCAGGGCGGCTGAGGGCCGGGGCAAGACTGCGAAGGCGGTCAGTACCAGGATCTGGCTGGCCGGGATGGTGACGGCTGACGGGGCGACGAAGGCCCCGGCATGGACCAATTCCTGGCAAAGCCGGCATTGGTCGATGGGGTCCTGGGCCTTGAGAGGCCCCGGGACAGGTGTCTGGGAGGCCGCGACCTTGGCCACGACCGGCACGTCCGCCGGGTGGATGTGGGTCTGAATCGCCAGGTTTTGCAGGAAAAAGGCGAGAATCGCAGCCAGCGTCACCCACCGCGAGGCGGTGGAGACCGGCTTGGCAATGGCGCGTGGTCGACGCGACATGGATATCCCGCTCTTCATAAGAAGCCGAAGGAATAAGCGATCTGGTCGGTTGCTGCAACCGCGAGCATATTTTCCGTGGCAACATCGCCCGCAAGGGCTCTGGTTCAGGCCGCGCAATTATCGAATATTTCCCTGCTTGACCCCCCGAACGGTGCTGGGTATAAGCCGCCACCTTCCAGGGTAGGCCGTCTGCGGAAAAATCCGCAAAAACGCTGCTGGGAAGCCAGTTTAAAGAGCTTATACGCGCGACTCAGGGGTCTTAAGGCCGCTCAGTCCTCCGCAAGTTCGGACCGGGAAGTCTTCCCGCGTCCGGTTTTTGGTTTTCGTTCACCCCGGACGCGGGGCGACACCCGCCTTAGACGGCGGTGAAAAAGGGAAGTGGGAATGCCGACAGTCAATCAGCTTATTCGCAAGCCGCGCGGCGCCAAGCCGAAGCGCAACAAGGTTCCCGCTCTTCAGGAGTGCCCGCAGAAGCGTGCAGTCTGCACCCGCGTCTATACGACGACCCCGAAGAAGCCGAACTCCGCGCTGCGCAAGGTTGCCAAGGTGCGCCTGACCAACGGCTTCGAAGCGCTGACCTACATCCCGGGCGAAGGCCATAACCTGCAGGAACACAGCGTTGTGCTTATCCGCGGCGGCCGCGTGAAGGATCTTCCCGGCGTGCGCTACCACATCATCCGCGGCGTGCTGGACACCCAGGGTGTCAAGGACCGCAAGAAGCGCCGCTCGCTCTATGGCGCCAAGCGTCCGAAGTAAGGAGATATAGATGTCCCGCCGCCACCGCGCCGAACGCCGCGAAATCACCCCCGACGCCAAGTTTGGCGATCTGGTCCTCGCCAAGTTCATGAATTCCCTGATGTATGACGGCAAGAAGTCCGCCGCCGAAGGCATCATCTACGGCGCCTTCGATACCATCCAGTCCAAGACCAAGCAGGATCCGCTGGTCGTGTTCCATGAAGCCCTGCGCAATGTCTCGCCGGCTCTGGAAGTCCGCAGCCGCCGCGTCGGCGGCGCCACCTACCAGGTGCCGGTTGAAGTGCGCACCGACCGTTCGCGCGCGCTCGCCATCCGCTGGCTGATCACTGCCGCGCGCGGCCGCAACGAACCCACCATGCAGGGGCGCCTGTCAGGCGAACTGATGGATGCCGCCAACAATCGCGGCAGCGCCGTCAAGAAGCGCGAAGACACCCACAAGATGGCCGACGCCAACCGCGCCTTCTCGCATTATCGCTGGTAACCCGGACACACTCTCATGGCTCGTACGACCCCGCTCAACATGTATCGTAACATCGGCATTGCCGCGCACATTGATGCCGGCAAGACGACGACGACCGAGCGCATTCTCTATTACACCGGCAAGTCCCACAAAATCGGCGAAGTCCATGACGGCGCCGCCACCATGGACTTTATGGAGCAGGAGCAGGAGCGCGGCATCACCATCACGTCAGCCGCGACGACCTGCTACTGGAAAGAGCACCGCATCAATATCATCGACACGCCCGGCCACGTGGATTTCACCATTGAAGTCGAGCGTTCCATGCGCGTGCTGGACGGTGCCGTCGCCGTGTTCGACGCCGTTGCCGGCGTCGAGCCGCAGTCCGAAACCGTGTGGCGCCAGGCCGACAAGTATCACGTGCCGCGCATCTGCTTCGTCAACAAGATGGATCGTACCGGCGCCGACTTCCAGCGTTGCGTCGACATGATGATCGACCGCCTGGGCACTCGTCCGATGATCATCACCTGGCCGATCGGCGGCGAAGCCGATTTCAAGGGCATCATCGACATCGTCAAGATGAAGGCGCTGGTCTGGCGGGACGAGCAGCTGGGCGCGAAGTTCGACGAAGTCGAGATTCCGGCCGAGTATGCCGACAAGTGCGCCGAACTGCGCGCTTCGCTGGTCGAGATGGCCGTCGAGGAAGACGACGCCCTGATGGAATCCTATCTGGAATCCGGCAAGGAGCCTTCGATCGAAGACCTGAAGCGTTGCATCCGCAAGGGCACCATGGGCTTCAAGTTCGTGCCGGTGATGTGCGGCTCGGCCTTCAAGAACAAGGGCGTTCAGCCGCTGTTGGACGCCGTGGTCGACTTCCTGCCGTCGCCGCTCGACATTCCGCCGCTGACCGGCATCGTGCCCGGCACGGAAAAGGAAGTTCCGCGTCCGCCGGATGACAAGGCGCCCTTCGCCGGTCTGGCGTTCAAAATCATGGACGACCCCTTTGTCGGCTCCATCACCTTTGTGCGCGTCTATTCGGGTACCGTCACCTCCGGCACCGGTGTGCTGAACTCGGTGAAGGACAAGACCGAGCGCGTCGGCCGCATGCTTCTGATGCATGCGAACAGCCGCGAAGACGTCAAGGAAGCCAATGCCGGCGATATCGTTGCCTTTGCCGGCCTCAAGCTGACCACCACGGGCGAAACCCTGTGCGATCCCAACGATCCGGTGATCCTGGAGCGCATGGAATTCCCCGATCCGGTCATCGAAGTCGCGATCGAGCCCAAGACCAAGGCCGACCAGGAAAAAATGGGCATGGCGCTGGTGCGCCTGGCCCAGGAAGATCCGTCCTTCCGCGTCTCGACCGACCAGGAGAGCGGCCAGACCATCCTCAAGGGCATGGGCGAACTGCACCTGGAAATCAAAGTGGACATCCTCAAGCGCACCTACAAGGTCGACGCCAATGTCGGCGCGCCGCAGGTGGCCTATCGCGAAACGCTCTCCAAGCCGCTCTCGATCAAGTACACCCACAAGAAGCAGACCGGCGGTTCGGGCCAGTTCGCCGAAGTGACCATCGATTTCGAACCCCTGCAGCCCGGTGAAGGCTTTGTGTTCGAGAACGAAGTGGTCGGCGGCGCCATCCCCAAGGAATTCATTCCGGCGGTGGAAAAGGGCCTGCGCACCCAGAAGGAATCGGGCCTGTTGGCCGGCTTCCCGGTTATCGACTTCAAGGCCAAGCTGGTTGACGGCAAGTATCACGAAGTCGACTCCAATGCGCTGACCTTCGACATCGCCGCCCGCGC
>CBIHOI010000094.1:0-8637 GCA_966211925.1 uncultured Hyphomicrobiales bacterium | reverse complement strand
TGCTCTTGGGCGTTTTGCCCGCGTGACCCATTTCAATTGCCGTGCCGGTTGCCGGTAAGTTCTGGTTAAACATCGATTTTGCGGACGGGAGGAAAATGCTACCGGGACGAATTTTCCGCATCCCTCGCGCACTGGGCAGGAATTGCCGGGACCAGGAAATTTTTGCCGACAGGATCGGCAAATACTTCCACTTTTCATCAAATGGCGGATGCGAGAAAGCGCGGAAAACCGCGGAAAAATCTGGTTCACGCCGGCACACCGGATGGTGAACAAGTGTGAAGGCGCGGCACGCAACTGAGCGCAAAAGAATGAGCGCAAAAGAAAAGGAGGCGGTGCTTTCGCACCGCCTCCTGAACGCCCCCTTGAAAGGGTTTGGACTTACTTGAACAGCGACAGGATGGTCTGCGGCGCCTGGTTGGCGATCGACAGGGCCTGCACGCCCAGCTGCTGCTTGACCTGCAGCGACTGCAGCATGGCGCTTTCCTGCGCCATGTTGGCATCGACGAGATTGCCGATGCCGGCAGTCAGGGTATCCGTGAGCTTCTGGGTGAAGGTCGCCTGGATCGAGAACTTCGCGGAACCGGACGACAGCTTGGCCAGGGCCGAGTTGACGTTGGTGAGCGAAGACTGGAGCGTGGCGATCAGCGCAGACGCCTTGGCCTGGGTGGAAATCGTGGAGGTGGTCTTCACCGTCACGATCGAGCCCGACAGGG
Source organism: uncultured Hyphomicrobiales bacterium (assembly GCA_966211925.1). Lineage (GTDB taxonomy): Bacteria > Pseudomonadota > Alphaproteobacteria > Micropepsales > Micropepsaceae > Rhizomicrobium. The sequence continues at coordinate 7,924 of CBIHOI010000094.1, read as the reverse complement.
TCATCTTCTGGGCCGACGTCGTGATGCGGCGGGTGCCGTCAGACGAGGCCAGAGCGGTGACCTGGTTGGTCGAGCCGTCCACCAGGTTGAAGCCGTTGAACACCGCGTTCTTCACGATCGTGGAAATCTGATCGCGCAGGGCGGTGAAGTTGGCGTTCAGGGCCTGACGAGACGCCGTATCAATGGACGGGTCCGCGGCCGCAAGCGCCTTGGCTTTCATCTGGATCAGCAGATCCGAAATCGACTGGCCGGCAGAAAGCGCGACATCGATGGCGGACGAGCCGTTGTTCAAGCTGTTGATGACAGACTGATAACCGGCAACCGAGCCGCGCTGGTTCTGGGCAATAGCGTAGATGGCGCCATCGTCCTTTGCATTCGCAACTTTGAGGCCGCTGTTGATGGCAGACTGGGTCTGGTCAAGCTTACCCTGGGTCTGATTCAAGTACTGCAGCGCGACTGCGGCGCCGTTGTTGGTGTTGACGCTAAAAGACATGGCATTCTCCGTTCTACTGGTGGTGGGCCACGCGTTCTGCGGGCCCGTGGGCTATGCCCGTCAGGAACTTTGCAACCGCCGTGCCAGCGCGTTAACCGCGCAATACACTGATTTTGTTGGATTAATTTGCGTTTACGGATGCCGGCTTTAGGCATGATCTGCCGCGGCAGGCGTTTTTTGCCGGGCGGACTGGGCAACAAAAAACCGGCCACACTTGCGCGGGGCCGGTTCTGGTTTGTGCCGATAGCAAGTGCGGTCAGCTTGCCTGCAGGCCCTGCATGATGGTGCGGTTGATCTCGATCAGCGGATCCAGCGGCGCCTTTTCGCGGGTGACGCTGCGCGAATATTTCGAAACCCACAGCGACAGCGAGATGATCTTGGCGCGGACGTCCTGGGTCAGGGTGTTGCGATCGTCCATGCAGTCCGCAGCAAGGGTGCGCCAGAGGCGGCGGTTCCAGTCTATGGCCTCCACCAGCGGCGTGCCGATGGCGTTTGATTCCTTGGCGGTAAGCAGCGCGCCGGTCACCTGGCCGAACAGGCGATATTCGGTGGTGCGCGGGTCTTCGGTGGCGGTCTGGGCCGTCTTGTAGGCTTTAAGGCTCATAGCTGAGACGCTCCTGTTCCAGGTCGAAAAGTTTGCGGCAGGCAATCAAGGCCTTGTAATAGGCGCCCTGGGCGACATCGCGGCTGATATCGACACAGGACGAAAGAATGCCCGGGGTGGAGATCGCGCCCATGAATTCGGTCATGCGCAGGGCGAACTCGTTGTAGGGCTCTTCGCTGGCCTCGCCGTCCAGGTACATCATCATGATGGCCAGGTAGATGCGGCGCGCCGGCGTGGTGGCGCCCTCAGGCTGCATGATGTCCTTTTCGCGCAGCACGCAGGCCTTGTTCTGGATCACCAGGCTGGTGCGCTTGTCGCCATTGGCCAGAACCGCGCCATTCAGCACGAATTTCTCGCCCGGCTTTAAGGATAGTTTCAGCGGCATGTCGGGCATTCCCTTGCAAACAGGAGGGCACGATAGGCTCGGGTTGGTTAACAAAAGCCTGATGCTTTGTACGTTTGCGTTCACACCCGGTTAAACATAAACGGCTTTGATTGCGGCCAGATTTTCAACGCACGGAATTTCCATGGCCAAGGTCGCTCCTCTCCAGACTCTCGATGCGCTGTCCGGCGTGGATGCGCGCATGCAGGCGCTGGACAAGCTGGAGGGCCTGGTCAATCAGGCGGCGCAGGCCAAGGCGCGGCACCGCTCCAACGTGCTGCTCAAGCGCGGCATCCGCGCGTGGCGCAAGGGTGACATCGTCAAGGCGGGCCAGTGGGCGCTGAAGGCGACCGAAATGGACGGCGACAATTCAAAGGCCTTCCACGTGCTGGCCATGGCGCTGGAGCGCATGGGCCACCAGCACAAGGCGCTGGTGACCTATGAGCGGGCCTTTGAGCTGGATCCCGAGGATCCTGAGCTGCTGATCAATCTGGGCCTCACCGCCTGGAACCTGAAGCTGACCGAAGGCGCGGCGAAGATGTTCAAGCTCTACATCGCCGCCTGCCCGGAATCGCCGCTGGGCTACAACAATCTGGGCAGCGTGCAGTGCGACCTGGGCCAGCCCGATGTGGCGATCGAGACCCTGAAGGCCGCGATCTTCCGCATGCCCCACGAATCCATCCTGTGGAATTCACTGGCCACCGTGCTGGCCGAGGAAGGCCGCGCCGATGAAAGCCTGGTCTTCTACAATGAAGCCGCGCGCCTGGCGCCGGATTTTGCCCGCGCCTATCACAATCTCGGCTATGCCTACCAGCATCTAGGCATGCTGGAAGAGGCGCTGGCCAACTACAACCTTGCGCTGGAACGGGTGGTGGACCCGGCCGAACGCATGGAAACGCGCCATTCACGCAGCATCTGCCTGATCGGCGCCGGCTACCTGGAAGAAGGCTTCCGGGAATATGAGATCCGCAACGACCAGCGCTTCCGCGCCTATTTCCATCACATGGTGGATGCCCCCATGTGGAAGGGCGAAGAGATTGCCGGCAAGAAGCTGCTGCTGGTGGGCGAACAGGGCCTGGGCGACGAGTTCATGTTCGCCAACATCCTGCCCGATGTGCAGGCCGCGCTGGGCGAGACCGGAAAGCTGCAGATCTGCGTCGATCCGCGCCTGGTGACGCTGTTCCAGCGCTCCTTCCCCAAGGCCGAGGTGGGCAGCTACGACGATCGCACCCTGATCGATGCCGATGGCAACAAGGCGCTGCGCCTGATTCCCTTCGCCGCCAAGGAAAATGCGCCCGACCTGTGGGCACCGATGGGCAGCGCCCTGCAATATTACCGCAAGTCGCTGTCTGATTTTCGCCACGAGGTCTTTCTCACGCCGGATGCGGCGCGCGTCGCCGAATTCAAGACCAGGCTGGACGCCATGGGTCCGGAGAAGAAGGTCGGCCTGTGTTGGCGCTCCATGATGCTGGGGGCCAAGCGCGCCAAGTATTTTTCGCCCATCGATGCCTGGGGCCCGATCCTGCAGACGCCTGGCGTCACCTTCATCAATCTTCAGTATGGCGATTGCGCCGAAGAGATCGCCCGTGCCGAGGAGAAATTCGGCGTGCGCATTCACAGCATGGAAGGCCTGGATCTGAAGGACGATATCGACGGCTCGGCGGCGCTGTGCGCGGCGCTGGACCTGGTGCTGTCGGCGCCCACCGCCGCGGCTGCCACTGCTGCCAGTGTCGGCACCGAGGTCTGGTTCCTGGTCGCGGGCCGCACCTGGCCGCAGCTGGGGACGGACGAATATCCCTGGTACGCCAGGACACGCGTGCTGGGGCCGCAGAAATTCGGTGACTGGGCGAGCCTGATGCCGGATGCCGCCGACGAGCTGGAAGTCTGGGCCTCGGGCGCGGAGCGCCAGGCGCTCGCCTAGCGGACCAGATCGCTTTCCTCGAGCACCAGCTCGAATGGGCGGCCGCGGGAATCGGGAACCCATCCCGCTTCCAGCGCAAGGCGCACACCGGCTGTGACCATCTCGGGCGTGACGTTGGGCCGTTCGGGGAAACGCGACGGATGATGCTGCTTAGCATCAAACGGATATTGCAGGACCAGCTCACGCCAGGCCTTGAGCGTGCCATGACGGGTCGTTGCCTCGTCATGCTTCACAACACTGAGCCGCATGCCGATATCGCCATCGGTGGTGTGCCACATGGGCTCGCTTTTTATGGACCAGCGCAGCGGCAGATCGTCCACGACGATGATGCCGCCAAGGTCGCGTTTTTTGCGGCCTGACATTATTGCTGTTGCTGCTGTTGCTGGTGGTACAGCCGTTCCGGCATGGACGGCGTCGGTGTCGGCGACGTCATGGGCCGCGCCACCTTCAGGAAATCTTCGTGCCGCACCGGCGCCTGGGTTGGCTCCAGTGACACGGCGATGCTGAGTTCGCTGTCGGCGCCGCCCTTGTAGGTGCCGCGCGTCGGTGGCACATCGGCATAGTCGCGGCCCACGGCGGCACGGATGTGGCGCTCGGCCGCCATGATATTGTTGGTGGGATCAAATCCGACCCAGCCCAGGGATGGCAGATAGGATTCGACCCAGGCATGGGTGGCGTCGGCCGCGGAGCGGTCGCGCGATCCCTTGTGATAGAGATAGCCGGAGACATAGCGGGTGGGGATGCCCCATTCGCGCGCGATCGCCGTCATGATGTGGGCGAAGTCCTGGCAGACGCCACGGCGCGCTTCCAGCGCATCCTCGATGGGCGAATCCACGCCGGTCACGCCGGATTGATACTCGAAGGAATCATAGATGGCGCGCTGCAGGGTGCGCAGCGCCGTCAGGGGATCGCCCACCGGCTTTTCCAGTTCGGCAATCCGCATGAAGCTTTCCAGCTGGGGCGAGGGGCGCGCGAATTTTGACGGCTCCAGCATGTCGAACTGGTCGTCGTTCAGGTTGAAGCTGTTGTAGCGGCTCCATTCCAGGGGATCGACCGTCTCGGGCCAGGCCGGCACATGCCCGATCTCGACGGTTGCCTGGGCCTCGATGCGCAGCTCTTCATGCTCGCGCAGCAGGTTGAAGTGGTAGACGGCGTTGCCCAGGTGATCGGTATAGGCATAGAGCTGGGCGCGCGGGTTGGTGGAAATCTGGAAGCTGCGCAGGGTCTGCGGCCCTTCCGAGCGCGGCTGCATGCGCAATTCCATCACGCTTTCGCGCACCGGTGCGGAATAGCGGAAGCGGGTGACGTGGCGGATCGAATAGAACATCTAAAGCACCGTTTCTGCGCCATAGGTGATGTACGACGAGTACAGCGCCTTGTGGATCTGTTCGCACTGCTTGGTGATGTCGGCGATGAAGGCAGCGACGCCCCCGCTCATCAGTTCGTCCACCTGGCCGAAATCCACCGCCGATTTCAGGCGCCCGGCCAGCCGTTCCACCGCGGCGCGGCGGGCGGGCGGCGCGCCAGGCGCCACGCGGGCCAGGGCTTCGGACATGCGGTCCACCGAGAAACAGATCGAATGCGGAAATTCCGAGTCGAACAGGAGGAATTCGGCAATCTTCTGGGGCCGGATGGAGGCGGTATATTGCTTGGTATAGGGCTCGAAGGCGCAGCAGAATTTCAGCAGCACCAGCCAGTCGAAATATTTGGGGCCGTTTTCCGGATTTGCTGCCACCTTGAAATGGACATCGAGCAGCCGGCCCAGTTGCTGCACCCGCTCGATATGACGGCCCAGCTCCAGGAAGTACCAGCCCTCGCCGTGTGAAAGCGTGGAATAGGTCACGCCTTCCAGCGCATGCATGTCTTCCAGCGCCTCGCGGAACAGGCGCGCGGGCGTGTGCACCCAGATGGAATCCATGGTCACCGGCGACAGCCGCAGATAAAGGCGATTGAGGTTTTCCCACACCTCGTTCGACAACGCCTCGCGCACCTGGCGGGCATTGTCGCGGGCCAGCGACAGGCAGTTGATCAGCGAGGTTTCATTGTCGCGGTCAAAGGCCAGCCGCCGCGTGACGGCGAAGGCATCCAGATGCGCCGGTGCCGTGGTCTTTTCGCCGGTCAGCGCCTCGGTGACGCGAGCCCAGCTTGAGGCGGCGTCTTCCGGCGTCTGCTCGACCATGGAGTCCAGCTTCACCGCGATCAGGCGGGCGGTATGTTCGGCACGCTCGATATAGCGGGCCATCCAGTAGAGGGAATCTGCGACGCGTGACAGCATTACTGCCCCGGCTTTCGATGTGCCGCATTCATTTTAATGTCAGGATTGGCGTGATGGCGCACGGCATGTCGAAAGCCAATCATTGTGACAACACCCAGGTATCTTTGGATCCGCCGCCCTGTGAGGAGTTCACCACCAGGCTGCCGCGCTTCAAGGCGACGCGGGTCAGGGCGCCTGGCACGATCTTGGTCTCGGCGCCATGCAGGATGAAGGGGCGCAAATCCACGTGCCGGGCTTCCACGCCATTGCCGACAAAGGTCGGAGCGGTGGAAAGCTGGATGGTGGGCTGGGCGATATAGTTGTCGGGATCGGACTTGATCTTCTGGGCGAATTCCTCGCGCTCGGCCTGCGAGGCATGTGGGCCGACCAGCATGCCATAGCCGCCGCTTTCGCCCACCGCCTTGACCACCAGCTTGTCGAGATTGCCCAGGACATGCTGCAGCGACTTCTCCTCGCGGCAGAGGAAGGTCTCGACATTGTCCAGGATGGGCTCTTCGGCCAGGTAATAGCGGATCAGGCGCGGGACATAGGCATAGACCGCCTTGTCGTCGGCCACGCCGGTGCCCAGGGCATTGGCGATCATCACATTGCCGGCGCGATAGGCGTTGAACAGGCCGGGTACGCCCAGGGCGCTGTCTTCGCGGAAGATCAGGGGATCGATAAAGTCGTCATCGATGCGGCGATAGATGACGTCGATGCGCTTCAGGCCGCTGGTGGTGCGGGTATAGACGACATTGTCGTTCACCAGAAGGTCGCGGCCTTCCACCAGCTCCACACCCATCTGGCGGGCGAGGAAGGCGTGCTCGAAATAGGCGCTATTGAAGACGCCCGGTGTCAGGATCGCGATGCTGACATCTTCGTGGAATGGTGTCAGCGAGCGCAGGGTGGCCAGCAGCTCCAGCGGGTAATGCTCGATGGGGCGAATGCTCATGGAGCGGAACACCGCCGGGAAGGCGCGGCGCGCCACATCACGGTTGGCCAGCATGTAGCTGACACCCGACGGCACCCGCAGATTGTCTTCCAGCACGACAAAGTCGCCGGCTTCGTTGCGGATCAGGTCGCTGCCGCAGATATTCACGTAAGCGCCATGCGGCACCGGCAGCCCGCGCATTTCGCGGCGGTAATGCTTGGAGCCATAGATCATGGAGCGGGGGATCACGCCGTCCTTCAGCACGCGGCCGTCGGTATAGATGTCGCGCAGGAACAGGTTCAGCGCGGTGATGCGCTGCGTGAGTCCGCGTTCGATGCGGTCCCATTCCGCCGCGGTCACGATGCGCGGCAACAGGTCGGTGGGAATGATCCGCTCGGTGGCGCGGTTGTCGTTATAGACCGTGAAGGTGATGCCCTGGTGCAGGAAGCTCTGTTCCACCGCCTGCTGGCGACGGTTCAGTTCTTCCAGCGGCAAGGTGGAGAGACGCGAATCCAGGGCCGCGTAGGGCGCGCGCGCCTTGCCGTCCGGCGTGAACATCTCGTCAAAGGGCTTGCCCAGTTCGTAATTGGCATAGGGCGCATCGACACCCGGCTGCGACACACGGCCCGGTCCGGCGACGATATCCGGGCCGCCGAAATCCTCTGTATTCGCGAAAGCTTCATGCTGCATGCGCGAAGTCTGCACGGACGGAAGGCCACACCGCAAGCGCTGGTTTCATGTTGGGATGACGCGGCTGGCGCCGTGGCTCTGCGGGAGATCTTTGCGCGAAATGGAACGGGCGGAAGCACGTCTGCCGCGTGCCACCGCCCACTGCATTTCCGGCCGGCCTGCTGGAGTCGGGGTGCCTCACCGGCTCGGTAACGATATACAACCTCAGGTTGATACAGCTGGCAAGCCCATGGGCAGAAATCCCGCCTTTCTGCGGAATTATTCCAGCAGGGCCAACAAGGCGGCCTGGTTGGGCGCGGGGGCTGCCAAGACTCTGGCGAAGCCCCGCCCCTCGAGTGCCCCGGCCGTCACGGGGCTGATGCAGAAGGCCGTGACGGTCGCGAGTGGCAGGCCGGCGGCCAGATCGCAAAAGACCCGGGCGCTACGGGGCGAAAAAAACAGCGCGGCGTCCAGCCCCTGCTGTTTCAGGGCGGCCTGCACTTCAACTGGCAGCGCGGCGGCGGGATGGACGGCATAGAGCGCGCAGCGCCGCACTGTGAAGCCGTGGGCGGCGAGCATCTCGCCCAAGGTGCCCGGTGCTTCTTCGCCGCAGACATGCAGCAAGGCACCGGCGTCCGGTGTCGTCCAGCGCATTGTGGCCTGGGCCAAT
>CBIHOI010000093.1:0-8664 GCA_966211925.1 uncultured Hyphomicrobiales bacterium | reverse complement strand
AAGGCCGAAGGGATTGGGCGCGAAGGCGTCCACCGGCGCCAGCAGCTTGTTGTCCCACTTGCTGCCGCAGCCATTGCAGTTGGCATTGTCGTCGCCGATCGCATCACCCCACCAGCGCGCCGTGTTGCTGCCGGCGCGGGCGGCATATTCCCACTCGGCTTCGCTGGGCAGGCGGTAGGGATTGCGGTTGCCGAGTGCGGGACGGGCGGCACGGGCGCGCGCATTGATCCAGGCGATGTAGGCTTCGGCATCCTTCCAATCGAGGCAGACGGCGGGCCAGCGCGGCGGCTCGACATCGGTGGGCGTGGCGGCCAAGCCGCGATGGATTTGTTTCCAGCCCAGGCCCAACAGCGGATTGCAGGGCTGCGGCTGGTAGCCGGTGTCGTTGAGGAAGGCGAGGAACTGTTCGCTGGTGACGGGATATTTGGCCAGCGCAAAGGCCTTCACGCTCACCACATGCTGGGGGCCTTCGGAATCGAAGCGGCCCGGCTCGTGCGCCGGGCTGCCCATCAGGAAGCGGCCCGCCGGGATGGCCACCATCTGCGAACATTCGGGGCATTCTGTGAAGCTGCGGTCTTCGGGTGCTGCGCCCAGGGACAGGAACGCGGCCAGAACGGCGACAAGGTGGAATTTCATCCCGGCATCAAATCATGTATCCAGCGGCATGAACATTCTGGTCGCCTGCGACAGCTTTAAGGACGCACTTGCGGCTGACGGGGTTTGCCGTGCCATCACGGCCGGATTGCGCAAACGTCATCCGGACGCCGTCATTGCCGAGATGCCGCTGTCCGATGGCGGCGAAGGGCTGCTGGATGTGCTGCGCGGGCCGTTGCGGCTGGACTGGGTAGCGCGCCCAGTGCGCGATCCGCTGGGCCGGACGGTCATGGGCCGGTATGGCCTGTCGGCGGACGGGACGTGCGTGGTCGAAATGGCGGAGGCTTCGGGGCTGCAGCGCCTGACCCTGGCGGAACGCGATCCTTTGAAAGCCTCCACGTTCGGCACCGGTGAATTGCTGGCAGACGCCAGGGCGCGCGGCGCGAAGCGCGCCATCCTCGCCATCGGTGGCAGTGCCACCAATGATGCCGGCATCGGGGCCGCGGCGGCGCTTGGGTGGAAATTCCGGGATGCGTCGGGTGCCGAACTGCCGCCCGACGGCGGACACCTGGCGCAGATCGCCAGCATCGTGCCCGCGCCCTTTTATCCAGAGGGGCCGTTCGAAAGCATGGAAGTGCTGTGCGACGTGACCAATCCGCTGTTCGGGCCGACGGGGGCCGCGTGGATCTATGGCCGCCAGAAGGGCGGCACCGATGAAACGCTCACCGAACTGGATGCGGGACTGAAGCACATCGCAGTATTGGTCCGCGACCAGCTCGGGCGCGACGTGGCGCAGACGCCGGGCGCGGGCGCGGCAGGCGGGCTGGGTTTCGGCGCCATGGCTTTCTTCGGCGCCACCTTGCGGCGCGGAATCGAGATCGTGCTCGACCTCACCGGTTTCGATGCGGCGGCGCGGGCCGCCGACCTGATCATCACCGGCGAAGGCCATCTTGATGGGCAAAGCGCGCAGGGCAAATTGATCCAGGGCCTTTGCGGCCGCGCCCAGGGCAAGCCGGTGATCGCGCTGTGCGGCAAGCTTTCGGCAACGCCGGAGCAGGTCGCGGCCATTGGCCTCAAGGCGGCCCATTCGATCAATGCCGAAGAGCGCCCGCTGGACGAGATGCTGGCGGCGACAGCGATCAACCTGGAAAAGACGGCGGCGAAGCTGGCGCTTTAGACCGCGCCCAGAAGCGTGCTGTCCTCGATGCCCGGCGTGTGCAGCGCGCCGGACACCGCCATGTCCAGCACCATGGGGTGATGGTCGCTGCGGCCCTTATCAAGGACTTCACTCGCGCGGCAGACAAGCCCGCGGGCGATGCAGCGGTCCAGCCTGAGCGCGATGATGTTGCCGGCACGGTGGGTGCGCGCGCGCGGGCCGATATCGCTAAAACCGCTCAGACCCACCGGACCCACGGCATTGAAGTCACCGATGATGGCGGCGGGGCCTTCCATCTGCTCGATGATATGGCGGAGCTGGAAGCGGTTGAGAAACTGGCCATGGCTGAGATGGACATTGGCGAAGGTGATGCCGCCGAACTGGATGATCTGTGCCAGGCGCGGCGGCACCCGGCCCGGCAGGATCGAGGCCGGCAGGCGAATCGCCGTGGACTGGGGAAAGGGATGCGGGCTCCAGGCCGCCAGGCCATAGATGCGCGACTGCATGGGATGGCGAAAGAAATGCCCGCCCACCAGCGACGGCAGCGAGACAATGTCTTCGGTGCATTCCTGCAGCAGCAAAAGGTCGGGATGGTGGCTTTTGACCAGCCGGGCAACGTCTTCCACCCCCGCCCCGACGCGGCGCAGCAGGTTCCAGCTTACAACGCGCAGGCCGTCAGGTGAGGAATTGGTCGGAAAAGCCATGGGAACCGGGTAAGACTATGCTGAGTTACAACTGCTTGGACGGGAACTGGTTTCGCTGTTCTGCCAAGAGCATAGGAAGAAATGTTCCCCTTTTCCATAGAATGGTCCTCCCCCGTCACCGAAGGCCTGTTCCTGGCCTTGCATATCCTTCTGGCCGGCATCGTCACCATCGACGTGCTGCTGAAGAAGAGCGATGTGCGTGGCGCCCTGGGCTGGATCGGCGCCGTCTGGCTGGCGCCGGTGCTGGGATCGCTTCTCTATTTCATGTTCGGCATCAACCGGGTGACGCGGCGCGCCTTGAAGATGAGCAGGATGGGGCGGCGACAGGCCAGCGAGCCGCCGGATTTCGAGCCGGATGCCCAGCCCAACATCGTGCTGCTGAACAATGTCAGCGAACAGATCACCAAGGGTGCGCTGACCGATGGCAATGATCTTACGATCCTGAACGACGGCGACGAAGCCTATCCGCCCATGCTGGAGGCGATCGCGAACGCAAAACATTGCGTAGCGCTGTGCTCCTACATTTTCTGCAACGATGCCAGCGGCAACGCCTTTGCCGATGCCCTGATCGCGGCGCACAAGCGCGGCGTGATGGTGCGGGTGCTGCTGGACGGCGTGGGCGCGGGCTATTTCTTTCCGCGCATCCTGTCGCGGCTGCGGGCGGCCGGCATTCCAGCGGCGCAGTTCCTGCACACCTGGACGCCGTGGCGCATGCCGTTCCTCAACATGCGCAATCACCGCAAGATGCTGGTAGTGGATGGCACGCTGGCATTCACCGGCGGCATGAACATCGGCAGCGGCAATGTTGCGGGCCCGGCCGGCAGGCCGGAGGTCCAGGATATTCATTTTCGCGTCACCGGCCCGGTGGTGCGGGTGGTCATGGAAGCCTTTGCCCGTGACTGGACCTTCATCACCGAGGAAGTGCTGGACCAGCATTGCTGGTGGCCGGTGCTGGAAAAAACCGGCACGGTCTGTGCGCGCGGCTTGCGCTCCGGGCCGGACGGCGATCTCTACAAGCTGGAGCTGCTTCTGGGGGCGGCGCTGACGCTGGCCAAGACCCGCATCCGCATTGTCACGCCCTATTTCCTGCCTGACCTACGGCTGCAATTCGCCATTGCGCAAGCCGGCCTGCGGGGCGTGGCGGTGGAGATCGTGCTGCCCCAGGTCTCGGACCAGCGCATCATGGATTGGGCGATGCGCGGGCACCTGCGCTTCTTCCGCCATATCCGCTGCAAGTTCATCACCACCCCGCCGCCCTTCGACCATTCCAAGCTCTGCACCGTGGACGGGGAATGGACGCTGATCGGTTCATCCAACTGGGATGCGCGCAGCTTCCGGCTGAATTTCGAATTCGACCTGGAGTGCCTGGGGCGCGATTTCACGGCGGAAATTGATGCTGTGATAGACGCCAAGATCGCGCAGGGCTGTGAATTGTCGCCCGATGCGCTGGCGCGGGAGCCGATATGGCTGCGGCTGCGCAATGCGGCGGCACGGCTGATGATGCCGTATCTCTAGGCGCGCCGCGCCACGGCCCACACGCCGAGCCCCGCCAGTGCCAGCGCCGCGCCGACGATGCCGCTGGATTGCACGCCATAGCCGGCGGCGATGGCGGCACCGGCCAGCAACGGTCCCAGCGCGTTGGCGACATTGAAGGCGGAATGGTTGAGCGCGGCGGCCAGTGTCTGCGCCTCCCCCGCCACGTCCATCAGGCGGGTTTGCAGCACCGGCCCCAAGGCGCCGCCCAGGCCGATGGCGAACACGGTCGCGGTGATGGTCCAGATGTTGAAGGCGGCGAAGGTATAAAGCGCCAGCATCACAGTGGACCAGACCAGCAGCCAGCCGGCCGTCTGCATCAGCCTGCCATGGGCGAAGCGCGGCACCGTGATCAGCCCGACCGTCATGCCGATGCCGAACACCGAGAACACGAATGGCGCGATAGCGCCGCTGACATGCGTCACCTCCAGCAAGGTGGTGGCGAGATAAGTATAGACACTGAACATGCCGCCAAAGCCGATGGCGCCGATGCCGAGCGTCAGCCAGACCTGGCTGTTCTTCAAGGCACCCAGCTCGGTCAGGGGGCTCGCGCCTTGGGCGGGCGGCTGGTGGGGTGCGTACAGCGCCACCAGCGTGGCGGTCAGCAGCGACAGCCCCGCCACAACCACAAAGCCCCAGCGCCAACCCACCACCAGTCCAAGCCAGTTGGCGACAGGCACGCCCACCACCGTGGCGATGGTGAGTCCCAGCAGAACGCGTGCCGCGGCCTGGGCACGGCGCTCCGTCGGCACCAGCGACGCCGCTACCAGCATCGCCACGCCGAAATAGGCGCCATGCGGCAGGCCGCTGATGAACCGCAGCAGCAGCATCCAGTGATAGGACGGCGCCAGGCCGGTCAGGCCATTGGCCAGCGCAAACAGCAGCATCAGACCGATCAGCAGGCTGCGCCGCGAAATCCGCGCTGCCAGCACCGCGATCAGGGGCGCACCCAGCACGACCCCAAGAGCGTAGGCGCTGATGACATGCCCCGCGACCGGCGCACTGATTCCCAGGTCGCGCGAGAAATAGGGCAGCAGACTCATGGTGGCGAATTCGGTCGTGCCGATGGCGAAACCACCGACCGCCAACGCGAAATGAACCAGGTCGGGATGCGAAGTACGTGACACTTTGGATTTTTTCCGATGAATTGTCAGCTCTAGGCCAGCCGGGCTTATGCCGCAATGCGGCAAGTGGGTCATGTGAAATCCGGCTGTACAGTTTGACGCGCGGCGGCCCGCCGCCTTGTGCGCCTGACGCAGGAGCTTATGATGGCTGCAACGAGGGAAGCGACGCGATGTTCCCCACGCTTGTCAGGCGCGAAATCATTATCCTGCTGCTGGCGAAAGCCGCGCTGTTGACGCTGCTGTATGTTCTTTTCTTCTCGCCCGCGCACCGTGTTCCGGTCACGCCGGAAAGCCTGCGCGCGCACCTTATAGGTGACTGATGGATCTGGTCGAACTTTCGCGGCTGCAATTCGCCGTCACCGCGCTGTACCACTTCATCTTCGTGCCGCTGACCCTGGGCCTGTCAGTGCTGCTGGGCATCATGGAAACAGTCTATGTGATGACGGGCCGCGAGATCTGGCGCGACATGGTCAAGTTCTGGGGCATCCTGTTCGGCATCAACTTCGCCATGGGCGTGGCCACCGGCCTGACCATGGAATTCCAGTTCGGCACCAACTGGGCCTATTACTCCCAATATGTCGGCGACGTGTTCGGCGCACCGCTGGCGATCGAGGGCCTGATGGCCTTCTTCCTGGAAGCGACCTTTATCGGGCTGTTCTTCTTTGCCTGGGACCGGCTTTCAAAAATCCAGCATCTGTTCGCGACCTGGACCCTGGCGCTGGGCACCAATTTGTCGGCGCTGTGGATCCTGATCGCCAATGGCTGGATGCAGTATCCAGTGGGGGCGCGCTTCAATGCCGACACCATGCGCATGGAGGTGTCGGACTTCATGGCGGTGCTGTTCAATCCCGTGGCCCAGGCCAAGTTCGTGCACACGGTCAGCGCCGGTTACGTCACCGGCTCGGTGTTCGTGCTGGCGATCAGCGCCTGGTACCTGCTGAAAGGCCGGCATGTGCAATTCGCGCGGCGCTCCATGACGGTGGCCGCCAGCTTCGGGCTGGCGAGTGCGCTGTCGGTGGTCGTGCTGGGAGACGAGAGCGGCTATAATGCCGGCCAGAACCAGAAGATGAAGATCGCCGCCATCGAGGCGATGTGGGAAACCGAACCGGCGCCCGCCAGCTTCACCATCTTCGGCCTGCCCAGCATGGCCAACCACGCCACCAAGTATGAAGTGAAAGTGCCCTGGATGCTGGGGCTGGTCGCGACCCGCAGTGCCGATACACCGGTACCCGGCATTTCCGAATTGGTGGGGACGGCGCGCGAGAATATCGATGACGGTCTGGTTGCCTATCGCGCCCTGACGGTGATCAAAAAAGATCCGAAGGACGCGGCGGCACGCGCGGCACTGGACGGACATGTGAAAAACCTGGGCTATGCCCTGCTGCTGAAGAATATCCGCCCCGATATCGAAAATGCGACGCCAGACGAAATCGCGCGGGCTGCGTCCAGCACCGTGCCGAACGTACCGGTGCTGTTCTGGTCCTTCCGCATCATGGTGGGCCTGGGGTTGTGGTTCATCGCGCTGTTCGCCGCCAGCTTCTGGTTCAGCGCCAAGCGCCAGCTTGACCGGTATCGCCTTTACCTATGGGCGGCGGTCCTCACCCTGCCGTTGCCCTGGGTCGCGGCGGAGCTCGGCTGGATCGTGGCCGAGTATGGCCGCCAGCCCTGGGTGATTGTCGGCGTGCTGCCCACGGCGCTCGGGGTGTCGTCCACCACGACAGGCAATGTGCTGCTGTCACTGACCGGCTTCGCGCTGTTCTATTCGGCGCTGCTGGTGGTGGATATGTACCTGCTGGTCAAATACATACGGCAAGGGCCCGACAAGGCGCTGGCGTCGCTGAACCACAAGGAAGAGGCCGCGTGATGGATTATGAAACGCTGCGGCTGATCTGGTGGGCGCTGCTGGGCATCCTGCTCATCGGTTTTGCGGTGATGGACGGCTTCGACCTGGGCACCGCGGCGCTGCTGCCCTTTGTCGCCCGCACCGACATGGAGCGGCGCATCGTCATCAACACGGTGGGGCCGGTATGGGAAGGCAACCAAGTCTGGTTCATCCTGGGCGGCGGCGCCATCTTCGCGGCCTGGCCGACTTTGTATGCCGCCAGTTTCTCGGGCTTCTATCTCGCCATGTTCCTGGTGCTGGCAACGCTGATCTTGCGGCCCGCCGGGTTCAAGTTTCGCAGCAAGGTGGAAGACCCGCGCTGGCGCGCCTTCTGGGACTGGGCGCTGTTTGCCGGCGGCGTGGTGCCGGCGCTGGTGTTCGGGGTGGCCTTCGGCAACCTGTTCCTGGGCGTGCCGTTCGGCTTTGACAGCGACCTGCGGATGCATATGGACATCACGCTGTTCTCGTTGCTGAACCCGTTCGGCCTTCTGGTGGGACTGACGAGCCTTTGCATGATCGTGCTGCATGGCGCGGCCTGGCTGAACTACAAGACCGACGGCATGGTGCAGGCGCGGGCACGGCGCGTGATACCCTATGCGGCGGTCGCCTTCGCCGTGCTGTTCCTGCTGGCAGGCGCCTGGCTGGCGCGGCTGGACGGCTATGTGATCCTGGGCGCGATGGCGCATGACGGACCTTCCAATCCGACCCTGAAAACGGTGGCGCGTGTGGCGGGCGGCTGGGTGACGGGCGGCGCCATGCCGGCCGTCGCGGCGGCGCTGGTGGGGGCAGCCGGCGCGCTGCTGCTGCGGCGACGGCCGCTGCTGGCCTTCTTCTGCTCGGCCTTGGTGCCCATCGGCACCATCGCCACGGCGGGTCTGGCGCTTTTTCCGTTCCTGCTGCCCTCGTCCAGCGATCCGGGTTCCAGCCTGACTGTGTGGGATGCGTCTTCCAGCAAGCTCACCCTGGCCGTCATGCTGGGCGCCACCGCACTGCTGCTGCCCATCGTCATTGCCTATACCGCAATGGTCTATCGCGTGATGCGCGGACCGGTGCGGGCCAAGGACGTTGGCGGCCACTCTTATTAGGAAACATTCATGTGGTATTTCTCCTGGGTGTTGGGATTGGGCTTCGCGGTGACCCTGGCGGTGCTGAACGCCATGTGGCTTGAAAGCCGCAACGACCGCGACCCCAAGTAATTTTTGCGAGTCATGCTATAGCGGCGCACATGCGCATGCTTCTTGCCGCCCTTCTCGTCCTTCCCGCCGCCGCGCAGGCGCAGGCGTCCGATCCCGACAAGCAGGCCGCCGCCCTGGTACGCCAGATGACGCCGGACGAGCGCAACCTCCTGCTGCATGGCTATTTCTCGCGGCCCAACCGTCTGCGCAGCGCGCCCCTGCCGGGCGCGCCCTGGGCGGCGGGCTATACGCCGGGGATCGCGCGATTGGGAATTCCTGCACTGGCGGAAACCGATGCCAGTCTTGGGGTGGCCTGGATCAACGGGTACCGGGCGCAGCCGGCCACCGCCCTGCCCTCATCGCTGTCGCTGGCGTCGAGCTGGGATGTGAAGATCGCCTATGCCGGCAGCGCCGCCATCGCCCAGGACGCGCGCGGCAGCGGCATGAACGTGCTGCTGGCCGGCGGCGTGAACCTGACGCGCGAACCGCGCAACGG
>CBIHOI010000092.1:0-8672 GCA_966211925.1 uncultured Hyphomicrobiales bacterium | reverse complement strand
CGGCAGAAGAAGCCGAAAAGCTGGCGGCCGATCACAAGGACGTGATCCTGGTCCGCACCGAAACCAGCCCGGAAGACATTCACGGCATGCATGCGGCACGCGGCATTCTCACCGCGCGCGGCGGCATGACCAGCCACGCAGCCGTTGTGGCGCGCGGCATGGGCCGTCCCTGCGTCTCAGGGGCGGGCATGCTGAAGATCGATGCCGCGCGCGGCGAGATGGTGGCGGGCGCTGTTACGATTTCGCGCGGCGACATCATCACCATCGACGGCGCTACGGGCCAGGTGTTCAAGGGCAAGGTCGGCGTGCGCCATCAAGAACTGACTGGCGATTTCGGCACCCTGATGGCCTGGGCCGACGAAGTGCGCACCCTGAAAGTGCGTACCAATGCCGACACCCCCGCCGACGCTGCCACGGCGCGCAAGTTCGGCGCCGAAGGCATTGGCCTTTGCCGCACCGAGCACATGTTCTTCGATGCCGAGCGCATCATTGCCGTACGCCAGATGATCCTGGCCGACGCCGAAACCGAACGAAAGTCTGCTCTGGCCAAGTTGCTTCCGATGCAGCGCAGCGATTTCGAAGCGATTTTCCGGGAGATGGCCGGACTGCCCGTCACTATTCGCCTGCTGGACCCGCCGCTGCACGAATTTCTGCCGCACAAGGAAGAGGAATTCGAGGAGGTTGCCAGGGCCGCCGGCACGAGCGCCAAGAAACTGCGCGCCCGCGCCATTGCGCTGCATGAATCCAACCCCATGCTGGGCCATCGCGGCTGCCGCCTGGGCATCACCTATCCCGAAATCTACGAGATGCAGGCCCGCGCCATTCTCGAAGCCGCGCTGGCGGTGGAAGAGGGTGGCGGGGCGCCGGTAAAGCTGGAAATCATGATCCCGTTGGTCGGTTTCAAGTCCGAACTCGACATTCTGGCGACGCGCATCGCCAATGTTGCGGCCCAAATAAAAACAGAACGCGGAAAAGTCCCGGATTATCTGATCGGCACGATGATCGAGCTGCCGCGCGCCGCCTTGCGCGCGGGCGAGATTGCCCAAACCGCCCAGTTCTTCTCGTTCGGCACCAACGATCTGACGCAAACCACCATCGGCATTTCCCGTGACGATGCCGGCATGTTTCTGAATGACTATCTTTCCAAGGGCGTTATCGCGCGCGATCCGTTCGTGAGCATCGATGTTGAAGGTGTCGGCGAACTGGTGCGTATTGCAGCGCAACGCGGTCGCCAGACGCGCGAAAATCTCAAGCTGGGTATCTGCGGTGAGCATGGCGGCGATCCGGATTCCATCCGTTTCTGTCACGACTCGGGATTGGATTACGTCTCCTGCTCGCCCTTCCGCGTGCCGATTGCGCGTCTTGCAGCAGCGCAGGCCGCTCTCGCGCAAACACAGCGGGACGTATAATCCGCCCACGGACGATGCAGGAAAACACTGGATTTTTCAGCGTCAAATGACGCTCTGTCACGTTAATGAAAAAATTTATTTGACGATTCGTTTTTTGGGGGGCACAAGCCGCCTCACAAGCGGGTGCTGGGAACCCATTCGGAACTTTTGAAGGACGACGCGAAATCGAAACAGCCTAGATCGAAATAGCAGATGCGAGGGAGGTGCCTTCTCGAAGGGGCAATTGAAACCGCAGGTGCGAATTAGACCAAGCCAGATAGACCAAGCGAAACCTAAAGCCGAAACGAGTAATATTTCCCATGTCTCAGAAAACCACTGACGCGATTTCGCGTTCCGACCGCGTGCTTGTTGCCGCGGCCATGATCATTCTGGCGACCGCCAGCGCCGCCATCGGCGCTTCGCTCACCGCTCGTCCGTATGCGGAAAAAGTTGCCGTGGCCCCCGCACCCGCTGCCGTTGTGCGCCAGGTCGCCGTAGCAGATATCGCCAAGCCGGCGGCCGACTCGGTGATGACCCAGCTTCTGGCCGAGCACAAATGCCTGTCGGAAGTGCTGTACTACGAAGCCCGCGGCGAAGGCGCCGGCGGCCAGAAGGCCATTGCCGAAGTGGTGTTCCACCGCATGAACCACGGCAATTACGGCCACTCGATCTGCGCCGTCGTCTATGAAGGGTCCAAGCGTTCCGGCTGCCAGTTTTCCTTTGCCTGCAACGGCGACATGAAGCGCAGCAAACAGCAGGCCGCCTGGCGTCAGGCCGAAACCATCGCGGCCCGCATCATGACGGGCGAGATTGCGCTGAAGAACGCCACGGGTGGCGCCACCAACTTCCACGCCGTTTCGGTGGAGCCGGAATGGGCCGATACACTGGAAAAGACCACCCAGATCGGCAACCACATCTTCTATCGCGGCGGTGCCCGCATGCGCGCCAGCTAGTCCGGAAAATCCAGGCCTATATCCAGGTTCGGCGCGCTGTGCGTAATTGCGCCCGAGCTGATGTAGTCGACGCCCGTTTCGGCGATGGCGCGCACGGTGGCCAAGGTCACATTGCCTGACGCTTCCAGAACGGCTCTCCCGTTCGTCAAAGCCACGGCGCGGCGCAGATCGGAATCGGACATGTTGTCCAGCAGGATGGTGTCCACGCCGATGGCCAGCGCTTCTTCCAGCTGATCCAGCCGGTCCACTTCCACTTCGATCTTGACCATGTGGCCCAGGCCCGCGCGCAGGCGCGTCACGGCCGCCGTGATGCCGCCAGCCGCCTGCACATGGTTGTCCTTGACCATGGCCGCGTCATCCAGCCCGAAACGGTGATTGAAGCCCCCACCGCAGCGCACGGCATATTTCTGCAAGGCCCGCAGGCCGGGCAGGGTTTTGCGGGTGCAGACGATGCGCGCCTTGTTGCCTTCCACCGCCTTCACCAGCCCTGCCGTAGCGGTCGCCGTGCCTGACAGCGGGCCCAGGAAATTAAGCGCCACACGCTCGGCCGTCAGGATGCTGCGGGCGGGCCCTGTGACGGTCGCCAGAGCGGTGCCCGGCGTAACTTCAGAACCATCCGGCTGCAAAACTTCAAACCTGACGGACGGATCAACCAGCCGGAACGCAGCCTCGGCACAGACCAGGCCGGCGATGCGCCCCGGCTTGCGGGCCACGAACCGGGCAGTCGCGATTTTGTCGGCGGGAATGGTCAGCTGGCTGGTGATGTCGCCGGCGCGACCCAGATCTTCTTCCAGTGCCGCGCGCACCACAGGCTCCACCTGAAGCGCGGAAGGCGGGCGGGTGAATTCCAGCGCGCTTGTCATTTCACGGCGCGGCGTGGCTGGACATGGTTTTCGCTGGCGATGCGGTCAGCGTCCGTCAGGGTCATGAAGGTGCGCTCCGCCTTTGTCGCCGTCTGCGGGAAGTCGGTGCGCCAATGACCGCCACGCGATTCCTGCCGCGTCAGCGCCGCCGCTGTCACCAGCTTGGCCGCCGCCGTCATGTTCAGCAAGGCAGGTTCGGTGCTGGTGGTTTCAAGCCGCCCGATTACCGCCAGCGCGTCGCGCAGGCCGTCCGCATCGCGTTCCAGCGCCACGTCGCGGCTCATTGCCTGGCGCAGCACATGCGGTGGTGCGGGCGCGGCGAAACGCTGCGGCGCCGGCGGCAGGCCGCGCATGGCGCCCGTCTGCAGGCCTCCGCGCACGTCATCGGCGACGCGGGCGCCGAACACGAGGCCTTCCAGCAGCGAGTTGGAGGCGAGGCGGTTGGCGCCATGCAGCCCTGTGGCCGCACATTCGCCCACCACCCACAGGCCGGGCAGCGAGGAGCACCCCATGGCGTCCGATGCGATGCCGCCCATGTGATAATGCGCCGCCGGCGCGACGGGAATGAGCTGTACCGCCGGATCTATTCCCGCTGCCATGCAGGCGGCATAAACGGTGGGAAAGTGGCGTGAGAAATCCGCGCCGATCGCCTCGCGACAATCCAGATAGGCTTTTTGCCCCGACACGATTTGGCGATGGATGGCACGTGCCACGATATCGCGCGGCGCAAGCTCGGCATCATTGTGGATGCGGGTCATGAACCGCTCGCCGCGGTCGTTGACCAGCACCGCGCCTTCGCCGCGCAGCGCCTCGGTTGCCAGCGGCGCGGGATCGCGGCCGACAGCAATGGCCGTGGGATGAAACTGCACGAATTCCGGATCGGCGATCACCGCGCCGGCGCGGGCCGCCATGCCCAGACCTTCGCCGCGCGCTTCCAGCGGGTTGGTGGTGACGCCATAAAGCGCACCCAGCCCGCCGGTCGCCAGGATCACCGCCCGCGCACGGAACAGGATCAGCCGCGCATCGCTGCCGAGGCCCGAGCGGGCGAAGAGGCCGGTCACCCGGCCATTCTCCATCGCCAGTTCAACGGCATGGAAGCCTTCCAGAAGCGTGATGCAGGCTGCTTCGCTGGCCCGCGCCGCCAGGGTGGCAGAGATTGCCGCGCCTGCGCCATCGCCCTTCACATGCACAATGCGGGGCAGGGAATGAGCTGCCTCGCGGCCCAGCGCCAACGAGCCGTCGGCTTTGCGGTCGAACGGCGCGCCATAGCCGATCAGGTCATTGATGCGTTCCGGGGCCTCCCGGGCGACCAGATCGACAATACCCGCGTCGCACAGGCCTGCACCTGCCACCATGGTGTCATGGGCATGGCTCTGCGAGCTGTCGTCGGCGCCCATGGCGGCGGCAATGCCGCCCTGGGCCCAGGCGCTGGAGCCCGACATGCCCGGCCGTGTTCCCGCCAGCACAATGCTGGGCATTGGCGCGAGCTTCAGGGCCGTGAACAGCCCGGCGATGCCCGCGCCCAATATCAGCGCGCCATCGGTCTCGACGATATTGTCTATGCGGTTCATGGCTTACTTCACGGCCAGCATGCGGTCGATCGGCGCCTTGGCACGCGCGGCCACGTCGGCGGGCACGATCACTTCGGTGGTCATGGTCTGGAGCGCATGCAGGATGCCGTCCAGGGTGATGCGCTTCATGTGCGGGCACAGATTGCAGGGCCGCACGAAATCGACATCGGGATATTCCACCGCGACATTGTCGCTCATCGAGCATTCGGTGATCATCACCACGCGCTGCGGCCGGTGCTCCCCGACATAGCCGATCATGGCGGCGGTGGAGCCCGCGAAATCGGCTTCCGCCACCACCTCGGGCGGGCATTCGGGATGCGCCAGCACCACGATGCCAGGATGAGCGGCGCGATAGTCGCGGATTTCCTGTGCCGTGAAGCGCTCATGCACCTCGCAGGCACCTTCCCAGGTAATGACTTTCACACCGGTCTTGGCCGCGACATTGCGGGCCAGATACTTGTCCGGGATCATGATCACGGTATCGACGCCGAATTCGCGCGCGATGGTCTCGACCACCTTCACGGCATTGCCACTGGTGCAGCAGATGTCGCTTTCCGCCTTCACGTCGGCGGAGGTGTTGATGTAGGTCACGACCGGCAGGCCGGGATATTTCTGCTTGAGCAACCGTACATCGGCACCGGTGATGGAAGACGCCAGCGAACAGCCGGCTTCCATGGACGGGATCAACACTGTCTTGTCCGGCGACAGGATCTTGGAGGTCTCGGCCATGAAGTGCACGCCGGCCTGCACGATGACCTTGGCATCGGTACGTGCCGCCTCGCGGGCGAGGGCAAGGGAGTCGCCCACGAAATCGCCCACACCGTGGAAGATCTCCGGAGTCATGTAGTTGTGCGCCAGGATGACGGCATTCTTCTCGCGCTTCAGCCGGTTGATCTCGGCGATCACAGGGGCATAGGCGATCCATTCCGCCCGGGGAATGAAGTTCGCAACCTTGGCATAAACGCCATCCGTCGCGCGGGCGACGGCGTCGGTATAGGCCAGTTCAACACCCATCTGGGTTCTCCCGGCAGCACATTAATACTCATTTCGAGTATATATGTGGTGCAAAAAACCCGGCCTTCAAGGAGCCGGTTCATTCTTTATGCTACACCGGAGCATATTGCGGTCAAGAGTCGGAAAGTCGCGGATCAGCGTTGCACGACACGCGCATGACGTTTTTTGCACAAATCAGGCGTTTTTGATTCGGCGCGCACCTAGCCGGACACCCGGCGCCTGGCGCTCCCGCAGGACTTCGCGGCGGAAGCGGAACAGTTCAGCCGGGCGGCCGCGGGCAGTTGCCGCCCATTTGCCGGTGCCTTCCACCAACCCCTGGTCCGCCACCAGGCGGCGGAAATTCTGCTTGTGCAGCCGCAGCCCCGCCAGTGCCTCCACAGCCCGCTGCAGTTCCAGCAGGGTGAAGGTCGCCGCCATCAGTTCAAATACCACCGGGCGATATTTCAGTTTGCCACGCAGCCTGGCGATGGCCGTGGCCAGGATGCGGCGATGGTCGAACTGCATTGCAGTGCCCAGTGCCAGCCTCACCGGCTTGCCGGCGTCGCGATAGAATTCCTCCACCAGGCCAGCTTCATACAAAAGCTCGTAGCGTTCCAGCACCCGCTCTTCGTCCCAGCCTTCGCCGAAACAGACATTGACGCGCTCGCGCCGCAGCTCGGCGCTTTCCGCGTTGGGCGCATCCTTCACGAATTTCTTCAGCGCCGGCAGGATGGCGGTGTCGATCATGGCAGGCCTGCTGTCACGCCAGTCTTCCCAGGGGAAATAGTGATACCAGCCGCGCCATTGGGTTTCCGGCGCTTCCTTGCCTTGCCGCGTCAGCGCCAGATAACCCACCGACACGACACGGGCCGATCCGTCGCCGGATGACGACAGATGCCGGCCCTTGTCCCCGAAGGTATAGAGTTGCTCGGTATAGCCCAGATCGAAGCGCGTCTGCTCGCCCACCCATTTGCGCAGACCCGACTCCAGCGTGCGATGCTGGGTGGGATTGAAAGGCCCGAAGGGCAGGGCATCGTCGACGCCCTCGTGGCTGACCACCAGCACCGAAGGCCGCTCGCCTTCCACCGACACGATGGCGGCGGAAAGTCCGATGGAGACATTGTCCTTGGTGCTCACAGGCTCACCAGCGGGAAGGCGGTGGTGACACCTTCCTCCACAAGCAGCGGCGGGCCCATGCTGTTCAGTGCCCCCAGCATCCTGCCGCCACGCCCCAGGGCGTCGTCGGCATGCTGCACCAGCAGCCGGTTGGGCTGGGCATGGGGCGCGCGCTGGCGAATGGCGCGCGCGATTTCGATCTCGCGATTTTCGCCCAACCGGGCGCACAGGATGGCAAAGGCCGACGCCATTGAGCGCGAGATCCCCGCCCAGCAGTGAATCACCATGGGCCGCGAGGCGTCCCAGCCGCGCGCGAATTCCAACAGCTGGTCAATATGCGCGCGGGCAGGCGGCGCCGTGCCGGCCGCCGGGTCCACGATATCATTGACCCCCAGCCGCAGGTGGCGCTCGGCTGCAAATCCCGCCGGCGTGGCGATCATGTGCTCGGGCGACAGCAGGCTCACCAGATGCGATGGGTCATGCTCGGCAAGAGCTTGGGAAAGGCTCGACAGGGGTGTGACCAGGAGGCGTGGCATGGCGCCAGCCTTTTAGCACCCTAATGAGCATAAAGGCGCTGGAATCTGGCCAGGAACTGCGCCTGCGCCTCCGCCGTGCTGACAGGGGTCAGCCGGGGCGTTTTCAGCGTCTTGGGCGGCGTTCCGAACAGGCGGCGGGCCTCCGGCTCCTCGAACCCGGCCAGCTGGGTGGCCTCGTAATAGGCTGACAGGTGGTCCGCACGCTTGAACAAGATCTTCAACGGTGCCGGGACTTGGGCGGAGAGCCCGAAACGTTGATGAATTGCAGCCTGAAGTCTTTCTTCCAAGGCCTTGTAATTAATACCGACTGCCGCCTTGAAGGGGCTTATGAGGTCGCCGACAACATACTCTGGCGCATCATGCAGCAATGCCATCAGCCGCACCTCCGGGGTCAGCCGGGGCGAAAGCTCGCTGACCAGCCGCTCCACCAGCACGGAATGCTGGGCGACCGAGAAGGCATGCGCCCCCCGGGTCTGTCCGTTCCAGCGCGCCACCCGCGCCAGGCCGTGGGCGATGTCCGTGATCTCGACATCCAGGGGGCTGGGTTCCAGAAGGTTCAGCCGGCGGCCGCTGAGCATGCGCTGCCAGGCGCGGGGCGGAAGAGACTTGCGGTCAGGCATGCCAGCCAATCGTTTTATGGTTTTTTCGAAGATTTATTTTGTCACGCAATTCGCGCGCATCACGACCCATCTGCGCATTTCCTGTGCAGGATGCAACCGCCGATGTTCGATGTGTACGGTGCAATACGCGGCATGGGCGTGGAATTTAACTGCTTGCGCCATCAAGATTGAGAGAACGTTAAGGCTGCGCGTTTCGCCGCATGGTTCAGGCCGCGTAACCTCAACTGTGCATTCATGTTTTCCCACTAAGAGGGTGGGGCAACGTTGATTGTTACCGCCCACATGCCGCCCTTGGTTGATCCCATGCAGCAGGACAAGCGCGACAGGCCTTCCAGCCTGGCGGCCGCGCTTGCTTTTTTTGTGGCGGGCCTGGTGGTGGGGCTGGGTCTGGTGTCGAACCTGGGCGGGGAATTCATCGCCGGCCTGATCATCCTGGCGGGGCTCAGTTTCTGCCTGTCACTCCTGTCGCGAGTGGCGGAGAATACGCGCAAGCGTGTTACCGCCGGCGAAGCCAGTTATCGCGCCTTCTTCGATCACGCCGTGGACGGCATTTTCCGCACCACGCCGGAAGGTCATTATCTGGCGGTAAACCAGGCGCTCGCCGACATCTACGGTTATGCATCTCCCGGAGC
>CBIHOI010000091.1:0-8768 GCA_966211925.1 uncultured Hyphomicrobiales bacterium | reverse complement strand
TCTGCTGCTATCCGTGGGAGGCGGGTTTTGTTTCGTCATCTGTCGCGCATATCCGCGCGGCCCTGGAGGGCGCGCCGGCCGGCGTCTCATACCGGCTGTTGTTGTCCGCGCATGGCTTGCCCAAGCGCATGATCACCAAGGGCGACCCTTACCAGTGGCAGGTTGAGCAAAGTGCCAAAGCCATCATCAAGGCGCTGGACAGGCCCGATATCGAGCCGGTGGTCTGCTACCAGAGCAAGGTGGGGCGGCTGGAATGGATCGGGCCGGCGACGGACGCGGAAATCATGCGCGCCGGCGCCGACGGCAAGGGCGTGATCGCGGTGCCGATCGCCTTTGTCAGCGAACATTCCGAGACCCTGGTGGAGCTGGACATCGAGTATCGCAAGCTGGCGGCGGAATCCGGCGTGCCCGATTATCGCCGCGCCGCCACGGTGGGCGCGCATCCCGATTTCATTGCCGGCCTGGCGGGACTTGTGCGAACCGCTCTCAACAGCAAGACTGTCACTTGTGCTGAGGGGCGCATCTGTTCGCCGGCGCTGCTGCGCTGCGGATACACGGAAGGGTAGAAAATGTTCGCATGTCTGGCCAACAGCCCGCTGCAGGTCTGCCTGGGCAATTACATTCCCTGGTTCCTGGCCTTCCACATCATGGCGGTGATCGCCTGGATGGCGGGCATGCTCTATCTGCCGCGCCTGTTCGCCTATCACGCCGCCGCCACGCCGGGCTCGGAGAGTTCGGAGACCTTCAAGGTGATGGAACGCCGGCTGCTGAAAGGCATCATCAATCCGGCCATGATCGCGGTGTGGGTGCTGGGGCTGACGCTGGCCTGGCTGACCGGCGCTTATGAGGATACCTGGCTGCAGATCAAGTTTGTGCTGGTTCTGGGCATGAGCGGGCTGCACGGGTTTTTCTCCCGCTGCCAGCGCGACTTCGCCAATGACCGCAACACCCGCACGCCCCGCTTCTACAAGATCATCAACGAGGTGCCGGCGGTCCTGATCGTGCTGATCGTGCTGCTGGTGAAATTGCAGCCCTTCAGCGATTAACTGGCAGCGACTAACCGGTAGCGATTGACCCCCCACGCCGTGAAACATTAATTGCGCGGCAGGCCCCGGCGGGGATATTTGCAACCCCCGAAAATCCGGCTATAACCAGTGCGTTCTCATTGACCCACCGACGACCCAACCCCCGCATATCAGGGGCGGCTGTCGTGAACCGGAACGCCGGTGACGGGTCAGTCCAACCTCTTATTTCCGATGATCGCGTCCGGGGCACCGCCCCTGTCTCATCGGGCCAAATCCTCCCTTCCGGTTCAGGTACCATTCCATGACTCTCCAAGACGGCCTGCAGGTGATGAAGCTGCAGGAGCTCAAGAACAAAAAACCCGCCGATCTGCTGGCTTTTGCCGAGGAACTGGAGGTCGAAAACGCCTCGTCCATGCGCAAGCAGGACATGCTGTTCGCCATCCTCAAGGAACTGGCCGAGCGGGATGTCGAGATCATGGGCCAGGGGGTGGTGGAAATCCTGCAGGACGGCTTCGGCTTCCTGCGCTCCCCGGAATCCAATTACCTGCCGGGTCCGGACGACATCTATGTCTCCCCCAGCCAGATCCGCCGCTTTGGCCTGCGCACCGGCGACACCGCCGAAGGCCCGATCCGTGCCCCCAAGGAAGGCGAGCGCTATTTCGCCCTGCTGAAGGTCACCACCATCAATTTCGAAGACCCGGAGCAGATCAAGCACAAGGTCCATTTCGACAATCTGACGCCCTTGTACCCGACCAAGGCGCTGAAGATGGAACTGGACGATCCCACCATCAAGGACAAGACCGGCCGCGTCATCGACATCGTGGCGCCGCAGGGCATGGGCCAGCGCGCGTTGATCACCGCGCCGCCGCGCACCGGCAAGACCGTGATCCTGCAGAACATCGCCAAGGCGATTGCCGCCAACCATCCCGAAGCCTTCCTGATCGTGCTGCTGATCGACGAACGCCCGGAAGAAGTCACCGACATGCAGCGCACGGTGGTGGGTGAAGTGATTTCCTCCACCTTCGACGAACCGGCGACGCGTCACGTCCAGGTTGCCGAGATGGTGATCGAAAAGGCCAAGCGCCTGGTCGAACACAAGCGCGACGTCATCATCCTGCTGGACTCCATCACCCGCCTGGGCCGTGCCTACAACACCGTGGTGCCGTCTTCGGGCAAGGTGCTGACCGGCGGCGTGGACGCCAACGCGCTCCAACGCCCCAAGCGCTTCTTCGGCGCGGCGCGCAATATCGAGGAAGGCGGTTCGCTGACCATCATCGCCACCGCGCTGATCGATACCGGCAGCCGCATGGACGAAGTCATTTTCGAAGAGTTCAAGGGCACCGGCAACAGCGAAATCATCCTGGACCGCAAGGTCGCCGACAAGCGCGTCTTCCCGGCCATCGACATCATGCGTTCGGGCACCCGCAAGGACGAACTGCTGATCGAAAAGGGCCAGCTGGCGAAGACCTATGTCCTGCGCCGCATCCTGTCGCCGATGGGCACGGTGGACGCCATCGAATTCCTGCTGGACAAGCTGAAGTCCGCCAAGAACAACAGCGACTTCTTCGAAAGCATGAACACCTGATTTGCGCCTGGCGCGCGAAACGAAAAGGCCGGGCAGCGATGCCCGGCCTTTTTCTTTGCGCGGCTATTTGCGCGCCGTATCCGAGACATGGGCGTAACTGATCACCCGTGTCAGCTTCCAGCCCGCATCGGTCTGTTGCCACAGCATGGTGAACTTGGCGATGCCGCTGGTCCCGGGATCACATTGTTCGGGGTGCGCGACCGGGCAGAAAACATGCTCACCCACTTCCACCGCGCCATAGGTCTTGAGCGGATAGGCTTCCAGCGAGCCCGGCACCAGCATGCGATGGACCTTGCCGCAGATATTGTTCTGGATGGCCGCCAGGAACGGGGTACGCCCGCGGGCCAGCCCGGTCTGGTCGTGGTAGAATTCCAGGTCTTCACTGACCATCTCGCCGAGCGTTTTCAGGTCGCAGGCGTTGTAGGCATCGAACAGCTTCCTGTCCTGGGCCGCGATAATGTCGAACAGGGCGCCACTGTGCGGGTCCACCGCCGGCTGGGCCAGTGCGGGCGTCATCAGCAACACGGATAGAAGTGCGGCGAGGATTTTCACGGAGACAGGAAGTCGGCGACGGCCGGATCGGCCTTCAACTGCTCGATTTCCTCGGCGGTCGGAAGCTGCGGCTTGTCGCGCTCGACATTGACCATGCAGAGGAATCCCATCGGCTCGTCACCCTTGGTGCGGAAGCGGTGCCAGGTCATGGGCGGGATGCGCACCAGGTCATAGGTGTTGGCCGTCTTCACCTCGCCGCCCACCATCACATCGGCGGCGCCGCGCAGGATCATTACGCCATGGCTGTGCTGGTGACGCTCCAGCGTGGAGTAGCCGCCCGGCGCCACTTCGAAATAGCGCAGCTCGCATTTCAGCTCGGGGTCCTGGAACAGGACCTGGCGGGTGATGGATTTGAAGGGGGCCGAGCCTTCTTCCTTGTAGGGAAGATGCGACACGCCATCCCAGCGGTAATTTTCCAGGAAGGCGCGAAAGATGTCGCTCTGTGCTGCTTCGGGCTTGTCCATCATGCGGCCTCGCTGCGGCGAACGACTTCGTCCTGAAACTTCGCCGCTTCCTCAGATATGCGCGTGCCGGCGGAAAGCAAGTCGCCGCCGATCAGCAGCATCACGTCCTTGCCATAGAATTGCAGCATTTCGGAGACGCGGGCCAGGGTCATGCCGCCGGCGGGAACCGGCACGGCGGGCTTGAGCGCGCCCCAGGGTTTCAGCGCCATATCGGCCAACGCGCGGCAGGTGGCGGGGGTATAACCGAAGCGGCCACCATGATTGGCGAACACCACGGCATCGGCGCCCAGCATCCGCAGCAGTTTGCCGAACAGGAAGGGCGGCGCAATCTGGCCGCTGCCGACCATGGCGGGATGGGCCATGAAGGCGATGTCGGGATTGTCCCGCACCAGCGCATGGAAGGTGGAGAGCCCGGCAATCATGGGCGCGATCAGCACCGCCTTGACGCCGGCGGCGCGGGCGATCTCGACCTGCTTGCGCATGGACTCCAGATGGCCCGACAGCGACGGCAGGTAGATGGTCTTGCCGTTCGCCGCCATGGCTTCGGCAATGCGCGGAACGCGTTCCGCAAAGGGGCTGTAATGCTGGTCGGCGATGCCGTGATCGTCCTTGAGGAAATCCAGCCCGCCTTTTGAAAGCCGCCCGGCCAGCGCCGCCAGGGTCCTGGCGTCGGAGCCCTGCGGCTTCAGCGCCGAACAGGTCATGGCGCGCCCCTGCGCCCCCGCCAGTTTGCGCAAGTCTTCAAGACCCTGCCGTGGCCCGCCGAAGGCGTTCAGCATTGTCTCGGGAAATTCGGCATCGGCCAGCGTGATGTCGGGATGCATGGAGGTGTTGCCGAACAGCATGTTCAGCAACTGCCCGGCCTCAAGCCCGGTGGTGGCGACGCTGAGTCCGATGCGCGCTTCGAATACGCCACCGCCGATGTCGGCGACGCTGTCCACCTGGCCGACAATGTCGCGCAGGATGGCGGGATCGGTGACGGCAGCGATCGGCATCTCCACGCTCTGTTCCACCGCGATGCCGGTGGCGCGCGCTGCTGCCGTGTCAGCCGGGACGCGCAGGTGATAGACGGCGGTCAGACGTTCGGTCGGGCGCTCCATCACGGCACCAGGATGGTGGCGCCGGTGGTCTTTTTGCTGGTCAGGGCGTCATGCGCCTTGGCGGCGTCTTTCAGGGCGAAGCGCTGGTTGATGGCGATCTTCACCGCGCCCGATGCGATCACGGCAAACAGGTCGTCGGCCGCGGCCTGGGTTTCTTCCGCCGTGCGCGTGAAGGACGCCAGCGTCGGCCGCGTCACCAGCAGCGAGCCCTTGGCCGCCAGCAGCGACGGCGCAAACGGCGCGACGGGGCCGGATGCATTGCCATAGGTCACCATGATGCCGCGCACGGCCAGGCAATCCAGCCCCGGCAGGAACGTGTCCTTGCCGATGGAATCATAGACCACCGGCACGCCGACGCCGCCCGTGATTTCGCGGACTTTCTTTTCCCAGCCGTCTTCGTGGGTGTTCAGCACATAGTCGCAGCCATTGGCCTTGCACAGCGCCACCTTGTCCGGCGAGGTGGTGCTGCCGATCACGGTCGCGCCCAGGGCCTTGGCCCATTGCACGCCGATCTGGCCGACGCCGCCGGCGGCGGCATGAAAGACGATGGTCTGGCCCGCCTTCACGGCGTGGATCTGGCGCAGCAGATATTGCGCCGTCATGCCCTTCAGCAGCACGGCCGCGGCGACGTCGTCGCTGATGCTGTCCGGCAATTTCACCAGCTTGTCGGCCGGCACATTGGCCGCGTCGGCGTAAGAGCCGATGGCGCCCGAGCCGTAACCCACGCGGTCGCCCACCTTCACGCGCGTGACGCCTTCACCCAGCGCTTCAACCGTGCCGGCGGCTTCCGAACCCAGGCCGGACGGCAGCGGCAAGGCATAAAGCCCGGTGCGGTGGTAGGTGTCGATGAAGTTGACGCCGATGGCGGTGTGCCTCACCCGCACCTGGCCGGCGGGCGGCGGCGGCAGGTCGTAATCGACATACTGCAGCACATCGCTGCCGCCGGTCTTTTCGAAGCGGATGGCCTTGATCATTTAGCTCGCCTGCGGCACCGGCTGGCGCAGCTGCGTCGGCAGGGTCAACACCTGGTCCAGCATGGCGGCGTCCGTAATGCCTTCCGAACAATTGCCCGACTGGCAGATATAGGCGGTGGGCTGGCCGTTCAGCATGCCGCGGCCGGTGGCGGGATGGCCTTCGGGCAGGGGATCGCCGGGCTCCATCTGGACAATAAGTCCGTTGGGCATGGCCTTGTTCCAGGCGGTGCGCAGCAGCGCCTGGGTGCGGGCATTGCCCTTGTGGCCGATCACCAGGATGATCAGGCAGTTCACCAGCACTTCAAAGCCGTTGAGGAAGGCGCCCGAACCGTTCACCACCCGCGTCGCCTCGTTGCCGAAGGTGACGGCCAGGGTCGAGGCGCGGCTCATGTAATCGCGGTCGCCGGTGATCAGCGCCAGGCGCGTCAGCACCGTCAGCATGGTGCCGTTGGTGGACGGGGTGGGATTGTCGAACAGCATGCGCGGGCGCACGAAAAGCTGCGGCGCATCGTCGGCATAGAAGCAATAGCCGCCCAGCCTGGTATCCCAGAAATGATCGTCCAGGGCCTTCACCCAGCCCTTGGCGGGGGCCAGGAAGCGGTCGTCGCCGGTCACTTCCCAAAGCTGCAACGCGGCACGCGCCATGTGGGAGTAATCATCGGCAACGCCGGTGATGCCCTTCACGCCATCGGCGATGTCATGGGCCAGGCGGTCGCCATCGCCCAGGTTCTTGACGATGTAATCGAAGGCCTTGGTGGCGGCTTCGATCCATTCGGGCTTTTCCAGCACCTGGCCGGCGCGGGCAATGGCGGCGATGGCCAGGCCGTTCCAGCTTGCCAGCACGCGGGTGTCGCGGGTCGGCGCGGTGCGCTTGGCACGCGCGGTCAGCAGCATGTCGCGCTGCTTGGCCAGCAGGGCTTCGTCGGCTTCATTGGTGGGCTGGGGGTTGCCCAGGCGGCGCGGCAGGTTGCGGCCCGCCAGATTGCCGTCGCGGCTGATGCCATAGACCTGCTTGAAGCGGGCCGAGAAGGTGCCGACCAGGGCGGCGTCAATTTCCGCCTCGCTCCAGGTATAGAAGCGCGCATCGTCTGCCAGCACGCCGCTGGCCATGGTGGCGGCAAAGGCATCGCCCACCTTCATCTCGCGCAGCAGCCACTGGACGGTTTCGGTCACGCGCTGGCGGCCCAGCTCGTTGCGGTTGAACTGCCAGACCTGCACCAGGATATCGATCATCTGGGCATTGTCGTAGAGCATCTTCTCGAAGCTCGGCTCCAGCCAGCGCTCGTCCATGGTGTGGCGGAAGAAGCCGCCGCCGACGTGATCGTAAAGGCCGCCGAACAGCATGCTGTCCAGGGTGGTGAAGGTGAGCTGCGAGAATTGCGGCATGCCGGTGCGCAGGAAGGCGCGCCACAGCAATTCCAGGATGATGGCGTTGGGGAATTTCATCGCCCCGGTGACGCCGCCGAAGAAGATGTCGAAGCCCTGGCCCATGCGCAGCGCGGCGAGGTCGAGATTGATGGTCTCCTGCGGTGCCGCCATGTCGCGGTTGTAGAGGTCTTCCACTGCGGCGCGGGTGCGCGCGGCGTTTTCCGCCACCCGCACCTTGTCGGTCTTCCACAGGTTGGCGGTGTCGGTAAGCATCTGGCGGAAGGAGGGCAACTCGCCCTGGCTCTCGCGGGGCAGATAACCCGCCACCCAGAAGGGCACGCCGTCCGGGGTCAGGAAGATGTTCAGCGGCCAGCCGCCCTGGTGGCGCATCGCGCCGGCGGCGCCCTGGTAGATCAGGTCCAGGTCGGGCCGCTCTTCGCGGTCGGACAGGATGGGAATGAAGTTCTCGTTGATCTGGGCCGCGATCTCCGCGTCCATGAAGGCTTCGCGGTTGAGGGTGTTGCACCAGTGGCAGCCGGCATAGCCCAAGCTGAGCAGGATGGGCTTGTCCTGGGCCGCCGCCTCGGCCAGCGCGGCGTCGCTCCACAGGCGCCACTGGACGGGGTTGTCCTTGTGGGCGGCCAGGAAGGGGCTGGTGGTGCTGGTCAGATCGCTCATCTTCTCAAATCCAATCGGGCGGGGCGCACGGCTTCACGCCGGCCCACTTCTGTGATGTTTTTGCGGCGGGGTTACTTACCCAGAAAATGCAACCAGCGCAAAAGGTGCCCGTATGAAGGTCACGATCGAAATGGACATGACCCCCCAGGAGGCCCGGGCCTTCATGGGACTGCCCGATGTCGCCCCCCTGCAGACCAAGATGCTGGACGATATGCAGGCCCGGATGAAGGCGGCCTTCGACGCTGGGGATCCTGACGGGATGATGAAGGCCTGGATGCCGCTGGGTGGTGCAGAAGCCTTCAGCAAATTCCAGAAGCTGATGTGGGATTCGGCCGCCAGCATGGTCAAGAAAGACGGCAAATAGGCTTGCCCGATACAATTTATGCCTTGTCCAGCGCCCCCGGCCGGGGCGGCGTTGCGGTGGTTCGGGTGTCGGGGCCGCGCGCCGGTGTGGCGGCCGTCGCACTGGCCGGGCCCCTGCCCGCCCCGCGCGAAGCGGCGCTGCGGCGGCTGGTGCATGCGGGCACCGAGATCGACCGGGCCTTGCTGCTGTGGTTTCCCGCCCCCGCCAGTTTCACCGGCGAGGATGTCGCCGAATTCCATGTCCATGGCGGACGGGCGGTGCGCGAGGCGCTGTTCGCGGCGTTGGCCGCGCTGGGGCTGCGACCGGCCGAGCCGGGGGAATTCAGCCGCCGCGCCGTGGAAAATGGCAAGCTGGACCTGACAAGGGCTGAGGCCATCGCCGATCTGGTGGATGCCGAAACCCCGGCCCAGTTGCGCCAGGCGCTGCGCCAGCATGATGGGGCGCTGGCCGACCTTTATGAAGGCTGGCGCGGCCGGCTGATCGCGGCGCTGGGGCGGGCGGAAGCGGCGATTGATTTTTCCGACGACGGCGTGGGAGACCCTGAATTCGCTGCCGCGCGGGCGCAGGCCCGCGAAATACTTGAGCAAATTCAAGCACATATGGACGATTCGGGGCGGGGCGAGGCGCTGCGCGAGGGCCTGAGGCTGACCATACTGGG
>CBIHOI010000090.1:0-8781 GCA_966211925.1 uncultured Hyphomicrobiales bacterium | reverse complement strand
CTGGTAATAGGTGTTCTTGATCTTCTGGGTGTCCCAGGCGGTCAGGCCCGTGAAGATCAGCACGCCCAGCACGCTGATGACGAAGTTCATCGCGCTGGACTTGAAGAACATGTTGGCCAGGCTGGCGATCAGGATGCCGATCAGGCCCATGAACAGGAAGTTGCCCATCCCGGTCAGGTCACGCTTGGTGGTGTAGCCGTACAGGCTCATGGTGCCGAAGGTGGCGGCGGTGACGAAGAAGGTCATCGCCACGCTGGCGCCAGTATAGACGATCAGGATCGAGGCCAGCGAAGCGCCGGTCAGGCCGGCATAGACCCAGAAGGTGGCCTGTGCCGCCGCCTGGCTCATCTGCATGACGCGGAAGGACAGGAAGAACACCAGCGCGATCGGCGCCAGCATCACGGCCCAGCCCAGGATGGTGGGCTGCAGGGCGACGCCGCCCGTGGTCAGCACCGACTTGTAGAGCATGTTCAGAAGCACGGGCGAATTGGCCACCACATAGGCGACCGCACCCGTCAGCGCCAGCGCGCCGACCATGTAGTTGTAGACCCGCAGCATGTGTGCACGCAGGCCGGCATCCACGCGATCGCCGACGGTTGTCGCGCCACGCAGAAGACGATTGTCGAAGTCAGCCATTTTTCACTCCGGTTAATCCCCTGATGGGGACCCCCCTAATATCGGCTTTCGGTGTGGCGGTATCAAGACCGGCGCATTCGTTCAATTGTGACGGAATTGGGAGGCCTAGGCCGACCTGAGTCGCCGCGCCGGCCGCGCCGACAGGGCGCCCAGCGAGCCCAGCAGCCCGAACAGCAGGGTTGTCGCGCCGCCGCCGGCCACGGTCATCAATATCGCACGTGCGTCAAAGGTGAACGGCACGTCCAGGAAGCCGGTGGCGATCACCCAGGCCGCCAGCGTTCCGGCGGCCAGCGCGATAAGCCCCGTTGCCGCGCCCAGCACGGCGAACTCGATCACCGTCACCAGCGCGATGCGCGCCCGGGTTGCACCAAGAACCTTGAGGATGGTGGCGTCGTACAGCCGCGCCCGCGTTCCCGCCGCAATCGCCCCCGCCAGCACCAGCAGCCCGGCCAGGATGGTTACCAGGCTGGCGGCGCTCACCCCGTCGGCCAAGGACTGCAACAGTCCCTGCACCTGCTGGATGGCGTCTTTCACGCGCACGGTGGAGATATTGGGAAATTTGTCCGTCACCGCCATGTACATGGCGTTCTCCTGCGCGTCGTCCACCCGCACCGTCGCCAGGAAGGCATGCGGCGCCAGGTCGATCAGCCCCGGCGACAGCACCAGCACGAAATTCTGTCCGCCGGTGGTGAAATCCACCTTGCGCAGGTTGGCGATGCGCCCCTCGAATTCGCGCCCCAGCACGTTCAGCGTCATCGTGTCGCCGATCTTCAGCCCGGTACCGGCGGCGATGCTCTGGTCCAGCGAGATCAAGGTCGGCCCGCGATAATCGGCCGCCCACCATTTGCCCTGCGTGATGATGGTGCCTTCCGGCGGGGTGGCGGAATAGGTAATGCCGCGGTCGCCGTTCAGCGCCCACTTGGCGTCGGGCGCGACTTTCGCATCGGCCGACGGCACCCCGTTCAGCGCCGTGATGCGGCCCCGGATCATGGGCGTGCGCTTGAAGCCGCTGGCGGTGGAAAAGCCGGTGACGGTCTTGTCGAAGGCCGCCGCTTCGCCCGGCTGGATATCGACAAAGAAGAAGCTGGGCGCGCGGGCGGGCAGGGCGCCGGCCACCTGCGCGTTGATGGTGGAATTCAGCAGCGTGACGGTGGCCAGCAAGGTCAGCCCCAGCCCCAGCGCCGTGATGATGCCGCCCGTCGCCGCGCCGGGCCGAACAAGATTTGCCAGCGCCAGCCGCAACACCGGCGAGCGGGTGCGCGGCAGTGCCGCCAGTCCGCGCCGCAGTCCTTCGGCCAGCAGCCTCAGCAACCCCAGCGCTGCAATGGCGCCGACCAGAAACTCCGCCGCAAACACCGGCGAAGGCGCCAGGACCAATGAAAGTCCCATCACCCCAAGCGCGGCAGCGGCGGAAATCGCGCGATAGAGAGTCTGTCCTTCGGCGGTCGCCGGCGACACCACATCGCGGAACAGGCTGGCGGGCGGCACCATGCGGGCGCGCGACAATGGCGGTACCGCGAACGCCACCGCCGACAACAATCCGAACGCCAGCGCCAGAAGCAGCGGCACCGGATACAGCCCGAAGGCCGGCGGCACCGGCAGGGCCTCGCCATAGATCCACACCACGGCGAAGGGAAGTGCCGCGCCGATCGCGGCGCCCAGCACCGTCGCGGCCAGCGCCACCGCCATCACCTGGAGGAAGAAAACCAGGAAAACAAAGCCGCCACTGGCCCCCATGGATTTCAGGATGGCGATGTCGGGGCGCTTGCGATCCAGGAAGGCGGTGATCGCCTGGCCCGCGCCCACGCCGCCCACGCCCAGCGCCACCAGTCCCACCAGCGTCAGGAACATGGTGAGCTGTTCGATGAAGCGCTTGATGCCCGGCGCGGCGTCGTTGCGGTCGCGGATGTTCCAGCCCGCTTCGGGAAAACGCGCCTGCGCCTGGTCCTTGAAGCGCTGGATGGCGGCGCGTGCCTGCACCGGGTCATTCACCTGACCTGCCAGCGCGACGCGATAAGTGTAGTTGACCAGGCTTTCCGGCGACACCAGATGCGTGCCAGGCAGGCCCCTGGAGGAAATCAGCAGCCGTGGCCCCAGCGAGAAGCCGGTCGAAATGCGGTCCGGCTCGCTGTTCAGCACCGCCATGATGCGGAAAGTGCCATCGCCCAGCTTGATCAGGTCGCCGCGCGCCACATGCAGCCGGTCCAGCAAGGTCTGCTCCGCCGCCGCGCCGCAGACGCCGTCATCCTCGCAGGCCAGCACATCGCGGGTGGATTGCGCGGGCGTGAATTTCGGCGCCCCGAACAGCGGCCAGCGGTCATCGACGCCTTTCAGTTCGACAAGCTGACGGTTTCGGTTGTCGCGGGCATAGGCCATGGCCCGCAGCGAAAGTGCCTCGGACACCTTCCCCTGTTTGTCGAGAAAGGCGCGTTCCTCCCCGCCAGCGGCGCGGTGTACCAGTTGCACCGAGACATCGCCGCCCAGCAACACCTGTCCCTGATCCTGCAACCCGGTGAGGAAGGCCGAACTCAGCGATTCCACGCCGGCGATGGCCGCCGATCCCAACACCAGGCACATGAAGAAGATGCGAAAGCTCGCAAACCCGCCACGCAACTCACGGCGGGCAAAGCGCAGGGCGAGGCGAAAGCTACTGCTCGGAGACAATCTTGCCGTCCTTCATCCGCAGCACCCGGCCGCAGCGCTTCGCCAGCGACTCCTCATGCGTCACCAGGAACAGGGTCGCGCCGCTTTCCGCGTTCAATGCAAACATCAGCTCGGCGATGCCCGCGCCGGTCGCGCCGTCCAGGTTGCCCGTTGGCTCATCGGCGAAAAGAATCTGCGGTCCCGGCGCCAGCGCCCGGGCCAGTGCCACCCGCTGCTGTTCGCCGCCCGAAAGCTGTCCCGGGTAATGGTCAGTGCGCAGGATCAGCCCGACGCGCCGCAATTCCGCCTCGGCGCGGTCAAAAGCATCGGCCCCCCCCATCAGCTCCAGCGGCACGGCGACATTCTCCAGCGCCGTCATGGTCGGGATCAGGTGGAAGCTCTGGAACACGATGCCCACCCGTCCCAGCCGGAAGCGCGCCGCCGCGTCCTCGCCCATGCGGGTGATGTCGGTGCCGGTGACGCTGACCGTGCCCGATGTGGGCTTTTCCAGCCCCGCCGCCACCATCAAAAGCGAAGACTTGCCCGATCCGGACGGCCCCGTCAGCGCCACGGTCTGGCCGCTTTCCACCGTCAGGGAGACACCCGACAGGATATCCACCGGACCCGCCAGGCTTTTAAGTGTCAGCGACACGTCTTGAAGCTGAAGGGCCGGCGGGGGATTGTGCATGGTGACTCGGATAAAGTGACGATGACGCGCCTATTCAAGACGCTGCTTACCATAGTTCTGCTGGCGGCTTTGTTCCCCATCTTTGGGGCCACAGCAGGGCAGGCGGCTGCCGGGCCGGTGAAAATATTGGCGCTGGGCAGCAGCCTGACCCAGGGCTATGGCCTGCCACCCGGCACCGAATTCACCGTCCAGCTTCAGGCGGCCCTGAAGAATGCGGGTATCGACGCCATGGTCACCAATGCCGGCGTTTCCGCCGATACCAGCGCCGGCGGGCTGGCGCGGCTGGACTGGTCGCTGGCCGACCATCCCGATGCGGTGATCCTGGAACTGGGGAGCAACGACATGCTGCGCGGCACGCCACCGGCCGAAACCGAAAAGAACCTGCGCGCCATCCTCGACAAGCTGAAGGCGGCGCATGTGAAAGTGCTCTTCACCGGCATGCACGCCCAGCGCAACCTGGGCGCCCAGTATGTGAAGGAATTCGACGCCATCTATCCGCGGCTGGCGAAGCAGTATGGCGTGCTGTTCTATCCCTTCTTCCTGGATGGCGTGGCGCTGAACGCCAAACTGAACCAGGCCGACGGCATGCATCCCAACCCTGCGGGCGTGAAGGTGATCGTGGCGCGCATGCTGCCTTACGTCAAAAAACTCGTGGGGCGCTGATGTTCAAACGGCTGCTCTCTGTCGGTGGCTTTACGCTCCTCTCCCGCATCACCGGCTTTGCCCGCGATGCGCTGTTGGCCTGGACGCTGGGCGCGGGCCTTTTGTCGGACGCTTTCTTCGTCGCCTTCCTGTTTCCCAACTATTTCCGCGCCATCTTCGGCGAAGGCACCATCAATCCCGCCTTCCTGCCGCGCTATGCCGCCTTGCAGGCCAAGGGCGACAAGATCGCCGCCGCCAAATTCGCCGATGCCGTCTTCGCCTGGCAGCTAGCGGCGCAGGTCGTGCTGCTGGTGCTGGCGACGGCGTTCATGCCCGTCATCGTTCGCCTGCTGGCGCCCGGCTGGACCGGCGAGCAATTCGCACTGACCGTCAGCCTGGCACGCATTACCTTTCCCTATCTCATCATGACCCTGGTGGCGGTGCAGCTCTCCGCCATGCTGAACGCCATCGATCGTTTCTGGGCCGGCGCCTTCTGGTCGAACCTGCAGAACCTGGCGATGATCGCGACACTTGTCCTGTGGCACTGGTTTCCCAACGCCGCCTATGCCGCCGCCTGGGGCGTCTTCGCCGGCGGCGTGGCACAATTGATCTTCATCATCTGGGCCGGCGCGCGCGAAGGCCTGTGGCTGCGCATCACCTGGCCGCGCTGGACGCCGCAGATCCGCGAATTCTTCATCGCCTTCGGCGCCGTGACCTTTGGCGCCGCCTCGGTGGTGATCTCGCCCTTCATCGACACGGTGCTGGCAAGCTGGCTCGCCACCGGCAGCCGCACCACGCTCTATTATGCCGACCGCATCAACCAGTTGCCGCTGGGCGTGCTGGGCATCGCGCTGGGCACGGTGCTGCTGCCGCAGATGTCCGCGCTGCTGGCAAAGGGCGACACGGCCGGCTCCCACGCTGCCCAGAACCGCAGCGCCGCCATGGTGCTGCTGCTGACCCTGCCGTTCATGGTCACGTTCCTGCTGATCCCCGGCACCATTATCCGCGCCGTCTTCCTGCACGGCGCCTTCAATGCCGGCGCCGCGCAAATGGCGGCGCTGGCGCTGGCTGCCTATGGCGCCGGACTTCCGGCCATGGCGCTGATCCGCATCATCGCCTCCACCTTCTATGCCCGCCACGACACCGTCACGCCCGCCCGCGCCACGGTGACGGCGCTGGTCAGCAACATCGCGCTGAAGGTGCTGTTCGTCTGGGGGCTGCACTGGGGCGTTGCCGGTATTGCGCTGGGCACGGCGCTGGGCGCCTGGGTCAATGTCGGGCTGTTGACATGGTTTGGCCGCAGCCGTGCCCTGCTGGCGATTGAAAAACAGTTTGTCCGCGCCCTGCCGCCGGCGCTTGCCGCCGCACTGGCCTGTGGCGCGGGCGCGTGGATGGGCGCGCGGCTGGGCGAAACGCTGGCCCATGGCCGCCATGCCGACATCGCCGGACTTTTGTGCGCCGTCACGCTGGGCGGACTGGGCTATGCTGCGGTCGTGCTGCTGCTGCGCGGCCGCCTGCCACTGGGACGCTTTTCAAGATGAGATTGTTCGTCGCCCTTTCGATCCCCAGAACCGTCACCCAGTCGCTGTTGCTGCTGCAGGGCGGCGTGCCCGGCGCGCGCTGGCAGACGCCGGAGCAACTGCATCTCACCCTGCGCTTCATCGGCGAGGTGGAGAATCGCGACATCGACCTGATCGACGACATGCTGGCGGGCATCATGGCCGACGGCTTCGCCCTGCAGCTCCATGGCGTCGGCCAGTTCGGCAACAAACAGGTCCACAGCCTGTGGGCGGGGGTGCGGCCCAACCCGGCGCTGGATCATCTGGCGCGCAAGGTGGACAGCGCCATCCGCCGCGTCGGCCAGCCGCCATCTTCAGGAGAGGGGGACGCCCATCCTTTCAAGCCGCATGTCACGCTGGCGCGGATGCGCCATCCCGACAATGACAAGGTGATGGAATGGCTGTCCTATCACGCGCTCTATACCAGCGCGGAATTCCCGGTTGAGTCATTCCAGCTTTATTCCAGCCGCCTGACCAATGATGGCAGCATCTATACTGCGGAAGAAGACTATCCGCTTGGAGGCCATGATGACGACGACCCCGAAACTGTCGATTGAAGACCTGAAGGCGGCGCTGAAGCGCCTGCCGGACTGGACCCTCGCAAAGGACCGCGAGGCGATCACCCGCAGCTTCAGGTTCGTGGATTTCGACGCCGCCTTCGCCTTCATGACCCGCTGCGCCCTGCTGGCGGCGAAAATGGATCACCATCCCGAATGGTCCAATGTCTACAACAAGGTGGACGTGACGCTGGCCACTCATGACGCGGACGGCGTGACCTGGAAGGATGTCGATCTGGCGACCGGTATGGACGGATATGCCGCGATGTCAGGCGGAAAATAAATCGTCATCCTCCGCTTTCGCGGGAATGATATTGTGCTCAGCGCTCGAAGCGTCCGCGGATCATCAGCGCGACGCTGCCGCCCAGCGGCGTCAGAAGAATGGCCAG
Organism: uncultured Hyphomicrobiales bacterium; assembly: GCA_966211925.1. Taxonomy (GTDB): domain Bacteria; phylum Pseudomonadota; class Alphaproteobacteria; order Micropepsales; family Micropepsaceae; genus Rhizomicrobium. Next base: position 1,667 of record CBIHOI010000090.1, on the reverse strand, counting down.
CAGGAACCAGGTGCCAGGGCTGCGCCCATCCAGCCGCGCCCAGTAGGCGACGCCCATGGCCGCCAGGATATAAAGGAAGACAAACATCACGCGTCAGTTCTGCGCCACGCGCCGCGCGGCGCCCTGCGGCTGTGTCAGGGGCGGGCTGCCGCTGCGCACCAGCAGCGCGCGCAGGTCATTGAGCGCCGGGAACACCTCGTTGTTCCAGTCCGCGCCCTGGGCGTCATGGGCGGCCTGTTCGGCTTCCACGATCACCTTGTCCTCGCGGAAGATGCGCTCGGTGAACCAGGCGATGAACGGCCAGAACATGGTCGTGAGGCCGGGGATCTTCGATTTCTTCACCGACAGGAAGCCGAAGGTGCGATTGCTGCGCTGGTCGGCGCCCAACGGCGTGTAGCAGAGCCACACATCCAGCGCCGGCTCCGCCGCGTCCCCCACCCACACTTTCAGATGCTGGTAGGGATATTCGGTGCGAATGGTCATCAGGTCGCGGAACTTGCGGCCGTCCCCGGGCCGCATCGCGGACAGGATCGCGGCCTCGCCGACGGACTGGCGGCCCTCGGTCCGGCTGAAGGTGTAATCCACCTCGCACCAGCTCTCGCCATTGCGCCGGCCCAGGCACCGCGCCTTGATCGAGCCCATGTTCTTCCTGTGCAGGAACTGGTGGTTCATGTCGAACAGGTTTTCATGCAGGAAACTGTAGTGGCAGGCGACCTCGCGGTTGAGGCGGCGGGTCTTGTAAGCACTGTCAGCCGCCTTGCCCAGGAACGCGGGCAAGCGTTCTTCCGCCAGATGCGGCGCGCCGGGGAACACCAGAACCATGCCGTTGATCTCGCGCACCGGATAGCTCTTCACGCCATTGGGAAGCCGGCACTCGCCCAGATAGGGCACGTCGATGCAGGCGCCGGCGCGGTCATAGCTCCAGCCATGATAGCCGCATTTCAGGGTCTGGCCCGACACCACGCCCAGATGCAGCGGCACCTGGCGATGGGCGCAGCGATCTTCCAGCGCCGTCAGCTTGCCGTCCGCGGTGCGGAACAGCGCGATCGGTTCGCCCGCGAAACGGCGGCCAATCACCTTGCCGGGCGCGATTTCATCGCTCCAGGCCAGCGGGTACCAGTGATCCGGATGGGCGCCGACGGTGCGGATATCATAAGCCATGCTGTCTCCGAAAAGGCATGCCACAGCCTTGATGCCAAGCTACCCGTGCCAAACTACCCATGTTTGGGAACGCGCGACAGCCAAAAAAGACCATCGCCGGAAGGCCCGGTATTCGCCCCGGTAAACAGCGTCTATTTTCTTGCGTTCCGGATCAGGTCTTCCACCACCGACGGATCGGCCAGTGTGGAAATGTCGCCCAGGCTCGATGTGTCGCCTTCCGCGATCTTGCGCAAAATCCGCCGCATGATCTTGCCGCTGCGGGTCTTGGGCAGGCCCGGCGCGAACTGGATCACGTCGGGCCGCGCAATCGGGCTGATCTCGTTCGCCACGAACTTCTTCAGCTCCGCCGCCAGCGCCTCGCTGGGCTCGATGCCCTGTTTCAGCGTCACATAGGCATAGATGCCCTGGCCCTTGATGTCGTGCGGATAGCCCACCACCGCGGCTTCGGCGACCTTCATGTCGGCCACCAGCGCGCTTTCGATCTCCGCCGTGCCCAGTCGATGGCC
>CBIHOI010000089.1:0-8788 GCA_966211925.1 uncultured Hyphomicrobiales bacterium | reverse complement strand
CCGCTCTTGATGTCGCGCGCGGGGTTTCGCGCCTGCTGCTGGAAGAAGGCTATTCGCCCATCCTGGAATTCACCCTGCCCAATGGCCGCCGTCTCGATGTCGCCGCCATCGGGCCGGGCGGCGAGATGCTGGGGGTGGAAATCAAGGTGGCGCTGGCCGATCTCAAGGGAGACGGGAAGTGGCCGGAATATCTGGATTATTGCGACCTGTTCTATTTCGCCATCCCGCCGGATTTCCCCGATGAGCATGTGCCGCAGCAGACCGGACTCATCGTCGCCGATCGCTATGGCGGCGCCATCGTGAAAGAGGCGCAGGCACAGGCCCTGCACGCTTCGCGCCGCAAGGCCGTCACCGTCAGCTTCGCGCGCTGCGCCGCCGAGCGGCTGTCGCGCAATCTCGAAGCCATCGCTTTGTCGCAAACCCCAAACCTGGTCATTCCCGATGCCGCTGAGCAAGGCTGAAGCCCACAAGATCATGCTGGCCATTCCCGGCACCGACGAACGGCTGTGGTTCAACGAGCCGTCGGTCTTCATCCATGACCGCTTTCTCAGCAAGGTTCATAAAAAGGAAGAAGCTGTCACCTTGCAGGTTGGCTCGATGGAAATGCGCGACATGATGCTGGAGGCCGAGCCGAAGCTCTTCTACATCACCGATCACTATCGCAAGTTTCCGTTCGTGCTGATCCGCCTGAAGGCGCTGACGGCAAAGACGCTGAAGGAAATACTGGTGGGCCGCGCCGCCCAGCTCGCCGCCATGCCGCCGATCAAGCGCAAGCCGAAGGGCGCCGCGAAGACACCGGCAAAGAAAATCGCGAAAAAGAAAAACGCCTAGCGCGGCGAGCGCTTGGCCAGGATGCGCTGCAGGGTGCGGCGATGCATGTTCAGGCGGCGCGCCGTCTCGCTGACATTGTGGCCGCACAGTTCATAGACGCGCTGGATATGCTCCCAGCGCACGCGGTCGGCCGACATGGGATTTTCCGGCGGCTTGGGCTTGGAGCCCGGCACCGCCAGCAGCGCCGCCAGGATGTCATCGGCATCGGCGGGCTTGGGCAGGTAATCGATGGCGCCATACTTCACGGCCGCGACGGCGGTGGCGATGTTGCCGAAGCCGGTCAGCACCACGACGCGGCTGTCGGGACGGGTGACGTGCAATGTTTCCACCACGTCCAGGCCGTTGCCGTCATCCAGCTTGAGATCGACCACGGCATAGGCCGGCGGTGCATCCTTGGCGCGGGCCTTGCCCTCGGCCACGGACTCCGCCTGGGTGACGGTGAAACCACGGGTCTCCAGCGCCCGCGCCAGGCGCTCGCGCAGGGGACGGTCGTCTTCGACCAAGAGCAGGGTTTTTTCGTCAGTCATCCGGGGCCGCTGTATAGTCCCTTTTGACAATAGGTCAATGAATTCAGCTTGTTTCCAATTGGGTGGGCGGCTGGGACCCGTCAATCACGCCCCGTTGCCAGCGAATTGCCACCCGCGCCCCGCCGGAAGCGGGATTGTCAGCCTTAACTTCGCCCCCCGTCTGCTCCAGCAGGATCTTGGCGATAAAGAAGCCCAGGCCCATGCCTTCATGCTTGTCCAGGCCGCTGGGACCCATGTCGCTGTCCACCAGGGCATGATGGCCAGGACGGGAGGTGATGTAGGGCTCGCCCAGCGCCTCGAAGATTTCGGGGGCAAAGCCGGGGCCGTCATCGGCCACCGAGATGAACAGATACTGGTCATCCCAGCCGGCATTCACCGCCACGTGTGTCTGGGCGAAATCGGCGGCATTCTCGATGATGTTGCCCAGCCCATGCAGCAGTTCGGGCGCGCGCCACACCTGGGGCGGCGCGCTGTCGCCTTTTGGCGGTGTCACCGTCACCACGATATCCAGATCCTCGCCGCGATGGGGCATGGCGATATCGTCCAGCAGCGCTCCCAACGGCAGACGGGCGGTGGCGCCCAGCATGGCTTCTTCCGGATTGGCCAGCCGCGCGATGATGGCGCGGCAGCGTTCGGCCTGGGCGCGCAAGAGCCGCACATCCTCGATCTCGGTGGAATTTTCCGGCAGCGCCCGCTCCAGCTCGCGCGCCACCACCGCGATGGTGCCCAGCGGCGTGCCCAGTTCATGCGCCGCCGCCGTCGCCAGCGCGCCCAGCGCGGCGAGACGATGCTCGCGCGACAAGGCGAGCTGGGTGGCGGCGAGGCCGGCCGACATGCGCGCGGATTCCGATGCGATGCGCCAGGCATAGACAGACGTAAAGCCGATGCCGATCACCAGCGCCGTCCAGATGCCGGCCTGGTAAAGCTGCGGCAGCAGCAGCGCATCGCCCTCGGGCCAGGGCAGCGGCTTGTGCACCACCGCGATCAGCGACACCGAGGCGAAGGCGATGAAAGCCAGGATGAGGACATTGCCAAGATTGAGTGTTGCCGCCGCAATCACCACCGGCGCCACGAACATCAGCGCAAAGGGATTGGCGATGCCGCCGGTGAGATAAAGCAGCGCCGCCAGTTGCAGCACGTCGAAGGCGAGATAAAAGGTCGCCTCGCGGTTGGTCAGGCGATGGGCGGGCGCATAGCGCAGCGCCAGCACGGTGTTCAATGCCGCGCTGACCGCGATGGCGATGGCGCAATAGGCGATGGGCAGCGAATAGCCCAGCGCGAAATAAACCAGGAACAAGGCCGCCGACTGTCCCGCGATCGCCAGCCAGCGCAGGTTCGACAGGGTGCGCAGCCGCACCCGGCCCGCGGAACCAATGCCGGGGGCAAAGCCGCGTGTAATCTCTTTAATTCTGGGCGGCAACGTGTCTCTTTCTCGTGCTCTTTTCAGGTCCGGCGGAACGGATTAGAGCATTGCCCATGTTGCGCAACAAGCAAGCCCTGCTGCCCTACCTGCTGCTGGCCGCGGCCCTGGTGGGCGGGGTGCTGTGGTACGAGAGCGAACAGGTACCGAGGCTGGGCCAAGTGGTATCCACCGGCACCGCGGACGTGGGGGGCGCGTTCAAGCTGGTGGACCAGACCGGCGCGACCAGGACCGACAAGGACTTTCGCGGCCGCTATATGCTGATCTATTTCGGCTACAGTTTCTGCCCCGATGTCTGCCCCACCACCCTGGGCGTGATGGCGCAGGCGCTGGAAAAGCTGGGCGACAGGCGCGTGGTGCCGGTCTTCATCACCATCGATCCCGAACGCGACACACCCAAGGTGCTGGCCGATTACATGAAGGCCTTCGGGCCGGATTTCGTCGGCCTGACCGGAAGCGCCGATGCGATCAGGGACGTGGAAAAGAAATACCGCGTCTATGCGGTGAAGAAGCCCATCGATCCGAACAATCCCAAGCGCGGCTATGGCATGGATCATTCATCGGTGCTGTACCTGATGGGCCCGGACGGCAAGATGATCAGCTTCTATGACGAAGCCATCTCGCCGGATGATCTGGCCAAGGAATTGAGGGCCAGGCTTTAGAATACAGGCGCCGGCAGGCCGTTCTGCGCGCAGGCGGCAATCAGCGTGTTTTGCATCAGGCAGATGATGGTCATGGCGCCGACACCGCCGGGAACGGGCGTGATGGCGCCCGCGACGGCCTTTGCGGCTTCGTAATCCACGTCGCCGACCAGTTTGGTTTTGCCGTCACCAGCGTCCACGCGGTTGATGCCGACATCGATCACCACGGCGCCGGGCTTGATCCAGTCGGCTTTAACGAATTCCGGCTTGCCGATGGCGGCCACCACGATATCGGCGCGGCGCGCCAGCGCGGGCAGGTCGCGCGAGCGCGAATGGGCCATGGTGACGGTGGCGTTGGCGGCCAGCAGCAATTGCGCCGCCGGCTTGCCGAACAGCAGCGAGCGGCCGATCACCAGCACATCTTTTCCCGTGATGTCGCCGACATATTCCTTGAGCAGCAGCATCACGCCCGCCGGCGTGCACGACACCAGATGGGCGCGGCCCGACAGCAGCAGCCCGGCATTGGTCGGCGTCAGCGCATCGACATCCTTGGCCGGGTCCAGCGCGTCGAGCACGGCGGCTTCGTCGAGATGCTTGGGGAGCGGCAACTGCACCAGAATGCCATGCACCGTCTTGTCGGCGGAAAGCTGGCGCACGGTGTCCAGCAGTTCGTTCTGCGGCGTATCGGCGGGCAGCGCGATATGCACCGAGCGAAACCCCAGCGCCTCGGCGGTCTTGCCCTTGTTGCGGACATAGACTTCCGACGCCGGATCATTGCCCACCAGCACGGTGGCAAGACCCGGCTGCAATCCATGCGCGGCCTTCAGCTCGGCGGCATAAGCGGCGATCTTCTCGCGCAGCTTCGCGGCACTGGCCTTGCCGTCAATGACTTTTGCGCCCGTGGGCGCGGAAGAGGGGGCGGTCATGGCCTAGAGCCCGTAGCGGAAGGACAGCCAGGTGATCGAATATTGCAGGAACCAGATGATCACGAAGACGATGATCGGCGACAGGTCCAGCCCGCTGATCGGCGGAATGACACGGCGGATCTGGCGGAATACCGGCTCGGTCAGGCTCATCAGGATGCGCAGCAGGGTGCGCACGAAATTGTTATGGACGTTGATGACGTTGAAGGCCGTCAGCCAGCTCACGATCACCGCCGCGATCACGATCCACTTGTAGATTTCCAGAACTTCGATCAGCAGGGCGGCGATGGGGTTCAGCATGGTGATTTTCTAGGATGGCAGCCGGACGGGCGCAAGCGACAGGGAAATGGCGGTTCGCCATCCCGCAAGGGGGATGGTGGAGCTGAGCGGAATCGAACCGCTGGCCTCTTCATTGCGAACGAAGCGCTCTCCCAACTGAGCTACAGCCCCGAACCGCCCCATCGCTGGGGAAGGCGGGTTTTAGGGATGGGGGTCCGGGCCGTCAAGCGCCCGCAAATCCGGCAGTTCCCGGCTACTTGCCGGTATAGGCCACCCGCCACACCACATTCGCCGTATCGTCCGCGATCAGCAGCGCGCCGTCCTTTGCCACCGCCAGCCCGACCGGGCGGCCCCAGACCCTGGCGGGCGCACCGGGCGCGCCCATGCCGTTCCAGAAGCCGGTGGCGAAATTCTCATAGCCATTCTCGGGCCTGCCGCCGGAAAAATGCACCCGCACCACCTTGTAGCCGGTGGGATTGCCGGCATTCCACGAACCGTGCAGCGAGACGAAAGCGTCGCCCCTGTATTCGGCCGGAAACATGGCGCCGGTATAGAAAACCAGCCCGGTGGGCGCGGAATGGGCGTGGAACAGCACGTCCGGGGTGATGGTCGCCGCCACTTTTGCGGGGTCTTTTGCACCCCACACCGGATCGGGATTTTTGCCGATATAGGCGTAAGGATAGCCGTAGAAGCCGCCCGCTTTCACGCTTGTCAGGTAATCGGGGGGCAGGTCGTCGCCCAGCCCGTCGCGCTCATTGGTGGTGACATAAAGCGTGCCCGTGCCCGGCGCGAAGGCGATGCCGACGGGATTGCGGATGCCGCTGGCGAACTCAGCCATGCTGCCATCGGCATTGACCTTGAAGACCTGCGCGCCCGGTTTGAAGTCCGAGATATTGTCGCGCGATCCCATCGCCAGATAGAGCGCGCCGTCGGGGCCGAAGGCGATGTCGCGGGTGACATGCCCGCCCCTGGGCCGCAGGTCGGGGACCTTGGTGGTCACGCGTTCCGGCTTGCCCGCCACGGTCTGGCCGTCCTTGTACGGGATGCGCCAGATCGCCTGCAGGTCGCCGACATAGAGATAACCCTCATGGAAGGCCAAACCATGCGGATACTGGAAGCCCGATGATGCAAAGGTGAAGGTCTTGTCCGCCTTGCCGTCGCCATTGGTGTCGCGCAGCAGGGTGATCTTGCCGGCGTCCCTGGTGGGCTCGGCCAGGAAGACGTCGCCATTGGGCGCCACCGCCATCCAGCGGGCATTGGACAGGTGATCGGCAAAGACCGAGACGGCAAAGCCGCGCGGCACGTCCGGCATCGTGCCGACGGGGCGGGGAATATCCTCGGCCTGGTTGCCGGCGGCGGGCGTGGCATAGGGCTTGGGCAGCGCGGCCGGCGAAATCTGGAATTTCTGGCCGGGGTGATCGGCGCCGAAGGCCGCGCCCGCCACCAAAACCGCCAACCCGACGGACATCATCAGACTGGAATTGCGCATCTGGCGCTCCCGTTAAAGTTCGATTTACCAATCGGGGGCTTACTGGCGCCATGCTGCGCCGCGCCCCCCTTCCCACTTTCATGGTCCTGGCTGTTGTTGTTGCCATGCTGGCCGGGCCAGCGATGGGCGCGGAGGATGACGCCAAAAAAGGCAAAGCGCCAGAGCACAAGCAGACCCAGTCCAAGAGCTACATCATGGTGGACCCCATCTACACCACCATCGTGGCCGACAACCGTGCCGCCGGCATGCTGATGATCGGCGCGGGGCTGGACGTGCCCGACCCCGAACTGCGCGAGGAAGTGGACCGTTCGATGCCGGTGCTGCGCGATGCCTATATCCGCAACCTGATGAGCTTCACCGCCAACACGGTGCGCACCGATGCCCAGCCCGATGTCGGCGTCATCGCCGACCGGCTGCAGGGCGTCACCGACCGCGCCCTCAAGCGCAAGGGCGCCCGGGTGCTTCTGGCGCAGGTCGCCATCCGCGTCACGGCAAAGAAGTAGGCTGCTGGCCCCTCAGGATTAACCATATTAGGGTGCCCGCTGATCCTGCGAGGCGCCCTTTTTCATGACTTGGTCCAAGCCCATCAGCGTGTGGCTGGCTCCGGCGCTGTTGGTGGCGCTGGGTGTGCTTGTCATCCTGACCGACGCCTGGGGTGTGCAAGGCGCGCTGGCCAATCGGCTGTTCGATGGTTTCCAGCGTCACGCCCCCCGCATCCAGAGCGGCGCGCCGGTGCAGGTGCTGGAGCTGCCCAGCCTGGACGAGGACAGTCTTGTGGGCGCGACGCGCGCCCTGGCGCAGGCGGGCGCCAGGCTGGTGGTGTTCACCGCGCCGGTCGCAAATGGACCGTCGCCGCAAAGCCTGGCCGCGCGGCTGCCGCCCGGCAGCGATGCCGCCCGCGCCGCGTTGGCCACCTTGCCCGAGCCGGGACACGAACTGGCGGCCGCGTTGCAGCGGATCAAGGGCATCGTGCCGGTGATACTGGGCGCGCCGGGGCGTGAGCCGCATATCCGCACACGCTTTGTCTATCGCGGCGCCAGCGATCCCTTCGGCAAGGTGCCGCGCTTCTACGGCGCCGCCGCGCCGGCTGCACTGCTGGAAGACAATGCCGCGGGCACCGCCGCGCCCAACCTGATCGCGGACGCCGACGGCGTGGTGCGGCGCCTGCCGCTGGCGCTGCGGCTGGGCAATGGGCTTGTGCCGGGACTGGCGGCGGAAGCCTGGCGCGTGGCGCGGGGCAAGGCCGCGATCGTCGTCCTCAGCGATGAGCGCGATCCGCTGTCTTTTTTCCGGGGCGTCGGCATTGCCGCGCTGGAATCGGACTTTCCCATCGCAACAGGCAGCGACGGCACGATCCGGCTGCGCTATGCCGCCGACGCATCGGTGCGGCAGCTTGATCCCACGCGGCTGGCCGGCGCGGCCCTGAAAGACGCCATCGTGGTGGTGGGCGCGAAAGGCGCACTGGTCGCCACGCCCTTCGGCCCCGCCAGCATCGCCAGTGTCACCGCCGACGGCATCGAGAATCTTCTCAGCGGCGATGTGCTGTCACGGCCCGGCTGGATGCGCCTCGCCGAGGCGCTGGTGCTGGCGCTGCTGGGCACCGGCATGATTTTCCTGCTGCGCTTTGGGCTGGGCTGGGCGGCGGCCTTCGTTTTTTCTGCATGCGCCGGGCTGGGGCTGGGGTCATGGTATCTTTACGCGGGCCATTCGTTGCTGGCCGATGCGGCGACGCCGGCGCTGATGCTGTTGCTGGCCTTTGCGGGCGGAGCCGCCGCCTATCTGGTTGACGTGCAGCGCGCCTATGTGGGCCTGCGCACCGCCTTTTCGGATTCCCTGCCCCGCGCCACCATCGAGAAGATCGCGCGCCGCCCCGAGCTGCTGCACATCGAAGGCGAAACCCGCACCGTCACCTATCTGGTCTGCGGCGTGCGTCACCAGCAGGGCCTGGCCGATATCTATCGCGGCAACGCCGCCGGCTTTACCAGCATGATGCAGCGGGTGCTGACGCCCTTGATCGACCAGGCGCTGGCGCATGGCGGCACCATCGACCGGCTGACCGCCGACGGCTTTGCCTGTTTCTGGAATGCGCCGCTGGATGATGCCGACCATGCGCTGCATGCCTGCGAGGCCGCCAACGGCATGGCAATCATGTCGTCGCGCGTCACCGAAAGCCTGGCCGAATTGCATGCGGATGCACCGCCGCTGGTTGAGATCGGCGTCGGCGTTGCCACCGGCGAGGTCGTGGCGGGCGCCTTCGGCGGCGCGGGGCGGCTGGGCTACAGCGTCAATGGCGATGCGGTGGTGCTGGCCCAGCGCATCCAGGCCATGTCCTATCTCTATGGCCCGGCGCTGATCGTTGCCGACAATGCCAAGCGCGCCGCCGAACGCGGTTTTGCCTTTCTGGAAGTGGACACCATCGCGGGGCCTGACAACCGGCCCGTCACCCTGCATGCCATCATGGGCAATCCGGTGGCGCGCGCCTCGCCGAAATTCCGCGCGCTGACGGTGTTCCACGACCACATCTTCCAGGCCATCCGCAAGCAGCAATGGCAGATGGCGCGCGAGCTGATCGCGCAATGCCGCCGCCTGTCGGGGGCCAGCCAGAAAATGTACGACCTGCACCTGGCCCGCATCGCCTGGTACGAACGCCATCCGCCGGGCGAAAACTGGGATGGCGC
>CBIHOI010000088.1:0-8794 GCA_966211925.1 uncultured Hyphomicrobiales bacterium | reverse complement strand
GTGGTGGCGACGGCCGTGGCGCGGTCCAAAACGCGATCGGTCAGGTTGGTCTGGTTTTGCTGCTCGTTGGTATATTCGAACCAGAGCGCGACCGCGATATTGGACAGCGCCACGGCGGCAGCGGTCACAAAGATCAATTGCACCGAAAGGGTGCTTGGCCAGAATTTGAAACGCATCGCTAGCCCCTCAGATTTCTTGGCGGCTAAGCCATTTCCGGGTCCATCGCGAAGATGTACCCGCCTCCCCAGACGGTCTTGATGTAGCGCGGATTCTTCGGGTCCGGCTCTATCTTCTTGCGCAGACGAGACACGTGATTGTCGATCGAACGGTCGAACAGGTCAGCATCGCGGCCCTTGGTCAGGTCCAGCAGCTGATTGCGGGTCAGCGCGATCTTGGGCCGCTCCAGCAGCGCCTGCAGCAGGCGGAATTCGCCAGATGACAAGGGCAGAGCAACGCCGTCCGGGCCGATCAGCTCGCGCTGGCCGGTATCCAGCATCCATTCCCCGAAGCGCACCCGTTCGGCGCCCGGCGGCTTCTGGCGCGGCGGCAACGCCTGGGTGCGGCGAAGCACGGCGGCGACGCGGGCGATCAGTTCACGCGGCGAAAACGGCTTGGCGATATAGTCATCGGCCCCCATTTCCAGCCCGATAATGCGATCCACTTCCTCGCCGCGCGCCGTCAGCAGGATGACCGGAATCTGCGTGGTCTCGCGGATGGAGCGGCACAGCGACAGCCCGTCCTCGCCCGGCATCATGATGTCCAGCACCACCAGGTCGATGGCGGCGCCCTTCATCACCTTGCGGGCGCTGGCGGCGTCCTGGGCCGTGGTGGCGCGGTAGCTGTGCTCGCGCAGGTAACGGGCCAGGGGCTCACGGATGTCCCTGGCGTCTTCCACCAGGAGTACGTGCGGCTTGGCTTCTTCTTTGATCATGAGACGTGATTTTGATGCCACGGCGTGCCCCCACGCAAACAGGGATTTGTCGCAAACCCTGTCAGAGGCGGCACTTTCGCCCTTTTGCACCAATTAGGAAACGATTGTTTTTCCAGGTGCTGGCCGGTTCGGCCGCCGGGTTGACGGGAACATCCATCCCAGCGACAGGGCGATAAATCGTCAGAAGATCCCCTCTATTCGGGCCAGTTCTAATAAGGCAGGATTGTGGCGAACTTCGCACGGCGCGGAGGGAGAGGGGTATCATGGGGGATATGCAAGAGGGCCGGACCATCACAGGTCAGGTCAAGTGGTTTGACGCCCACAAGGGCTATGGCTTCATCACGGGCGCGGGGGGCGAAGGGGACATCCTGCTGCATCAGACCTGTGTGCGGCAGTCTGGCTTCAGCCGGGCGGTCGAAGGCGCCTCGGTGGTGTGCGAGGCCGTGCTGGGGCCTCGCGGGATGCAGGCCAGCCGCATCCTGTCCCTCGATAATTCCACTGCCCAGGTGATGCCCGTAGCGAGCGAGCGGGGGCCACGCTACGTCGCCGAGCCGCGCGGACCGGCCTTTGAAGGCACCGTGAAATGGTTCAATCGCTCCAAGGGCTATGGCTTCGTCAACCGCGGCGCCGGCACGGCCGACATCTTCGTGCACATGGAGACATTGCGCCGCTGCAATGTGACCGAATTGGCGGAAGGCCAGCGCGTCACCGTGCGGGTGGGCGATGGCCCCAAAGGTGAGCTGGTCGCCGAAATCGCCCTGCTGGATTCCTGATTTTGATTTTTTGCCGCGCGTGAGATAGTTCGCGCCATGCGTTTTGCGTTTCTCGCTGCCCTGGTGGTTTGCACCGCGCCCGCTCTTGCGGTGTGCCCGGCGCCCAAGAACATTGCCTTCGTGGTGGAGAAGACCATCCATCGCAATATCCCCGGATTTACCGAAGGCCTGGAAATGCAGGACGGGATGATCCTGGAATCCACCGGCGACCTGTTCGGCTCCAGCCGCATCAACCGCATTGATCCCAAAACGGGCAAGGTCACAGTGCTGCTCGACGCTGGCAAGCGCTATTTCGGCGAAGGACTGACCCGGTTCGGCGGCAAGCTCTATCAGATGACCTGGCGTGAGCATCGCGTCTTCGTCTTCGATCCGCACATGAAGCCGCAGCACGAACTCGCCAATCCGCGGGAGGGGTGGGGCCTGACCCATGATGCGGCGCGCCTGATCGCCAGCGACGGCTCCAGCAACCTGTTTTTCCTGTCGCCAGCCGATTTCAGCACCCTGGGTACGCTGCCGGTGCTGGAGGAGGACCGTCCGGTGGTTGCCCTGAACGAGCTGGAATATGCCGAAGGCGCCATCTGGGCCAATGTGTTTGAATCCTGGACGGTGATGAAGATTTCCCCCACCACCGGCTGCGTCGAGGCGCGCGCCAATATTGCGCCCTTGCGCGAACGCATGACGGCCAGCCAGCGCCGGGCTATCGACGCCGAGCCCAATTTCGTCCCCAACGGCATCGCCCACAATCCGGCCACCGGGGCCTTCATCCTGACGGGAAAAAACTGGCCGATGCTGTTTTCCGGGCACTTTGTCCCGCTGGATTGATGGGTTCTTGAAGCCCTGCGCTGCAAGGTGCTAAGGCAAGACTGGATTCGGGGCGTAGCTCAGCCTGGTAGAGCACTAGCTTTGGGAGCTAGGGGTCGAGAGTTCGAATCCCTCCGCCCCGACCATCCCGTTTTCCCTGGCGAGCGCAGCGAGCCTGGAAACAACGGAGGACCGCTTCGAACCCGCGGCACGCGGTTGAGGGCGGCGGTTAACGGATTGAGTGAGGACCATATGCGCGCGCGCATCTACAGACCGGCGAAAAACGCCATGCAGTCGGGCAGGGCCCGCACCAAGCTGTGGGTTCTGGAATACGAGCCGGAAACGCCGCGCACCATCGATCCCCTGATGGGCTGGACCTCGTCGGGCGACATGCGCCAGCAGGTGGTGCTAGAGTTCGACACTGCGGAAGATGCCGTGGCCTATGCCACCGCCAACGGCATTCCGGCCCAGGTGTTCGAGCCGCATGTGCCCACGCCCAAGCCCAAGGCCTATTCGGACAATTTCAAGTTCGACCGCAAGGTGCCATGGTCCCACTAGTGGGGTCACACTGATCGGCTAGACTGTTTCCACGACTCCGTAGCTCAGCTGGATAGAGCACCTGCCTTCTAAGCCGGTGGTCGCTGGTTCGAATCCAGCCGGGGTCGCCATTATTTTCTGCGCAGCAGCCGCGCCAGCACCAGCCCCGCGACAAATCCCAGCAGGGCGGCGATCAGCGCGAACTTGATCACCAGCCCGATCACCTTCAGCACCACAAAGATAATGGCTGCCAGGAACAGGGCTGTAATCAGTTCGAAGGTTCTCATGCTGGGGCTCCGCGATCTTGATCTGTGTTATCAGCTTGCGCCAGCAGCCTGGCGCGAGCGCCGGGCAAAGGTCAGCACATGCTGGACGGTTTCCTTAAGCCCCGTGGTGACGATGTCGCATTCCGTCGCCTCGATGCCGTCGAGATAGCGGGAATTGTCGCCTTGCAGCCCCCAGAAGATCGCCATCACCGGTACGCCGGCCAGGCGCGCCCGCAAGCGGCGTACTTGATAGCGCGCATTCTTGAAGGTGCCAGGCTCCAGATAGGACACGCAGACCATCTGCACACCATGGCAGTCCAGGTCGCGGATGTTGGTGGCCGAGGTTTCGTCTGACGACACCACCCGCGCGCCGATGCCGTACTTGCCCAGCATGTCCACCAGCAGCAGCGCCGCCGCTTCGTCCAGCGGTCCGCGGCCTGCGACACACAATACGGGCGCATTCTGCCAGCCCGGCGGCAGCTCGGCCGGCGGCGGATGATCGTCCTTGCGATCGGACAGGTTGACGATCAGGCCCTTTATGGCGTCGCGGATGCGGTTCTGGCGCAGCGGATCTAGCACCCCGCGATTAACGTCAGTCTGCGCCAGCATCAGTGCGCGCGCCGCCACCTCGTCATAATAGGCCGACAGCGAATTCTCCTTCAGAAAGGCTTCCGCTTCGTCGGCAGCCTCGTCGGGATCTTCCGCCAGCATGCGCAGATACAGGCTCTCCTCGAACCGCAGGGCAGGCTGGTCGCCCAGCATCACGTCCAGGAACTTCAGGCCCTCGACGTGACGGCTGAACACGACGAAGCACATGGTCAGCGGCGTGGAGAGCAGAAGGCCCACCGGCCCCCACAGCCAGGTCCAGAACACCGCGGCCACCACCACCGCGACCGCCGACAGTCCCATGCTGCGGCCATAGAGGAACGGTTCGACCGCCTGGCCGACCACCGCTTCGATGCTGCCATACAGAACCGCCACCCAGACCATTTTTTCCCAGCCCGGATCCACCGCCATGGCCAGGGTGAAGGGAAACAGGAAGGCCAGCGGCACACCCACATAGGGCACAAAGCGCAGCAGCATGGACATCAGCGCCCACAGGCCGGCATTGGGAATGCCAAGCAGCCACAGTCCCGTGCCGATGGTGATGCCGAAACCGGTATTGATGCAGGTCTGCAGGAACAGATAGCGCGACAGGCGCGAGGCCGCTTCGTCCAGTGCAATGGTGGTGCGCTGCATGTCGCGCGATCCTGCCAGCCGCACGAAGCGGTCCCGCAGATCATCCTTCTGCAATAGGATGAAGCCGACGAACACCAGCACCATGGCCGCCAGGCCCAGCGGCTCCAGCAGCGGTCCCAGCACCGTGGAGGCCACCGACCAGGGCGCCACAGATGTGCGGCGGATAACAACGGGAATGGGCTTTATCGGATCATTTTCCACCACCTCCGGCATGTCGGACTTGGTGCCGCTGGTGATCTGCTGCGCCAGGTTTTCCACTGTCCGGTTGAGCCGGTTTATGGTGTCGTTGTGGACCGCCGATCCCACCACAGACTGGATCTTGTGCGCCAGGTTGGTCTGGTAGCGCGGCAGGTCCGCCGCCAGCTTGGCGAGCTGCGAACCCATGAAGGTTCCCACCGACGACAGGATCACAATGGCCAAAAGCAGGCTGATGATCACCGAGGCGATATTGCCCAGCCTCAGATGCTTGAGCAGGCTGACCAGGGGGGCCAGGGCAAAGCTCATCAGCACCGCCAGCGCCAGCGGCATCAGCACCGGGCGGCCGAAATAGATCCCGCCCACCACCACGGCCGCAATCACCGCGGTCATGAATTTGGGTGTCAGGGTGTCGGGATTGGCGACGACAGCGCGATGCGGGGCGGTTTTCAGTTCGGCCATGGTGACACTATAACCCGCCGGAACCTTTTTCGCCTCATCCCAGCTTGCGGAAGAAGCAGCTTGGCGCGCCGGTGTGGCAGGCAGGCCCCATCTGGTCCACCTTCAGCAGCAGCACGTCGCCGTCGCAGTCCACATAGGCTTCCAGAAGGTGCTGGTGATGACCGCTGGTCTCCCCCTTGGTCCAGACAGACTGGCGCGAGCGGGACCAGTAGGTGACCCGCCCCGTCGCCAGGGTCATTTCCAGGGTGTGGCGGGTCATCCAGGCGAACATCAGGACTTCGCCGGTCTCCTTGGACTGGGCGATGACTGGCACAAGGCCCTTGTCGTCGAACTTCAGGGTATCGACGAAGGCGGCGTGGGTCAGATGGTCGGTCATGGTGTCTCCCTCAGCCGTTTCAGGCCGCGTTCCAGGTCGGCAATCAGGTCGCCGGCGTCTTCCAGCCCCGCATGGATTCGCAGGACGGGGCCCTCAGCCGCGAACGCGCGCGCCGTGCGGCGGATATGCGCTGGAACGATCAGGCTCTCAAACCCGCCCCAGGAATAGCCGATGCCGAAATGGGCCAGACCGTCCACAAAGGCGGCCACCGCCGCTTCGGACACCGGCTTCAGCACCACCCCGAACAGCCCGCAGGCGCCGGCATAGTCGCGCTTCCACAAGGCATGGCCGGGATCGCTTTCCAGCCCCGGATGCAGGACACGGGCGACATCCGGCTGCTGTGCCAGCCAACGCGCCAGCGCCAGGCCGGTTTCCTGGTGCCGCGCCAGCCGCACGGGCAGGGTGCGCAGGCCCCGCAGGCCCAGAAAAACGTCGTCGCCGCTGGCATAGAGCCCCATGTCGCCATGGGTCTGGTAAAGCCGCGCGGCGTGTGCGGCATTGGCCGCGACGTAGCCCAGCATCACATCGGCATGGCCGCCGACATACTTGGTCGCTGCCTGAATGGAGAGGTCCACGCCGTGTTTCAGCGGCTGGAAGAACACCGGCGTCGCCCAGGTATTGTCCATCAATACGGACGCACCATGCGCATGCGCGATCCTTGCGATCGCAGGAACGTCCTGCATTTCGAATGTCAGCGAGCCGGGGCTCTCGCAGAATACAGCCTTGGTATTGGGCTTCAGGTAGGGCGTGATGTCATCCGTCGGCGGGTAATAGCTGACCTCCACGCCGAACCGCTTCAGGGTGCGCTCACAGAAGATGCGGCTGGGCTCATAGGCGCTATCCACCATCAGCAGGTGATCGCCAGACCCGCACATCGACAGGATTGCCAGTGCCACCGCCTGCAGGCCGGAGGTGACGGTCACGGTCTTGTCGGCGCCTTCCAGGGCGTTGATCGCATCCTCGAAGCTTTTGGTGGAGGGCGTGCCGCGGCGGCCATAGGTGTAGGGTTGGGTATTGGCCTTCACGGCAGCCAGGTCGGGATACAGGATGGTGGAAGCGCGATAGACCGGCGTGTTGACGGCGCCGAAATGCGTGTCGCTCATCCGCCCCAGGCTGGACGTCTTGGTTTCGATCCTGTCGTCAGTCATGAGACTTCTGCAGATAGACGCGCAGTGGCTTTTCCATTGCCCACACGATCAGTCCCGACACCACGCCGAGACCGGCGATGATTAGGAAGAACTGCGGGTGGCTCATTTTCTCCCACCAGATACCGATATAGCCCTGCAGGAAGCCCCCGCCCAGGAAGTTGGGGATGAACTGCACCGCCATCATGATCGAAACGATGCGCAGGGGCGAAACCTTGGAATACAGCGACTGGGCAATGGGCGACAGGAAGATTTCGCCGGTGGTGATGATGGCGATGTACAGCGCCAGCCACAGCCAGCTTATCTTGCCGCCAAAGGTCGCGGCATAGGCCATCACCACATAGCCCGCCGCCAGCAGGAAGCAGCCCAGTACGATCTTGTACATCGAGTTGGGCTCCTTCAGGTCGCGCGCCTGGCGCGTCCACAGCGCCAGCAGGATCGGGGTGAAGGCGAAGATCATGAAGGGATTGAAAGCCTGAAACCAGGTGACCGGGATTTCCCAGTTGATGATGCCGGGGATCAGCCGGCGATCGGTGCCGGTGTCCGCAAACAGCGCCATGACATTGCCTTGCTGCTCATAGCTCGCCCACCACAGGGTCAGGGGGATCACCAGCAGGATTAGCGCGCCGACCGACATCCATTCGTCGCGGTTCAGCGGCTTCTTTTCGACAATGGCACCGGCCTTCTTTTCCTTGAGGCCATCGGCGGGAAGGTCCTTCCAGCCGTAGAAATAGACCGCCAGCGCGATGATCATGCCGACGCCGGCGGCGCCGAAGCCGTAATGCCAGCCCACTTTCTCGCCCAGCGTGCCCGCCACCAGCGGCGCGATAAAGGCGCCCAGGTTGGTGCCGACATAATAAATCGAGTAGGCGCTGTCGCGGCGGGTGTCACCCGGCTGGTAGAGCATGCCGACCTGCGCCGTGGTGTTGGTCTTGAAGAAGCCGCCTGCCACGATCAGGAACAGCAGGGCGGGAAACAGCATCGCCTCCGACGCCATCATGAAATGCCCGAAAGCCATGCCGATGATGCCGATCATCGCGGTCTTGCGCTGGCCCAGGAACCTGTCCGCCACCCAGCCGCCCAGCAGCGGCGACGCATAGATCAGCCCGGTATAGGTGCCATAGACCAGTGAGGAGAATTGCTGGATGCTGAGCGCGCCGAACATGCCTTCGTAGAAGGCCTTGATCTGGGGATAGAGCCAGACATGCTCCACATGCCCCGGCAGCAGCAGGTACTTCACCAGGTACAGCACCAGCAGCGCGCGCATGCCGTAATAGGAGAACCGCTCCCACATCTCGGTGCCGAACAGGATGGTCAGACCGCGCGGATGGCCCAGCCAGGTTTTTTCCGGTGCGGCGTCCAGTGTGCTCATGAAACCTCGCGTGCCCGCTTGAACAGCCAGGCATAAAGAAGAACGGCCAGGCCCATGAAGCCCAGAAAGCCGATGATGCCCGCCAGCGGGAAGTCCGCCGCCACCACCGCCAGTGGTGCGTCGCGGTTGAAGCCAACGATCAATCCGGCATTCAGCACGCCGAACAGGCTCTCGCCCACGATCATGCCCGATGCGACCAGCACGCCAAGGCGCTTGGCACGCTCGGTACGGGTGGCGCGATTGTAGAACCAGCCCACCAGCGCGCCGATGGTGACGGGAAGCGTGGCTGACATGGGCAGGTAGATGCCGAAGCCCACCGCCAGCGGCGGCACCCGCATCCAGCCGCGCCAGCGGCACAGTTCGTCCAGCGCCACGATGCCCAGTCCGATCAGCGCGCCGATTCCGATGCGGTTCCAGTCCAGATGACCGCCGATCACGCCCTGCGCCAGCGCGGCGATCAGGTTGGCTTGCGGCGCGGCCAAAGGCTGCGCCGTCACGGTGTTCACATTGGGAGCGCCGGCAAAGCCGTAAGCCTTGGCCAGAAGGTTTAGCACCAGCGGAATGACGATGGATGCCGCCATTACGCCGACCAGCAGCGCCACCTGCTGGCGCCAGGGCGCGGCGCCCACCAGTTGGCCCGTCTTGAGATCCTGCAGGTTGTCGTTGGAGCTGCAGGCTGCGGCAAACAGCATGGCGG
>CBIHOI010000087.1:0-8863 GCA_966211925.1 uncultured Hyphomicrobiales bacterium | reverse complement strand
TGGCCGGACTGTTCGCCGCCGACATTGAAGCCGCCCTTGGCCATTTCCTCCAGCACATAGCGATCGCCCACGGCGCTGCGCGCCAGGCTGAGGTCCAGCGTCTTCAGATACCGGTCAAGGCCGGCATTGGACATGACAGTGCCGACAACGCCGCCACCCTTGAGCCTGCCGTTCTTGGACCAGCTTCTGGCGATCAGCGCCAGGATCTGGTCGCCGTCGATGATGTTGCCCTTTTCATCGGCCATCACCACGCGGTCGGCGTCGCCGTCCAGCGCGATGCCGAAATCGGCGCGCATCTCGCGCACCTTGTTGCACATGGCCTGGGGCGCGGTGGAGCCGCAGTCCAGATTGATGTTGGTGCCGTCCGGGGACACGCCCAGGGGCACGATGTCGGCACCCAGTTCCCACAGCACTTCGGGCGCGACCTTGTAGGCGGCGCCGTTGGCGCAATCGATCACGATGCGCAGGCCTTCCAGACGCAGGTTGCGGGGGAAGGTGCGCTTGGCGAATTCGATGTAGCGCGCCTGGCTGTCGTCGATGCGCTTGGCGCGGCCGATGCGGGCCGACGGCGCGAGGCCCTGGGTCAGGCCGGCATCCATCAGGCTTTCGATTTCCAGCTCGACCTCGTCGGACAGTTTCTGGCCGTCGGGACCGAAGAACTTGATGCCATTGTCCTCGAACGGATTGTGCGACGCGGTGATCATCACGCCCAGGTCGGCGCGCAGCGAGCGGGTCAGCATGGCGACGGCGGGGGTGGGCAGCGGGCCGAACTGGAATACGTCCATGCCCACGGCGGTGAAGCCCGACACCAGCGCGCTTTCGATCATGTAGCCCGACAGGCGCGTGTCCTTGCCGATCACCACGCGGTGGCGATGCTCGCCCCGGGTGAAGATGCGCCCCGCCGCCATGCCGGCCTTCATGGCCAGCTCGGGCGTGAGCTTGGCGGTGTTGACGCGGCCACGGATGCCGTCGGTGCCGAAATATTTGCGGGTCATGGGAAAAGCCTTGGATCAGCGGCGGATTTTAGCACAATCCGGTTGCGGAAGGTTAATGGCCTTTGTCCAAGGATTTCAAAATCTTAATCCCGTCGCAAAGCGGTCCGGGGGCATGGGTGCGGATGTAATCGGCGCCCTGCCCGGCGGCAAACAGTTCTGCGGCCAGGGTGGCGGCGCCGGATTCCTCCACCGGGCGGTTGACCAGCTTGCGCAGGAAACCCTTGCGCGAGACGGAAATCAGAACCGGCAGCCCGTAGCGCACTCTCAGTTCCGGCAACCGCCGCAGGAGGATCAGCGAGTTTTCCGGATCGGTGCCCACGAACTGGCCCATGCCGGGGTCCAGGATCAGGCGGTCGCGCGCGATGCCGGCATCGGCGAGTGCCTTGATGCGGACATCGAAGAAGGCACAGACGCGGCCGAAGATTTCGGCAGATGGCACATCCGTGCGCAACGCCACGCCGCGGTCCTGCACCATGTGCATCACGATCAGCTTGGCCGATGACGCAGCCAGTTCGGGATAGAGCGCCACATCAGCGAAGCCGTGAATGTCGTTCAGATAGTCCACGCCCTGCGCCACCACCCAGCGCTGTACTTCGGTGGAGAAGGTATCAATCGAAAGCGCCAGGCCTTTGGCTTTCAGCTGTGGCACCACCGATGACAGCCGTGCGATCTCCACATCCGCCGCAACCGGCTTGCTGTCGGGGTTGGACGAGGCCGCGCCGACATCAATGATGTCGGCGCCCGACTGCGCCCTCGCGCGAGCATGAAACAGCGCCGCACCGGCCTCCAGGAAGCGGCCACCATCCGAAAAGCTGTCGGTGGTGATGTTGAGGATGCCCAAGATCTTCATTCTAGCTCTGGCGTCTTGAACCCATGGCTGCCATGACCAGACCTACAATGACGAGCATGAGTGGCAAAGGAAAAAGCAAAAAAGGCAAAGCTGACGCACCAAGGCTCAAGCCTGTTATCGCCAAACAGCCGATGCCTGCCAGAGCAATTGCAAACATCAGCAAGCCAGCACGAACGATCCAGCCGCGCCTCAGCAAGTACCACGGTGCGACGAAATAGGCGGCTATATAAGTCAGCAGATACAAGGCTTCTGATGTTTGCGATAGCATCGGCCAATAAAGAAGAGCGATTTCAACATCCCTTGTACCAGAAAAGTTTGAGGGGCAGGTCAAGCCCGCCCATGGTGGGAGCGTGTTTGTGGGAAGAAAAAGGGCGGCTCGAAGGCCGCCCTTTGCAAGTCGTATCAATTTGTCGTTACCGCGGCTGCGGTTCCGGGCTGATGATGGGGCCCGGACCGGCCGAGGGGCGGGGCTTGCCCGCCACCGGCACGCTGGTGCCTTCGCCGCGGCTGGGCAGCACCGGGTCTTCATACGGCGTGCGCACCGGAGGAATGCCCTTCAGCAGCGCGATGATCTCGTCGCCGGTCAGGGTTTCATATTCCAGCAGGCCGCGCGCCAGCACGTTCAGATCGCTCTGGCGGCTGGTGAGGATGTCACGGGCCCTGGAATAGGCCTCGTCGATGATGCGGTGGATTTCCGCATCGATCGTCTGGGCCGTCGCTTCGGAGATGTTCTGGGTGCGCGACACGCTGTGGCCCAGGAACACTTCTTCCTGGTTCTCGGCATAGGCGATCGGGCCCAGCTTGTCGGACATGCCGAAGCGGGTGACCATGGCGCGGGCCATGCGGGTCGCCTGCTCGATGTCGCTCTGCGCGCCGGTGGTGACCTTGTCGTGGCCGAAGACGATTTCCTCGGCCAGGCGGCCACCGAACGCCACCGCCAGGTCCGCCAGCATCTTCTGGCGGGTCAGCGACAGGGCGTCACGTTCCGGCAGGCGCATCACCATGCCCAGCGCACGGCCGCGCGGGATGATGGTGGCCTTGTGGATCGGGTCGCTGCCTTCGACGGTGATGGCAATGAGGGCATGGCCGGCTTCGTGAAAGGCGGTGAGCTTCTTCTCTTCGTCGCTCATGGCCATGGAGCGGCGTTCCGCACCCATCATCACCTTGTCCTTGGCGTCTTCCAGCTCGCTCATGGTGACGACGCGCTTGCCGCGGCGGGCGGCCAGCAGCGCGCCCTCGTTCACCAGGTTGGCGAGATCGGCGCCGGAGAAACCGGGCGTGCCGCGGGCGATGACGCGCGGGTCCACGTCCGGCGCCAGCGGCACCTTGCGCAGATGGACGCGCAGGATCTTTTCGCGGCCGGCGAGATCGGGATTGGGCACAACCACCTGGCGGTCGAAACGGCCGGGACGCAGCAGCGCCGGGTCCAGCACGTCGGGACGGTTGGTGGCGGCGATCAGGATGACGGATTCATTGGCCTCGAAGCCGTCCATCTCGACCAGCAACTGGTTGAGGGTCTGCTCGCGCTCGTCATTGCCGCCGCCCAGGCCGGCGCCGCGATGGCGGCCGACTGCGTCGATTTCGTCGATGAAGACGATGCAGGGGCTGTTCTTCTTGGCCTGCTCGAACATGTCGCGCACGCGGCTGGCGCCGACGCCCACGAACATCTCGACAAAGTCGGAGCCCGAGATGGTGAAGAAGGGCACATTGGCTTCGCCCGCGATGGCGCGCGCCAGCAGCGTCTTGCCGGTGCCCGGCGGGCCCACCAGCAGCACGCCCTTGGGGATGCGGCCGCCCAGGCGCTGGAATTTCTGCGGGTCGCGCAGGAAGTCCACGATTTCCTTCAGGTCGTCCTTGGCCTCGTCCACGCCGGCGACGTCCTCGAACGTCACGCGGCCCGAACGCTCGGTCATCAGCTTGGCGCGGCTTTTGCCAAAGCCCATCGCCTTGCCGCCGCCCGACTGCATCTGGCGCAGGAAGAACACCCACACGCCGAAGATCAGCAGCATGGGGAACCAGTTGATGAAGATGGCCAGCAAGCTCGGCATGCCGTCATCGGCCGGCGACACCTTGGTGTCGACCTTGTGGGCCTTCAGCGTCGGCCACAGGGTGGCGTCATTGTTCGGAACGGTGGTGACGAAAGGCTGGCCGCTGGTCAGCTCGCCCTTCACCTGGTCGCCCGCGAAGGTGACCGATTTGACCTGATCGGCGATCACCTGCTCGGTGAACTTGGAATAGCTCACGGTGGACGCCGCGGTGTGGGTGCCCGTTCCCTGGAAGAGGTTGAACAGGAACACCAGAAGCACCGCGATCACGATCCACAGCGCGAGATTTCTAAGGTTTGTCAAAGGCCGTCCTTTTTTCACGCAAAGACATCCACCGGGGGCCGGGTGGGAGGTTTTCGCCCACGCATTAGATAGGATGTTTCTAGCGCATTGCCAGAGTGCAAAAGGTTAAGAGTTTTGGGGGTCTGCCGCAACCAAGGACGGCGGTTTATCCCTTGGCACGGCGGGCGGAACTGGCGGTTTTTCGCGGGTTTTCGGGCATCACCAGCAGGGCGCCGGCAGGAAATTGCGACCGGCTGCGCGGCACCGGGCCAATGTGACAGCCGTGCAGGGTGACACCGCGTCCCAGGGTTCCGGCGGCGAGGCGGTCAAAAAGCCGCTCCAGTGCCTCGAACCTGGGGCGATAGGGCTGACCCGACACCGCCATCAGCACCGCCGCCAGTGCCCGCAGGCCCACCTCGCGCGGGGCGGCGGTGAGCGCTACGGGGTCGATGGCGAAGCCGCCGGCGACGGGTGTGCTGGCGCGGGCCAGCACCGCTTCGGTGACAACCTCCAGCGCGGCGCGGGCGCGGCCCAGATGCGCGGCGGCTGCGGCAATGCGCGCCGTGGTCAGCCCGGCTTCGGCCAGCGCGTCGCGGGCCTTGCGGATTTTCACCCGGTCGAAGGCGGCGTCGTCATTCATGGGATCGTTCAGCCATGCCTGGCCCAGCTCTGTCAGGTGCGCGCGCAACGCCTCGCGGGCGACGCCCAGCAGCGGGCGCGAAATGGTGAGGCCGTATCCTTCCACCGGCCACGGCGCATTCGGTTGCATGGCGGACAGACCGTCCAACCCGCTGCCCCGCGCCAGACGCAGCAGGAAGGTCTCGGCCTGGTCGTCCTGGGTATGGCCGACATGAAGCGTTGTGATCTTATGCTTCGCCAGCCAGTCGCCCATCAGCCGATAGCGCGCCTCGCGGGCCGCCGCCTCGATGCCGCGTTTGGGCCTGGTACCGCGCCAGGTGAGGATATGGGCTTTCAGTCCCGCCTGTTTCGCCCAGGCCGCGACCTGCCTGGCATCGCGCGCGGACTGTTTGCGCAGGCCGTGATCCACGGTCAGCACGATCGGCGGGGCAAGCGTGTTCGCGCTGGCGTATTCCTTCAGCAGGTGCATCAGCGCGATGCTGTCGCCGCCGCCCGATACCGCCACCACGATGGCGCCGTCCCGTCCGGCCATGGCATCCGCCAGGGCCGCGGCAAGGCTACCTGGTGCAGGCGGTTTTGCGCAGGGTCGCGGCCTGGCTGAGGGTGCCGGGCGAGGCGTTCGGATATTTGCTTTTGATGAGCCCAAGCGTGGTGCAGCCTTCGGTCTTCTGGCCCATCGCCATGAAGGACTGGGCCAGCTTCAGCATAGCGTCGGGCGCGCGCTGTGACTTGGGATATTTCTTGATCACCTCGGCAAAGGTGCGCGCCGCCGGGGCATAGTCCTGGTGGATGAAGCTCATGTTCGCCACCCAGTAAATCGCCTGGGGCGACAGGTCGGTATCGTCGGGATTGGCATCGGCATAAGCGCGGAAGGCGGCACTGGCTTCGGAATATTGCGCCTTGGCCATCAGGTTCATGGCGCTGTCATACTGGCTCGTGTTGCCGGCATAGGAGCCGTTCAGCTGCGCCGGCGCGCCGGTGGACGGGCCGGAATTCATTGGCAAAGTGCCCAGGTTGCCGGGCGGACGGCCACGGCCCGGGGGCGGCGCGCTGGTGAAGCCGCCCTGGTTCGGACCGTTGTTGCCCGTGGCGTCGATGGGCGGCAGCGGATCGCCGGGGCGCAGGCCCGACTGGGAATAGGGCTGGGGCGCCACGCTGGTGCCGGTGCCGGCAGCGGCGCAGTTCATGGAATCGCCGGCGCCGAGCTGCTGCGCCGACAAGGTGCAGAGCCGGTAGGCGAAGTCCTTCTGCATCCGGTCGATCTTGTCGTTCTGCACCTGGATCTGGTGTTGCAACTCCTCGTTGGTGCCGGTGGCCTGGCTGAGGCTGGAGGTGAGGCCGCGGACCTTGTCTTCCAGGTCGCGGATGCGGTCGCCCTGCTGGCGGGCTTGGCTAGTGAGGTCGCCAAGCTGCTGGTCCTGCGAGGCTTCGTGCGCCTTCTCCTCGTCGCTGGGACCGAAGAGCTGTGCGCTGGCGGGCACGCTGAACAGCGCGAGCGCGAAACCGGACACCAGAAGCGCCTGCTTGATTTTCCTGGGCTGGATCATGGCCGACCTTTTCAAAAGCCTTCAAAACAAAAAAGGGGCGCGGGATTTTTCCCACGCCCCTTTTGATTACAAGCGCAAATTAGGAGTTCGCGCCGCCGGTGACGGTGGTGACGCCACGACGGTTCTGCGCCCAGCAGGACTCGCTGGATTCGGTGCAGATCGGGCGTTCCTTGCCGTAGGAGACGGTTTCCACGCGGCCGGTCGAGACGCCCTGGCTGACCAGGAATTCCTTCACGGCATTGGCGCGGCGCGCACCCAGCGCCAGGTTGTATTCGCGGGTGCCGCGTTCGTCGGCATGGCCTTCAACGGTGATGCGCACCGACGGATACTTGGCCAGCCAGGCAGCCTGGCGACCCAGGATCGCCTTGTCGGCGTCTTCGATGTTGTACTCGTTGTAGGCGAAGTGGACGGTGTCGCCGACATTGACGCGCAGGTCTTCAGCCGAACCGGGAATGATGCTGGAAGTGACCGGGGCGGGCTGGGCCATCGGCGGCGGCGGGGCCGGCGGGGGGGCGGTGTTCACCGCTTCCTGCTTGTGGGTGCAGGCGCCCAGAACCAGCACGGCGGACAGGCACGCAAATTTCATGGAAGACGGAAAACGGATCATCACGAATCTCCTGGCAGCGCAGGCCCACGGTGCGGGCGGCCGAGCGCTTAAGAAATAACAACGCACCTAATCGTCAAACGCATTAAACGGCAAAAAGAGCCAAAAAAAGGCAATTTTGGTCCCGGGAAGTTAGAAAAATGCCTCCTTGGAGGCAACCTCTATTCGATTACATTACTGAATCAATGGCGACCAGGCCGGGTCCGAGGCCGAGCCGGGGGTCAGGACCCGCCTTTCATTGCGGCCCGAGACATCCACCGACCATATCTGCGCGCCACGACCGCCCTGCAACGAGCGTGTGAACATCAGGACACGGCCATTGGGCGCCCAGGTGGGCCCCTCGTCTTCCCAGCCGGTGGAGATCAGCCGCTCGCCCGAGCCGTCGGCGCGCATCACGCCCACATTGAAACGGCCGCCATCCTGCTTGGTGAAGGCGATCATGTCGCCGCGCGGGCTCCAGACCGGAGTGCCGCTGCGGCCCTTGCCGAAGCTGATGCGGTGCTGGTTCGAACCGTCGGCATTCATCACATAGACTTGCTGGCTGCCGCCGCGATCGGATTCAAACGTGATCTGGCGGCCGTCCGGCGAGAAGCTGGGGGCCGTGTCGATCGCCGGATCGGTGGTCAGGCGGCGGATAGCGCGGCTGCGCAGGTCCATCACATAGATGTCGGAATTGCCGCCCGTCTCCAGGGTCAGCGCCACCTGGTTGCCGTCGGGCGAGAAGCGCGGCGAGAAAGTCATGTTGGGGAAGTTGCCCAGCATTTCCTGCTTTCCCGTCTCCAGGTCGAACAAATACACGCGCGGCTTGGCGCCGATATAGGACATGTAGGCGATCATCTGCGCCGTGGGATTGAAGCGCGGCGTCAGCACCATGTAGCTGCCATTGGTGAGGAAGTTCGGATTGGCGCCGTCCTCATCCATGATCGCCAGGCGCTTGACGCGCTTCATGGCGGGGCCGGATTCCGAGATGAAGACGATGCGGGTATCGAAATAGCCCTTCTCGCCGGTGATGCGCTCATAGATGGCGTCGCTGATCAGGTGGGCGACGCGGCGCCAGTTCTCCGGCTGGGTGAAGAATTGCTGGCCCACCATCTGGGTCTCGCCCGAAACATCCCACAGGCGGAAATCCGCGCGCAGCCGGCCGTCGGCCTGCATGGTCACCTGTCCGGTCACCAGACCCTGGGCGGTGATGGCGCGCCAGCTGGCGAAGTTGGGCACGGTATTGATGTTGGTGATGTGCTCGGCAAAGCCCTTTTGATCCAGCGGGCGGAACAGACCGGAGCGCTCCAGGTCGGCACGGACGACGCCGGCGATATTGGCGCCGGCAGCGGCGTCACCGAGCGTGCCGGGCAGGAAATCGGGAATGGCGATGGGCAGCGGCTGGGCATTGCCCTGGGTGACATCCACGGACAGCGCGGCCTGCGCGGGCGCCGCCGAAAAGGCGACCAGGGCGGCCCAGGAAACGGCAAGGGCGATGAGGAATTTTTTCATGAAATTCTCCGGGTATGGGGCTCAAACACCGTGGGCGTCTTATTGTTCCAGCATCTGGCGGGGATCGAAGCGCAGCGGGTTGACCTCCGACCAGACATTATAGCGATCCAGGGGCAGCCTGTAGGGCTGGCATTGATAAATGGCGCGGCTGGCGGCTTCGGCGCTGGCGCGGGTGAAACTGTTGCCGTTGCGGGTCAGCAGCTCCAGCGCGGCCACCCGGCCGTCGCGGGTCAGCTGCAGGTCGTAATCCACGATGGCATCGGCGGGATTGGGCGGGAATATCTGCAGGCTCCAGCAGCGGCGGATCTGGGCGCGCAGGGCATCGGCGATGTCGGCGGTCATGGCGTTGCCCAGCCCCACCTGCTGGATGACGCGCGGGCCGGCCTTGGCATTCTTCACCGGCTTGTCGG
>CBIHOI010000086.1:0-8871 GCA_966211925.1 uncultured Hyphomicrobiales bacterium | reverse complement strand
TGGCCCGCATCGCCTGGTACGAACGCCATCCGCCGGGCGAAAACTGGGATGGCGCCTTCCGGACGATATTGGAGTAGCGCCCGGCGTTTCTTTTGCGGGTGGCTCCGCCGCCGGGGGGCGAAAACTGGGATGGCGCGTTCCGGACGATCCTGGAACGATCAGCCGGGGATGGCCGCTTCGCCGTAATGCGCCGCCGCGGCGCCGGTCAGCGCCGCCCACATCTGGTCACCCCAGGAAAAGTGCCACCATTCGTCGGGATGACCGGCGAAGCCTTCTTCCGTCATCAGCCAGTGCAGCAAGCGGCGATTGGCGCGCGCTTCCTGGTCGGAGAAGGAGAAGTTGCCCGCATCCAGATGTTCAAAGCGGTCGCGGTTTGCCAGCGCCGTCACGTCATCGAACAGCGAGCCCATCCACAAGGCCTCGCCACTCTTCCATCTCAACGTCAAATCCACCGCCGCCGCCGTGGCATGCGGCGCAGGCGACTCCGCGTTCTCGCTGGGCGCGGCCCAGTAGCGTTCCACTTCTTCGACCAGCGCAGCGCCGGTAAGCGATGGATCGCGGCGCTGCAATTCCGCCGGCATCCACACATCATGGAAATAGGCCTGCACCGCGCGCGGCCGCCAGGCGTCGAACAGGAACAGTTCCAGTCCCGCCGCCGCGATGCGCGCATTCACGCGCAGCAGTTTTTCCGCCACGCCGCGGCGCAGCCACAGCCGGTCGGTCGCGCCGTCCACGCGGTGCCAATAGGGCGGGTTGCGCGCACTGGCATAGAAATTCTCGCCCTGGAGCCCCGCCTCGCGCGCCTCCACCACCGGCTCGCCAAACAGCGCATTGTCGCGGGTGATGACGATGCGGCTGCGAAAGCCCACCCGCGCGGCGCGCATGGCCGCCTGATCGCCGATGGCGCGGTTTCGCAAGCCTTCCAGTTCACCGAATGCCGACATGGCGCTAGACTAAGGCCATGACGCCCCAGTGCAACGACTATCGCAGCCTGCGCCGCGCCTTCATCGCCGCCTGCGAGGCACGCGGCCTGGACGCCATCGCGCGGGTGCATCCGGCGCGGGGCGCCGACGGCAAGCCGCTGTTCATGGACAGTGTCGCCCTGGGCCCGCGCCACGCCTTGAAGGCCCTGCTGGTGGTGACCAGCGACGCAGCCGGATCGCGGCTGCTGACCACCTTGCTGCAGGACGATGTGGCACCGCCGCCGGATGCGCGGCTGGTGCTGGTGCATGCCCTGGACCCGGCGGCTTTTGCCGGCGCGGTGCCCGATCCCGCCTGGTCCGCCGCCATGCTGCGCGCGGTGGTGACGGAAGACCTGTCCAAGGTGGCGCAGATATCCGTCCTTGTTCTTGGCGACGCCTCGCCGGTGACCCGGGCCCTGGCTGACGCTTCCGTCACGATCGCACAAGCGCCGCCGGATGCGGCAGCGGCTGCGCGGATCCAGGCCCTGCTTGCGGGGGCGTGAGGCGAATCTTTTGTGAAGGATCGCACATCGCCTTGCGTCCGAACGCTGCCGCTTGGATACTTGGACGGGGTTCAACCTATCAAAGGGGTGTTGCATGCGTACCAATCTGATGATCGTCCTGGCCGTGGCGCTGGGTGCGTCCCTGCCCGCCTTTGCCGCCGATACCGCCCAGCAGTCCGGCATGAAGACCTGCGCCGCAAGCTGGAAGACGATGTCCGACGCCGACAAGAAGAAGACCAAATATACCGATTACATGGGCACCTGCATGAAGGCCGGCGCCAAGCCTGCGCCCGCCCCTGCAATGACGATGGCGATGAAGCCCGCCAAGGCTGAGCCCGCCATGAAGATGGCGGCCCCTGCCGGCGGCGGCTCGGCCAAGTGCAAGGATGGCAAGACCGTCACCTACAAGAACCGCAGCGGCACCTGCTCGGGCCATGGCGGCGTCGCGACCTGGCTCTAGGCTGACGGGTTCCGGCGCGGCCGCGGCCTCGGTGAAGGCCGGTTTCGGCAGGCTTTCCAGCCGCCGGGGCGTGGGCTATACCCGCCGCGACCGGCAATACAGGCACCCGTAGCTCAGCTGGATAGAGCGCTGCCCTCCGAAGGCAGAGGCCAGGGGTTCGAATCCCTTCGGGTGCGCCATTTCTTTTGCGCGAAGCGCAAAGGAAATGCCAAGCCGCCCGCGCGTGAGCGACGTTAGGGCGGCGCGGCGCCAAACAGTGCCGCAACCGCGGTTCCCCCGGTAAACAGAAACTTACGCAGGGCATGGCCGGCCCCCGCTCTTTTTTGTTAATCCCGCCACCTTTAAAATGGCCCCATGCTGGGTCCGATCGATTTCGTCGCCATTGCGATCATCGCGCTGATCTTCATCCCGCTGGAACGGCTGCTGCCGCTCCATCGGGATCAGAAGCTGCTGCGCCATCACTGGCTGAATGACGCGGCCTTCCTGGTTTTCAACATCATTCCCATCACCTTTGGCGTCGTGTTCTTCAGCTTCCTGTTTGCGCGCGCCGCGCAGAGCTGGATGCCGGCGGGGTTCGTTGCGGCCGTGCGCGGCCAGCCTGTCTGGCTGCAGGCCGCCGAGGCGGTGCTGGTTGCCGATATCGGATTTTATCTGGCGCACCGCACTTTCCATGCCGTGCCCTTCCTGTGGCGCTTCCATGCCGTGCATCACTCGATCGAGGAGCTGGACTGGCTGGCCGCCTACCGGGTGCATCCGCTGGACCAGATCCTCACCAAGTCCGCATCCATGCTGCCGGTGATCCTGCTGGGGTTCTCCGACGCGTCGGTGGCGATCTATGTGCTGCTCTACAAGTGGCAGTCGCTGGCCATCCATTCCAACAGCCGCATCTCGATCGGCCCGCTGAAATGGATTTTCGCCTCGCCGCAATTCCATCACTGGCATCACGCCAACGAGCCCGCAGCCTTCGACAAGAATTTCGCCGGCCAGCTCGCTTTCCTGGACTGGATCGGCCGCAGCCTCTACATGCCGGCGCGCATGCCGGCGAAGTACGGCACCGACGAGCCAATGCCCCAGCGCTTCGACCTGCAGATGATCCATCCCTTCCGGCGTCAAAAGACGCCGTCGGAGCAGCAAAGCGACGTTGCGGCCTGAGCCCGCGGGCGCAATAGTGCCGCCATGCTGATGCCCGAACTTCCCATTGCCTTTGGCCTGGTCGCCATCACGGCGGCCAGCGCGCTTGCCGCGCGCCGCCTGCACATCGCCTTTTCCATCGTGCTGGTGCTGGTGGGCCTGGCGCTGGGCTTCACGCCCTTCATGCCGCAGGTGGCGTTGCGGCCCGACCTGGTGCTCAGCCTGCTGCTGCCGCCTTTACTTTATTCCTCCGGCGTCGGCATGAGCTGGCGCGGCTTCAAGGCCGACCTGCGCGCCATCCTGCAATTGGCGGTGGGCTGCGTGGTATTCACCGCCGCCGTGGTTGCGGGGGTGATGCACTGGCTGCTCGGCCTGCCGCTGGCGGTTGGATTCGTGCTGGGCGCGGTGGTCTCGCCGCCCGATGCTGTGGCGCCCATGGCGATCGCGCGCCGCCATGCCGTGCCGACCCGCATTCTCACCATCCTGGAAGGCGAAGGGCTGGTGAATGACGCCACTGCCCTGATTCTGTTTTCCTTTGCCGTTGCGGCCGTCCTGGGCGGCGAAGCATTTTCGCTGCCGACCGCGGTGGGCGAGTTCCTGGTCATCGTGACGGGCGAGATCGCCTGGGGTCTTGGCGTGGGCTGGGCCTCGCTGGCGCTGCGTCGCTGGGCGGCGGACACGCGCGTCGAGATGGTGATTTCGCTGCTGACGCCCTTTGCTGCCTTCTGGGTGCCCGAAGCGCTGGGTGGTTCGGGCGTGCTGGCCACCGTCACTTGCGGCTTGTTTGTCAGCTGGAACGGTCCGCGCTTCATCTCGCCGGCGACACGGCTGCAGGGCTTCTTCGTCTGGGACTTGGTGGTTTACCTGATCGAAGGCGTGGTCTTCCTGCTCACCGGCTTGCAGGCGCGCATGGTGGTCGAGCGGCTGCATCCGGGCGACTGGAGCCGGGTGCTGATCGCATCGGCAGCGACCTGCGCTGCCATCATCATTGTGCGCTTCTTCTGGGTTTTCACGGTCACCTACCTGCCGCGCCAGATTTCGCCGGCCTATCGCGCGAAACATCCCGGCCCGCCGTGGCGCAGCGTCTTTGTGGTCGCCTTTACCGGCATTCGCGGCGTGGTGTCGCTGGCGGCGGCGCTGTCGATACCCTTCATCGCGAATGGCGCGCCCTTCCCCGAGCGCGACCTGCTGTTGCTGGTGACCTTTGTGGTGATCCTGGTGACGCTGGTGGGCCAGGGGCTGAGCTTTTCCTGGGTAATCCGGGTGATGGGCCAGACACGGGACGGCGAGCGCGAGGCGCAGGAGGCCAAGCTGAAAGAGGTCGCGGCGCGGGTGAAAAGCATCGACGCGGCGCTGGCGCGGCTGGACCAGCTGGAAGGCGCCGCCTCCTCTCCCGAGACGGTGGCGGCGCTGCGGCGGCGGCACGAAGACCGCCGCGCCTATTTCGTCGCCGCCTGCCAGGATATTTCCGAGGGCCTGACGGCACTCAGCTCATCGGCGCTGCAACTGCGCTTCCTGGAGGCGGAACGCAAAAGCATCGCCGACCTTTATTGCCGCGGCGAGATCGGCGACGAGGCCCGCCGCCGCATCGAACGCGAAATGGACCTGGAAGATTCCCGCCTGCGCCACGCGGCGGAAAGCGGCGCGGCGCGGCTGATCTAGGCCGGCTTCTTCCACACCAGCATCCGCGTGGTCATGTCCTGCACCGCTTCGCCCTTCTGATTGCGGGTGATGCTGCGGACCGTGATCATGCCGCGTTCGGGGCGCGAGCGTGATGGCGTCACCGCCAGGATTTCGCTTTCCACTGTCAGGGTATCGCCGGGGCGTGTGGGGCGCGGCCATGTCAGCTCGCCACCCGCACCTATAAGCCCGCCCGCGATCGGCATTCCGCTCTTCACCAGCAGCGACATGGTGATGGACGCGGTGTGCCAGCCGCTGGCGGCCAGCCCATGAAAGAAGGTGTTCTCCGCCGCCGCTTCATCGAGGTGAAAAGGCTGCGGATCGAACTGGCCCGCGAAGGCCTTGATCTGGGCGGCGTCCAGCGTGTGGGCAGCGCTGGTGAAGCGCTGCCCGACCGCGAAGTCTTCAAGATAGAGTTCGGCCATCGGCCAATGCTAGGCGGCGATCAGCTTCTTCGCAATTTGCGCCACGCGCTTGCCCTGGAAGCGGGCCACCGCCAGTTCGGCGTCGACCGGGCCGGCCGGCGGATGGCCGGAGATGACGGATGCGCCATAGGGCGAGCCGGCGCCGGCGAACATCACGCCATCGGCATAGCCGGTGGGCACGATGATCAGGCCCAGATGGGCCAGGATCGGATAGAGCGACAAGGTGGTGATCTCATTGCCGCCATGGGGCTGGGACGAAGCAGCAAATGCCGAACCCGCCTTGCCGACCAGCGCGCCGGTGGCCCACAGGCCGCCAAGACTGTCGATATAGGCCTTGAGCTCGGAGCTCACCGAACCGAAGCGGGTGGGGGTGCCGAAGATGATGCCGTCCGCCCAGACCGCGTCATCGGCGGTGGGGGCTTCGTACTGGCCATTCAGGGCGTCGGCGCTTTCCTTCCAGCCGGGGACCGCGGCCATCATGTCGTCCGGAATGACCTCGCGGGCGCGGCGCAGGCGCACTTCGGCGCCTTCGGCGCGGGCGCCTTCGGCAATGCCTTCGGCCAGGCGGGCGACGGTGCCGCTGCGCGAATAGAAGGGGATCAGGATTTTGGGGGAAGCCATGAAAGTCTCCGTGATGAAATCTCACGGGAGAGATAGGCGTCTGGCCTTGTTCTGAAAACCGGGATAATTTCGATCCGATTGTTCGAGAAAGTAGAACATTGGACCCACGCGCCCCCACCCTGGACCAGATTGCCGTCTTCCTGGCCATTGTGGAGACGGGCAGCTTCGCCGCCGCCGCCAGGCGCCTGGGCCGGGCCACCTCGGTCATCAGCTATGCCATCGCAAATCTTGAGAGCCAGCTTGGCGTCACCCTGTTCGTGCGCGCCGGAGCCAGGAAGCCCGAACTGACCGATGCGGGCCGCGCCATCCTGTCGGATACGCGCGGCATCGCCTTTGCGCTGGACGGACTCTTGGCCAAGGCACGCGGACTGACTTCGGGACTGGAAGCGGAAGTCTCGCTGGTGGTGGATGTGATGCTGCCGGCAAAAAAGCTGGTGAAGGCGCTGGACGAGTTCAGCCGCAAATTTCCCACCGTCGCCCTGCGCCTGAGCGTCGAGGCGCTGGGCGCGGTGACCCAGATGGTGATGAGTGGCCAGGCCGTGTTCGGGGTGAGCGGGCCATTGGAAGTATCAAACGATCTTCTCACCCGCGGTCCTGCCGGATCGGTTAAGCTGGTGACGGTGGCGGCGCCCGGCCATCCCCTGGCGCAGCTGCCCGCGCCCCTGAACGCGGCGGCGACGCGCGATCATATCCAGCTTGTCCTGACCGACCGTTCGCAACTGACGGCGGGGCGCGACTTCGGCGTCTTGTCGGTGAAGAGCTGGCGGCTTGCCGACCTGGGTGCCAAGCATGCGCTGCTGCTGGCCGGGATGGGTTGGGGCAACATGCCCAAGCCGATGGTGAGCGACGATCTCAAGCGCGGGCGGCTGGTGGCGCTGGACATCGAGATGCCGGGCGACTTCACCTATCCGCTGCATACTGTGTATCGCAGCGACACGCCGCCGGGGCCGGCCGCATCATGGCTGATGGAACGCCTCGCCATGGCCTAGCATGCTGTCACAAACAAAATCCGATTTCGGAACGATCAACGCTCTCGCACATTGGCGCAAGTGCGCGTAGTGTTTTTGCGTTCCACATCACCATGGAGTGAATGACATGGCAGCAAAGAAGAAGGCGAAGAAGGCCGCCAAGAAGAAAAAGGCCTCCGCCAAAAAATCCGTCAAAAAGTCCGTCAAGAAAAAAGCCTCCGCCAGGAAGGCGAAGCCGGTCGCAAAGAAGCCGGGCGCAAAGAAGAAAGCGACCGCCAAGAAAAAAGCCGCAAAGAAATCCGTGAAGAAGACGGTCAAGGCCGCCGCCCGGAAGGCGCCTGCCAAGAAAAAGGCCGTGAAGAAGAAGCAGGTCGTGGGCGAAGGCGACTATGCCGCGTCCGCCAAGTTCGATGCCGACCAGGCCAGCTTCGTCAAGCGCAACAAGGCCGCCATCCCCGGTCTGGGCAAGGCTGCCGAAGCGGCGCTGGAAGGCCCCGAGGGCGATGCCCTGCGCGACGCCGAAGCGGCGGCGGCCGGTCGCTCGCGCGATACCTTCGAGCCCTGAAGCAACGCACCCGGAAAAACAAAGGCCGCGTCACCTTTCGGGACGCGGCCTTTTTCTTTGCCCGGTTGGCAGCGGTTACTTTTCGTCCGGCTTGAAATCCAGCGCGCAGCCATTGGTGCAATAGCGCAAGCCGGTGGGCTGGGGGCCGTCATTGAAGACATGGCCCAGATGCCCGCCGCACCTGGCGCAGTTGAACTCGGTTCGCACCATGCCATGGCTGGTGTCGGTCGTGGTCGTGACCGCGCCCGGCAGGGTGTCATAGAAGCTGGGCCAGCCGCTGCCGCTTTCATACTTGGTCTTGGCATCGAACAGTTCGGCGCCGCAGCCGGCGCACTGGAACTCGCCGGGGCGCTTTTCATAGTTCAGCGGGCTGGAGCCGGGACGCTCGGTACCGCGCTCCAGCAGGACACGGCGCTGTTCGGGGGTCAGTTCGCGGGCTTTTGTATCGGACATGAGAATTTTCCTTTCCTTGCCCTTCAGTACGTCAGATCAGGCAAATAGTTACGAGGGCGGCGCGATCAAGGATTGGTGGCCACCACCATCGCCAGCATGTCGCTGAGTTTGCCGGTATTGCCGAAGGCAAAGCCCGCGTCATAGGCCACGTCATCCACCTTCCAGCCGGCGGGCGTATTGGCCAGCACCAGAACATCATTCCAGTGCGCGGGCTTTTCCGGTTTGCGGCCGGGCGCGGGCGCAACGTCATGGGTCAGCGCCACCGGGCAGCGGGCCACCTGGCCCGACACGGTGCAGGCGCCGACCTTCCAGGCCGTGGCACCTTCGAACAGCGAGGTGAAGATGTCGCCTTCCAGCATGGGCGGCACGGCGTTCTTCACCCTCGCCGACAGCCGCGCCTGGGCGGCGGCGGCATCGGTGATCTGCTTGTTCAGGCGCGGCGTCAGCACCGCGCTGTAGCGCAGCCGGCCGGTGGCGTCGGGAATGCCGCCGCCCTGCGCATGCTGCGCAGCATAAACGGCATAGAAGGCGTTCGCCGCGGACGCCGGATCCTCAGCCGCACGTGCCGGTGCGGCCAGCAGGGCCAGCAGGATAACCAGCCGCTTCACTTCCTGAGGCTGTCGCGGATTTCGCGCAGCAGCAGGATTTCTTCCGACGGCGGCGGCGGCTCGGCCGCGGCGGCGGGCGGCGGGGCGACCAGCTTGTTCATCTGGCGGATCATCAGGAACAGGACAAAGGCCACGATCAGGAAATTGATGATGGCATTGACGAAGAGGCCGTAATTGATGGTGACGTCCTTGGCGGCCTTGGCGGCGGCCAACGTCTCGGCCGGGGCGCCCTTCAGCACGAAGAAGAAGTTGGAGAAATCCACCCCGCCCAGCGCCAGCCCGATCGGCGGCATTATGATGTCATTGACCAGCGAGGTGACGATGCCGGTGAAGGACGCACCGATGATCACACCGACCGCCAGGTCCAGCACATTGCCGCGCATGGCGAACTTCTTGAATTCTTCAAACATAACCGACCCCTTGGATTTGTCGTTGCGGCGAGGCTAATCGCGCTTGGCGCCATCAACAAGACGGCGCGGAATGGCCAGATAGGCA
>CBIHOI010000085.1:0-9087 GCA_966211925.1 uncultured Hyphomicrobiales bacterium | reverse complement strand
GAAGGCGCTGCCCAGCCGCTGGAAGAAAAGGTCGCGCTGGCCCATGGCCTGCTGGGCAATGCCATGCACCGGCTGGAAGACGGGCTGGGTCTGTTCGACCGCATCGGCAACGGCGAAATATTTGCCGATATCGCGGGCGACGTCTGGCGGGTGATGATCCCGCAATCCGATGCTCCCCGCATTGCGCGCGAGCTCGGTGCCACCCACTGGCTGGGCGATCTCGCCGGCGGCCTGATCTGGCTGGCCGCGCCGTCCGCCGATGCGCTGCGCATCCGCAGCCTCGCCGCTTCGGTGCAGGGGCAGGCCATGCTGTTGCGGGCGTCCGCTGAATCGCGCGCCGCCCACGGTCTTTACGCGGCGCAGCCGCCGGCCCTGGCGGCGCTGAGCCGCGCCGTGAAAGCCGCCTTCGATCCGCTGTCCCTCTTCAATCCGGGCCGCCTATGAAATACGCCTTCACGCCGGAACAGATCGCAGATCCGCAGGTGGGCCCTGCCGCCAAAGCCGTGCGCTCCTGCGTCCATTGCGGCATCTGCACTGCAACCTGCCCGACCTATGTCTTGCTGGGCGACGAGCGTGACAGTCCGCGCGGCCGCATCGTCTTGATGAAGGACATGCTGGAAAAGGGTGGTGCGCCGACAAAGGAACAGGTGCATCACATCGATCGCTGCCTGTCCTGTCTCAATTGCAAGACCGCCTGTCCCTCCAGCGTCAACTATCAGCGGCTGGTGGACCAGGCCCGCAGTCATATCCAGGAGCACTACCAGCGCCCGCTGGGCGAGCGCATCCTGCGCTGGACCATCGCCAAGGTGATGACCCGTCCCGCGCTGGTGCGCGTCGGCCTGCTGTTCGCCAAGATTGGTGCGCCCATCGCCGCGATCCTGCCGGGGCGCCTCGGCGCCATGGCGCAGATTGGGGCCGCCGCCAGGCCGCAAGGCCCCGAGCCCACGCATTTTCCCAAGCCGGCTGTCGTCAAGCAGCGCATCGCCATCATGCCCGGCTGTGTGCAGGGCGCGCTGGCGCCGCAGATCGACGGCGCGGTGGGCCGGGTGCTGGCACGGCGCGGCATTGAACTCATCGCCTTGGAAGGGTCGGGCTGCTGCGGCGCGCTACCCCATCACATGGGCCGCGAGCATGACAGCCGCGAATGGGCCAAGAAGGCGATCATCGCCTATGAACAGGGCCAGTATGACGGTGTCCTGATCACCGCCACCGGCTGCAGCGCCCAGTTGAAAGACTACGCCCACCAGTTCGCCGGCGATCCGGTGTGGGAACCCCGCGCGGCGAAGTTCGCCGCCGCCGCCCGCGACTTCGCCGAATTGTGCGAACCCATGACCGTGACGCCCCCGCGCGCCCTGCGCGTCGCCTATCATCCTGCCTGTTCCCTGCAAAACAGCCTCAAGCTGAATGGCACGGGCGAGGCGATGCTGGAAGCCGCCGGCTTCATCGTCACGCCCTTCGCGGAATCGCATCTGTGCTGCGGTTCTGCCGGCACCTATTCCATCCTGCAGCCGGAACTTTCCAGCCAGCTGCGCCAGCGCAAGCTGGGGAACATTGCAGCCGCCACGCCCGACGTTCTGGTCAGCGGCAATATCGGCTGCCTGCAGCATCTGGCGGCCGGGCAGGGGCTGACCCAGCCCATCCTGCACCTGGCGGAACTGCTGGACTGGGCGGAGAGCGGCATAAATCCCGCCAATCTGGAATTGGCCGCAATCCCGCACTAAGCTGGCCGCATGCGCGCAGCTTTTGTCCTGTCTTTGTTGCTGCTTTCGGGTGCCGCCTTTGCCGCGCCGCCCGGCAAGCCCGCTGCCAACCCCCCGGCAAAATCTCAGACCAAGCCTGCCGCGCCCGTCCGGGCGCCCAGCCTGAACGAACTCTTCGCCCAGCTCGCCAAGGCGGAAAGCGCCGAAGATGCCCATCCCATCGAACAGAAGATCGAGGCGCATTTTCGTGTTTCCGGCAGCCCGTCCATTGACCTGTTGATGGCCCGCGCCACCGCGGCCCAGGCCGGGTCCGATACCAAGACCGCCCGCAAGCTGGCCGAAGCCATCACCAACATCGCGCCGAACTTCTCCGAAGGCTGGCATGTCCGCGCCGCGCTGGAGCAGGCGGCGGAAGACGACACCGCCGCGCTGGTTTCCCTGCAGAAGGTGGTCTTGCTCAACCCGCGCAATTTCAACGCCCTCACCGAGCTGGGCGACATGCTGCAGGACTATGGCGACAAGAAAGCGGCGCTGAAACTGTATCGCCAGGCGCTGGCGCTGGACCCGCAACTTGAAGGCGCGATCCGCAAGGTGCGCGAGCTCACCCGCAGCGTTGAAGGCCAGGATATCTAGGCATGCGGTCGGTGGTGGCGGCCCTGCTGCTGATGGCGCTGCCTGCGAACGCTGCACCTTCTTGGCTGCCCTCTTGGATTGTTGGCACCTGGTTCGGCACCGGCCAACCCGGCGATCGCAGCGAGATGTTCCTCGATACCATGGGCGCCGACGGCCAGTTTCGCGCCCATCACCGCTGGTGCCGCAAGGGCAAGCCGGTGGATCAGTTCCAGGCCGGCACCTGGACGTTGAAGGGCGATCTGCTGACCATCAATGTCGCCACGGTGAACGGCAAGCCATCGCCGCAAAGCGATCCCTATCGCATCGTGTCGCATGACGCGCACAGCCAGAAATACATCTATCTGCCGATCAACTTCGCCTACACGTCCAGCCGCGTGGCGGCCAGCTTCGACATGCCGAGCTGTGACCTGACGAGCTAGCCTTTTGACGGGGAGGCGGCCATGGCCGGCTCTTGAGCCAGCGAAGGCCGGAGGAGCTACTTCTCGTCTTCCACGAATGCCACCCGCAGCATGTTGGTGGCGCCGGTGGTGCCCAGGGGCACGCCGGCCGTGATCACGATGCGCTCGCCGGCCTGGGCAAATCCTTCCTGGCGGGCGATCTGCGCGGCGCGCTTCACCATGTCGTCAAAGTCGCGAATGTCCTCGGTCAACACGCTGTGGGTGCCCCACACCAGGCACAGCCGCCGCGTTGTGGCCAGGTCGGGGGTCGGCGCGATGATGGGCGCATGGCTGCGTTCGCGCGCCGCCCGCATGGCCGTCAGTCCCGACTTGGTCCAGCAGATGATCGCCTTTGCCTCGATCGTCTCGGTCACTTCATGCACCGCGGCCATGATGGCATCCGGCGTGGTGCGTTCGGGCGCACTGCGCTGCGCCTCGATGATGGAGTGATACAGCGGATCATCCTCCACCGACATGGCGATACGGTCCATCATCTGCACCGCTTCCACCGGATATGAACCCGACGCCGATTCCGCCGACAGCATCACCGCATCGGCGCCTTCGAACACCGCCTGCGCCACGTCGCCGACTTCGGCGCGGGTGGGCACGGGCGAGGTGATCATGGATTCCAGCATCTGGGTCGCCACCACCACCGGCTTGCCGGACTTGCGGGCGGCGCGAATGATCTTTTTCTGCAGGCCCGGCACGCGTTCCAGCGGCATTTCCACGCCCAGATCGCCGCGCGCCACCATCAGGGCATCGGCCAGTTCCAGGATGGCGTCCAGGCTGTCCAGCGCCTTGGGCTTTTCGATCTTGGCCAGCACGCCGGCGCGGCCCTGCACGATCTTCTTCAGTTCGGCCACGTCTTCGGGGCGCTGCACGAAGCTCAGCGCGATCCAGTCCACGCCCAGCTCCAGCGCCGCATCCAGGTCGGCGCGGTCCTTGGGCGTCATCGCCGACATGGGCAGCAGGGTGTCGGGCATGTTGACGCCCTTGCGATCCTTGATCTCGCCCGCCACTTCCACGATGGCTTCGGCAAAGGTGTCCGCCTTGCGCAGCAGGCGCAGCCGCACCTTGCCGTCGTCGATCAGAAGCGCGTGCTTTTGTTTAATGGCCTGGAAGATTTCCGGATGCGGGATCGGCACGTCCGCAGGCGTCTCGCTGTTTTCGCCCAGCACCAGGCGGATGCGTTCGCCTTCCACCAGCATGCGCGGCCCCCCGTTCAGCCGGCCCAGCCGGATCTTGGGGCCTTGCAGGTCGCACAGGATGCCGATGGGGCGCCCCACCTCGTCAGCCAGAGCGCGCAGCGCGGCGACCATCTGCTTCAGCATCTCGTGGTTGGTGTGGCTCATGTTGATGCGAAAGACGTCCACGCCCGCATCGAACAGTTCGCGCATTTTCGCGGACGTGTTGGAAGCAGGGCCCAGGGTGGCGAGGATTTTGGTCTTGCGGCGGCGGCGCATGGAACGTCCGATCTAGAAGAGAGCTAATTGGAAAGTGACTGGGTCCAGTCGGGCTTCTTGCCCGTATCGACTTCAAAGAATCCGCGCCGGTCATAGCCGCGTTTGGCACAGTTGCCCCGGCCCACGGCCTGGAAGCGCTTGTCGGGCGAGACGCAGAAATGGGTCTTGCCCTCCCAGGTCCCGGCGGCGCCGTCGCTGGCATAGAGATAATAGAAGCGTCCCTGCAAAGGCCCCGTCAGGATCGCCGAACAGGTCTTGGGCCGCACCGTCCACCAGCCTTCAGAGGTCCAGTTGGTGCCGTCAAACCGGCCTATCGCCACCCGGGTCGGCAAATTCGACCGGTTGCAGACATTGAAGGCGGCCCAGGCCGGCGCGGAAAACGCCATGCAAGCCACCGTCATAGCCAGGATCAAGGTCTTGCGGCGCATTGGTATCCCGGTTTGAACCGAAACGGTCTGGTGGTCAACGCCCGGCGAATCTATACCGTGGCGTCATGACGGAAAATGCTTTTGACGCCGTTCCAGGGTCCGGCCGCCTGCTGTTTCTCTGCGACCATGCCTCCAACGCCCTGCCGCCGGACATGGGCAGCCTGGGCCTCGCACCGGCGCTGTTTTCCACCCACATCGCCCATGACATTGGCGCGGCCATGGTGACCCGGACCCTGGCGGCCGCCTATGGCGCGCCGGCGCTGCTGG
This sequence comes from uncultured Hyphomicrobiales bacterium, assembly GCA_966211925.1. GTDB lineage: Bacteria > Pseudomonadota > Alphaproteobacteria > Micropepsales > Micropepsaceae > Rhizomicrobium. Next base: position 4,159 of record CBIHOI010000085.1, on the reverse strand, counting down.
GCGCCTGGTCGCGTCTGCTGATCGACCTCAACCGCGGCGCCGACGATCCCACCATTGTGATGAAGCTGTCGGACGGCAGCATCATTCCGGGCAACCGGCACGCAGGCGAAGCCGAAGTCGCGCGCCGCATCGCCTTGTGGCACACGCCCTATCACGCCGCCGTCACGCGCGAACTGGACCGCATCGGACAGGGCGCGGTGATCATCTCGATGCACAGCTTCACGCCAAGCTGGAAAGGCGTGCCGCGCCCTTGGGAAGTCGGCGTGCTGTACGACAGCGACGCGCGGCTGGCGGCGCCCCTGATGGCGCGGCTGGAACAGGCGGGATTTGTTGTGGGCGACAACGAGCCCTATCACGGCGCCCTGGATGGCGACACGCTGAACGTCCATGGCATCCGCCGTGGCCTGCCCCATGTGCTGATCGAAATAAGGCAGGATCTGATCGGTACCGATACGGCAGCACAAGACTTTGCGATCAAGCTGAAACCGATACTGGATATGGCTTTGCGGGACTTGAAAGACCCACAGAAATAAAGAGGTTTGCGCCGCGTCCTGCGCCCGGTATAGGGTCCGCCGCCTTCCAAAAATCCGAGTACCGTTCATGTCCAAAGCCGCCTTTGCCAAAGACCAGCTCAAGAGCTTCATCAACCGCATCGAGCGCCTGAATGAAGAGCGCGAGGCGCTGAGCGCCGACATCCGCGAAGTCTTTGCCGAGGCCAAGGGTACCGGCTTCGACACCAAGATCATGCGCCAGGTCATCCGCATGCGGAAGCTGGACAAGGCCGACTTCCAGGAACAGGAAGCCATTCTCGACCTGTACCTTACCGCCATGGACATGCGCTAAGCGCCCTGCGCGGATGCCGCCTGCCGGAAAGTGGCTTGACCGTCCCCGATCTGCCCTGATCTGATCCCCTCAATAACGTGCGCCACAGGCGCCGCTGGGAGGATATGTCATGCCGGATTTCTCGATGGATCGTCGCGGCCTGTTGATCGGCGCCGCAATCACCGCCGCTGCCACATCGCAGGCCGCGCATGCCCAGACACCGCCGCCACCCGGCAGTGGCTATATCACCGGCGGCGCGCCGACTGCCGACCAGCAGCGCCGCCTGGCCTGGTGGCACCAAGCCAGGTTCGGCATGTTCATTCACTTCGGCCTCTATGCCGCCTATGGCCGTCACGAATGGGCGATGGAGACGCAGGCGGTCCCCATCGCCGACTATCAGAAACTCACGACCAGCTTCCTGCCGGCCAAAGGCTCGGCCCGCACATGGGCGAAACTCGCGAAGGCGGCGGGCATGAAATACATGGTGCTGACCACCAAGCATCATGAAGGTTTCTGCAACTGGGACACCAGGCTCACCAACTACAACGCCATGCAGCAAGGGCCGCGCTATGACCTGGTGCGCGAGTTTGTCGAGGCGGCCCGGGCCGAAGGCCTGCGCGTGGGCTTCTATTATTCGCTGATGGACTGGCATCATCCCGATGGCGCGCGCTGCCTGACCGACGAGGCCGCGCGGCGCCGCTTCGTGGATTACACCCACGGCCTGATCCGCGAACTGATGACCAATTACGGCAAGATCGACGTGCTGTGGTACGACGTCCATTGGCCGCTGGATGCCAAAGGCTGGGAATCCGAGAAGATGAACCAGATGGTTTTCAGCCTGCAGCCCGACATCATCGTCAACAACCGCAACGACCTGCCCGGCGATTTCACCACCCCCGAACAGACCATCAAGTCGGAAGACAATGGCCGCGCCTGGGAAAGCTGCATGACGCTGAATGATTCCTGGGGCTACCAGAAGGCCGACGACAACTGGAAAAGCCCGCGCACCGTGATCCGCAACCTGCTCACCTGCGCCCGCGATGGCGGCAATTACCTGCTCAATATCGGCCCGCAGCCCGACGGCAGCATTCCGCCGGAAAGCGCGCGCATCCTGACCGAAGTCGGTGAATGGGTGCACCGCCATGGCCCGGCCATCTATGGCGCCGATATCTGCAATCCGAAACGATCGAACTATGCGACCTTCACGCGCAAGGGCCGGGTGCTCTACATGCATGTGCATTTCTGGCCGGGCGGCGATGTCGCCATCTCTGGCCTGAACTGCAAGGTGCTGTCGGCAAAAGTGCTGAAAACCGGCCAGATGGCGACAGTGACGCAAGACGGCTTCCGCACCCACATCACCGGCCTGCCCGAAGCCGCGCCGGATGCGCCCGTCACCACCATCGCGCTGGAATGCGACGCGGTGCCCGAACAGGACGTGATCAAGGTGCGCACCAACAAGCCGCGCCTGGGCGTGGGACTGTAACCTCAAAGACCGATAAGGTCGGCGCGCATCGCCGCGGTGGCGGGATAATAGGACAGCAGCCTGGCGATGCGCTCCAGGTGGTGCATGGCGAAATACCGGTGGCCGCGCCCTTCCACGCCCTCGTTGAAGCGATGGCCGCTGCGTTCCGCCCATGTCGCATCGATCGCTGCCTGGCACGCTTCAAGCGTGCGCGGCACCCCGGCATGCGTCAGAACCGTCTCAAGCGTCACAGCCGGCGATGTGACAAACTCCGAATAGTTCAGGACGCTGACATCCGCGTCGCGGTCCGCATGCTCCAGCCATGTCGCGTAATAGCCGGCATACCAGGGGGCCAGCACATCGACCAGGAAGTCGGCCTTGCGGTCCGCGGTCAGCCCGCGGAAGTCCGCCGGGATGGTGCAGTTGATCCCCTGCTGCAGGGCATCGTCGCTCGCTTCCAGCATGTCCCAATAGGAGGCGAGCATGTCGGGAATGCTGCGGATCATCACGCTCGGACGAATGCCGAAAGCCTTGAGGAAGGCGATATTGGCCGGAAAGGCTTGCATGTGGATGTGGGTGACCATTGGCCCGGTGCAGAAGCCACCCAGGTAATAGGCAACCAGTGTGGGCAGGTAGAGCTGCGCATCGCGCGCGCCCTGCGCATAGACGATGCGCAGCAGTTCGCCGTCGGTGGCCTTGATGGCGGCAGCGCGCAGGAAGGTGCCAGCCGCCTTGGGCGGAAAGGCCAGCACAATGGCGGGCCGCCTGGCACCCAACGCTTCCAGATGTTGCCGCAAGGGCTGTGGAAAGACCCCGTCATTATCGGGCAGATGGAACAGCGCTTCCTGCGATGCACGATCCAGTGTGATGTTCATGAAGCGCTGCTTGGCAAATACCACCGCGCATGGCGCGGCTTGCGTGAAAATATGTCGGCAATATCGATACCGGCAGATTTATACGCATATGAAGGCCAAGCCTTGTCGGGATTGTCGCGGCACAATTACGCTTGTGTTAATTCCGCCGGAAAAAATTGCGGCCCCCGCAACTGGTGCGGGAGCCGCATTGTCCTGTATCCAATGAGCGCGGATCAGCCGGCCTGGCGGATGCCCTGCTGCGGGATGGGCGCGCCATTGTCTTCGGCGACCTTGGCCATCGGTTCGTTCGCAAGGTCCGGCTCAAGGCCGAATTCCTTGAGCTTGCGATAGAGGGTCGAACGGCCGATGCCCAGCCGGCGCGCGACTTCGGACATGTGCCCGTCATAACGCGCGATGGCCATGCGGATGATTTCCGATTCCAGCTCCTCGAACTTGCGGATGTGGCCGGACCCGTCCGTCGCGCTCAATGAGAAGGCCGAGCCCGCGGGCAGGGCCGGCGCGACGCCGCCATGGGCCGCCGAGACGGGCATGCTGTTCTGGCGCACCAGCGTGTCCACGCCCAGCGCCGCGGCGATCTGCGGGAAGTCGCAGACATCCAGCAGGGCGCCGTCGCACAGCACGACTGCGCGGAAGATGGTGTTTTCCAGCTGGCGCACATTGCCCGGCCAGTTGAAGCTTTCCAGCAGGCTGGCGGCTTGCGGGGTCAGCCCCGAGACCGGCTTGTTCTCTTCCGCCGCAAAGCGCTCGATGAAGTGACGCGCCAGCGGCGCGATGTCGCCGGTGCGCTCGCGCAGGCTGGGCACCATCACGGGGAACACGTTCAGGCGGTAATACAGGTCTTCGCGGAAGCTGCCGGTCTTGGCCATCTGGCCCAGGTCGCGGTTGGTGGCGGCGATGATGCGGACATCCACCTTCACGGGACGCTTGGAGCCGACGGGGTCAACCTCGCCTTCCTGCAGGGCGCGCAGCAGCTTGACCTGCATGTCCAGGCGCAGCTCGC
>CBIHOI010000084.1:0-9182 GCA_966211925.1 uncultured Hyphomicrobiales bacterium | reverse complement strand
GCGCGGCAGCTTGACCGAAAAGCGAAACTCCGCCGGCACGCTGGCGGCCCAGCGTTCATAGGTCTTGCGCCGGTGGGGGCGGTAGAAAGACGAATTGATCTCCACGCCTTTCAGCCGCGATGCATAGCGCTCCAGATGCGAACCAGCGGCGGGAAAGCTGTCCTTGTAGGGGGCGGGGATGCTCCACCCAGCGGTGCCGATAAAGGTCATCCGGGCTCGGTCAGTGCGCGCATGGACAGAGAACCGCGTTGCGGCGCGCCTGGTTCCCGCGAGGGCTTGTCCGCTGTTTCCGATGCCGTTTTCCCCGGATTTGCTTGACCATTTCGGTCAAAAAATGTGCCCCCCTCCCCCCTTGTCCACACATGGCGTCGTCATGGCCCTCATTATAAAGCGGGCGGGAAGGCTGCGGATAAGTTGTAATCTTGCGGCCATGCCAGAACCCGCTAGAAGGGCGCCATGACCAAGGCAGCATTCATTGCCGGCGACTGGGGCACCAGCCGGCTTCGGCTTTACCTGTGCGATGCATCGGGCGCCGTGCTGGCGCGGACCGAAGGCGAGGGGGCCGCGGTGGGGGACCATGCAGCGCGTTTTGCCGCTGCCGTCGCGGCCTGGGACGGCGAGCATGGCAGGCTGCCGGCGGTGCTGGGCGGCATGGTCGGTTCCACCATCGGCTGGAAAGAGGTGCCGTATCTCGCCTGTCCGGCCCGGCCACAGGCCATTGCCGGTGCGGCGCTACGCTTCGAACAGGATGGCCGCGTCATCGCCATCGTGCCGGGACTGAAATGTGCGGGTCCTGATGTGATGCGCGGCGAGGAAGTGCAGATCCTGGGGGCGCTGCGGCTGGATCCGGCGCTGGCCAAGGGCCGCCATGTCTTCTGCATGCCCGGCACCCATGCCAAGTGGGTGACGGTGGAAGATGGCGCCGTGCTGGATTTCAACACCGCGCTGTCGGGCGAGCTGTTTGAGCTGCTGCGCAAGCACAGCGTGCTGGCGCGCGACAGCGGCGAAGTCGATGTCAAAAGCGCGGCCTTCGCGCTTGGTTTGAAAACCGTGCGGGACGCTGGCCGCGATTTGCTGCATCTTCTGTTCGGCGTCCGCGCCCGCGTGGTGACGGGCGAAATGGCAAAGGCCGATGCCGCATCCTATCTGTCAGGGCTCATTGTCGGCGCGGATGTCGCTGGCGGCATTGCCCGGGCCGGCAAAAGCGCCGTGCATCTGATCTGCACCCCGGCGCTGGCGGCGCTTTATGGTGCGGCGCTGGCGGACTATGGTGTGGCCACGACGGTGATCGACGGCGATGCAGCCGCACTGGCGGGCCTGGTTCAACTTCACGCGGAATTGTTTTCATGAGCGCGGATACTCTTTTGGCCGAACTGCCCCTGGTGGCGATCCTGCGCGGCGTCACGCCGGAGCGGATTGAAGGCGTGGCGGGTGCGCTGTTCGAAGCGGGCATTCGCGCCATCGAGGTGCCGCTGAATTCGCCGGACCCTTTCAAGAGCATCGCGCTGCTGGCCAAACAGTTCGGGGATCGTTGCCTGACGGGTGCGGGCACCGTGCTGGATACTGTCAGCGTGGACCGGGTGGCGGATGCCGGCGGCACCCTGCTGGTCACCCCCAACACCAATCCGCAAGTGATTGCGCATGGCGTTGCCAGGGGCATGACGGTGATGCCGGGATTCTACACGCCGTCCGAAGGGTTCGCGGCGGTCGCAGCGGGCGCGAAGTATCTCAAGCTGTTTCCCGCTTCCTCCGGCGGCACCGACCATCTGAAGGCGATGCTGGCCGTGCTGCCGAAACACGTGCCGGTCTATGCCGTGGGCGGCGTCGGCGCGGGCAATATGAGCGAATGGCGCCAGGCCGGCGCGGCGGGCTTTGGCCTGGGCTCGGACCTGTTCAAGCCCGGCTTCACGGACGAAGAGATCAGCGCCCGCGCGCAGAAGTGCGTTGCCGCTTTCCGCAGCGCGGGCTGATCGTCAATTACCAGTTGGTATAGCTGCCATCCGGGCGGCGATTGATCTGGATGGGGGCATAATGCTCCGTCCAGTCACCGACCTTCTCCAGCTTGGACGTATCCAGTGTCACGCCCAGGCCGGGGCGTTCGTTGGGCCACAGCTTGCCGTTGTGGAAATCATAGGCTTCCGGCAGATACGGCCAGGGCTTGCGGCCCGACGAGGTCATTTCCATCAGTGCGACAACGCTTGTCGCCGTCAGGCAATGCACCAGGGCGGTTTCGCCGATGGGGCCGGTGAAGTGCGGGATCAATCCGCAATAATGGGTCTCGCACAAGGCGGCGATCTTCATGTATTCGGTGATGCCGCCGACATTGGGCACGGTGCAGCGGGCGAAATCGATCAGGTTCTGTTCGATCAGCGGGCTGATTTCCCACTTCACGCCATAGATCTCGCCCACCGCGACCGGCACACGCAGGCGTGGCCGCAGGGTCTTGTAGATGTCGATATTCTCGCCGCGGATCAGGTCTTCGCAGAAGAAGGGCCGCAGCGGCTCCAGCGCGGTGGCGAGCGTGATGGCGTCTTCCGGGTCCATGGTGCCGTGGAAGTCGATCGCCCAGGCGCCGTCCTTGCCCGCGCCCTTGCGGATCAGCTCACAGTCCTTGATCGTCTGTTCGACGGCGCGGAAGCGGTCGAATTCCTGGTTCTCGCGCACGCCTGTTCGATAGGCGCGGAAGCCTTCGGCGATACAGGCGCGCGCGGCGTCTTCCAGCGTGCCGCCCTTGGGGGTGGGATAGCTGGTGGCATAGCATTCGACATATTCGCGGCTCTTGCCGCCCAGGAGCTGCCAGACCGGCACGCCCAGTGCCTTCCCTTTCAAGTCCCACAGCGCCACGTCGAGCGCACCCAGCGAATGGGTCTTTTCGCGGCCGGCAGGATAGAAATAGGCGCGCTCCATCACTTGCCAGGAATCCTGGATGCGGAACGGGTCCTGGCCGATCAGAAGACCGGCACACTGTTCCATGGTGCTGGGTTCGCCGCCTTCGCCGATGCCCATCAGGCCGCTCTCGGTTTCGATAGTGACGATGTTGGTGGACTGGTTGAAGGTGGGCTGGTGGATGTTGGGGCGCCCCGCCGCATCGGTGGGCGTCTTGTAATAGCGGATGCGCTTGATCCGGTCCTTGGGCAGGCCCAGCGCGAAGGCCGAAGGCGGCGTCCACAGCGAAGCGGCGGCCATGCCGGCCATGCCTGTCATCAGTTTGCGGCGATCCATTCTCGTCCCCCGTATTTTCTTATGTCAGGCTGCAGATCCAGCCCGTGTTGGCATCGCAATACCACAGGACGCCGTCCCTGATGTCCAGTCCATGGACGGACGGGTCACTTTTTTTGTCCAGCACGATCCTGGCGACGATGCCGCCGTCGGACATGCGCAGCTTGTAGATTTCCGCCTCATCGCTGCCCACGCACCAGATGTGATCGCTATCAAGCGCGATGCCATGGGTGCGCACGGTGGGGGCGGGAATGCTGCGGGCCACGGTGCCGGCCTCGGCATTGATCAGGAACAGCTTGCCGCTGGCGGGCACGGCCATCCAGTACTGGCCCTCTCCCCTGGAATTCGGGCCGGCCCATTTGACGCCATGGCCGCCGGACTCCAGAGGCAGGTCGCCGGGCTTGGGGATGCGGGTGGTATAGGCGCCATAGATGCCCCAGCCGGGCGTCTCCCACCTCTTTATGGTGGCGCCGGTCTTGGGATCGACCTTGAGGGTGGAGGGCTTGCCCACCAGCACCTTTGTGGAGGTGATAAACCAGGCGCCGTCACCATAAGTAATGCCGCTGCCATGGATGGATTCGGTGACGACGCTTCCCAGCACCGCGCCGGATCTGGGATTGATGGTAAAGACCTTGTTGGGGTCCTTCTGGTCCAGGATCCACAAATCGCCATTGGGGGCGAACTGCATGTCGTTGGGCTGGTCGATCTCTGTTTTCAGATTGTAGAGCCGGTTCACGGTCCTGGGCACAATGGGCGCGGACATGCGCGCCGCAATGGTGGCAGCGGCAATATGCGGATCGGCGGCGAACGCGATGTCCGGGATCAGCGCCGCACCGGCCGCAAGTCCCGTGGTTGCCAATATCTGGCGTCGTGAGAATGCGCTTCGCATCGCGAGCCTCTTTTATTTTTCTTGCAGCGCAAAATAATTGGCTTTGGTCGGCGTGGCAAAAGCGCCGCAGCTTGCCGCCATCGCGCGTGAAACCATCACGAATGTTTGTCTTCGTCCCCGCTCTGACATAAAGTTTGTGCAACGAGCCTGGGAAACGGGCAAGGCGGCAAAGACCGCCGTCAAGAAAAAGTCTGGGACTGAAGCGCGTACCAAAAAATAAAAGGCAGAAATCAACGAGTTATCGGCGGGCTGCGCGATTTTCCGCGGCGCCCATTGGGGACATAAAAAACAAAGCGGGATCAACCCGCGCATTTGGTGCCGCCTTCCAACAGGAAGGCGGCATTTTTTTATGCCAGTTCCGTGTTCGCTGTCGCGAGGCTTATACCGCAGTGCAGCGTAAATGCGCGTCGATTGGAGCGCTTTTTTTTCCGCGCTTCGTACCGTAAGACGGTGCCGCATCACCGGGAATTGAGACATGCGTAACTTGAAGTTTGGTACCGCTGCCTTTGCCTTGCTGGCGCTGTCCGCCCCTGCTATCGCCGAAACAACTGTGCTGAACAATGTCACGGTGATCGACGGCACCGGCGCCGCGCCTCTGGCCAATGCCGCCATCGTGATGACCGACGGCAAGATCAGCTATGTCGGCCCCGCCGCCGGCATGAAGGCGCCCAAGGATGCGAAAATCGAGGACATGGCCGGCAAGTTCGTGATGCCCGGCATCATCGACAGCCATGTCCATATCGGCCTGATGCACGACGTCACCCAGGACGAGAAATATTTCACGCCCGAGAACGTCAATGCCGACCTCAAGCAGTATGCCGCCTATGGCGTGACCTCGGTCCAGGTGCTGGGCACCGACAAGGATTTCGTGCTGAATCTGCGCAACCAGCAGCGCAAGAGCCGCCCCACCATGGCGCGGGTGTTCAGCGCCGGCCAGGGCGCCGTCATCAAGGGCGGCTATGGCGGGCTTCTGGGCGTGACCCAGCCCATCTCGACCCCGGAAGAGGGCCGCAAGCTGGTGGACGAACAGGCTGCCAAGGGCGTTGATTTCATCAAGCTCTGGATGGATGACGAGCGCAAGACGATCCCCGTCAAGATGCCCTACAGCGTGTCGGCCGCGATCATCGACGAGGCGCACAAGAAGCATCTGCGCGCCGTGGCGCATGTCTTCTACCTGGACGACGCCAAGGAATTGCTGCGCCAGGGCATCGACGGTTTCGGCCACATGGTGCGCGACAAGCCGGTGGACAAGGAATTCCTGGACCTGATGAAGGCCAAGGGCGCCTGGCAGGTCTCGCCCACCCTCAGCCGCGAAATGGCCTACAGCCTGGCGATCATGCCGTGGCTGCAGGATCCTTTCTTCACCCGCGGCGTGACGCCGGGCACCCTGGAGGCGCTGCGCAGTCCGGCGCGTGAAAAGGCCGTGGTGCTGGGCCCGACGCGCTTCCCCGGCCTGCCGTATGAGAAGAAGGTGTTCTGGGACATGGACCGCACCTTGTTCCAGGCCCTGGAAAACTACCAGGCGATGATCGCGGCGGGCGTGAAGACCGGCATGGGCACCGACAGCGGCCCCAATGGCCGTTTCCCCGGCTTCAATGCGCATGAGGAAATGCAGATGGAAGTGATGGCCGGCCGCAGTCCGATGGACGCCATCAAGTCGGCGACCTTCGACAATGCCGAGTGGCTGCAGGACAAGAGCATCGGCTCGATCCAGAAGGGCAAGTGGGCCGACCTGCTGGTGCTGGAAAGGAACCCGCTGGACGATATCCGCAACACCCAGACCATCGCCGCGGTGTTCATCGCCGGCAACAGCGTGCCGACCCTGTGGCAGACCTGCCGCGACCGGCCGGTCAGCGCCTGCAGCGGCAAGTCCACCGACGCGCCGGCGATGCCTTACTAGCTGGGCGTCACGGAAAAGCCGGGTTTGATGATCAGAAATAGCGCTCGCGCGCATCGTGCGAGCGTCCAGGGGAAATAGCCATGTCTGCCAGTGCCACGCGGGTACGCCACAAGATCCTGGGCCTGACGGTGCTGGTCTATTTCATCACCTATCTGGACCGGGTGCTGATCTCCAATGCCATGCCGGTGATCCAGAAGCAGTTCGGCTTCTCCATCACCGACGCCGGCAATGTCCTGTTCTGCTACGCCATCGCCTATGCGCTGTTCCAGATTCCGGGCGGCTGGTTCGGCGACAAGTTCGGCCCGCGCATCGCGCTGGCCAGCGTGGTGGTGTGGTGGTCGGTGTTCACCTTCATCACCGGCTTTTCCACCTCCGTCACCATGCTGATGATCTGCCTGTTCCTGATCGGCATGGGCGAGGCGGGAGCCTTCCCGATTTCCAATCGCGGACTGTCCCGCTGGATGCTGCCGGGCGAGCGCGGCATCGCGCAGGGCACCACCCATGCCGGCTCGCGCCTGGCGGGCGCGTTGACGCCGGTGCTGGTGGCGACGCTGATCGGCCTGTATTCGTGGCACGCGCCCTTCTTCCTGTTCGCGGCGGTGGGCATCCTGTGGGCGGGTGTCTGGTACTGGTACTATCGCGACGTGCCCAGCGAGCATGCCGGCGTCAATGAAGCCGAGCGCAACCGGATCGTTGCGGCACTGGGGCATGCTCCCAAGAAGCGTCCGCCGATTCCGTGGAAGCTGATCCTGAGCAGCCCCCAGATGTGGACCCTGGCGGGGATGTATTTCTGCTATGGCTACAGCATCAACATGTTCCTGGCCTGGTACCCCAAGTACCTGGACGGCGCGCGTGGCTATACCCTGGCCGAGATGGGCTTCTTCGCCAGCCTGCCGCTGGCGGCAGGCGTGGTGGGCGACATCTGCGGCGGGTTGTTCTCTGACATGATCATCCACCGCACCGGCCGCATCAAGTTCGCGCGCCAGAGCGTGGCGATCACGGGCTTCCTGATCGCCGCGATCTGCTGTCCGCTGGCGGTGCTGGAGCCGGACCGCTATCTCAGCGCCGCATTGTTCGGTGGCGCGGTGTTTGGGCTGGAGCTGGTGGTCGGCAATGCCTGGGCCGTGACCCTGGACATCGGCGGCAGCTTCGCCGGGTCCTGCTCGGCGGTGATGAACACCCTGGGCAATATCGGCGGCGCCATCGTGGCGGGCGCCACCGGCTATATCGTGAAATATTATGGCTGGAACGAAGCCTTCTATGTGGTCAGCGCCCTGGCCGTGGTGGGCGCCATCCTGTTCACCCGGATTGATGCCGGCCGCAAGCTGGCGCCGGATGCGACCAGCCCCGTGGTTTGACTTAAAGCCCCGCGTCAGCGGGGTTTTTTGTCGGCTTCACTTTTCCGGCAAATTGGCTATGGTCCCGCCGCCATGGAACCATTCATCAAGCTCGAAGGGGTCGCAGCTCCCCTCAACATGATCAATGTCGATACCGACATGATCATTCCCAAACAGTATCTGAAGACCATCCAGCGCACCGGGCTGGGCAAGGCGCTGTTCGACGAGATGCGCTTCAACCCTGACGGCAGCGAGAAGCCGGACTTCGTGCTGAACAAGCCGGCTTATCGCAAGGCGGTAATCCTGGTGGCGGGCGACAATTTCGGCTGCGGTTCCAGCCGCGAGCACGCGCCCTGGGCGCTGCTGGATTTCGGCATTCGCTGCGTCATCGCACCCAGCTTCGCCGACATCTTCTATGGCAACTGTTTCAAGAACGGCATCCTGCCCATCAAGCTGCCGCAGGAGATCGTGGACAAGCTGATGGACGATGCCAGCCGCGGCTCCAACGCCATCATCTCCATCGACCTGGAGAAGCAGGAGATCAAGGGCCCCGATGGCGGCACCGTGCATTTCGAAGTGGATGCCTTCCGCAAGCAGTGCCTGCTGAATGGCTGGGACGATATCGGCCTGACCATGCGCGCCGAAGACAAGATCGCGTCCTATGAGACGCAGCAGAAAACCCAAACGCCCTGGATCTAGGAGCGTAGGCGCGAGCCGGAGCGACCAAGGAAAAAACGATGAACGAGTACAAGCTCCTCCTGTTGCCGGGTGATGGCATCGGTCCCGAAGTGCTGGACGCCACCATGCGCGTGGTCGGCTGGTATGGTCAGAAGGGCCTGCCGTACAAGACCGAGGAAGCGCTGCTGGGCGGCGCCGCGATCGATGCCACCGGGCGTCCCGATCCGGATGAAACCTTCGTCAAGGCCATCGCCGCCGATGCCGTGCTGATGGGCTCGGTGGGCGGTCCCAAGTGGGATGGCCTGCCGTTTGCCCAGCGCGCCGAACGCGGCCTGCTGCGTGTCCGCAAGGACATGGGCGTGTACGCCAACCTGCGCCCGGCACTGTGCTTCGATGCGCTGAAGGATGCTTCCACCCTGAAGCCGGAAATCGTTTCGGGCCTCGATATCCTGATCGTGCGCGAACTGATGGGCGGCGTCTATTTCGGCGAGCCCAAGGAAACCACCACGCTGGCCGACGGCCAGAAGCGCGCCGTCGATACCGGCGTCTATACCACCAGCGAGATCGAGCGGGTCTGCCGCGTCGCCTTCGAAATGGCGCGCCTGCGCGGCAACAAGGTGCACAGCGCCGAAAAGTCCAATGTCATGGTCACCGGTGTGTTGTGGAAGGAAGTCGTCACCGAACTGCACAAGCGCGAATTCGCCGATGTGGAACTGCACCACATCCTGGCCGACAACGCCGCCATGCAGTTGGTGCGCAATCCCAAGCAGTTCGACGTGCTGGTGACCGACAACCTGTTCGGCGACGTGCTGTCAGACGAGGCGGCGCAGCTCACCGGCTCCATCGGCATGCTGCCCAGCGCCTCGCTGGGCGACAAGAAGACCAATGGTTTGCCGTCGGCGCTGTATGAACCGATCCATGGCAGCGCGCCGGACATCGCCGGCCAGGGTCTGGCCAATCCGATCGCGTCCATCCTCTCCTTCGCCATGTGCCTGCGCTATTCCTTCGGCCTGAAGGACGAAGCGGCGCGTCTGGAGAAGGCTGTGGATGCCGTGCTGGCCGAAGGCTACCGCACCGGCGACATCATGCAGCCCGGCATGACCAAGGTCGGCACCACCGACATGACCAACGCCATCCTGAAGGCGCTGGACAAGTCGAA